>NZ_JYJF01000051.1 GCF_000955975.1 Saccharothrix sp. ST-888
CCGACCGCGGCAGCGGCGAGCCGGTATCGACGGGCCGGTGATGACCCGGCGTACCGGGCCAGCGCGTCGGCGCCGCCTGCACGCACATTGCCGTCCTTGAAGATCAGTACCTCCCGCTCAAGGCGGGCGAGGTGCGGAGAAGTGAGCCGTTCCGGCAGAGCCTGCCACGGCACGGCGGTCATCCGGGGATCGGCCAGTCGGCGGATCCGGTCGACGGCGGCCTGGCAGAAGCCGCAGTCCCCGTCGTACGCCAGGACCGGCTCCGTGCCGCCGTGCGAGCTGATCATCAGACCTTCGTCCACTTCCGCCGGCTCCTCTCGGCGTCGGCTCTCGGCGTTGGCTCTCGGCGTTGGCTCTCGGCGTTGGCTCTCGGCGTCATCCAAGCGATCCGGGCTGCGGCGGTACGAACGAGGCATCTGCGCTGGACAAGGCTCCCACCCGCGTGGCAACACTGCGGTGGAACGTACGCCGCCACACCTGTCCCAGGAACTCGTAGAACCGGTCCGGAAGGAACACGGCATCCGCGATGATCATCGCACCGGAGAAGAGCGGGAGTCCCAGGAGTACAGCGATACCCGCGTGCATGCCGAGCAGCATCGTCAGAACGATGTACTTGAACCGGCCGAACAGGACGAACGGGAAGGCCACCTGCAGCAGCACGGTCAGGTAGCTGGCGACGGCGACCAGCATCTGGTGACCGTCCAGGAGGAGCGACAGCGCGGGCCATGGCCGGAACAGATCGAGGTTCAGGACGTAGTGGAGGGCGGTCCCGTCGCGCCAGAAGCCCCCTTGTACCTTGAACAACCCTGCGGCACCGTAGAGGAAGCAGACCTGAACCGCGATGACGAACATACCGCAGTTGTGCAGCGTTGTAGACAAGTACCTCTGCGAGGAGCGGAGTTGATGCCAGAAGCCGAGCGCTTCCGGTCGTGCTGACGAGGTCCCGGCGGTGCGCGCGGAAGCTCCGAGGCGGGCCCTCCGCGCGTCGAGGGACCAGCGTCGGCCACACGCGGTGAAGCAGAGGTAGACCGCCATGAGGAGGATCAGGTTGTCTCCTCCGTCCGTCATGAAGATGGCCCTCGCGTGGAACGCGACCACCACGGTTGCGAACAGGACGGATGTCGCCCTGGTCCGCCAGCCGATCACGAACAGCACAGCCGTGACGAGAGCCAGGGCGTAGCAGACCTCGAAGTACGTACGGCTGCTGGACCACGTGAGGAAGCTGGCCCAGCCGGTCTGGTCGAACAGTTCGATGGCCAGGGCGGGTGTCCACGGTGAAGCGGGGCCCCAGATTTCCTCACGGTGCGGGAACTCCCGCAGCAGGAAGGCGAGGTAGAGCAGCCCGTATCCGATTCGCAGCGTCGCGGCTGCGTAGAGGGAGGCCGGCCGCTCGGTCAGGGTGGCGAAGAACGCACCGAGGCGGTCGGGCCGCACGGCCGCGCGATGAAGCGGCGGGGCCGCAGGTGGTGCCTGGTCAGTTGCCATTCGGTGTCACCTTCCACCACGGCAGGTACCTGGTGTCGACAGAGGCGTTCGCGGCCGAGTGGGGGGCGCGCGGTCGAACGGGCGGCGCGATCGGCCGCGTGACCACCCTCAGCTGGATGGCCTGGAATGTGCCGTGCCGATGAGCGGCGAGCCTCTCCACCGCGATGTTGCGAAGGTACTGCTGAAACATCAGAGCCCGCGCCGAGTGCGATCGATCGTCGTTACCGTGTGATTCCTGATAACCGATATACGCCCGGCGCAGCATGTTCTGTGCCGTGTGGCTGGGGAAGATGTTGTGCTTCACATCGGCGTCGTCGATGGCCGTCAGATCGAACCAGTCACTCACCTGGTGCGCGCCGTCCACAGAAGTATTCTCAGTCCGCACCGAGATCTGCCGGGTGGCCGACTCCGGATCCGGGGCGAAGACGCGCCAGTTCTGCTCGAACAGCGGATAGATCCACGCGTCGATCTGTCGGCTGTAGCGCTGCGAGATCTGGTTCGATGGAGCCACGTACAGAAACACCATCACAACGTGAACGAGAGAGGCGGTCAGGCACAGAGCTACCACGCCCCCCGTCACCGCTCGCAGCACCCGCAACCGTCCGGAATGCCGCACCTCGGGCCCGGGTTCGCCACCCGACGGCGGCTCGGCCGTCGCAGCTCCCGTAGCGCCCCTGCCACCGACCGGCAAGCGGCCCGGTTCCGCCACGTCCGCCGACTCGCTGCCACCCGCGCGATGGCCGCGTCCGGTTCGTCCCATCCTTACTGCTCCTCGCATCTGCTTCCGCTGAGCTTGTTACACACATCCGAGGCCCGGCGGCCGACGCTCCGGAACCTCGCCGTTCCCCCCGGGTCGGGCGCCTGAGCGGCGCGTGGCGGGATCCTGACGATCCGCCACGCGCCGCCGGTCTCGGCCGCACCACGCAGGCCACCACCTCGGGCGGCAGCTCGCTCCGGAGCGGCCCTCTCACGAGAGGCCGTGGTCACGCGAGAGGTTCGCTGGTACTCACACCTCGCGGCCCGCGGCACCTGCCGACCTGTGAGTCGACTACCAACCTCCGGGCTCGCAGCAGCACTTGTCACCCCAGTGGTCGCCGTGCCCACCGTGGTCGCAGTCACCGCACTGGTCACCCCAGTGGCCGCCGTGATCATGACAGTCGTCACAGTGATCGCAGGGCTTGCACTCGTGACCACCGCCGCCCGAAGTGCCGCCCGTGGTACCGGCGGTGGTGCCAGCAGTAGTGCCGGCCGTGGTACCAGCGGTCGTACCAGCAGTGGTCGTACCGGCGGTCGTGCCGACCGTGGTGCCAGCAGTGGTCGTACCGGCCGTCGTACCGGCCGTCGTACCAGCAGTGGTCGTACCGGCGGTCGTGCCGACCGTGGTGCCAGCAGTGGTCGTACCAGCCGTCGTACCAGCAGTGGTCGTACCGGCGGTCGTGCCGACCGTGGTGCCAGCAGTGGTCGTACCAGCCGTCGTACCAGCAGTGGTGGTACCGGCGGCGCACGTCTGGCGGGTGATCCTGTTGGTGTCCAGCGTCACGGAGCCGTTGCGCGCCAGCGCCCGGCCGTCGATGCTCGCCCCGGTGGTCACGGTGATCGACGTCAGGGCCAGGATGTTGCCCACGAAGGTGGAGTTGGTACCGAGAGTGGCGGAGCTTCCGATCTGCCAGAAGACGTTGCACGGCGCGGCACCGTTGATGAGGAGCACCCGGCTGGCAGAGGCCGTCGTCAGAGTCGATCCGACCTGGAAGACCCAGACGGCGTTGGGGTTGCCCCCGGCGTCCAGTGTGAGCGTGCCCGTCAACGCGATCGAGGAGGAGGCGTTGTAAACGCCCGGAACCAGCGTCTGACCGCCGAGGTCTCCGGAAATGCTGGCGTCCGGAGCCTGGCTGGCGGCGTCATTGTAGGCCACGGTCAGGTCACTCTGGGCCTGGGCGGCAACGGCATCCGCCTGGTGGATGGTCCCGTTCACCAGGCCGGGCGGAAACCCGCTTACGGCCGTTCCCGGACTCACACCGAGGTCTCCCGTGACGACGGAGGGACCGGTGTTGGTGACCGACTGGCCGCCCAGGACCGCAAAGCTGTCCGCCGTGCCGAGGGAAACGGCGGATGCGGTGGCTTGAGCCCGGACAGGCGTCAGGGCCACTGCGAAGGCGGCAATCAGCACGATCCCCGCGATCCAGGAGGAAATTGTGCGCCAGTGCGGCGCGGCAGAGATGTTCAGATTCATTTAGAAGCCTATTCCTGTGGGGAAATATGGCAATTTCGATGATCCCGATCCGGTCGCGACGAATCGCCTTCCCTATGGCGACCGCAGGACGCGAAGGCCGAAATCAACAAAGCCCCCGTCGGGGTTCGATCCAATTTACCCGAACGATCTTGTATGCATACGATCCATCTGAGTGAATTACGCAACCTCTGCATGACAAAACCCGTACTCCCAGGCATTCGGCATGGCCGAGCCACTCGGTGGCGCCGAGCCCATGACACTCAACCGGAGCTGGCGCACCACGGCCGACCGCATCGCCGGCCGCCGTGCAAGCGGCATGGAAGCTGAGGAATCGAGGATGATTTTCGGCGGCCACCGAGCGAAGACACCCTGCACCCAGATCAGTATCCACGGCCGTACGCCATTCTCCGCCAGACGCCACAGGTCGTCACCGGGACGGCGCAGCCCGACCGATCGCCGGTGCTGCGGCCGAGAAGATCCACCGGGTTGCGACCTGGATTGGAGACTCAGGGCCGATTACACAGATATATATGATGACACGTCTATCGGATATTGAGTCAATAGCTTGCATTGCCCGCTCCAAGGTCTCCGGGGTGCTCGCCGCCCTGGGCCGCCCCGGCATCCCTCCAGTGCTCATGCGTGCGCTGGTGCCCGCAGACGGACAGGAGCAGGCTGAGAAGTGCACAGGTCGCCGACGACCAGTCGGACCCCGTCGCCGTACGCACCGGGTCGGCCGCCTGCCGCCGACGACCCGCGGCGATCGGCCCATGCGACACCCGAGTGGCACGCGCACGGCCTCCTGACCCTTCGCGGCGAAGAACAGTGTGTCACCGCGCCCAACGAATCCCTGGAGGTCTCCCATGTCCGATCCTGCTGTCCCCCGCCCGGTCCATCCGATCGTGGTCGGCACGGACGGCTCGGCCCCAGCGCGGCAGGCTGTGATCTTCGCACTCCGGGAGGCTCAACTACGCGGCACCGGCCTGCGAGCCGTCTGCGCGTACGAGTACACACCCACCCAGCAATCAGGCTTCGAACACACGGCCACCACCGGCACCGGTGACCGCATTCCGCAGCAGCGCGATCTCGTCACTCAATCCATGCTCGACTCCATCGCAGAACTGCGACAACAGCTCGGTGGGCTCTCCGTGGAGGTGGAGATTGTCTGCGAACGGGGACGTCCGGCGCAGGTCCTCCTGGAAGCGAGCAGGGACGCCTGTCTTCTCGTGGTCGGTTCCCGAGGATCTGGTGCCTGGGGACGCCTCACCCTTGGGTCGACCAGCACCGAGGTGGTCCACCACGCCCGCCTTCCCGTCGTTGTCGTCCCGGCGGAGCACGACACAGCAGCCTCCTGAACGTCGATTCCACCCGAGACGGGCTCCCATCCGACCGCGGCGTGGACCGCGATTCGAGCGCCCCGGAAGACCGAAGCGGCCCCGGCCGGCCGACCATCGCCTTCGTAACGGTCCTTCGTACCGCCCCCGGCCCGGCGCCGCCTTCCCGGCCGCACCGGGCCACTCTGCACCGCGAACCACGAAAGCCCATCCTCGCAAGGAGATTGACGCAGAATCATTGACGGCTGGGCGTGTACATCCGGGAAATCCCCAGTAGGGCCTGGTCATGCCGGCGCAACGGTGGCGTGTCCATGGGGCAGTTGTACCGCTGATGGTGTGTGACACCTGGCGAGATGGCTGAGGTCCGGGAGAACCCGGAGGCGTTCACGCGCAACGGTCAGCGTCGTTGGGGGGCGGGTCCATGTGTCGGACTTCGGTGGGACGGCTGCCTCGGGGGCCAAGCTTCTTGCGGTTGCGAACGTGGTCGGCCGCTGTCCGGGATCATGCAGTGGATCCCGCGTCTGCGCAGGCAGGCCGGTTCTGCCAGTTGACGCCGCCCCTCCTTCCCCGAAGCAGGTGAGTCACCGGCGGTCCTTGGGCACCGGCGTCCTGTGCGCCTGGTGGAACTCGGCGCAACCGACGGGCTGTCGGCGCCCGCAGGGTCGCCGGAGCGGCGCCGGAGCGCACTACCGGCAGCGGACGTCGCACCGGATCCTCACCACCGGCCGCTGGGCCGGGCAGACCGCCGCACGCGCGGCGCAGCGCCACGTCCCTGGCTAAACCAGGAGGGTGGACAGCAACAGCACATGAACGACAGCACGAACGGCACCGGACACGAGGCCGCGGGCGGCACCGGCGACGGTGCCGCGACGGGCCTCACCGGCCGCACCCCTGCCACCGCCGCCGCGGCGGCCCCGGAGGCGGCGGCCCGTGTCTGGGCCGCCATGTCCTTCCTCGTCCTGAAGCAGGAGAACCGGCGCAGCGAGGTCGAGGAGGCACTCGGCATGAGCTTCTTCCGCGTCAAGGCGCTGCGCCGTCTGCTGACCGGCCCGCTGACCATGCGTGAGCTGACTGCCAGCCTGTCCACCGACAAGCCCTACACCACGCTGGTCGTGGACGAGTTGGAGCGGCGCGGCTTCGTGGAGCGCAACGTCCATCCGGACGACCGCCGCTCCAAGATCGTCACCCTCACCGCGGCCGGCACCGCCGCCGCCGAACAGGCCGAACACATCCTGTCCCGCCCGCCGCACACCCTGCTCGCGCTCGGCCCCGAGGACCTGGCCGCCCTGGACCGGGTCATGGCCAAGCTCCGGTCGCCCGCCCCGCAAGGTCCCCCCGGCCGGTAGGGCTTGGTCAGGTGTGCTGTCGCGCGGGTATGTCGCGGTGGCGGGGGCAGGAGTCGGCTCACGGGGCGAGGCTGCTCCGCACCTCGCGGACGGCCTGGTGGAGGCTCGGGCCGGGGCCGAGAGGATCACCACCCGCGCGGCTGGCCCCGGCCCGCCTTCTCCGCGCCTAGACGCCGGGCCGGATCTGGGCCAGGATGCCCTCCGCACCCTGGTCCAGCAGGAGGCCCGCCACCTGCATGCCCAGCTTCTCCGGCTCGTTCAGCGGGCCGGAGAGACAGGCCTGAACCTGCTTCGTGCCGTCCACGGAGGTGACCTGCGCGTGCAGCGTCAGCATGTCTCCGTCGGCCTTGCCGTAGGCGCCGATCGGCACCGAGCACCCGCCGTGCAGATCGGCGAGCATCGCCCGCTCGGCCCGCACCTCCGCATCCACCACCAGGTCGCCGGTGCCGGCCAGGATCTCGCGGGCCAGCTCGTTGTCCTCCCGGATCTGGATGCCCAACGCGCCCTGGCCCGGCGACGGCGGGAACTGCTCGACGGGCAGGATCTCGCTGATCGCATCGTCCAGGCCGAGACGCTTGAGGCCGGCCGCCGCCAGCACCACGGCGTCCAGGTTCATCGTCTTGAGCTTGTTCAGCCTCGGCGGGACGTTGCCGCGGATCGGCACCGGCACCAGGTCCGGGCGGGCACGGCGGAGTTGGGCGATCCGGCGGGCCGCCCCGGTACCGATCCTCCCGCCCTGCGGCAGGCCGGCCAGCGTGCTCCCGCACAGCGCGTCCCGCACGTCCTCCCGGCCCGGCGGCGGCAGCAGGATCAGGCCGCGCGGGTTGGCGGTCGGCAGGTCCTTGAGGCTGTGCACGATCACGTCGACCTCGCCCGCGACCAGCGCGGCCTCCTGATTGGTCGAGAACGCCGAGCCCCCGGCGCGGGCCGACACCTGTGACAGGGCCGTCTTCCGGTCCTGGTCGCCGCCTTCCAGGATCACCTGGTGGCGGAACGTCACGTCGGGAAAGCGCTGCCGCAGCGGCGCCAGGAACTCCTTGACCTGGGCCCTTGCCAGGTGGCTGGCCCGCGACCCCACCACCAGTGTGCTCATACGCCAACTCCCGGACTCCGACGAGGTGTTGACCGCATGCTACCCGCATCGAACACGCCTGGTTTCCGACGGTATGTCGGAACCTCGGGAGGAACCGTCACGTCGGACACCACCCGGACCGTCCGCATCGGCGCCCGCACCTCTCCGACGTCGCCGGCCCGGGTCGCCCGGGCCGCCGAGGACCTGCGCGCCCCCACCCGGACGCCGGGACCGAGCCGGCGCCGTTCACCTCGGCCGGTGACCTCGAACCCGGCCGGCGGGCCGAGCTGCACGACACCGGCTCCTTCGCCGGAGAGATCGGGGCGGCGGCGAAGGCACCGAGCTTGGCGCCACTGACACGCAGCAGTACCGCGAGCAGCGAGTGCGCATGGTGCCGGCTTGCCCAGACCGCCGGTCCGGGTCATGGGCCGGCCGGCGGGGCGACCTCGGGGTCGGTGATCCGGTGGATGGCGCCGTGGCCGACGGCCGGGCAGCCGGCGTGCGAGCGGGCCGGACCTGCTCTGCCGACTCCCCACCCCTGGATTCCGACGATGCCGGACGGCGCCGGCCCGGTCCCCGCCCTCCCTCCGTGGCGTGTCCGCAGGACGCCCCGGCCCGGGAGACCCGGGCGCTCCGCCGACGGCGGGCGGCCTTCGTCCACCGCGCTCGCTTGGGCAAGGTGTGCGGTCGATCGGTCCAGGAGATCAGGCGTGATCGGGCCCACGGAGCCGGGCACCACGAGGATGCCGCGGAACGCCCTCACCGCCATGCCGCCCACTCCTTGACCGCGAACCGGTCGCCGACGCGCCGCACTTCGGCTGCGCCGGGCCCGGGGAAGTGCGCGGGGAGGAGCAGGGCGCCCCGGTCCGCGGCCTCCCCCAGAACCCGGCGCCGACTGTCCCGTGCGCGGGGTTCGTCCTCGTCGAAGCTGGGGCAGTCGTCCGGCTCCACGACCTGCAGCGGGCTGTGCAGCAAGTCCCCGGCGAACACCGCCCGTTCCGTGCCCGACCGCAGCCACACGACGCAGGAGCCGGGCGTATGGCCGGGGGCGGGCTCGATACGGAGCCGGGCGTCGATGTCGTGGTGGTCCCCCTCCCACAGCACGGTCTGTCCGGCCTGGTGCACGGGGGCGACGCTGTCCTCGAAGACGTTGGCCATCCGGGGTCCGGAGCGGGTCCGGTGTCCGTTGGCCGGGTTCCAGTAGGCGGCGCGGTGGGCGGAGCGACGCGTCCTGCGGCGGCCGCGCCCCGCCGACCGACAACCGCGCCTGCCGACCGCCGACCAGGGCACGGACGGCTAGGCTCGCCCGCATGGGAGCTGAGGAGCAGGATCGTGTCGACGCCGTCCAGGTGCCGGTGCCGCCGCTCGGCACGTACGAGGAGGGGCAGCTCTTCCACCGGCTGCTGCTGCTCCTCCTGCGGGACCTGAAGGAGGCCGGCGAGCCGGTCGGCAGACTCCAGTTCCTGCTCGCGGGGGTGGTGGAGCTGCACCCGCCCGTCGTGCCGAGGGCCGACGGAAGCACGCACACGCCGCCACGCTGCACGGTGTGCCGGACACCGTACCCGTGCCGAACGGTGCTCGCAGTAGCCGTCGGGGCCGGACTGCCCATCGCCTGGTCCGCTCCCGTCGAGGTCGTGCCGGCGCTGCGTGCCGCGGGTCTGGTGCCCCGGCCCGGTGGCGAGGTCACGGCGGAGTCCGTCACCTGGGAGTCGGGCTGGGGCGCGCGGCCAACGGCAGCTGGGAGATCGGCTTCGTGCTCGACCGGGGCGAGGTGCAGACCCGGACCGTGGCGGATGATGCCGCGATGGCCCGTTACCTGGCGGGCACGGCGGGTCCGGCGAGCCCGTTCCCGTACGGCTGGGTCGAGGACCCGGCGGAGGTTGCGGCGGTGCGCCCGGCGGCGTACGAGCAGGGGGCACGGTGGCGCGAACAGGCCCGGCTGCCCTACCTGGAGGCGCACCGCGTGTTCGGGGCGGAGCCGCAGGACGAGACCGAGGGTGGGTGAGGACGCCGGCGGGCGTGGGAGAGGGATCGCGTCGCGGCGGAGACGGAACGACATACGGGTCGGGTCGGGCCGGGCCGGATCCGCCGACGGGCTGCCCGTGTCCGGCAGTCGCTCTTCCGCCCGAACCGCGCGTTCGGGGCGCCCGTCGTCGGTGCCGAACCGAGCTCACGGCTCCGTGTCGGCTGCGTCATCGCCAAGGGTCGGTTAGGTTGATAAAAGCACCTGGTCAGAGGGGGGTAACAAGCCGTAGCCCACCGGGACGCCCCATGACCGGCCTGATCGTCATCCTGCTGCTCGTGGTCCTGGCCACAGCCGTGGCGACCGGTGCCCGGCGCTGGAGCCTGCCCGCCCCCTCGCTCCTCGTCATCGCCGGTCTGGTCGTCGGGCTGGTGCCCTGGGTTCCCGAGGTCCGTCTGCCGCCGCACGTGATCAACGTGCTGGTGCTGCCGCCGCTGCTGTTCGCCTCGGCCGGGGAGATGTCCGTCCGCGACCTGCGCAGTGTGTGGCGGCCCGTGACCGGCCTGGTCTTCGGCCTGGTCCTCGCCTCGGCCGTCGCCGTCGGGTACGTCGCCCGGGCGATCACGCCGCTCACCACCGCGGCCGCCTTCATCCTCGGTTCCGTCCTGGCCAGCACCGATCCCGTGGCCGTCACCGCACTCGGCCGGCGTCTGTCCCTCCCACCGCGCGTGCAGGCCATGGTGCAGGCGGAGAGCCTGTTCAACGACGCCACGTCCCTGGTCCTGTACAAGGTCGCCGTGGCCACCGCGGTCTCCGGCAGCGCCGTCACCGTGCCCGGGACCGTCGAGCAGTTCCTGGTCCTCGCCGGCGGAGGGGCCCTCATCGGCGCGGCGGTCGCCGCAGTGGTGAACCTCATCCGCAGACGGACCGAGGACCCCGTGCTGGAGACCGTCATCGCACTGGTCACTCCGTACGCCTCGTACGTCATCGCGGAGCAGTCGCACACCTCCGGCGTGACCGCCGTCATCGTGTCCGGGGTCGTCCTCGGCAGCACCGGCCACAAGCTCAGCAACGCCCCCATCCGCCTCCAGATCCGCGCCGTCTACGACACCGTGACCTTCCTGCTGGAGAGCGTCGTCTTCGCCCTCATCGGCCTCGAACTCCCCTCCACCATCCGACACCTCGCGCACGACGAGCACGGCTGGCCGCTGTGGGTGCCGGTGATCGCCTTCACCGTGCTGGCCATCCGCCTGCTGTGGGTCTTCCCGCTGTCCGCCCTGATCCAGTACCGGCACAAGGAGGGCGGCAGCCGCCTCTCCTGGCGCGTTCCGGCCGTCCTGTCCTGGGCAGGCACCCGGGGCGTCATGCCGCTGGCCGCCGCGCTCTCCATCCCCCTGGTCACCCACACGGGGGCGCCGCTGCCGCACCGGGCGCTCATCCTCACGCTCACCACCGGGACCATCGCGCTCACCGTCGTCTTCCAGGGTTTCACCCTCGTTCCCGTCGTCCGCCGCTCCGGCATCGCTCTGGAACCGGCGCACACCGCCCGCGAGGAGGCCCGGACCCGCCGACACATTGCCCACGCCGCTCTCGAAGAGCTCAAACAGCTCGGCGACCTGGATCAGCTCGCCGATCTGGGTGCCGCATCCGAGGCCGCCCTGAAGCAGGCCCGTCGCCATCTGGAGGCGCGTGTCCACCAGGCCGAGGACGCCCACCACAACGACCCGGACGCCCGTCCTGCCGATGCCTACCGTGAGATCCGCCAAACACTCATCGCCATCGAGGCGGCCGAGCTTCAGCGCCTCTACGAAGCTAACAAGATCAGCTACGCCACCCGGCGCCGGATCCAGCACGAACTCGACCTCGAAGAAGCCAGCCTCCGCGCCCGCGACTGACCGCCGGCCCCGGCAACCCCTGGTCGAAGCCTTCCGCTCCGGCCGATGGACGAAGCCCCGGCTGGTTCGGCGGATGCGAGTGGGAGATGGCGCTGCCGAACCCGGGCCTTCGGCCGGTGAGCCGGCAGTGGGCAGACGTGGCGGCTCCGTCTCGACGAGGGCCCGCAACGAACTGCGCCCGATCATCGAGCTCCGCTCCGCCGAAGGGAGCGGCCACACCTACGTCACCCGCAAGATCGCAGGTCAGGGTGGAGGCAACGCCGGGTGGTGGCGGCCCGCAGGGCCGACGCTGGAACTGCCCGTCGAGCCGGTGCTCGTTCTCCCCGACCTCCGTCGCTGTCCGTGTGCGCCGCTTCGCACGGAGCCGTGAGGTCGGGGTCCGCATCACGGTCCCGGGCCGATTTCGATCTCCCGGCTGACGGAAAAGCATCTTGTCCGCCTGTGACACTGGGTGAAAGTTTTGCCACGTTCGGTATTGATCGTGGACGTCGGTTCCCGGCGGCCACTGACGTACGAGGTGGCAGGCTTGACGGAAATCCAGCACCTGGCGAAGGTCTACAGCGACCGTGCCTACGTGCACACCACGACCGTGCGGCACCAGGGCAGCACGGTCGCGTTCGCGATGGACGAGCAGCGGCGCATCGTCTACACGGTCCTGGACCTGTCGCAGCACGACGAGGCGCGTGGTGAGGCGGACGCGGCGTACTGGTCGGAGAATCCGCTGCCGCTGCGCTTCCCGGCCGAGCTGGCCCGGGTCGGCTACGCCGTGGCCGGCGCGGTACGGATGCCCGCGGTCAAGCGCGGCGGGCGGGTCGAGGCCGGTGCGGAGGAGCGGCTCGACGAGGACGAGCTGGACCCGTTCCTGTCGAGCACGGCCCGGCTCGGCGCCGCCGCCCCCTTCCACGTCGTCTCCGACGGCACCCACCTGTACGTGCTGCGCCAGTCCGTCCGGGCCGACGACCCGGACGCGGTCTTCCGGCTCTCCGACGGCACCGGCTCCTCCGCCGACCCGGCGCGCACCGACTACCTCAGCCGAGGCGGCGCGGGCAAGGTCGCACTGGTCGACGCCACCCTGCTCTGCGACCGCTTCGTGCTGGCCGGCGGCGAGTTGAAGCCGGTGCTGGAGGTCCGCTACCGGCGCAGCCGCCACAAGGGCCGCCCGGACTCCGGGAAGGACAGCCTCGGCACCCGGGACATGGAGGGCCGGGCGTTCCACGAGCCCACCCAGGAGCTGTCCTTCGTCCGCAACCTCTCCGGCGGCAGGTTCACCGCCCTGCTGGTGCCCACCGCCGTGCACGGCCGGGAGCGCTGGCAGTTCTTCGCGCACAACGACGCCACCGGCCGGATCGACGGCTTCAGCGTCGAACGCAGCCGCGACGGCCTGTTCAACACCCAGGGCTCACAGGCCTGGACCAGCCCCGAGGAGCGCTACCGCGACGCCGTCTACGAATTCGCCCCCGGCAGCTGCCCGTTCACCGGCCGGCCGCTGGTGCCGGTGCTGAGCGAGAGCGGCCACGCCGAGACGGCACTGCGCTTCGACGGCGTCGACGACCTGGCCGAGCTGCCGAGCAGCGCGCTCTCCCTCGCGGACTCCGACTTCACGGTGGAGTTCTGGGCCCGGCGCACCGCGACCGGCGGCCGGGAGGACTTCCTGCTCGGACACGGCGCCGCCGCCGGGGTCAGGCTGCGCAGCCTGCACATCGGGTTCCGCGCGGACGACACCTTCGCCTTCGCCTTCTACGCCGAGGACCTGAACGTCCAGCAGCGCACCACCGACACCGACTGGCACCACTGGGCCTGCGTCTTCGTACGGGACACCCGTGAGCAGATCGTCTACCGCGACGGCGTCGAACTCGCCCGCCGCACCACCGACATGCCCTACGCCGGTCTCGGCCCGCTGACCCTGGGCCGCGCCCTCGGCTCGTACGGCCGCGCCGAACTGGACGAGGTCCGGATCTGGAACCGCCCCCGCAGCGGCGAGGAGATCGCCGCCGACCGCCTGCGCCGTCTGATCGGCAACGAGCCGGGACTGGCCCTCTACTACCGCTTCGACGAGGGCTCCGGCGACAGGCTGTACGACCAGACCGACAACGCCCGGCACGCCGCCCTGCGCGGCGGCCCTGCCTGGATCACCTCCGACGCCCCGGTCGGCGAGAACCCCGGGGTGCGCCGCGACAGCTTCGCCTTCACCGGGCGCAAGGTGGTCTCCGGCCTCTCCGCCGTGCTGCACCACCAGCAGGAGGCCGCACCCGCCGGGTACGACGGCGCGGCCAAGCCCGTCAAGCGCCAGGCCCGGGTGCTGCTCGCCTGCGCCACCGGCGGCCCCGACCCGGTGACCGGCAAGGCCTCCGACGAGGCCTACGTCACCACCCTCGACCTGGGTGTCGGACGGGACGGCCGACTCGCCGAGATCCCGGACGAGCTGGCCCTGCCGGTGCTCGCCGCCCCGGAGTCCAGCGGCACCGTGGACGCGGCGTCGCAGCTGGAGGCCCAGGTGGCCACACTGACCCAGGACATAGCCGGAACCGAGGCGGAGATCACCCGGCTCCAGCTGGAGACCGCCGAGATCCCGGACGTGGAGCGCCGGCGCGCCGAGGCCCGCACCGCGCTGGAGAACGAGCCGACGTACTGGCGCTACCGGCTGCGGTTCAAACTGCCCAAGGACGGCAAGGACCAGTACCTCGCGGTGGCGGGAGACCGCAAGGACAACCTGGCCCCGCTGGTGCGCACCGCCAACCGGCAGGCCGCGTCCACGCTGTGGACCTTCGAGCCCACCGGCACCAACCTCAACGGCATCACCTGCTACTTCGTGCGGAACGTCAACTCCGGGCTCGACATGAACCTCGACGGCGGCCGGACAGGTAACGACGTCCCGCTGATCCAGTACTCGCGGGAGGCGAACAACGACGCCACGCACTTCGCGCTCGACAGCTGGAACGGCTACGGCCTGGTGGTCCGCCGCACCGGCAATCTGGTCGCGGCCCGGGACAGCCAGGGCGACCGCATCGTGCAGTACGACTACACGGCGGCGAACGCCTCCGGCGAGGGCGTGCTGGTCCTGGAACGAGTCGACGCCTCGCTCAGGACCAGCCCCGCCAGTGACCGGCTGAACCGGCAGATCTCCGAACTCGACAGCCGGCTGCAGGTGCTCGGCATCAAGCAGGAGCGGCTCGGCGAGCTGCGCCGCGACCTGGTGGCCCAGCAGGCCCAACTCGCCGCCAAGCGCGAGGAGCTGGGCCGGCTCACCGGCGGGGTGCGCGGCGCCGACGACATCGCCCTGCCGATGCCGCAGCTCGCGGTGGACCGCACCGGGCTCAGCAGCTCGGGTGCGCTGCTCGCCTTCGCCCGGGGCACCGACCGGCCGTTCCTGCTGGACAGCGCCACCGGCAGCCTGGTGCTCTACTTCCGGGGCACCAACGGGCAGTTCTTCGCCGGCTACTACGACACCCAGGTGCTGCGCTCCTCCCGGCAGCTGGCCGCCGGCGGCAGGGCGGTGACCTTCACCGCCCGCGACGCGGCCACCGACCTGGACCGGGCGGAGATCACCGTCGAGGCCGGGGAGCACCCGGCGCAGGTGCGGCTGACCGTCCGCCGCGACGGACGGACCGAGCAGTGGTCCCATCTGCCCCGCCGGGCCGAGGACTTCGCCGCCGTGGTCAACGGCGCCGACGAGCAGCCCGTGACGATCGGCACCGTGCTGCGGATCGACGGCGACGTGGTGCAGTTCACCGAGGGCACCCTCGCCCCGCTGACCGGCCCGGGTTTCGTGACCGTCGGCGGCCACGGCTTCCGCTTCGAGGGCAGCCATCCCATCGGCGCCAAGTCGCTTCGCCTCGGCGCGGGCGGGGATGTGACCCTGCTCAAGCCGGGCATGAGCGTGCAGCGGGTGCGCTACGACCACCGCTGGTCCACGGCCTCGCAGCCCGGCGTCGCGCTCTCGGCCGGCTCCCGGCTGGTCACCGTCGACTCCGGCGGTCTGGCCGAGATCCCACTCGGCGGCGCGGACCGCCTGGTGCGCGGGCACGGCGGCCGCTGGCGCGCGGACATGCCGGGCCGCGCGTACGCCTTCGACGGCCAGGGACGCTTCCTGGCGCTGCCCGCCGAGCAGGTGTCCCGGGCAGCGACGCCGGGCGACCTCACGCTGGAGACGTGGATCAACCCGGAGCGGGTCGAGGGCCCGGTACGGCTGCTGCACGCCAACACCGGCGACACCCCGTGCGGGCTCGGTCTGGTCGGTGCTCCCGCCGTCACCGCGCTGGCCTACGACGGGTTGAGCGCCGCCGCCGTGGTGCCCGGCGCGTTCGGCTTCGGGGACGGCGACTTCACGGTGGAGTTCTGGGCCCGCCGCACCACCATCAACCCGAAGGCCCACTACCTGCTCGGCCACAGCACCGAGCAGCAACGGAACAACGAGTCCCTGCACATCGGCTTCCGCTCCGACTCCTCCTTCACCTTCGCCTTCTGCGGCGACGATCTGACGACGGACCGGCAGTTCGTCGACACCGAGTGGCACCACTGGGTCTGCGTCTTCCAGCGCCAGGCCCGCCAGCAGGTGATCTACCTGGACGGCCAGGAGATCGCCCGCCGCACCGCCGACGCCCCGTACCGGGGCCAGGGCCGGCTCTCGCTCGGCACGGTGCTCTGCTGGCCGGGCGAGTTCGCCTCCGTCCACCTCGACGAGGTCCGGCTCTGGTCGACGGCGCGCGGAGGGGACGACGTGCGCGCCGCCATGAAGCAGCGGCTGACCGGCGCCGAGGCCGGGCTACTCGGCTACTGGGCGTACTCCGCCCCGGCGCAGGGCGCGCAGCCGGTGCTGGCGGACCGCTCCGGCAACAACCGGCACGCCGAGCTGCGCGGCAAACCCGGCCCCGTCCCGGCGCGTTCGCCGATCGACGAGGGCGGCTACCGGGCGGTCGCCGCCGTCGGCGACCGGCGGGTGGTCAGCCGGGAGAGCTTCCCGTTGCGCGAGTGGAGCCACCTCGCCGCCGCCTACCGGCAGTCCTGGGCGGTCCGGTTGGACGGCGAGGCGTACCTGGAGGTCGCGGACGACGACACGCTGGACATCGCCGACGACCTGACACTGGAGGTGTTCGCCCGACTGGAGCGGCTCGGCGAGACCCAGGGCCTGCTCTCCAAGGGCCGCACCGCCGACGGCGCGGGCGGCAGCGTGCCGTACCGGCTGGCGGTGCTGCCGGACGGCAGGCTGGAGTTCGCCTTCGAGGAGCCGGCCGGCCAAGCCGTGCGCTTCACCTCCACCGAGGGCGTCGAGGCCGGGACGTTCCACCGGATCGCGGTGGTCCGCAAGGGCGGGCGCTCGATGCAGGAGCAGAAGGGCACCCGCCAGATCAGCGCGGTCGGGGCGGACGGCAAGCCGGTCACCCGGAGCGTGGAGCTGGTCGAGTCGGTCGAGGTCCGCGAGTGGCAGGACATCCGCTTCCACCTGGACGGCCGGGAGATCGGCGCGGCCCGTTACGAGGGCCCCGGCCCGCGCGGCAACGACGCGCCGCTGGAGCTCGGTCGGGCCCGTGACGGCTCGACGGTGCAGCCGCTGACCGGCGTGCTCGCCGAGGTGCGGATCTGGGGCGCCGCCCGCGATGCGGCCCGCCTCGGCACCGCCGTGACCGCCCGCGACCGGGGCCTGGTCGCGCACTGGCGCTTCGAGGAGAACGCGGGCAGTACGGCGGCCGACGCCACCGGCTCGCACCCCGCCCGGCTGCGCGGCGCCCGCTGGGTGCGCAACCCCGATCCGCACGGCAGCGTCTTCCGGCTCTACCGCAACGGCGTCTCGGTGGCCTGCGACCCGGCCGGCACCCCCGGCACGCCCGACACCGCCGCCTTCGCCGACCCGGGCGACGCCCAGCTCACCCTGGGCGCGGTGGTCAGGGGCGGCAAGGCGGTGGAGTCGTTCAACGGCGTCCTGGAGGAGGTGCGGATCTGGCGCACCGCCCGCACCCACGAGCAGCTGCTGGACAACCTGTTCACCCGGCTCAAGGGCGAGAAGGAGGACCTGGTCGCCTACTGGCCGTTCGACCGGGACTCCACCGAGCCTGACGTCGCCCAGGTCCGCGACGACGGACTGCGCGGCAACCACCTGCGCCTGGGCGCCGAGGCGACCCGCCCGCGCACGGTGCTCTCCAGTGCGCCGGTCTCCACCGACACCGCGCAGGTCCGCTCGGCGCTGGCCGGGATGCGCACCCCGTTCCACGAGAGCGTCTCCGCCGCCCCGGCGGTGGCCGAGTACGCCGACATGCAGTACGGCGCCCGGGGCGAGGCGTTCGGTGTGCTCAAGCGTGCCTACAGCTACCTGCGGGAAGGGCGTTGGCACCTGGTCACCGGCTACAAGGTCGGCGAGCTGGTGAGCGAGTGGGTCAGCCAGATCCAGTTCGACCCACAGCTCGTCGGCTACGTGGAGGGCGCCCCGCCGGTGCCCTCGGAGAACCTCACCGCCGGGCTCACCGACCCGGGCAGCGCCACCTTCGAGGGCGCCTCCTCGGTGCAGCTCACCGAGGCCGAGCAGGTGGTGCGCTCGCTGTCCTCCGCCAAGGAGCGCAGCGTGGACGCCGCCTTCGGCTTCGCGCTCTCCAACGAGGTGGACGTCGACGTCTGGATGATCACCGCCCCGCTGGGCTTCGGCATCGCCAAGGCGATCGCCAAGGGCGGGGTCTCCGCCGGGGTGCGCGGAAGCCTGGAGTTCTCCAACAGCTGGGCCGAGGAGACCTCGGTCTCCCAGGGCGAGAACACCGCCCGCACCACCAAGGTCTCGCTCACCGGCCACTGGGAGGACCCGGGCCGGCTGCTCAACCCCACGACCGGACGGCGCTACGTGCCGGCCAACACCGGCTTCGCCGTGGTGCAGTCACAGACCGCCGACGTCTTCGCGCTGCGCCTGGCGCACAGCGGAGCGCTGGTGGCGTACCGGATCCAGCCCAACCCGGACATCCCCAAGGACTGGAACGTCATCCCGTTCCCGATCAACCCGCGCTACACCAAGCAGGGCACCCTGGACGGCACCGTCGGCTTCGACGAGCGGGGCAAGGTCGCCGACCCCGACTACCAGGGCACCCGCGACCGGGGCGAGTACAGCTACTTCAAGCCCCGTGAGGCGTACGCGCTCAAGCGCCGCATCCAGCGCGACCAGCAGCGTCTGCACAGCTACTACGACACCGTCTCCACCGAGACCCACGCCCCGGCCCCGACCGCGCAGCGGGCCGGGCGGGTGCTCGGCGGTGCGATCGGCGCGGACGCCTCGCCGGCACGGGGACGGGAGACCGCCGACAGCGCCACCGGCCAGGGCTTCTCCCGCCGGGACCTGGTGAACACCTACGTCTGGACGGCCGCCGGCGGCTTCTTCGCCGAGACCACCGAGACCACCGACGTGGTCAGCGAGACCACCTCGGGCTCGTACTCGCTGTCCGGCTCGGTGGGCACCTCGATCGGCACCTCGTTCCAGATCGCCGGGATCGGCATCGGCGCCCAGCTGGACGCCTCGGTCGGCGGCGGGATGACCGCCACCCGGGCCCGGGGCAAGGAGGCCACCCGCTCGTTCGGGCTGGCGGTGCAGGTCGCCCCCGGCAGCAACCTGCAGCGCTACGACCAGGACCGCAAGCCCGTCTTCGACCAGGACGGACAGCCGGTCAAGGTGCCCGGCAAGGTGGACGCCTACCGGTTCCTCAGCTTCTACCTCGGCGAGGACAGCGAGCACTTCGACGCCTTCTTCCACAAGGTGGTCGACCCGCGCTGGCTGGAGAACGGGAGCGACCCCGACGCGGCGGCGCTGCGCCACGCCCGTCAGTCGGACCGCAAGCCGCCGTGCTGGCGGGTACTGCACCGGGTCACCTTCGTCAGCCGGGTGCTGCCCGAGGTCCCGCCGGCCGGGGCGGCGCCGCTGGAGAAGGCCATGCGGCAACTGGACGTGGAGAGCAACTACGAACTCGTCCGCCGCCTCGACCCGTACGTGAAGGGCGCCCCCACCGGCCTGCCCGAACTGGCCGAGGCCACCCGCTCGGCCCTCGCCGCCCAGCTGCCGGAGCTGCTGCCGCACGCGGCGGACGTGACCGGCTTCCTGGCGCAGTACTACGGCGTGGAGGCCTGAGCACCTGGTGGGGTGGCCTCCGGGCCCGCGTGCTTCCGGAGGCCACCCCACTGCTCGGACGGGCGGACGTGCTCCAGGTGAATGCCGGTGGCGGGCGTACCGGTCCGGGCGAGGCGTGAGCTGACGGAGGCGGAGCACCCGGGCACCAAGGCCGACGGCGAGGGCTGTCTGCTGCTCTCGCCCGGGCGCGCTCGGAGCTGTTCGCGAAGGGCGGCGGACCGGATCTCGACCGGGCGGGCTCCGTGCGGGTCGGTGCCGGCAGGTGGGCGAGGACGATCAGGAGCCGTTCCAGGAGATGACCAGGAGAATGACGGTGATCGCCAACGGGACGGCGACGAGCAGGGCGCACCCGATGGCACCGGGCAGGTTCTTCCTGCGGAGGCGCCGATCGAGCAGCTTGGCCTCGGGGGTGTCGTTCCGCCAGTGCGGCTGGAGCTCCGCGGTGCCGTCGGCGATCGTCCCGGCCACCCGGGCGACGTCCGCAGGGTGGTACGTGTGCCACTTGCTCTCGCCCCAAGTGGATTGCGATACAAGGAGGTTGTTGCGGACTCCGTTGGCATTCGCGGTGGCGTGCAGGCAGGTCGCCCGGATGGTCGGCCAGGCTCGGGCCAGCTGCCTCTCGGTCAACCAGGCGACGTGCTCCGGATCGGCTGCTGCCACGGGCGCACCCTCTCTCTACTCGCAAGCAGTCTCCCCCCGCCCCGGCCGGACAGGCAACATCCTTTTCCCGTACCCGACTTGACTCCTCATGCCACCACTGCGGACTGGACGTCCAAGAGCGTCCGCCGGCGAGTCAGGGCGAGCGGCTTCGCGCCGGCCGGCGCCCCGGGTGCCGACGGCGGCGCCGGCACCCGGGTCAACGGCCCGGCGCAGCCGAGCAACTACCATGGTGGAGCCTGGATGACCGCCAACCAGGTCGGCGGTTCGGTCGAGGCCCAAGTCCTGCCCCAGCGGGGGCGGCAGGCAACGAGGAAGGCCGGACGGGCGAACACCCGTGAATGCTCAATGCGGCCTCGGACGTCGCCCGGGGGCTCGGCAGCCCCGCCTCATCCGGCCAGGCCCTTGAGGAGGCCGACGTCCACCGGTCGACCCAGGACGCCGGTCCGCCAGGCGACCAGTTCCTGGTAGGCGGGCGAGTGGTACCAGCCGCGGGCGTCCTCCTCGGCGGGGAACTCCAGGATGGCGATCCTGGAGTGAGCCGTCTCGCCCTCCAGCCGGGCTGGGGCGTCGAAGGCGAGCAGCCTGCCGTGGAACGGCTCCAGAGTCGCGCCGACGTTGGCGAGATAGTGCCCCAGATCGGCGTCGGGGGTGTGGTCGGTCCGGACGAAGATCACGTAGTGCATGGTCTGCTCCTGTTTCCGTTTCGGTGTGACGATGTGTCAACTTCGGTGTGACGATGCGTCAGCGGCGGACTGCCGCAGGCTGCGGTGCGGGCTCCGGCCGTCGACCGGCCGTCGGCCGAGGCCGGACCGGCTGGCGGTAGGCGCCGACGAAGGTCAGCGGGAAGAAGAGCCCGATGTTGAGCATCCCGAGCACCGCCGCGCGTCCCCACCAGCGGCCCCTCGGCAGTTTTCTTCCCAGCAGCAGGAGCAGCAGACCCGCCGGGAGCGCGCGCATCACGGCGAGCAGCAGCGGTCGGCCCTCGGGCAGCAGCTGCGTGGTCACCAGGTACGTCGTGCCCCATGCCGCCGGGGCCAGCGCCGTCGTGACGGCCGCCCCCGTGCGTCCCGTGAACGTCCCAGCCATGGCATCCCCCTCAACGTTGACTATGTGAACGTTGAGATAAGTTCTACGCCCCGAGGTGAGTGAACGTCAAGTATCTGAATGTTAAGATAGTTCCATGAAGGAGCATGACACCGTCGACGACATCGTCGACCAGTGGGCCCGGGTCCGCCCCGACCTGAACCCCGAGGCCATCTCACTGATCGGCCGGCTGAGGCGCCTGAACATCCGTGTGGACAGCGCCCTGCGCGAGTACTTCGCCGAATGCGGCCTGGACTCCTCGGAGTTCGACGTTCTCGCGACCCTCCGCCGCGCGGGCGAGCCCTATGAGCTCAACGCCCGAGCGCTCCTGCAGGCGGCCATGGTCACCTCCGGCGCGATCACCAACCGGGTCGACCGCCTGTCCGCGAAGGGCCTGGTGGAGCGGAACCCCTGCCCGAACGACCGCCGCGCCGTCCTGATCCGCCTGACCCCGGCGGGAAGGTCACTGATCGACACGGCCCTCGCCGGCCACGTCAGCAACGAGGAACGCCTCATCGAGGCCCTCACCCCCACCGAGCGCACCCAACTCAACACCCTCCTCCGCAAACTCCTCATCGCCCACGGCGACACCGACCCCATCCCCCGAGCCGGCTGACCCTGCGCCGTCCGACTCGGGCGCAGTTCGGGATGAGCGCCCTCTGGGACGGTCCGGGTTCCCGTGGCACTGCTGTCGGGGCCGTCGGGGTGGCGGCCCGGGTGCGGGCGCGAAGGAGCGTGGGATGGGAACGGCGCTGGTCCATCCGCACACTGCTCACCTGCCTCCGCCGGGTTCACGGGCCCGCGCGGTGATCGCGACAGCGTTCGCGTACCTGGACGCCGCATCGATGACCTGGGTCGACGGCGACGGCAAGGGCGACATCACGGACCCGTACGACGAGTGCCCGGCTGCGGTGCGCAGCCACTGACGTTCCCACGGGGTCACAGCAGCATCGCCTCGAACTGGAACTCGGGCGCGGCCAGCGGCTGCTCGGACCAGATGACCTTGCCTCGGGCCGTGTATCTGGTCCCCCACCGATCGGCCAGCTGGGCCACCAGGAACAGGCCCCGGCCGCCCTCGTCCGTGCTGGCGGCGTAGCGCAGGTGCGGGGCGGTGCTGCTGCCGTCGGAGACCTCGAAGACCAGGCTGCGGTCCCGCAGCATGCGGACACGGATCGGCTCGGCGCCGTAGCGGATGGCGTTGGTGATCAGCTCGCTGAGGATCAGCTCGGCGGTGAAGGACAGCTCCTCCAGCCCCCAGGCCGCCAACTGGTCGACACATTCGCTCCGGATGCGTGAGACGGCGGCGAAGTCGCACGGCACGTCCCAGCCGGCCACCTGGTCGGGCTCGAGCAGCCGCGTGCGTGCGACGAGGAGCGCGACGTCATCACTCGGACGCGACGGGACCAACGCGCCGAACACGGCCCGGCAGGTGTCGTCCGGGGATCCGTCGGCATCGGCACCCGCCAGGGAACTGCGCAGCGCGGCGAGTCCGCTCTCCAGGTCGCGGTCGCGGCCCGCGACGAGCCCGTCGGTGTAGAGCACCAGCGCGCTGCCGGGCGCCAGCTGCAGCTCGGTGGTTTCGAAGGGCAGGCCGCCCACGCCGAGCGGCGGCCCGGCGGGCAGATCGACGAACTCCACGCTGCCGTCGGTGTGCACCAGCGCGGGCGGTGGGTGACCGGCCCGTGCCATCGTGCAGCGTCCGGAGACCGGATCGTAGATCGCGTACAGGCAGGTGGCGCCCGTGACGACCGGTCGCTCGCCCTCACCCTCGCGCTCGCCCCTGCCCTCGGTGTCGCCTTCTCCCGCAGCCGCCTCGCCCTGGTCGAGCCGGGCGACCAGTTCGTCGAGGCGGGCGATCAGTTCGTCCGGGGGCAGGTCGAGGGCGGAGAAGTTGAGTACGGCCGTGCGCAGTCGGCCCATCGTGGCGGCGGCGTGCAGGCCGTGGCCGACGACATCGCCGACGACCAGTGCCACGCGGAAGCCGGGCAGCGGGATGACGTCGAACCAGTCCCCGCCGACCCCTCGCTGCGCCGGCAGGTAGCGGTAGGCCACCTCCATGGCACTCTGCTCGGGCAGCCCCCGGGGCAGCAGGCTGCGCTGGAGTGTCTCGGCCATCCGGTGCTCGCGGGTGTAACGGCGGGCGTTGTCGACGGTGATCGCCGCGCGGGCGACCAGTTCCTCGGCGAAGGAGACGTCCTCCTCCCCGAACGGATCGGACTCCCCCGCGCGCCAGAAGTTGACCGTGCCCAGGGTCAGACCGCGCGCCCGCAGCGGCGCGGAGATCAGCGAGTGGATCCCGTACGCGAGTATTCGGTCGGCGGTCTCCGGGTCGCACGCCCGCCAGGCGTCCGCCTGCCGCAGGTCGGCGACGAGCGCGGCGTTCCCGGTCTCCAGGGCGGTCTCCTCCGGGGTGCCGGGCAGGGGGCTGATCTGCGAGCCCACGGGGTAGAACGGCCGGTCGTCGCTGATGCCGCTGGCGGCCGTGCGACGGATCCGCGGGCCCTGTGCGGTGCCCGGGTCCGGGAGCGGCTCGTCACCGCACAGCACCGGGTCGGCCAGCTCGACCGTGGCGAAGTCCGCGAAGCGCGGAACCGCCACGTCGGCCAGCTCCTGGGCGGTCCGCACCACGTCCAGCGTGGTGCCGACCCGCAGCCCCGCCTCGTAGAGCAGCCGCAGCCGGGCCCGGGCCGCCTCGGCCTGCCCGGCCAGCGCCCGCAGCTCGGTGGTGTCCCGGATGGTTGCGACACTGCCGGGCCCTCCGCCGAACGGCGCGGTCGGGCGGTTGTTGACGGCGAGCAGCCGGTCTTCGGCCAGGTGCACCTCGTCGGTGGCGGCCCGCCCGGACACCAGCAGTTCGGCCAGTCCGGGATCGAGCCCGAGCCCGGCGACCGGCCGCCCCTCCACCTCGGGCGGCAGCTCCAGCAGCCGCCGGGCCTCGTCGTTCGCCAGCAGTACCCGTCCGTCCCCGCCGACGATCAGCACACCCTCGCGGACCGCGTGCAGCACCGCGTGATGGTGCTCGTACATCCGCGTCATCTCGGCCGGGCCCAAGCCGCGCGTCTGGCGGCGCAGCCGCCGCCGCACCAGCGCCGCCCCGCCCATGCCAACGGCGAGCGCGGCCGCCGCGCCGCCGAGCAGGACCGGCAGCTGCCGGCTCACCGCGCTGCCCGTGTGTGCGACGGTGTAGCCGACCTCGACCAGCCCGGCGACCGAACCGTCCGGCCTGGTGACCGGCACGTCGGTTTCCACGACCCGTCCGATGGGCGCGGTGAGGCTGGTGGTGCTCGGCCCCTTGAGGCCTTCCTGGTACGGGCCGATGACGTGCTTCCCGATCAGCGCAGGATTGTCGGACGTGTAGCGGATCCCCTCCGGGCTGGCGATCACGACGTAGTCGAAACCGCCCTTCTTCATGATGTCCAGGGCCAGCGGCTGCAGCACCGCGGTCGGATCGGCGCTGTCCAGGGCGTTCACCACCGTGGGGACCTGCGCCAAGGTGACGGCCGCGGCGCGCGTGCGGTGCGCGGCGTCACTCATGGCGAAGCTCCTGGCCTGCAGCAGGAGCGCCGTCAGCGCGGCGCCGACCAGGAGCACCACCGCGACCAGCAGCCACAGGAACACCTGCCCGGCGACACTGTGCACGCACAGCCGCGAGCGCAGCCGGCCCCGAGGGGACCGGTGTTCCCTCGGTCCGCCCTGTGCCCTGTCCCCACGGGCATGACTCACTGCGTGCATCCGGGCCGTCCCCGCGCATACGGGTGTTCCTCTTCCACGCTGCCACCCCGCCCGGAGACGCGCATGCGCGAAGCCGCCGCAGGGCCGAACGGACCAGGCGGACCCGTCGACTGGTAAGCCGACCGACCCGACGCGGCCGCTGGGTCACCCTCCGACCTGCAGAGGCCGCCTGACCTGTGACAACGGGCTACGAGCGGGGGATTTCCGGACCAGCCGGACTCCCGGTGGTCCCGATCGGCCGGGCCGGAACACCTGGGGCAGCGGTCGGGCTCGGGCGATGTGCGGAGCGACGTCGTCGTGGTCTCGGGATGACCGTGTCCGGAAGATCGTGTAAGTCCGTGATGTGACAGGCTGGCCGGGGCCTGCGATCCGGGCCTTGATCAGCCGGGACGGGAGGTGCGCTGTGAACGTCCTGCGACCCACGCTGGCGAAGGTGCCGTGGCTGCTCGCGGCGCTGGCCCTCGTGGCCGGCGTCCTGCTGGACCGTTTCGCGCCCCAGCCGTACACCGGGCTCCCGCTGCTGGCAGCCGCACCGCTCGTCGCGGGTGCCACGCTCTCCTTCCGCTCCGCGCTCGCCGTCGTGTGCGTCACGTGCGTGGTCTCGGTGCTGGTGGATGTCGAACGCGGGCGTCCGGCGACACCGTTGTTCGTCGATCTTGCCGTGGTCGGCTTGATCGGCGTGCTGGCTCTGGCGGTCAACCGGCTGATCGTGCGGCAGAGGCGCGATCTGGCGCTGGCCAGGGATGTCGCGGAGGGGGTCCAGCGGGCGGTGCTCCCGGAGCCGCCGAGGACGATCGGGCCGCTGGCCGTGGCTGCGGGGTACACGGCGGCGCAGGCCGAGGCGCGGATCGGCGGTGACTTCTTCTCGGTGCAGGAGACGCCGTTCGGGGTGCGGATGATCATCGGCGACGTGCGGGGCAAAGGTATTGCGGCTGTCGCCGTCGTGTCGATCGCGCTCGGAACCTTCCGCCAGGAGGCCGAGTACGCTCCCACCCTGGTCGCCCTGGGACAGCGGATGGACGAGGCGCTGACCAGGGAAGCAGCCCGGAGCGGCACGGTGTACTCCATGGAGGGCTTCATCACCGCCCTACTGGCCGAGGTCTCCACCGACGGCGAGGTACTGAGCCTGGTGAACCGTGGGCATCCGCCGCCGTACCTGCTTCACGACGGACAGCTCGTACGGCTCGACCCGACCGTCCCACAGCTGCCCCTCGGCCTGGGGCTGGGCGATCTCACTCCTGCCGGCGCCGTGTCCGCCGATGTGGTGCGGCTGCCCCCGGGGGCCTCGCTGTTGTTGGTCACCGACGGTGTCACCGAGGCCCGGGACAAGTGGGGCACCTTCTACGATCCGGTCGCCTCGGAGTGCATGCGCAGGCGGTTCACCGACCCCGACGCAGTGGTGGATGCCCTCACCAAAGACGTCGGCCGCTGGACCGGGGGCAGACGCGACGACGACATGGCCATCCTGGTGGTCACCCGGCTCCACCGCGCTCCCCGCGTCGCCTGAAGTCCCGGAACCCGAGCCGATGCGCAGGCGCGCCGCCGCACGGTGGACCCGCGCGGGCCGCCACGCTGGCAGGGACTCGGCCCGGCCGTCGCAGTGCCGATCGGGACTGCGGAGCACGACGTGCGCGGCGTGCTGATGCTGGCCCGCGCAACGGGTGCACCGTTGTTCGACGGGGACGAGTCCGGGCCGCTGCTGGGTTTCGCCGGGCAGGCGGCGCTCGCGATGGAGCTGGCGGAGCGGCGACGCGAGTCCGAGCAGATCGTCCTGCTGAAGGAGCGGGACCGGATCGCCCGGGACCTGCACGACCTGGCGATCCAGCGGCTGCTCGCCACCGGGATGACGCTGCAGGGCGCGCTCAGGTTCATCGACCATCCGGAGGCCGCCGACCGGGTGCTGCGTGCCATCGACGACCTCGACGAGACCGCGAGAACCATCCGCGCAACCATCTTCGGCCTGCGGATCAGGGAGGCGGGCCCGGCGGCGAAGGGGTTGCGGGCCAGGGTGGTCGAGGTCGTCGAGCGGGCGGCGGCCGTACTCGGTCAGTCGAGCAGGGTCAGCTGGCAGCCGTCGCAGGATGCGAACTTCCAGACCGCGAGGGTGGGGAGCCCGTCGTCGCCCACGTCACAACTCCCTTACCGCGAGCAGGGACTGTGATCCGGCACAGTCGACCACCGGTCCGTCCAGGCACAGCAGGAGCGGGCCGAGCTGGCAGTGACCGCAGTGGCCCGTGCCGCACTTCATGTTCCGTTCCAGCGACACCTGGATGCGATGCGCGGGCAGGCCGCGTGCGGTCAGTGCCTGCGCGGTGTGCCGGATCATCACTTCCGGCCCGCAGAGCAGCGCGCAGGTGTTCTCTTCCCGCAGCTCGACCCGGTCGAGCAGTCCGGTGACCACACCGACGGCGCCCTGCCAGCCGGGAGTGGGGCGATCGACCGTCACCTCGACCCGGGCCGAGGCCCGCCAGCGCCGCAGTTCGTCCCGGTAGAGGAGGTCCTCGGCGGCGCGGGCACCCACCAGAACACCGAGGCGGCCGTGCTCCCCTGGACGCTCCAGCACATGGTGCACCACCGGGCGCAGCGGGGCGAGCCCGATACCGCCCGCGATCACCAGCACGTCGGCCCCGGCCGCCGAGTCCAGGTCCCAGCCGGTGCCGTACGGCCCGCGCAGCCCCACGACGTCGCCCGGCCGCAGCCCCACGACGTCGCCCGGCCGCAGCCGGCAGAGCGCCCCGGAGACCGCTCCGACCGCGCGTACGGTGTGCACCAGAGCATCGCCCGAGCCTCGGATCGCGCTGACCGAGATCGGCACCTCGCCGACGCCGAAGACGTACACCATCGCGAACTGCCCGGGCTGGAAGCGGGGCAACGCCGCTGCGACGGGCAGCAGTTCGAGCGAGACGGCATCGGCGGTCTCCGGGCGGGCGGCGGCCACCCGGTACGGCAGGGGCGGTGTGACGGTACTCATGACGCGGCCGTGCGGGGCGCGTAGAGGTCGAGCAGGCGGATCCGGGTGGCCTGGAGTCGTTCGGCGATCACCTCGGCGCAGCGCAGCGTCAGCCGGTATCCGAGCTCCGGGTCCGCCGTGCACGGTGCCCGAACCTGGTCGGCGGGGAATTCCCAGGCGTCCACCGGTGCGAGTGCCTGCGCGCCCAGGTGCCAGCGGTACGGCGGGAAGAGCCAGGACCAGCCGAGGAGTTGACCCGGCCCGACGGTCTCCACCACTGGCGGCGGGCGGCCGGGGACGTACAGGTCGAGGGCGACCTCGCCGGAGCGGATCAGCCAGAAGCGGTCGGCCGCCCCGCCCTCGTCGAACAGCCGCTCCCCTCCGGGGAAGGAGCGGTCGCGGGCGATGGCGAGCAGCTGGTCCCGGTGCGTCTCCGGAAGACCACCGAGCAGCGCGGGCAGGCCGGTCATGCGGGTGCCCCACCGTCGTCGGCCGGCCGGTTGGCCCAGTCGTGCAGAGCGGCCGCTTCCTCGGTGATGTCGATGGCGACCGGGCACCACACGATGCACCGGCCGCAGCCGACGCATCCCGACGAGCCGAACTGGTCGTACCAGGTGCCCAGTTTGTGGGTGAGCCACTGCCGGTACCGGCTGCGTGGCGAGGCGCGCACCGTGCCCGCGTGCAGATAGGAGAAGTCCAGGTCGAAGCAGGAGTCCCAGAGCCGCCAGCGCTCGGCGTGGTCGCCGGTCAGGTCCGTGACGTCCTCGGTCGTGGTGCAGAAACAGGTCGGGCAGACCATGGTGCAATTGCCGCAGGTCAGACAGCGTGATGCCACGTCGTCCCAGCGCGGGGCGTCGAGCGTGCCCGCCATCAGCTGGTGCAGGTCGGCCTCGGGCATGGTGCGGCCCATCCGGTCGGCGGCCGCAGCGACCTGTTCGCGGGCGGCCTCCCGGGTGGCGTCGTCGGCGCTCCGGCCGGGGAGTTCGGCGAGGACCTCGGCGCCCTCCGGGCTGCCGCTGCGGATCCAGAACCGGTGGCCGCTCCCGTCGGCCAGCTCCGAGGACGCTGTGGTTCATGGTTCTCGCACCTCCTCGGCGGCCGCCGGGCGGCGCAGCCGTCGCAGGTAGGGGTCGAAGGACCCTCGGGGCTCCAGACGCACCCGGGCGTCCACGCAGAGCACTCCGTCGGGCCGGGCGATCAACGGGTTGAGGTCGAGCTCGGCGAGCTGTGGAAGGTCGGTGGCCAGGTGGGAGATCCTGGCGAGCACGTCCTGGACTGCCGCCACGTCCACCGCCGCCGCGCCCTGGTGCCCCAACAGCACCGGGGAGCCGCGCAGTTCGGTGACCATGGTGGCCAGGTCCCGTTCGGTCAGCGGGGCGAGCCGGGCGGTGCGGTCGTCCAGTACGTCGGTGGCAGTACCGCCGAGGCCCAGGACGGCGAGCGGGCCGAAGACCCGGTCCTGGACGACTCCGGCGAGCAGCTCCAGTCCGGGTGCGGCCATCGGCTGGACCACCACGCCGGTGAGCTGCCTGCCGAAGCGTTCGGTGAACTCACGGAAGATCTCGCGGACTTGGCCGTCCGTGGCCAGGCCGGTACGTACCGCTCCGAGCGTGCTCTTGTGGACCTGGCCCGGCCAGTACGCCTTGAGCACGACCTCACCCCGGTGCCCCAGCTGCCGCAGGGACTGGGCAGCAACGACGGCTCCGTGTTCGTCCGGCACCCAGATCGAGATGGTCAGCGGCAGGCCGTAACAGTCGAAGAGCTCGACGGTGAGGGCGGGGTCGAGCCAGCCGCCGTCCGGGTTGGCGGCGAGGAACGCCTCGACCAGGTGTCGGGCCGACCGCGGATCGCAGCCGGGCGGGGGCGCGGCCTCGGGACTGGGAGGTTCGGTCAGCCAGTGGGCCCGGTCGCGGGCGTGGGCGAGCGCCCGCGCGGCGGCCTGCGGGTCGGCGTACGAAGGGATGCGCCCTCCGTCGGAGCAGGTCAGGTAGCGGACCGGCACCTCCTGGCTGAGCAGGACGGCGGCGACCGGGACGCGGCGGCGGGCCGGGCCGTCGAGCAGGGCACGGACCGGATCATCGTGCGGCCCGGTGGCCAGCGCGGTGGGGACCAGGCAGACCAGCAGGGCGTCCACGGCCCGGCTGCGCGCCAGCGTGTCCAGGCAGGCGGCCAGCTCGACGGGGCGCACGGCCGCGGTGGTGTCCACCGGATTGGCCGTGGCGGAGCCGTCAGGCAGCAGTTCGCGCAGCTCCGCGGTGATGTCGGGGGGCAGTTCGAGCTGGGTCAGCCCGGCATCGGCGCAGGCGTCGGCGGCCAGGATGCCGACGCCGCCCGCATTGGACACCACGGCCACCGCACACCGCGTCGAGGGCAGCGGCTGGCTGTGCAGCAGGGCTGCCGTGTCGACGAGTTCGGAGAGGCTGCGGGTCGCAGTGATCCCCGCCTGGCGGAACAGGGCCTCGCGGGCGACGGTCGGGGTGGCGGCTGCGGCGGTGTGCGAGGCGGCGCCCCGGCGGCCGGCGGGTGAGCGGCCGGCGTCGACGGTGAGGATCGGGAACCTGCGGGTGACCCGGCGGGCTGTGCGGGAGAAGGCGCGCGGGTTGCCGAAGGACTCCAGGTGCAGCAGGGCGAGGTCGGTGCTGCCGTCGCTCTCCCACCACTGCAGCAGGTCGTTGCCGCTGACGTCGTACTTGTCGCCGAGCGAGACGAAGCTGGAGACGCCGATACCCAGCCAGGTCAGGCGTTCCAGCAGCGCTATGCCGACACCGCCCGACTGCACCGCCACTCCCGCGCTGCCCGGCAGCGGCCACACCGCGCCGAACTCGGCGTCCAGCCGGATCGCCGGGTCGGTCTGGGCGATGCCCAGGCTGTTCGGGCCGACCAGCCGCATCGAGTGGCGACGGCAGGCGTGCATCAACTGCCCTGCGGTGTGGGCGTCGAGGCCGGAGGCGAGGACGACCAGCGCCCGCACCCCGGCCTGGCCGCACTCTTCGGCCGCCCCCGCCACCGCGATCGGCGGCACCGCCAGTACGGCGAGGTCCGGGATGCCGGGCAGGGTGCCAAGCGACGCATAGGCGGCCTCACCCGCGACCTCGGCGGCGTACGGGTTGACCGCCCACAGCTGCCCGGTGAAACCGGCCTGCCGGATCTTCAGCAGGACGGACTGCCCGACCGAGCCCGGCCGCCGCGAGGCGCCCACCACCGCGACGGAGGCCGGGCGCAACAGGGCGGCCAGACTGGCGATGTCGGCCCTGCGGCCCCGTTCGTCCACGGCCTCGCGGTAGTGCTCGTCCGTCTCGTCGAGCGGGACCCGGACCCGGACCTCACCCTGTTCGAGATGGCGGTGGACCGGGAGGCCCAGGTCGGTGAAGACCCGGTGCACGGCCAGGTTGCCCGCCAGGGTGTCGGCCTCGACGGCGCGGATGCCGTTCTGCCGTGCCGCGTGGACCAGGTGTTCCAGCAGCAGGGTGGCGACGCCCCGGTGGTGCCAGTCGTCGGCGACCACCACGGCCAGCTCGGCCGTGTCCGGGCGCCCTTGGACGCTCTCGCAGTCGGCCTCCCCGACGAGTTCCCCGCCCACCCAGGCACCCAGTGCGAGAAGCTCCGGCCTCGGCGCGGCACAGAGCCGGTCGGCCGCCAGCTGCGGGGCCTGCCGGCTGGCACCGAAGAAGCGCATTCTGCGGCTCTCGTCCGACATCCGCTCGGCGTGCAGGTCCAGTACGGCCGCCCGGTCCGCCGGGCCGATCGGCCGGATCGTGACCGTGGTCCCGTCGGCGAGCAGCGCCTCGACGGTGTGCGGCAGGTGTTGGGCGGTGGACATGGCAGCTCCTCTGTCCGTGGCGGCCCTCGGGCTGTGCACCTCCAGCCTCCGCTCACACCACGCGTGCCGCACAGGGCCGACCGGCCCCCAGGTCACCCCGGCCGTACCCGGCAGTGGGGCCGCGCGGCCTCGCGTCACGGCCCGAACGGCCCTCCCCGGCGGCCACCCCGGCCGCCGACGCCGGAGGTGAGCCCGCGCGCCGCCGACTCCGGACCGAGGAGTCGCCGCCGACCAGCGACCACCGAGCGGAGCGACCGCGTGCTGCGCACACTGGAAGCAGCCGAGCGGAGGAGGCCAGGTGGACGCGGACGCCCGGGCCCAGTCCCCGACGGCCCCGGCACACGGGTCCCCGCGTCCGGCCCCGGAGCCGGCGATGCCCGACCCGTGGACCCTGCGGTACGAGGGATTCGACCCCGCCCAGGAGGGCGTCCGCGAAGTCCTGTGCGCCGCCGGGAACGGCTATCTGGTCACCCGGGGCGCCGCACCCGAGTCCCGGCGGACGGCGTCCACTACCCCGGCACGTACCTGGCCGGGCGCTACGACCGCGTCACCTCCAGCGTCGCGGGCCGCATCGTCGACAACGAGGACCTGGTCAACTGCCCCAACTGGCTGCCGCTGACCTTCCGCCGCCAGGGCGGCGACTGGTTCGACGGCCCGCCCGCGCACCAGCGCCTGGAACTGGATCTGCGGCGAGGCGTGCTCACCCGGTACGCCCTGGTGGCGGACCCGCAGGGCCGCCGCACCCGGCTGGTGCAGCGCAGGATCGCCAGCCAGGCGCAGCCCCACCTGGTCGCGCTGGAGACCACCCTGGTGCCGGAGAACTGGTCCGGCCCGCTGGAGGTCCGCTCCGCCCTCGACGGCGCGGTGGCCAACACCGGCGTCACGCGCTACGCCGGTCTGGCCGGCCGCCAGCTCCTCCCGGCCGGGCAGGGCGCGGACCCCGGCGGCCTGCTCTGGCTGGAGGCCGCCGCCAACGGATCCCCGCTGCGCATCGCGCTCGCTGCCCGCACCCGGGTACGCCACGGGGGGCACACCGCTGCCCCTCGTGCACACCGAACAGCTCCTGGACGGCTGGGCGGCCCAGCTCCTCACCCTGGACGCCGCCGAGGGCCGGCCGGTCACCGTGGAGAAGACCGTCGCGGTGTACACCTCCCGCGACCCGGCGACCGCCTCTCCGCTGCAGACCGCCCGGCTGCTCGCAGCGCAGGCCCCCGACTTCGACCGGCTACTGGACGAACACGCCCTGCGCTGGGCCGAGTTGTGGCGCCGCTGCCACATCGACGCCGACTTCGACGGCATCGGCGCGGTCCACCTGAACCTGTTCCACCTGCTCCAGACGTACTCCGAGCACTCCGTGGACCTCGACGTCGGAATCCCCGCCCGGGGCCTGCACGGCGAGGCCTACCGCGGTCACGTCTTCTGGGACGAGCTCTTCGTCCTCCGGCTGCTCAACCTCCGCTTCCCCGAAGTCGGGGCAGCTCGCCCTACCCGGTTGATTGGCAGGGGCCGTCCGCGTGCCGTCCGGGCGTCGCTCCCGGGCAGTGGCCATGATCGGGGCGGCGTGCATCGTCTGATGCCGAGCGAGAACAGGAGGTGGCCTGATGACCACGACCGGATTGTCCTTCGATGTGGTGAGCATCGAGAAGCCCGATGATGTGAATGTGATCATCGGGCAGTCGCATTTCATCAAGACCGTGGAGGACCTGCATGAGGCGATGGCCGGGGCAGGCCCGCACCTGCGCTTCGGTATCGCCTTCTGCGAGGCCTCCGGCGACTGCCTGGTCCGCCGCTCCGGTAACGACGACGAGCTGGTGTCGCTGGCAGTGCGCAATGCGCAGGCGATCGGGGCCGGCCACTCCTTCGTGATCCTGTTGCGCGAGGGCTATCCGGTCAACGTCCTCAACGCCGTCAAGCTCGTGCCTGAGCTGTGTGGCATCTTCTGCGCCACCGCCAACCCCGTGGACGTCCTGCTCGCCGTCACCGAGCAGGGCCGCGGCGTGATCGGCGTGGTCGACGGCGTACCACCGGTCGGTGTCGAGACCGACGACGACGCCGCGGACCGGCACCGCCTGCTACGGCGGATCGGCTACAAACTCTGAGCTCGTTGTTCTATCTCGGTGCCATCTTCTACTGAACGAGGCTGTGCCGCTGCGCGCGGAGTCACCGCTCCGCGGGCGGCTCGCCTCCTTTGCCGCGCCCCCCTTGTGCCGGGCCGCTGCGGCCTTTCACCCGGCTCGCTGTCGCGGCCCGGCTCTGCGAAGGCTCGGTCGGACCTCTCATCGTGAGGGCCGAGCGGCGGTCGTCGTCCAGGTCGTCCCTGCCGCGCCGCCCGTCCGCGGCCTGCGCCGCACGGGTCACCACGGGGCCGGGCGGACCGCGCAGGATCCACGCGCCGGCGGAACGGCGAGCGCCGCACCCGCGAGCGGGCCGAGCAGGTGGAGCCAGAGCAGCCCACCGGGGCCGCCCACCAGGGCGGAGGCCAGGCTGCGGGCCGGCTTCCTCGAGGCCTGCCCTCGCAGAACCGCAGGAACACCCCACTCCCCCAGGCTCGACCCGCGCACCCGCACAGGCAACCCGGTATCGGGCCGCGCCCGGTACGCCGGTGTCAGCGAAACCGCTCGTGAGCGGCTCGCGCACCAGCCTGTGCCGACGCCCGGCGCGTAGCCCGCCACCGCGGCGATCACCGGCTTGCGCAGCCGTCCCAGCTCGTCCCAGGCGGCGAACCAGTCGCCGAGGCAGGCGTCGACGAAGGTGAGCGCCTGTATCTCCCTGATGTCGGCGCCGGCCGCGAAGGCCTTCTCCGAGCCGGTGACGACCAGCGCGCCGATCTCCGGATCCCGGTCGAAGGCCCCGGCGGCATCGACGGCCTCGTTCATCACCTCGGTGTTGAGCGCGTTCAGCGCCTTCGGCCGGTTCAGCGTGATCAGTCCACCCGGTCCTTGCGTTCCACCGGGATCGTCTCCGGAGACGGTGGCCGCGCCACGGACGGTATCCACCGAGGAGTGGATCGCGCTTGTGCGTGCCCGGTGGTTGGCGGGCGCCTGGGACGACATCCTCTACGGTCACACAGAGGTCGACCTCACTACCGCCGTCGCGGAGTTGGAGGCGCAGAGCGCCATGGGAAAGGACCTGCTCCGGATCATGCAAGACGCGATCGAGATGTCCGTGGAGGTTGTCCAGGAAAGTCTCTCCTCGTAGATTCTCCGACCCGCGCAGGCATGCCCGGTGGGTGATCGGAGAGGGTGCTTCGGCGACGATGAAGCAGCCGTCTTCCGGACAGTGAGAAGAAGTGACCTCGGATGACTTTGTCGGTGGCCGTGACGCCGACCGAGTTGGTACCGGCGGTGGTCGGGGTGCCGCTGATCAGGCCGGTCGAGGAGTTGATCGACAGGCCGGCCTGACTAGCCGCTGGTGCTGTAGGTCAGGGTCTGGCCCGAGGCGGAGTCGGTGGCGTGGATCTGCAGCGAGACCGCGGTGCCGCTCCGGGAGCCGGGCTCGGAACGCCCAACGGCCTCGCAGCCTTCAAGGGTTGACAGCCGCAGCCCCGAGTGCCCGCCGGTCCCGCGCCGACGGGCACTCCGCTGTCCGGGCATGGCCCGAAGCGCGCTCGCTCAGCTGAGCGAGGTGAGGAGGGTGTTGAGGGCCTCGACCTCGGTGGCCTTGCCCGGGTTCGGGGCGCGCAGCGCCTTCAGGACGTGGTCGATTTCGCCGTCGAGGAAGGTCCAGGCCTGCTCGCTCTTGGGCTCGAGAGTGGGCTGGTCGTCGTCCCAAGCCTTCTCGAGGTCGGTGACGCGGGCGGTCGCGGCTGCCTGATTGCCCGAATTGAGCTTCGCCAGGGTGTCAGCTGTGATCGTGTGGAACTTCGCGATCTCAGCCGGAGGGAACGACGACGTCGCCTGGTCCGGGGTGAGAGCGGCGGACGCGGGTGCAGGGGTGTCACCCTCACCGGCCGCAGCCGCGTGCGGCTGCTGGTGCGCCCAGACGAGAAGCGCCGCGGTCGCGACCGCCACGACGGCGTAGTAACCGAGCATGATCCGCTCACGCACCGGGTTAGCCGCCCGTGGGGTACGGGTCAGATCGTGGGGCTCGATGACGTCGCTGCGGCTGCGCGTGAGGTAGAGGACCGTCGCGAGGATCGCGACCAGGAAGATCACGCTGGTCACCGCGGTGCCGAAGCCCAGGCCGCCGTCGCTGCCGGGCGAGGCGAGCCAGTCGCCGAGGTTGGCTCCGAGCGGGCGGGTGAGGACGTAGGCCAGCCAGAAGGAGAGCACCACGCCGGCGCCGAGGCGCCACGCGACCACGACCGCCACGATCAACCCGAGAGGAAGGAGCACGGAGATGCCCGGGGGCCAGCCGGTCAGGTCCAAGGTCCAGTCGCCGGTCGCGGTGCCGAGGGCGAAGGTGACCAGGACCGCGAGCCAGTAGAAGAGTTCACGGGGACGGGTGATGATGCTGTGGATCGACAGGGTCCGCTCGCGGGCGTACCAGATCCCGAAGACGATGGCGAGGACGCCGGCGAACACGCTGCTACTCACCGCGAGGGGAACGCCCTGGCTGTCGGTGAGGATGTCCGTGTAAAGGGTGCCGGTCACGCTCAGCACCACGACGGTGAGCCAGTACACGAACGGGATGTAGCGCTTGGTGCTGAGTTGCCAGCCCAAGACACCGGCCAGAACGGCGGTGAATATCAACGAGGTGTTGATCAGACCAACGCCGAGAGCCGTGTTGATCCAGTCAGCGAAGCTCTCGCCGACCGTGGTGCACAAGACTTTGATCACCCAAAACCAGATCGTGACCTCAGGAACCTTGTTCAGCATCCGGCGGGCGTCGGGCATGGCCGTGGGCCGTTCAGTGGTGGTAGCCATGAGGGCGAGGCTGACACATCGGACCTGAACACAACCTGAGCACCGGTTGCCGGGATACGCCGCGGCCGGGCAATACTGGCCTGCATGACTGCTCACCGCGTGCTGGTCGTCGAGGACGACCACGGACTTCGCGACGTGCTCGCCCGAGGCCTGCGCGAGGAGCACTTCGAGGTGCTCACCGCCGCCGACGGGGCGGGCGCGCTGCGCGCCGTCCACGACCGGGTGGACGCCGTAGTCCTGGACATCGGTCTGCCCGACTCCGATGGGCGTGACGTCTGCCACGCCATGCGTGCCGCGGGCTTCGACGCGCCCGTACTCTTCCTCACCGCCCACGACGCGCTGGCCGACCGACTGTCGGGCTTCTCAGCCGGGGGCGACGACTACCTCGCCAAGCCCTTCCACCTGACCGAGCTCGCCGCCCGGGTACGCGCTGCGCTGCGCCGCAACGGGCGCGAGCCCGGCATGGAGGTGGACGGCCTGCGGCTGGACCCGATCGCGCACGTGCTGGAGCCCACAAGCGGCGAGGCGGTGGCACTCACCCCGACCGAGTTCAGACTGTTGGCCTGCCTGATGTCCGCCCCCGGCGCGGTGGTCCGCAGGCGGACGCTGCTGCGGGCGGGGTGGCCCGAGGGCGCCCAGGTCAGTGACAACACCCTCGACCAGTACCTGGTGCGCCTGCGGCGCAAGCTGCGGGAGGCGGGCAGCGCGCAGGGCATCCTGACGGTGCGTGGCGTGGGGTACCGCTTCGCATGAGGACCACATGAAGAGCATGAGAGCCCCTGCCACCCTGCGCGGCCGCCTCGCCCTGCTCGCGCTGGCCACCACCGCGATCTGGGTCGCCGTGCTCACCACTATCTTCAACGTGGAGCTGGGCGCGCGCCTGCGCCAGCAGGCCGACGACCTGGTGCGCACCCGCGCGGCGGCGGTGGCCGCGACCGTGGAGGCTCAGCCGGACGGTCGGATCGTGGTGCGTGAGCCGACCGACGACACGGCGCTCGACGTCGGCATCTGGATCTACCAGGGCGCCACGGCGATCGAGCGCCCCAGCGCATCGAGTACGCTCCAGGACCGTGCGGACCACCTGGCCGGGAACGGAGAGACCTTCGCGGACACCTCCGAACCGCACGCCTTCCGGATGTACGCGCTGCCGGTCATGGCAGGGGACCGCCAGGTGGGCACGGTTGTTGCCTCGGTCGGTCTGGACGCGTACCACGTCACCGCCCGGGCGGTGCTGGCCGGTTCGATAGGGCTCTGCGTGCTGCTGCTCGGCGGCACCTACCTGGTGACCCGCACGGTGGTCAGCCGGGCCCTGCGGCCGGTGGGCCAGATGAGCGCCCAGGCCTCCGAGTGGAGCGAACACGGCACCGCCCAGAGGTTCGGCGCCGATGGCCACCTCGCCGAGCTCGCGGGGCTCGCCGGCAACCTCGACGAACTCCTCGACCGGCAGGCCGCCGTGCTGCGCCACGAGCAGCAGCTGACCGCCGAGCTCTCCCACGAGCTGCGCACCCCCCTGGCCAGGATCACCGCCGAGACCGACTGGCTCACCGCCCGTCCCCGGGGCGCCGACGACCGGCGTGCCTCGCACGAGGCCATCGCTACCGCCGCGGCCCAGATGCAGCGGATCTGCGAGACGCTGCTCTCCGAGGCCCGTACCCGCAACGACCAGGTGCCCGGTCGCTGCGCTGTGGACGACGTGGCCCGCGCACTGGCCCGGCGCAGCTCCGAGGAACACCCCGAGGCTCCGTCCGTCACCGTGGTCGGCGACGGCGCGACCGCAGGCATCTCCGACGGGCTCATGGAGCGCATCCTTACGCCGCTGCTCGACAACGCCCGCCGTTACGCGGTGCACCGGATCACTGTGGAGTCCGAGCGGCGGCCCGGCGGGGTGCAGGTGGCGGTGGTCGACGACGGCTGTGGCGTGCCCGCGTCGGTGGGCGCGGCCGTCTTCGAGGCGGGCCGCCGCGCCCACCCGGGCGACGGCCACGACGGTGCAGGCCTCGGCCTTCCCCTGGCCCGCCGCCTCGCCCGCGCCGCCGGGGGCGACATCACCCTCGCGGACTCGTCCGACGGCGCGAGGTTCGTGGTCTCGCTTCCCGCAGGTTGACGGACGGGACACGGCTCCCAGGCCCCGCACCGCGGCTGCCGGCGCGCGGCGGGCGGCAAGCGCGTGCCACACCGCCGCACCCGAGCCGTGCTGCTCCAGTGTGAGTTCTCGGTCTATGGCACCGGCTGCTCACAGTTGTGACGTGTGCCGTGTCCGTTGAGCGAGAGCGTCCCGATGAGTGCCGGACCCGGCCCGTGTCGCTCGTTGAGCGACTTCGGAGTTCAGGCACTTCGCAAAGCGGCTGGACACAGGTCCAGTTGATGTGGCTTCTTGAGCCCAGGACGGCAGTGCGCAGGGTGCTGACATTGCCACACCGACTCCTCCCGCTGCGAGGACGGCGTGATGTTCGCCGGCATCGACATCACCGCCAACGCCGACCTCCTGGTCGACGGCACGCTGATCGATGCGCCGGTCCGGTCTGCAGCTCCGCCCCGCCGCCGTCTCGGCCTGCTGCTCCTGGTCGCTGTGGTGCCGCTGGGTCTGGTCCCGGGGCGGTGGGGGCGAGCGCCTGCTGCGCCTGGCCTCTGTCGTGGCTTGCCTGCGGCTCCTGCCCGTCGCCGACCTTGGCGGCGGCCCCGCCCGGCCGGGACATGGGGCGGCGTGGCACCTCTGCGGGCACCAGGGGTTGTCGGCGTGTGGGGGTCAGTTCTGGGGGTCGGGCAGCAGGACCAGGCTTTCGACGTCGTGCGGATCGGTGCGTGCGGCCAGGACGACGACTTCCTGGGTCGGGCTCCGGTTGATCGGCTGGTGGGGCACGCTCGGGGGGATGTAGACGAAGTCACCGGCCCGGGCGACGGTGACCTCGGCCAGCTCGGGCCCGTGGCGGACCTCGATCTCGCCACTGAGGATGTAGATCGCGCTCTCGTGGTCGGCGTGGAGGTGGGCCTGCTCGGTGGTGAGCGGTGGGATGACCAGGCGGCTCAGGCACAGCTGGCGCGACCCCGCACGTTCCCTGGTGATGCCGCGCTGCGCGCGGCCGCCCTGTGGGGCGACGATCGCCTGGGGGGCGGGCAGGACGGTGAGCCGGTCCGCAGCCGGCGGAGCGGGTGCGGGATCGTACGTTGTCATGGGGTCCTCCGTGATCTTTCGCGGGCTCCCGACACTAGGGGGATGTCCTCGACACCTTGTGGTGTTCGCCGACGAACGGCCGGAATCTGACGTCCCGTGACGCACACCGGCCGCTTCAGGCGGCGATGTCCTGACAGCCGGTTCGGTGCGCGACCCGACCGCCGGCACCCTGACGAGACGCTACGACCCGGACCACGACCTGGCCCTCCAGTGCGCGCTGCGCCGGGAGCTCCTTGAGGAGCTCGGCCTCGACCTGGCCGCTCTACCCGCGGCGGAGCGGGGGGCAGCAGCGGAGCCACGCGCTCCCACAGGTCATCGGGAACGAGATCAACACGCGCCCGGACACCCTGCCGACGAAGATCGCCGAGCATAAGACCCGCAGCTCAACTCTTTCTGAAACGATCAGTTGACCGTCGCCGCCAAGACCGGGAAAGTGGGCGCCAACCGCCGCGCCCAGGTAAATTCGCCCATTGAGGAGAATCCGTGCCGGGCGATGGCGTCGGAACCTGTCCGGCATGCCCATCGGTCATCCGCCCTCGTTCTGTCCCGTGGATCTCGTTGGACGAGAGGGGTCATCTGCCTACGGACCTACGCACACCTCAAGGTGCCCGCTGTTTTCGTGGGCAATGACATGCAAGGGACGGTAACGATGGTGATCAGCCGTCGTCAGTTCTCGCTTCTGGGCGCGGGAGTCGCAGCAACCACGCTTTCTGCGGCTCCGACAGCCCGGGAGGCAACCCGTGACCACAAGCCCGCAGTACGCAATGTCGTACTCGTACACGGCGCCTACGCGGATGGCTCTTCCTGGGCGAAGGTCATCCCACTACTGCAAGCGGCGGGAATGAACGTCATCGCGGTGCAGAACCCGCTCACGTCTCTCGCTGACGATGTCGCCGCCACGAACTTCGCACTGGCTCGGCAACACGGGCCCACGGTCCTGGTCGCACACTCCTATGGCGGCACCGTCATCTCCCAGGCCGGGCTCGCCCCGAACGTCACCGGACTCGTCTACGTCGCCGCCCGTGCCCCGGAAGCCGGCGAAGACTTCGCTGCGCTGTCCGCGAAGTTCCCCACCCCTCCGGTCAACTCCGGGATCATCACCTCGGGCGGCTTCAGGTTTCTGAGCCAGCCGGCGTTCCTCCAGGACTTCGCGAACGGCGTGCCCAGGAAGGAGGCCCTCGTGCTCTACGCGGCCCAAGGGCCGCTCTCGACCACTCCGCCCACCACGAGCATCGCCGCCTGGCACCAGAAGCCGTCTTGGTACGCAGTCTCGAAGAACGACCGCACCATCAATCCCGAGCTTGAGCACTTCATGGCCCAGCGCATGAACGCCACGACCATCGAGGTCGACGCAGGCCACCTGTCGCTCGTGACGCACCCTGAAGTGATCAGCAGGCTCATTCTGCAAGCCGCGACCCAAAGCTGACACCAAATCAGTCACGCCGGGTGCATATTGATCCGAAACTCAAAGGCTTCCGTCTGTCGGGCCGCTGACCTTCGGAGACGTGCTGCAAGGCCAGGATCCGGAGCGTTTCGGGTCAATAGAAGAGAACGTCACAGGAACGTGCACCTTACCCTTGTCGATAACCTCATCCTGGCGTCGCTCGTTCCTCGTTCTACGCCTGGCGCGCCGGTGAGCAGGACCGCCGTGCCCGCGAGCGGGTGGAGGACCTCCTCGCGGCGGAGATCACGGTGATCCACATGGCGTCCAAACTGCCGTTGGCCGCGCTGCGGATGGCGGCCGGCCGCGGAAGCCTGGAGCGCGGCTGCATCTTTCACTCGGATCGCCTGCTGAACGCCATCGGCGAGTTCCCGGGCCGGGAAATCGTACGCCAATGGCTGAAGGCAGGCGTGATCGACGGCGGACGCTTCACCCGGCCGGGCCACGGCAACGTGGCCCGGCTACCCGACCGCCACCGTGCGGTGGCGACCCGGTATGACAAACACTTGCCTGCCGCTGCCAGGCCACCATCACCATCGCCGTCATCAACGACTGGCTATGAGCCCACTTCTCAAATAGGCCAGGGCTACACCGCGCTGGTCGCCGACTGCACAGCCCGGCCGACATCGCCTGGCAGGCAGGCATGGCCGAACTGCTCGACGCGGTCGACGGCCTTTCGGCCGAGGGCGTCGACGCCGCCGGCCTGTCGGATACGAACCTTCGAGGCGGTCGCCGCGTTGATCCAGTCCTCGAGAGCAGGCTTGCCGCGGTCGGCGCCTGCTGCGAGCGCGTCACGCCAGGCGACACCCGCGATCACGTTCGCGCCTCCGGTGTCCTGGCCGGTCCGAGACGGTGTCAGCGGGTCCGCGTCGGTGCAGGTCATCGACTATGGCCCCGAGCGGAATCGGGAGCGCGCCTTACGCCGCGTACCAAGCACAGACGCGGGTCACTGTCACACGAGCAGCGCCTCGAGCTCCGGAAGTCGGCCGAACAGGTCGGGGAGGCCGCGCACGCCGTTGCGCACGGACTCGTGCGACAGCGCGAGGTCAGGGCCGGTGCTCGCCTCGACACCGGCGAGGCACCGGAGGATGTTCCACCTCGTGTGCCCCAGCCAGCCGCCGATCATGAACACAAACCAGCTTGGACCTGACGGCGGCAGCGCTCCGCTCCCCGCGACATAGCCGTCGAGGACCGAGCGGAAGATGGCGGGCTTGATGTCGTCGAAGCCAGGTCCCTTCGCGAGGCTCAGCGCGGTCGAGCCGAGCTCACCTGACAGGTCGAGCATCCCCGAGAGCTCCCAGTCGAGCACCACCGGCCGACCCTCTCGAGCGAGCAGGTTCCACGGTTGGATGTCCCTATGGGTCAGCACGACGGGGCCTGGCCGTTCGCAGGTGTCGACGAAGTGGGCAATCGCGAGGAACGTCTCGATGTGAGAGGCGAGTTCGTCGGCCCACGGCTGTCCGGTCGCCGCCGCCCGCGCGGCGAGCTCGGGCCAGTCCCGTGACGTCGGTTCCTCGATCGACACATGGGTCCACGCGACGTCGAGCGCGTGGATGCGCGCGAGGATCTCACCGATCTCAAACGCGTACGCCGCCGACACCGGTGCGTCTGGCACCTTTTCTCCCTCGACCCATCGGTGAACGAGCGTGTGGTGGCTGGCCGAGATCGGCTCCGGCATCGGGATGCCGGCGGCGAAGGCCGCCCGCTCAAACCTGAACACGTCCTCGACGCGATAGGCCCAGCGGCGGCCGACGAGGTTCAACTCCTTCACCGCGAACGACCCTTGGCCGGTGTCGAGCCGGTACATCCGGTTGGCGAACCCGCCGTGGACGCGGATCATCGGCCCGATCGGCGCGCCGAGATGCGAAAGGTTCACCTACGCATGCCAGGGGCTGACAGTTCATCGATGCACCGGACTTTCCCGCGATGCATGCTCACGATCACCGCCACGCCGACGAACGGCCACGGCCCGACCACTTGCCAAACACGCCTTGGTAAGTCCAGGGTGCCGCTCTCGCGACTGCCGCCAGGAGCACGCCGGCGACCACGCCACCGGAAGAACCCGCGCATGCGATCCGCCTCGCAGACCACGGAGTTCCGGTCCTCGAGCTCAGTTGGACTGGCCAAGCCTGGACATCACCACCCAGCAGGCCCGCAACCTCATGGCCGACCTCGGCGACCGCGGCTCGCATCGCCGACCCCGCCCCTCCGGCTGTTCCTTTTGTGGAGTACCCACAACGGACGAGGGGCGGACAGCTGCCCGGTCCAGGTCGTCTGGCGCCACCTTCACGGCCCCGGAGGAAGCCCTGCCGCCCGGCGTCCTCGGCCGGCCCACCAGCCCGCCAGCCCACCGACCTGCCGGGGACGGTGCCGCGGCCAGGCCGGTGGGCGTCCGACGACGGTGAGTGACGTGGGGGTGCGGCACCACCACCCGTGAACCTCGGTGAACACTCACTCGGTAATGGTGGTTATAGTCTGACCGGCTTCTCCGCCTCCGGGCGCTGCCGGGTGCCAGCCCGGCAGCGCCCGGAGGCTGGATGCCACCTCACCGGAGCGGGGCCGGTGGGAGGCCTGTCGGCGCGGCTCGGTGCCACCACACGCCTCGAACCCGCGGCACTGTGCGTCGACCACCGGGAGAAATCTCAGATGAAAGCTTCCACCACTCGCAGCTTCGGCGGCGTCGCCGTCATCACCACCGGCGCGCTCCTGCTGAGCGCCTGCGGTGCAGGCGGCGGTGCAGGCGGCGGAAAGACCTCGCTGCACGACCAACTGCCCGCGCAGATCCGCAAGACCGGGGTGATCCACGTGGGCACGTCGTTCACCGCCGCCCCGGTGATCTTCCGGGGCCCGCAGGGAGACCCGGACGGTCTCGACGCAGACATCGCCGCCGCCCTGGAGAAGACGCTCGGAGTCAAGTTCGAGTTCGAGGACGTCGGAGCCTTCGCGAACGTGCTCCCGGGGCTGCTGGCCCAGAAATACGACGTCGGGCTGTCAGGCATCACCGACACCCGTGAGCGCGAGCAGGGCGTCGACAAGGACGGCAAGAAGATCAACGACGGCGTCGACTTCGTCGACTACTTCATGGCCGGAATCGGCATAGTGGTCCGCAAGGGGAACCCCGAGAAGATCGCCAAGCTCGACAGCCTGTGCGGCAGGACGGTCGCGGTGAAGAAGGGCACCATTCACGACGACCTCGCGACCGGCCAGATGAAGGCCTGCGACCACCTCGGCAAACCCCTCAAGGTCGACGAACTGGACACCGACGACAAGGCACTGAGCGAGCTGCGCGACGGTTCGGCGGACGCGTACCTCACCGACTACCCCAAGGCGCAGTACCGCAGCCAGACCGACGGCAGCGGGAAGGACTTCGACCTCGCCGGCCCCCAGCTGCAGCCCAGGCCCTACGGGATCGCCGTCCGGAAGAGCGACAAGGACCTGCAGACCATCCTGACGAAGGCCCTGAACACACTCGTCGCGGACGGCACGTACGACCAGATCCTCTCGAAGCGGCAGCTGTCCGCCGGCGCTGTCCAGAACTCCGTCGTCGACGGCAGCTGAGCAACGAACGCTCGAACAGCGGGTCGCACCGGGGCCGGCTCGGCAGGAGATCCTCACCTGCCGAGCCGATGCCCGTGGTCTGCAGGTCAGCGAGCGGTCGGTGGAGCGCCGGCTCCGCGCTTGGCGCGAGGGCGGCATGGAGGCCTTGCGGTCGGCGGGTCCTGCGAGCACGCCAGAACTGTCGGACGCCCAGGGGTAGCGCACCTGCTCGCCCTGGCGCGACCTGCCTGTGGAAAGGCTTCACCCCCGACAACAGCCACCCGCCGGGCACCCCGCACGCCTCCAGCACGTAGCCGGGCGGCTCTGCCGCCCACCCCCGGCACGCCCCGACCCCGGCCGCGGGGAGGTCGCTCCCGACGTACACCGCGAGTTCGGCCAGGATCGCCACGGCGTCCGTGTGCCCTTCGGCGGGGCGCGCCAGCGACCAGATCCCACTGGGCCCACCGCGGGAGTGTCTCCCACCGGGTACGGGTGCGGCCGCTCCCGGACAGGGGCGGATCCAGTTCCCCCCATGCCGCCATCCGTGTGAATACCTTGGCCACGCACTGACGGTACTGCCCTGCCTCGGCCCCGGAGCCGAGGCCTTGCCCGTACCGGTCGGGACACCGGCCGCAGGGGCGTCGGCGCTCACCGGTTGCCCGCCTTGCGCGGATCGGCCTGGCGAGGTACTCGTATGGGCCACGGCGGCAGCGTGGACGGCCGGAAGGACACTGCAGCGGTCACATCATGCTCCTCGGTATCGGGCCGGGGCACGCACACCACGGGCGCACCGGCTTTTGTCTGACTCTGTACCGGCCCCCGGCCGCCGCATGCCCAGCGACCACGAACCGTCCACCCCCGGGGGCCCTACCAGCGGTACCAGCGACCGCGGCCACCCGAACCGCTGGTGCCCCGGGCAACGAACCCGATCAGCCAGATGACGAGCACGGCCAGCGCCACCCACCAGAGGATCTTCAGCGCGAACCCCGCGCCGAACAGGATCAGGATCAGCAGCAGTACGAGCAGAAGCGGAACCATCGTCGACTACCTCCACGGTCGGCACAGTCACCGTCAGCCAGTCGCCCCCGCGCGGCAGGGCGCGCATACGCAGGCCGGGTGGAGGTGGCACCCGGTACGCATCCTCCAGCGGGCTTACGTGATCGACACCTGGAGGCCGGGGGTCACGGGGACGACGACCTGGTGCCGTGCCCGGGCCTCCCCTCGTCCTGAGGCAGGACCTGGGCGCTGACCGCCCGATGCCAGCGGTTCAGGGTGCGCGCTTGATCGTCGGCGCGCTGGGCGAGGCGGTCCAGCGCGTCCGGGTCCAGGCGCGGGTCCTGGTCCGCGATTGCGCGAAGTGCCCGCCACAGGGCGGCTTTCCCCTCGACGCCGGTATCCTTGGCGTCGAGCGGCAGCGAGCGGCGGTACGCGGGGTGGATCTCAGGACGGACCGTCCGGTTCACCCGGAACCGGGCCGTCACTCGGGACAGGACTTGCCGAACCTGGGATGTCAGGTGTTCAGGAGGCTGTTGCGCCCGTCGTGGCCGTCCGCCGCCTCCTCGTCGAACCAGTAGTCGCCGTGCGCGAGGTAGCGGAACCCCACCTGCTGATCCGCCGGCAGAGCGACCTTGACCGCCCGGGAGCCGTCGGGGCGCGGCGCGAGCGGATGGGCGCCGGGCCGCCAGTCGTTGAAGTCGCCGACCACACTGGCCTCGCCGGCCGGGTGACCGGCCGGCAGCACGAAAGTGACCTCGGTGCGGTTCTTGCGACGGGTGCGTTCCAGCATGGGTGATCGCTCCTAACAGCGTTCGGGGAGTGCATTCAGCCGATCCTCGCGCGGCCGAGCCACTCCCGCGCGCGGTGGCAACCCGCCCGGTGCAACTGCCACTCGTCCGGCCCTGCCGTACGGCCCCTCGGCCGAGCCCGGTCCACCTCCAGGAGCTCCCGGAGCTCCCTCGCCGACTTCCTCGGCGCCGAGGACGCGGCCA
>NZ_JYJF01000500.1 GCF_000955975.1 Saccharothrix sp. ST-888
CTCGGCGCTGCGTGGCGTGGAGCGCCCCTCCGGGCAGTTCGCGCCGGGGCAGCAGGGGCTGTTCTCGCGGCTGAAGGATGCCTTCAACGGCCGCTGAGCCGGTGACTGTCGAGCCGGCCGGCCGGTGAGGCTCCCGGCGCCCGGCGACTCCCACGGAGCAGCAGGGCGCCGCTGTGAGAGCGGTGCTCGGCGTCCGACGGGATGTGGGGCAGGACGAGATCAAGCAGGCGTTCCGGCGCCTGGCACGCGAACTGCATCCGGACGTCAACCCGGACGCGAAGACGCAGGAGCGGTTCAATGAGATAAAAGCCGCCTACCAGGTGCTCTCCGACCCGCAGACGCGGAATGTTTACTCCGTCGTCGGCGAACCGC
>NZ_JYJF01000501.1 GCF_000955975.1 Saccharothrix sp. ST-888
TCCGTCGCCCGGGGGACATCGCCGCTGTGCTGAGGATTCTGCCGCCACTGCTCGTCCTCGACCTATGGATCTGCGCCCTCATAGGCTGCCTGACCACTCCCGAGCAAGAGGCCCGCCACCTGCCAAAGGTGGCCTGGCTGATCATCGTGCTGCTCTTCCCGCTGCTCGGCTCGCTCGCCTGGCTTGTGGCGGGCCGACAGCGCCCCCCGCGGACGGCTGGCCGTCCGGGCGGCGCTCGGGGCGCGCGGCCGACGGCGCCGGACGACGACCCGTAGTTCCTGGCCTCCGTCGACTAGGAGACTCCCCACAAAGTCGCCCGGCACCACGAGGACATGCTCAAGCGTTGGGAGGCGGACCTGCTCCGCCGCGAGG
>NZ_JYJF01000502.1 GCF_000955975.1 Saccharothrix sp. ST-888
CTCCCTGATCGTGCTGCACATCCCGGCCAACGGCGGCAAGGTGACGGCGCTGTCCGTCCCGCGCGACGACTACGTCGAGACGGTCGGCGCCGACGGGAAAATGCACAAGGTCAAGGAGGCTTACGGGATCGCGAAGGACGCCGCCGAGGGCAAGCACCAGGGCAAGGGGCTGCCCAAGGCCGAGCTGGAGCGGCCGAGCCGGGAGGCCGGGCGTTCGGCGACCCTCCAGACCGCCCAGAAGCTCCGCGACCGCCCGATCGACCACTTCGCCGTGGTCCACCCGATCGGCTTCTACGACATCGCCACGCCTCTCCGCCCGATCAGGGTCTGCCTGAACAACCCCGTGAGCCACCCGACCATCGCCCGGCCGA
>NZ_JYJF01000503.1 GCF_000955975.1 Saccharothrix sp. ST-888
AGCTCCACCTCGGTGTGGTCCAGGCGCACCGGATTGTGCCCGTTCGCTGCCAACTGTGCTGCGCGGAGCGGTACTTGACTGTCGTACGGGGCCGGTCGCGGCGTCCGCGCCGCCGGGGGTGCGGCGTTCTCTGGCGCGTCGGCGTCCGGCAGGGGCAGGGTGGGGTCCGGGAGGTCGGTGTCAGGCAGGCCGGGGGCGACCGACCGCTGGCCGTCGGCAACCTCCTGAGCGCGGCCGGAATGTGCGGGGGGGACGGCGTGCCGCGCGTGCAGCACGCGAACCGACTGGTCGACAACACCGGCCTCCTCGCGGCACACAGGACCGGTACGCCCGTCGCCGAGCACACCTCCACCGACTCGCCCACCTCGCAC
>NZ_JYJF01000504.1 GCF_000955975.1 Saccharothrix sp. ST-888
CTCCACCAACCGGAACAGCGCGACCTCAACCGCGAACAGCGCGGGCTGCGTGTAGGCCGTCTGATCCAGCAGACCGTCCTCACCCGCGAACATCACCTCCCGCAGCGGACGCTCCAAGTGCCCGTCCAACTCCACACACACCGCGTCGAATGCCCCGGCGAACACCGGGAACGCCTCGTACAACTCGGCGCCCATCCCGGCCCGCTGACTCCCCTGTCCCGTGAACAGGAACGCAGTCCGGCCGGCCGAACCCGCGACACCCGTCACCGACTGAGCCGAAGCCTCACCCCGCGCCAGCGCCTCCAGCCCGGCGCGCAACTCCGCACGATCCGAACCCACCACCACCGCACGGTGCTCGAACGAACCACGCG
>NZ_JYJF01000505.1 GCF_000955975.1 Saccharothrix sp. ST-888
CGTCGCGATCAGGGCCTGGGCCTCGATCGGGTCGCCCAGCGTGGTGCCGGTGCCGTGCGCCTCGACCACGTCGACCTCGCCGCCCGGCACGCCCGCCGCCGCCAGCGCCCGGCGGATCACCCGCTGCTGCGCCGGACCGTTGGGAGCGGTGATGCCGTTGGACGCGCCGTCCTGGTTCACCGCGGTGCCGCGCACCACCGCCAGCACCTGGTGGCCGTTGCGGCGGGCATCGGAGAGCCGCTCCAGGAGCAGCACGCCCGCGCCCTCACCGAAGCCGGTCCCGTTGGCCGCGTCGGCGAACGGGCGGCACCGCCCGTCCCGCGACAGGCCGCGCTGACGGCTGAACTCGACGAAGGTCCCCGGGGTCGCCA
>NZ_JYJF01000506.1 GCF_000955975.1 Saccharothrix sp. ST-888
GCCGCGTCCGCGCCGGGGCCGGAGGCCCGCGGTGCTGCGCCTGGTCGGCGAGCTGCTGCTCACCGGCGGTGTTGTACTGGCGCTGTTCGTCGGGTACTCTCTGTGCTGGACGGACCTGATCGCCAACCGCCCTACCCATCTCCAAACCCACCGGCTGCGCGGCGGCTGGTCCACCCCGGACGTCCCCGGCCGGTCCGGCCCGGCCGGGACTAGCGGCGCGGCCGGCGCGACCGGCCGGTCGGGTACGGCTGCGCAGGCGCCGCCGCCCGTCTACGAGGCGGGGGAAGGTGTCGGCTTGGTGCACGGCCCCGCGCTCGGCCGGGGCTACCAGGCGCTGATCCGGATGGGCACTGGCAGGGAGGTCCTCGCC
>NZ_JYJF01000507.1 GCF_000955975.1 Saccharothrix sp. ST-888
CTGAAGGTGCGGCGCAGGCCCACTACTTCCAGTGTGGGGTGCCTGGTCATCATGCCCTAACGGGAACCGGGGTGCAGGGGGAACAAGTGAGTGTGCGGTGCCGGGCCGAGGCCGGGCACCGCACAGCGCCTCCGACCTTCGAGCGCTGGGCGGGGTGGTCGCCGTCCGTCGTGATGTCGACCATGCGGATACCTCCCTTCCACGGTCTCGTTGAACCGCTCCGGCCGAGCGGTTCGCTGTGCCCCGGCGTCGCTGCCTGCTCCGGGATGAACCGGGCGAGCACGTCCCGGTCGCGGAGGGGCCGGCGAGTGCGACGTCAAACTGCCACCGGGTCAGCCAGTCGGTGTCCGTGGCAGGTACGCCTCCGCTG
>NZ_JYJF01000508.1 GCF_000955975.1 Saccharothrix sp. ST-888
GGCATACGAGATCGAGCACCACGTGGCCAAGGACGGGCACACGGTGATCGAGTACCACGCGAACGGCGTCCGCGTGCCGTCGACGCTGCTCCAGCCGACCTGCCCGGGCTGCGGCGGGCACGCCGTTCGGATCATGCGGGCGGGCCGGGTCGCCACCGCCGCGAGCCCCTGGCACCACCCTCCCGGAGACGCCGCGCCAGCCCCGCTGTTGCCTACCCCCCGGTCCAACACGGCGGCACCGCCCAGGCGGCCTCCCTCGGGACCTTAGACGCTCGGCCCGCCGGCCCGGCCCTACCGGTCCACCCGCCCGCGCGCGCTCTGACCCCTGGCTCGTACCTGGTCCCCTCCCCCGCTCGCGCCGCTCACGACC
>NZ_JYJF01000509.1 GCF_000955975.1 Saccharothrix sp. ST-888
GTCCAGGCTGACGGCCAGCCAGCCGGCCACCTTGGCTAGTTCGGGCTCCTCCTCGGCCGCCTCCCGGAACCCGCCGAGCACGGCGGCCGCCGCCTCCACGGCGTCGAGCCCCTTCACCCGGACGTCGCCGACCACGGCCCGCCCCCCGTGCCGGGCGTTGACCACCTCGCAGAGCTGACCGCCGAGCCGCGGCACGGTCTCCGCCAGTTCCAGATCCCGCACCTGATCGCCGCACCGCACCAGCAGCGGCGCCACCTGTCCAGAGTTAACGATCTCCGCGATGCGGTGAGCACCGACGCCGATTAGTACGAGGCTGACGAACTCCTCCTCTACCACGGGGTGGCCGTCCTCGTGCATCGCCTGGTCCAGG
>NZ_JYJF01000052.1 GCF_000955975.1 Saccharothrix sp. ST-888
GAAACGCCCGGTTACATTCCGAACCCGGAAGCTAAGCCTCAAAGCGCCGATGGTACTGCAGGGGGGACCCTGTGGGAGAGTAGGACGCCGCCGAACAAACTTTCTGAAGAAGCCCCCTCCCGGGTTCGGGAGGGGGCTTCTCTGTTGTAGGGTCAATGCCGCACAGTTGTCGTACCGTCAGGAGGCCCCCAGGTGGAGGTCCAGGAGACGCGCGTTCAGACCGACCGCGTCCTCACCATTCCCAACCTGCTCAGCATGGGGCGGTTGGTCGGGGTGCCGATCTTCCTGTGGCTGATTCTCTGGCCGGTGTTCGGGGGGCCGAGGAACGACGGTTGGGCGATCGTCGTGCTGATGCTGAGCGGGATCAGCGACTATCTTGACGGGAAGTTGGCTCGGCGGTGGGGGCAGATCAGCCGGCTCGGGCAGATTCTGGACCCGGCGGCGGACCGATTGTATGTGGTCTCGACGCTGGTCGGGTTGACCTGGCGCGAGATCCTGCCCTGGTGGGTGACGGCAATTCTGGCGGCTCGTGAGCTGTTCATCGCTTCGCTGCTGCCGATTCTCAACCGGCATGGTTACGGCCCGCTGCAGACGAGCTTTCTCGGGAAAGCCGCGACCTTCAATCTGATGTACGCGTTCCCGCTGCTGCTGCTCGGTGACGGCACGACCTGGCTCGCGACGCCGGCCGAGATCGTCAGCTGGGCATTTATCTGGTGGGGTACGACGCTCTACTGGTGGGCGGCCATCATGTACGCGGTGCAGGTCAGGCAGATCGTCAAAGCCGATGCTGCGGCGACGAGCTGAGTCCGCTGCGTCGGCGCATACTGACGGTGTGGTGGACTTGCCCAGCCGGGATGTATGCGAGCCGGGACATACGTGTGAGGCACGCCGTGCAGTTGAGACCAGGCACACGCCATCGCGGTGAGTCGGACGTAATCATCCGGGTAGACATGCTCTGAAACGGTTTGATGGATCCCAGGGTCCACCACCGCGAAGGAGGACGCACCCGTAATGAAAGCCGTTGTGATGGCAGGGGGCGAAGGCACCCGCCTCCGGCCGATGACGTCGAGCATGCCAAAGCCGCTGCTGCCGGTCGTCAACAGGCCGATCATGGAACACGTGTTGCGGCTGCTGAAGCGGCACGGCCTTACCGACACCGTTGTGACTGTGCAGTTCTTGGCCTCGTTGGTGAAGAACTATTTCGGTGATGGTGAAGAGTTGGGTATGCACCTCACCTATGCCAACGAGGAGGTCCCGCTCGGTACGGCAGGAAGTGTCAAGAACGCCGAGGACGCACTCCGGGACGATTCGTTCCTGGTGATCTCCGGTGATGCGCTCACCGACTTCGACCTCTCCGAGCTGATCGACTTCCACCGCAGCAAGGGGGCGATGGTCACCGTCTGTCTGACCAGGGTGCCCAATCCCCTCGAGTTCGGGATCACCATCACCGACGAGAGCGGTCGGGTCGAGCGTTTCCTGGAGAAGCCGACCTGGGGGCAGGTCTTCTCCGACACCGTGAACACCGGCATCTACGTGATGGAGCCGGAGGTCTTCGACTACGTCGCGGCCGGCGAGTCGGTGGACTGGTCCAGTGACGTCTTCCCGCAACTGCTCAAGGAGGGGAAGCCGGTATACGGCTACGTCGCCGAGGGCTACTGGGAGGACGTGGGCACGCACGACAGCTACGGCAAGGCCCAGGCGGACGTCCTGGAGGGCAAGGTCGACGTCGAGCTGGACGGCTTCGAGATCTCGCCCGGTGTGTGGGTGGCCGAGGGTGCCGAGGTGGACCCGGAGGCCGTCCTGCGCGGGCCGCTGTACATCGGCGACTACGCCAAGGTGGAGGCCGGCGTCGAGCTGCGTGAACACACCGTGCTGGGCAGCAATGTGGTCGTGAAGCGCGGGGCGTTCCTGCACAAGGCGGTCATCCACGACAACGTCTACATCGGGCCGCAGTGCAACCTGCGCGGCTGTGTGGTGGGCAAGAACACCGATGTGATGCGGGCGGCCCGGATCGAGGACGGGGCGGTGATCGGCGACGAGTGCCTGATCGGCGAGGAGTCGATCATCTCGGGCAACGTCCGGGTGTACCCGTTCAAGACGATCGAGGCCGGAGCCTTCGTCAACACTTCGGTGATCTGGGAGTCACGCGGCCAGGAGCACCTGTTCGGGGTGCGCGGCGTCTCCGGCATCCTCAACGTCGAGATCACCCCGGAGCTGGCCGTACGGCTGGCCGGGGCGTACGCGACGACGCTCAAGAAGGGGGCCACCGTCACCATTGCGCGTGACCACTCGCGTGGTGCACGTGCGCTCAAACGGGCGATGATCTCGGCGCTGCAGACCAGTGCGATCGACGTCCGTGATCTCGAGAACGTGCCGATGCCGGTGGCCCGCCAGCACACCGCGCGCGGCGGCGCGGGCGGGATCTTCCTGCGGACCACGCCCGGGGTGCCGGACTCGCTGGACATCCTCTTCTTCGACGAGCGCGGGGCGGACCTGTCCCAGGCCGGGCAGCGCAAGCTCGACCGGGTGTACGCGCGGCAGGAGTACCGACGGGCCTTCCCGGGCGAGATCGGTGATCTGACCTTCCCGTCCAGCGTGTTCGACTCCTACGCGGGGAACCTGCTCAGGGCTGTGGACACCACCGGTGTGCGGGAGGCGGGGCTGAAGGTGGTGGTCGACGCCGCGCACGGCAGTGCGGCGCTGGTGCTGCCCAGCATTCTCGGCCGGCTCGGCGTCGAGGCACTGACAGTCAGTACCGGTCTGGACGAGGCCAGGCCGACCGAGGACGCGGAGGAACGGCGGGCGGGCCTGGCCAGGCTCGGTGAGCTGGTGTCCTCCTCGAAGGCGGCCTTCGGGGTGCGCTTCGATCCGGTCGGCGAGCGGGTGGCCTTCGTGGACGAGCTCGGCCGGGTGATCGAGGACGACCGGGCGCTGCTGGTGCTGCTGGACCTGGTCGCGGCCGAGCGGCGGAGTGGCCAGGTGGCGCTCCCGGTGACCACGACCCGGATCGCCGAGCAGGTGGCGGCGTACCACGGCACCCAGGTCTGCTGGACGACCACCTCGCCGGACGACCTGGCCAAGGCGGCCGCGGCCGAGGGCACGGTCTTCGGCGGCGACGGTCGGGGCGGCTTCGTGGTCCCGGAGTTCAGCGGTGTGCTGGACGGTGCGGCGGCCTTCGTCCGGCTGGTGGGTCTGGTGGCCCGTACCCAGCTGACGCTCAGCCAGATCGACGCGCGGATTCCGCAGGCGCACATCCAGCGGCGGGACATCGCCACGCCGTGGGCGGCCAAGGGCATGGTGATGCGTTCGGTGGTGGAGGCTGCCGGCAACCGCAGGCTGGACACCACGGACGGGGTCCGGGTGGTGGAGCCCGACGGCCGCTGGACCCTGGTGCTGCCGGATCCGGCCGAGGCGGTCACCCACCTCTGGGCGGAGGGCCCGGACGATGCGGCCACCGAGCAGCTGCTGGAGGAGTGGGCCGCCGTGGTGGACGGCGCTGGACGCTAGCGCAGCAGCCGGTTGCCGGGGTCGAGGGGTCCGGAAGGTCCCCGAGGCCCCGGCAGGCCGTTCAAGGAGCACTGGAGCGCTCTGGCAGGTGCCTGTGGGCCGCCGGGTGGATGCCGGGCAGTAGCAGGGGCTGTGCATTCGTCGGATCCACGGCGTGGGACGATGTACCGCATGCCAGCACCGACGACGCCGAGTGACCGGGACAGACGCTATGCGCGTCCCGACGCCTCGATGTCCCTGCTGACCAATGTGATGGACCACAGCCTGGACGACGGCTACGCCGAGGCGGCCAGGGCGCGGGGTGCCGAGGGCTCCAGCAGGCTGCCCGCCTCCGTGCGCGGACGCCTGACGCTGGCGCTGGGCCTTGCCCTTGCCGCGACCGTGGTCACGGTGGGTGCGGTCAACAACGAGGAGGCGGCGCCGACCCTGGCCAAGGAGCGGGACGCGCTGGTCCACCGGGTGAACGACGCGACCGGCGGGGCCGACAAGCTGCAGAAGCAGATCGAGAGCCTGCGGGACAAGGTCGAGCAGGCTCAGGACCATGCCCTGAGGTCGCAGGGCGACGGCGGACTCGCCGCGATCGCCGGGCAGGCGGGCACGGGCGAGGTGTCCGGTCCCGGAGTGAAGCTGGTGATCGAGGACGCCGCGGGCACCGGAGTCGGCGGCTCGGTCAACAACCCGCGCCAGGCAGACGGCTTCCAGAACAGCGGGCGCCTGAAGGACCGTGACCTCCAGCTGGTCGTCAACGGGCTCTGGAGCGCCGGTGCGGAGGGCATCGCGATCAACGGGCAGCGGCTCACCGTCCTTTCGGCGATCCGGGCGGCGGGCGACGCCGTCCTGGTGGACAACCGGCCGCTGGTGCCGCCCTACACGGTGCTGGCGATCGGGGACGGGCAGGGCTTCGCCACGGCCTTCCAGAACGCGGAGGCCGGGCACTACCTCCGGCTGATCCAGGACAGCTACGGGATCAAGTCCAACCTCTCCGCCCAGAAGACGGTGACGCTGCCGGGGGCGCTGGGCATCACGCTGCGGTATGCGCAGCCGCTCACCACGACTCCCGCGCCGTCGCCCTCGGCGTCCTCCTCCGCCACCGCCTCGCCGTCGTCGTCCGGTTCGCCCAGGCCGAGCGCCTCACTGAAGCCGAGCGGGTCGTCCAAGTCCAGCAAGAGTCCGTCCACCCCCACAGGGACAGGAGCAGCTACACCGTGATTGCCGTACTTGGTCTCGTGATCGGGGTGGTCGTCGGCCTCTTCGTACAGCCCGAGGTGCCGGACGCCGTCGTGCCCTATCTGCCGATCGCGGTGGTGGCGGCCCTGGACGCGGTGTTCGGCGGCGTGCGGGCGATGCTGGACGGGATCTTCGACGACAAGGTCTTCGTGGTCTCCTTCCTGTCGAACGTCGTGGTCGCGGCGCTGATCGTCTTCCTCGGTGACAAGCTCGGGGTCGGTTCGCAGCTCTCCACGGGTGTGGTGGTCGTGCTCGGCATCCGGATCTTCTCCAATGCCGCCGCGATCCGACGGCACGTCTTCCGGGCCTGAGAGGGGGAGGGATGAGCGAGGACGGGAAGCAGGAGCCGGAGGCTGCGGTGGCGCCGCCCCAGCCTCAGCCGAAGGCGGAGCCGGAGCCGAAGGCAGAGCCGGAGCAGCCCGAGCGCGCGTCCGAGGCCCTCTCGGGTGCCGGCCTGCCATCGGCGGGGGACGAGGCCCAGGAGACCGGCCCGGACGAGGCGCCGGCTCGCCCGGGCACTCCGCCCGCGGACGCCAGAAGACGGCTCAATGCGGCGCTGTGGCCGCCACGCCTCTCGCGGGGGCAGCTGGTGGTGGCGGTGCTGCTGTTCTCGCTCGGCCTGGCGCTGGCGATCCAGGTGCGCTCGACCAGCGACCACAGCCAGCTCCGCGGTGCCCGTCAGGAGGATTTGGTCCGTATCCTCGACGAACTGGACAGCCGTCAGCAACGTCTCCAGCAGGAGAAGACGCAGCTTGAGCAGTCCCTCACCCAGTTGGAGAGCAGTTCCAACCAGGCGAAGGAGGCTCAGGAGCAGACCAGGAAGAAGGCGACGGAGCTCGGAGTGCTCGCCGGCACCGTCAAAGCCACAGGTCCGGGCATCGTACTGACGGTCGATGATCCCCAAGGGCAGGTGAAGGCGGATATGCTGCTGGACACCCTGCAGGAACTTCGAGCGGCAGGGGCGGAGGCGATTCAGATCAACGATGTGCGCGTGGTGGCCGGCACCTACTTCACCGATGCGTCGGCGGGTGGGGTGCAGATCGACGGTAGGAAGGTGTCGCAGCCGTTCCGTTTCACCGTGATCGGGAACCCGCAGGATCTGACGCCTGCCCTCAACATCCCGGGTGGCGTGGTGCGCACCCTGGAGAAGCAGCAGGCGCAGGCCACGATCGCCGCGCAGCAGTCGGTGACCGTGGACGCGCTCGTCACCCCGAAGACCTCCCAGTACGCCACGCCGGCGGCGAAGTGACGGCACGACTGCCGTACGGTCCGTCAGCTGTTCTGCGCCCCGGGCAGCGGGTGCACGGCGACCGTCGGCGACAATGGGACGCACCACTCGATCAGCACCGACCAGGTGCCGGGTCAGCTGCCTGTCCGAGCCTCTCACCCTGCCCCGCGGGCGGGTCTGTCACACGCAAGGAGATTCGCCCGTGAGTCTGTTCTCGAAGCTGTTCGGTCGTAACAAGCACCGGGCTGCGGCCGCTGAGGCGCCCACGGCGCGTCACCGGATGTCCGACGACGACACCGGGGTCCCCGGGATGCGGCCCGTGCCCGGGCAGGACCAGTACGCCGAGCGTCCGCTGTTCCGCGACGGTGGCGGCAATCAGAAGGGCTACGGCGCGTCGTTTGATTCCTCGGGCGCCGCGCGCATAGGTTTCCAGTCGGGACCCTCAACCTCTGATGGAGGGTTTGCTCCGGATCCGTACGCCGGGCACGCCCCGTCGGGCGTGCCGAGCCAGGAGGCTGTGAACATGACTGCCGGTGCTCTTCCCTGTCCCCGGTGCGGGAACCAGAATCCGGCGGCGGCCCGCTTCTGCAACAACTGCGGTACGGCGCTGCGCGGCGGGATGCTGCCCGAGGGTGCGGCGGAGACCACGTCGACCATCTCGATCTCCGGCCTGGAGTCCTACGACCCCACCGCCACCGGGACGGGCGCCACGCCGGCGCTCTCGGTCGAGGTGCTCTCCGCGATCGACGCGCTGCCGCCGGGCTCGGCCCTGCTGATCGTGCAGCGCGGCCCGAACTCCGGGAGCCGCTTCCTGCTCGACTCCGATGTCACCACGGCGGGCCGCCACCCCGAGGGTGACATCTTCCTGGACGACGTCACCGTCTCCCGCCGGCACGTCGAGTTCCGCCGGACCCAGGGCGGGTTCGCGGTGGCCGATGTAGGCAGCCTCAACGGCACCTACGTCAACCGGGAGCGGATCGACGAGGTGTCGCTCAACAACGGCGACGAGGTGCAGATCGGGAAGTACCGGCTGGTGTTCTTCGCCAGCCCGCAGCGGGGGTACTGAACACACCGGGGGTACTGAACACGACGTCGGCAGGAGCCCCGAGTGACCGCGCATACCCCTTCATCCGTCGAGGCCGTCTCCGTGCCCGGTTCGCGTCGAGCGGTCGGGGTACGGCGGCGCTGTGACGAACTGCTGAGTATCGGTGCGGTGCTGACCTTCCTTCGGGACGACTTCCCGGAGGTCACCATCTCCAAGATCCGCTTCCTGGAGGCGGAGGGGCTGGTGGAGCCGCAGCGGACGCCCTCGGGCTACCGCAAGTTCAGTCCGTCCGACGTCGAGCGGTTGGCGTACGTGCTGCGGATGCAGCGGGACCACTACCTGCCGCTGCGGGTGATCCGGGAGCACCTCGACGCGATGGAGCGCGGCGAGGCGCCCCCGGCCCTGCCGGCTCCGGAGGCCAGGCCAGGTCCGCTGGAGGAGGCGGACCGGGAGCTGGTGGCGGCCTCCGGCGCCGCGCCCGGGGTCCGGCTCGGCCGGGCCGAGCTGCTGGCGGCGGCCGAGGCGGGCGAGCCCGAGCTGACGGAGTGGGAGTCGTACGGGCTGGTAGCCCCGGGGCCGGACGGCGGGTACGACGGGGAGGCCCTGCAGGTCGCCCGGCTGGTCGCGGAGCTCGGCCGGTACGGTCTGGAGCCGCGCCATCTGCGTGCCATGAAGGCGGCGGCGGACCGGGAGGTGGCCCTGGTCGATCAGGTGGTCGCGCCGCTGCGGCGGCACCGAAACCCGCAGACCCGGGCCCATGCCGAGGCCACCGCGCGCGAGCTGGCCACCCTGTCGGTGCGGCTGCACGCCGCGATGGTGCAGGCGGGACTGAAGGCGCGGCCGGGCCAGTGAGCCGCTGGTGGGTCGACGCCGCTGCGGCGGCACCGAAACCCGCCGCTCGGGGGCGTGCAGGCGCCCGCCCGGGAGAGCCCCGACCGGCTGCGCTTTCATATCCGGGGCAGGGGTCATAGGGTTGCCACTGTGAATGAGCTCGACGTCGTGGGTGTCCGGGTTGAGATGCCTTCCAACCAGCCGATCGTGCTGCTTCGGGAGGTAGGGGGAGATCGGTACCTGCCGATCTGGATCGGTCCTGGCGAGGCGACCGCGATCGCTTTCGCCCAGCAGGGCATGACACCGGTGCGGCCGCTGACTCATGACCTGTTCAAGGACGTGCTGGATGCGCTCGGCCAGCAGCTCACCGAGGTGCGGATCAGTGACCTCAGGGAGGGCGTGTTCTACGCCGAGCTGGTGTTCTCCGGCGGTGTCGAGGTCAGTGCGCGCCCGTCGGACGCGATAGCCCTCGCGCTGCGGACCGGTACGCCGATCTACGGGAGCGAGGAGGTGCTCGCCGAGGCGGGTATCGCGATCCCGGACGAGCAGGAGGACGAGGTGGAGAAGTTCCGCGAGTTCCTCGACCAGGTCTCGCCGGAGGACTTCGGCGGCGGCCAGCAGTAGTAGCGCTCCGCCGCGGCTCCGCCGCAGCTCGGTGGAACCACCGGGCGTCGGCCGCAAGTCGCGCTTTGCCAAAGCGCGTCCACCTACCCACACTTAGGGCACGAAAAACCACTCCACCGAGTGACATTGGTGGTGAGGGTCGGCGTGGCGATCGTTGACGGGTCACTGGCGACTGCCTACCGTCAGAAGTGGCTCCGGTGAGTTACTCCAGCCGGGGCCGGACGGCCCACAGGACGAGCGGACGGAGGTTGGCATGAGCGGCTTGGGCGACGAAGCAGCCGTTGGAGGCCCGTGCTCCGTGCACGTCCCGCGCTCCGGGCGGAAACTGCTGCTGGAGCGGGCCTGGGAGGCCGCGGGCGTCGATCAGCAGGAGCGCGAGCTGCCGAGGGTCGGACGCTTCCCGGCCGTGCAGCCCGGGCAGCCCGCGATCGAACGGCTGGCGCCGACCTCCGAGCTGGTGGGCTACCGTGGGCCGACGGCCTGTGCCGCGGCCGGGATCACCTACCGGCAGCTGGACTACTGGGCCCGTACCGGGTTGCTGGAGCCCAGCGTGCGCAGTACCTACGCGGCCAGTGCGCACCGGCTCTACAGCTTCCGCGACGTTCTGCTGCTCAAGATCGTCAAGCGTCTGCTGGACGCCGGCGTCTCGCTCCAGAACATCCGGGTCGCCGTCACCCATCTGCAGAGCGCCGAGGTCACCGACCTGGCCGGGCTGACCCTGATGTGCGACGGTGCCACGGTGTACGAGTGCACGTCGCCGCAGCAGGTGGTGGACCTGCTGAAGGGTGGTCAGGGGGTCTTCGGCATCGCGGTCGGGGCGGTCTGGCACGATCTGGAGGCGACGCTCGGGCGGTTGCACGCCGAGCGGGCGGACACCGGTGAGACGCTGATCGGGCACGACCCGGGGGACGAGCTGGCCCAGCGCCGCAACCGCGCCGGGTGACCGGCGGACGGAATCGAACGAGGGCCCGGACGGGAGGAACCGTCCGGGCCCTCGGTGTCGTCCGGGCAGGTGGAACGATCAAGAGGGGGATTCGTGGGATGGAAGTCGCGGCTCCGGGTGCGTCTGCTCCGGACGAGACGGGCGCAGCGGCGTACCTTCCAGGCGGTCACGCTGCTGAGCGCGCTGGCGCTGGCGCCGAGCGGCTGGCTCTGGCTGAGTGAGGAGGGCCGGGTCGGCACCGTCCAGAGTGCGCCGAGCGCGCCCGTCGCCGTGGTGTTCGGGGCCGGGCTGTTCGACGGTGAGCCGTCGCCGTACCTCGCGCACCGGCTGGACGCGGCGCTGGCGCTCTATCAGGACCGCAAGGTGGAGGCGATCCTGGTGACCGGTGACAACAGCCGGAACTCCTACAACGAGCCCGATGCGATGCGCCGCTACCTGGTCGGCCACGGGGTGCCCGACATCCGGGTGGTGGAGGACTATGCGGGCTTCGACACCTGGGCCTCCTGTACCCGGGCCAGGCGGATCTTCGGGGTGGACCGGGCGGTACTGGTCAGCCAGGGCTTCCATGTGCGCCGTGCGCTGGCGCTCTGCCAGGCCGCGGGCATCGAGTCGTACGCCGTCGGGGTGCCCGAACCGGCCGATGCGACCTGGTACTACGGAGGTCTGCGGGAGATCCCCGGCGCGGGCAAGGCGGCGCTGAACGCGTGGTTGCGGCCCGACCCGCAGTTCCTGGGGGCCCGGGAGACCGGGATCGCCCGTGCGCTGGCGGATGCGGGCGGCCACTGACCGTGCGGTCGGCCGGGGGCGTCGGCCGCCCGGGTGGGACGGGTTGCTGAACCGGAATTGTCAGACCCCTGCGAGATGATCAGCAGGTGCGGACAGTGCCGAGCATCATCCACCTCGACATGGACGCCTTCTTCGCCGCGGTGGAGCAGGCGGCCAAGCCCAGCCTGCGCGGCAAACCCGTGGTGGTCGGCGGTCTGGGCGGTCGCGGGGTGGTGTCCACCGCCTCGTACGAGGCGCGGCGGTTCGGGGTGCACTCGGCGATGCCGATGGCCCAGGCCCGGCGGCTCTGTCCGAACGCCGCCTTCCTGGCCGGTCGCTTCCCCGCCTACCGCGAGGTGAGCGACATCGTCATGGGCCTGCTGCGGGAGCTGTCGCCGTTGGTGGAGCCGCTCAGCCTGGACGAGGCGTTCGTGGACCTGGAGGCGGGGCCGTACGGGCCCGCGCTGGCGGCTGCGGGCCCGCAGGAGGGGGCGCAGCTGGTGCTGGCGATCGCGGAGGACCTGCGCGCGGACATCGAGGCGCGGACGGCGCTGACCGGTTCGGTCGGCGCGGCCGGGTCGAAGCTGATGGCGAAGATCGCCTCCGAGCAGGCCAAGCCGGACGGTCTGGTGCTGATCGGGATCGGGTCCGAGCGGGCGGTGCTGAGCCCGCTGCCGGTCCGGGCGCTGCCCGGTGTCGGCCCGGCCACCGAGCAGGTGCTGCGGCGGGCCGGGCTGCTCACGGTGGCGGATCTGGCGGCTGCGGGGGAGGGCGAGCTGGTCCAGCTGCTCGGCCGCGCGCACGGGGCGGGGCTGTACGCGACGTCCATAGGTCTGGACGAGCGACCGGTGGTGCCGGACCGGGACGCCAAGTCGGTCTCGGTGGAGGACACCTTCGAGGTGGACCTGGCGGATCGGGACCACATTCTGCACCAGGTCGACGTGCTGGCGGCGCGGTGTGTGCAGCGCCTGCACACGGCGGGCCGCTCCGGCCGGACGATCGTGTTGAAGGTGCGCCGCTTCGACTTCTCGACCCTCACCAGGTCCGAGACCCTGCGGGCGCCGACCGACGACGAGGCCGTGATCGCCGAGACGGCGCGGCGGCTGGCGGCGCAGGTGGACACCACGGGCGGGGTGCGGCTGCTCGGCGTCGGAGTCTCCCAGCTGGCCGACTACACCCAGGAGGACCTCTTCGCCCAGGCTGCGGCGGAGGCGCAGGCGGAAGCAGAGGCGGAAGCGCAGGCGCAGGCGGCAGCCAGGGCCGAGGCGGCCGTCGAGGAGGGGGAGACCGCCACCGGGAGCGAGGGGCCGCCGGAGCCCGAGCCGACCGCGGTGCGCGGGGAGGACGTCGAGCCGCCGGCCATCCGGCACTGGCGGCCCGGGCAGGATGTGACGCACGCCCAGTACGGTCCGGGCTGGGTGCAGGGCAGCGGCGTGGGCCGGGTCACCGTGCGGTTCGAGACTCCGTACAGCCTGCCGGGCCGGGTCCGGACTTTCGCGATCGACGACCCGGAGCTGGAACCGGCCGATCCGCTGCCGTTGCGGGCGTAGCGGCGGCCTGTGTCGTCGGGTGGAAAAACGTTGTGGCCCTGTACCCGGATCTTGTCCGGGTACAGGGCCACTTGTCGAGCTGGGCCTCGGGCGGGTCGCGATGCCCTCACCGCCCGCCGGGGCCCAGTCCCCTCGCGCCCTGTCCCTGAGCGCGAGGACAGGCGCCTCGTCAGGCGCCGGTCTTGGCCAGCTCCGAGTCGGAGCTGTTCGCCACCGGAACGGCGGTGGCGGGCTTGACGCGACGGATCGCGAACGGCACCACGGCGGCCACCAGGCACATCGCGGCGGCGACCCAGTAGGCGTGCTTGTAGGCGTCCAGGGTGGGCAGCTGGATCGGCATCGGGACCGGGAACTTGATGGTGTCGCCGGTCAGGATCGCGCCCATCACGGCGGTGCCGATGGCGCCACCGACGGTGCGCAGCACGGCGTTCATGCCGTTGGCGATACCGCTCTGCTCGGCCGGGACGGCGCCGTTGATGTAGGCAGGCATCGCCGCGTAGGCGAGGCCGACGCCGAGGCCGAAGACAGCCGAGGCGAGGTAGATGTCACCCTCCGCGCTGTGGCGGACGGCCAGGTAGGCCATCGAGACGGCGCCGAGCAGGCCACCGAGCACCAGCGGCAGACGCGGGCCGCTGCGGGCGATCAGCAGGGCGCCGACCGGGGCGGCGACCATCGAGCCGAGGGCGGACGGCAGCAGCATCACACCGGCGTGCAGCACGGTGGCGGTGAAGCCGTAGTGGGCGTACTTCTCGGGAGTCTGGGCGAAGTTGCTGATCACCATGAAGGAGCCGTACATCCCGAAGCCGATGAGCAGGCCGGAGATGTTGGTGAAGGCGACGGCCGGGCGGGCCATCATCTTCATGTCCACCAGCGGGTGAGTGACCTTGGCCTCGATGACGCCCCAGATCAGGGCGACCACGGCGGCGACGGCGAACAGGCCGAGCGTCTTGGTGGAGGTCCAGCCCCAGTGGTTGCCCTGGCTGACGGCGATCAGCAGGGCGGAGAGCCAGCCGGCCAGGGTGATCGCGCCGAGCGGGTCGGCGCCGCCCTCCTTGTCCACGACCGGGTCCTTGGGGACGCGCAGGGCGACCAGGGCGACCGCGATGAGACCGAAGATCAGGCCCATCCAGAAGATGGACTTGTAGCTCCAGTGCTCCAGCAGCAGGCCGGTGGCGACCAGGCCGAGGCCCGAGCCGACGCCCATCGAGGCGGAGATCGCGGCGACGCCGCCGGTGACCTTCTCCTTGGGGAGCTCGTCACGGACGATGCTGATCGCCAGTGGGAGCACGCCACCGCCGGCGCCCTGCAGGACGCGGGCGACGACCAGCCAGCCGAAGGAGTGGGTGCCGACCGCGAGGGCGGAGCCCGCGACCAGGCCGGCCAGCGAGATCAGCAGCATCGGCTTGCGACCGCGCAGGTCGCCGAAGCGGCCCAGCAGCGGGGTCAGGACGGCGGCGGAGAGCAGGTTGGCCGTCATCAGCCAGGTGATGTTGGAGCCTGCGACGTGCAGCTCCTTGGCCAGCGACGGCAGGATCGGGACGACCGCGGTCTGCACCACGCTGAACGCCAGCATCGCCAGGATCAGAGCGGGTAGCACCCGTGCGCTGCTCGGCTTCTCGGCCGCGGAGCTGGGCTGTGGTGCCTCACTCACGGTTCTTCCTCCAGTTCAGGTGCCCCGGGCAAGCTGTTGCGAGGGGCGAAAGTCAACGAACTGAAGTAACGATGCCGGTAGATACTTCACTATGTCAAATATCTATCGGTGAAAATTAGGCAAAGCGGTGCCCCTGGCGCCGACTCGGGGCGGAACCGGGGGCAGCTGCGTACCCGAACCGGCCGGGCTCACGCCTGGCGCAGCGGCTCGGGGCGGGCGGGCGGCGGTGCCGACGGGGCGGCGGCCTGGGCGGCCGGGGAGTCCTTGCCGGTGCTGTCATGGACCTCGACCTGCTCCCGGCGCAGCTCCTCGCGGACCACCTCCTCCTCGGTGTACCGCTCGACCACCAGGCGCACCCGCTCGATCGGGACCAGGTACTTGCGCACCACCGGCCGCTCCTCGCGCAGCGTCACCTCCTCGACCGCCTCGGCGATCTCCTGGTCGCTCAGCACGGCCCGCTCGGACTCCGTGACCGGGATCCGCTCGACCCGCACCCGCTCGCGGACCACCGGCACCCGGCGCTCGACCGACTCGGTGGTCACGTACTTGCGCAGCCGCGCGGTGCCGAGGACGTGCCACTCGGTGCCGACGTCGAGGCGCTCCTCACGGCAGGTGATCTCGAGCGGTCCGGTCGGAGCGCTGTCGGCTGCGGTCTGTGCGGCCGTCCGGTCCACGGTGGGCGGGTTGACGGTCCGCCCGTTGGCCTCGGTAGCCCGGGGGGCGGGCTTGTCCAGCGCCGTGGGGCTCTTGCTGCGATCGGTGAGCGGCGGGTTCGGGCCGGCCAGTGGCGCGGCGAACGCGGCCGGCGTGCTCTCCGGGGCGGGGTGTGCGGCCGGGGCGGCCGGGGCGGCCGGGGCGGCCGGGGTGGCCGGGGTGGACACAGGGCGTGGGCCGGTCGCCGGGACGGCGCCGAAGTCCAGATCGGCACCCTTGGAGGTGCCGTTGGTGGTTGCCGCCGCCGGGGGAGCGTCCGCCGCGTCCAGGCCGTAGTAGCGGTACAGCTGGAGTTCCTGAGCGGGCGAGAGGTGCTGCCCGACGCCGAAGTCGGGCGAGTCCTTGATCAGTGACTTGTCGTACGGGACCTTGAGTTCCTCGCCCGAGAACTCGCTGGTGGTCAGCGGGACGAAGGCGTCCCGGCCGAAGATCCCGGTCCGCACCGCGGCCCACTCGGGCTCGCCGGTCGCGTCGTCGAGATAGACCTCGTCGACCGTGCCGATCTTGTCACCGTTCCGGTCGACCGCCTTGTGCCCGATCAGGTCTCGCGGATCGATATCGGTCTGCACGCTGTCCTCCAGTACACGTGCTCCTGGGAAGTTCCGTCAGGGGCGGTCGGAGGAGCTATCCATCCGCCACTTCACACAAAAAGCCATCAATCGGGCAGCGGCTACCCGGACGCACCCGTACGGGAGCGTGGCGGGCCGTGCGGGGCCGTTCGTATCCGTTCGGATCGCTCCGGTCCGGCCAGTGATCCGGAGGACTTCCGCTGGTACCCTGGGCGCGACCGCCGAGCCTGCTCGGGAGAGTCCCCAACCCACCGTGAACTGCGGGAAAAGGGGCGCCGAAGGAGCAAACCCTCCCCGGAATCTCTCAGGCATCCGTACCGTGTGGGCTAGGTCACTCTGGAAAGCAGGGCAGGGCTGTTGGCGCGGGAGCCGGCGGCACCACCCTCACCGACGGTGCAAGCCGATGGACGCCCCCGGGCCTCCTGCGCGGCGAAGCTCTCAGGTCCCGATGACAGAGGGGGAGGCCTGTCGGGTCCGCGCGCACTCGGCCCACCGCTCCCACAGCGGCGGAGCCCTGCGGCGTGTGTACCCCCGCCGGTCCGTGACCAGGAGGCCTCGACCCCCATGAACGCCCAGCCGACGCTCGCCGAGCTTGAGCAGGCCAGCCCCTTCGAGACCCGCCACATCGGCCCCGACGCCGCCGCCCAGGAGAAGATGCTGGCGCAGGTCGGCTACGGCTCGCTGGACGAGCTGTCCGATGCCGCCGTACCGGACGCCATCCGCAGCCTCACCGCGCTCGGTCTGCCGACCGGCCGCAGCGAGGCCCAGGTGCTCGCCGAGCTCCGCGAACTCGCCTCGCGCAACCAGGTGCTGCAGCCGATGATCGGCCTCGGCTACTACGGCACCTTCACCCCGCCGGTGATCCTGCGCAACGTGCTGGAGAACCCGGCCTGGTACACCGCCTACACCCCGTACCAGCCGGAGATCTCCCAGGGCCGCCTGGAGGCGCTGCTCAACTTCCAGACCCTGGTCTCCGACCTGACCGGGCTGGCCACCTCCGGCTCCTCGCTGCTCGACGAGGGCACCGCCGCCGCCGAGGCGATGGCGCTGGCCCGCCGGGTCACCAAGGTCAAGGGCGGCGTCTTCCTGGTCGACGCCGAGACCCTGCCGCAGACCAGCGCGGTGATCAACACCCGCGCGGTGCCGACCGGTGTCGAGGTGGTCGTCGCCGACCTGTCCGAGGGCATCCCGGCCGAGATCGCCGAGCGCGGCGTCTTCGGTGTGCTGCTCCAGTACCCCGGTGCCTCCGGTGTCGTCCGCGACCTCACCCCGGTGATCGAGCAGGCGCACGGCCTGGGTGCGATCGTCGCGGTCGCCGCCGACCTGCTCGCGCTCACCCTGCTGAAGTCCCCGGGCTCGCTGGGCGCCGACATCGCCTGCGGCACCTCGCAGCGCTTCGGTGTGCCGATGGGCTTCGGCGGTCCGCACGCCGGCTACCTGGCCGTGCGCGCCGAGTACGCCCGCAACCTGCCCGGCCGCCTGGTCGGTGTCTCGGTGGACGCCGACGGCAACCGGGCGTACCGCCTGGCGCTGCAGACCCGCGAGCAGCACATCCGCCGGGAGAAGGCGACCAGCAACATCTGCACCGCCCAGGTGCTGCTGGCCGTGATGGCCTCGATGTACGCCGTGTACCACGGTCCCGACGGCCTGGCCGACATCGCCCGCCGCACCCACCGCTGCGCCGCCGCCCTGGCCGAGGGCCTGAAGGCCGGTGGCGTCGAGCTGGCGCACGCCGAGTTCTTCGACACCGTGACCGCCCGGGTCCCGGGCCGGGCCACCGCGGTGGTCGACGCCGCCCGCGTCAACGGCATCAACCTGTTCCAGGTCGACGCCGACACCGTCTCGATCTCCTGTGACGAGACCACCACCCGCGAGCACCTGGCCGCGGTCCTCGCCGCCTTCGGCGTCGAGGGCGTCGAGCTGGCCGAGAGCGCCGACGCGCTGCCCGACGCGCTGCTGCGCGAGGACGAGTACCTCACCCACCCGGTCTTCCACAGCCACCGCTCGGAGACCGCGATGCTGCGCTACCTGCGCCGGCTCTCGGACCGGGACTACGCGCTGGACCGCGGCATGATCCCGCTGGGCTCCTGCACCATGAAGCTCAACGCCACCACCGAGATGGAGCCGGTGACCTGGCCGGAGTTCGGCCAGCTGCACCCCTTCGCGCCGATCGACCAGGCGGAGGGCTTCCTCACCCTGATCCGCCAGCTGGAGCAGCAGCTGGTCGAGGTGACCGGCTACGACGCCGTCTCCATCCAGCCGAACGCCGGATCCCAGGGCGAGCTGGCCGGTCTGCTGGCGGTGCGCGCCTACCACCACGCCAACGGTGACACCCAGCGCGACGTCTGCCTGATCCCGTCCTCCGCGCACGGCACCAACGCGGCCTCGGCCGTGATGGCCGGGATGCGCGTGGTCGTGGTCAAGACCCTGGTCGACGGCGACGTGGACGTCGACGACCTGAAGGCCAAGATCGAGCAGCACCGCGACCAGCTCTCGGTGCTGATGGTCACCTACCCGTCCACCCACGGCGTGTACGAGACCCAGATCACCGACATCTGCGCCCTGGTACACGAGGCCGGCGGCCAGGTGTACGTCGACGGCGCCAACCTGAACGCGCTGGTCGGCCTCGCCAAGCCGGGCAAGTTCGGCGCGGACGTCTCGCACCTGAACCTGCACAAGACCTTCTGCATCCCGCACGGCGGCGGCGGTCCGGGCGTCGGCCCGGTCGCGGTGCGCGCGCACCTCGCGCCGTACCTGCCGAACCACCCGCTGCAGGCGGAGGCCGGCCCGGCCACCGGTGTCGGCCCGATCTCGGCCGCGCCCTGGGGCTCGGCGGCGATCCTGCCGATCTCCTGGTCGTACGTGCGGCTGATGGGCGGCGAGGGCCTCAAGCGCGCCACCCAGGTCGCGGTGCTGAACGCCAACTACATCGCCAAGCGCCTGGCCCCGCACTTCCCGGTGCTCTACACCGGTCCCGGCGGGCTGGTCGCGCACGAGTGCATCATCGACCTGCGGCCGCTCAGCAAGGAGACGGGCGTGACGGTGGACGACATCGCCAAGCGCCTGATCGACTACGGCTTCCACGCCCCGACCATGTCCTTCCCGGTGGCCGGCACGCTGATGATCGAGCCCACCGAGTCCGAGGACCTGCACGAGATCGACCGCTTCTGCGAGGCGATGATCGAGATCCGCGCGGAGGTCGACAAGGTCGGCTCGGGCGAGTGGTCGGCCGAGGACAACCCGCTGCGGAACGCCCCGCACACCGCCGCCAACCTGGCCGGTGACTGGGCGCACCCGTACTCCCGCCAGGAGGCGGTCTTCCCGGCAGGCGTCAACCCGGCCGACAAGTACTGGCCGCCGGTGAGCCGGATCGACGGCGCGTACGGCGACCGCAACCTGGTCTGCTCCTGCCCGCCGCTGGACGAGTACGGCGCCTGAGCCCGGACACCGACGAGGGCCCTTGGGAGGAACGTTCCTCCCAAGGGCCCTCGCCCTGTTCCGGGACGGTGCTCGGGGGACTGCTCAGGCCGCGGCCAGGGCCCGGTGCGGCGCGATCACCTGCCCGTCGGGCAGCAGCTCACCGGTGTCCTCGAAGACCAGGACGCCGTTGCAGAGCAGGCTCCAGCCCTGCTCGGGGTGGCAGGCCACCGGGACGGCCGCCTCACGGTCGGCGGACTCCGCTGACGGGCACTCAGGACGGTGCTGGCACATGACTCGTACCCTCGCTTCGCTCACGACGATCCGGGCCCGCCGCACGGCCACCCCCCTTGGGCGTCCGCCCCGCCGGTCGGATCTCCTGCCGGTCCCGGCTCAAGTGTGAACCGGCGCTTCGGTGGGTAGGACTGGTGTCCTCCCCACTCTGGTTCCCAGTGTCGGCATCCTGAGGCCATTGCGCAGCAGTTTGGTGACATGCGCCACAACTGGCTGCTCTACATCACCCGTTCAGGCGGAGAAGCCGGCTCCGGACAGCTCGACGGGCCATCCGGATACTGACTCGGTCGAGTCAGGTCCAGATGGCCCGTTCGGGTGATACGACTCAGGAGATCCCGGCCGTCAGCCGCGCGGGGACCGCCGCGCGCTCCAGCATCGCCAGCAGCTCGACGGCCGGGTAGACCCGGTGTGCGGTCACGCCGCACGGCGCCGGTGCCAGCGGGATCAGCAGATCGGTGGTCGGGCCCGGCTCGGGGTGGTGCAGCCAGAGTGCGGTGGCGTAGTGCCCGGGCATCGACAGCAGCCGCGGCTGGTGCCGGGAACGCGAGGGCTGGGCGAGCTGCCAGGCCTGCCGCAGCGCCCGGACCGTGGAGTCCAGGTAGGGCCCCGCGGTGAAGTGCGAGAAGGCGTGGCCGTCCGCCGTCTCGATCACTTCGGCCGCTGCCGCCACCTCGGCCGCGGCCGCGGGCTCCGCCGAGACCGTCGCCGATCCGCGCTTGATCAGGAAACGCCACCCGGTGCGCCGGGCGGTGGCCAGCCCGCCGCCCGGCCCCTCCAGGACGTGCACCGCGAGCGGATGGGAGGGCAGCAGCGGGCCGACGGCACCGCGCAGGGCGCTGGCGGCGGGCTGGCACAGTGCGGCCTCGGAGTCGAGCGCGGCAAGGACCGCGCGCAGGGCACTGGGCGGGGGCTGGGGCGTCTGCATAGTCATGGCGGGTCGCCTCTCCGTGCTAGATCGGCGTGCGAGTGCGGCATACCGGCGTGGCGTTGGTGTGACGGGACCTGGCCGTGTCCGGTTGGGCATGATCGCGGTGCGGGCGCGGAACCTGCCGACGATGGAATTCGGAGCGGCATGGCACCGGGTAGGAGCGCAGTGCGAATTCTACTCGAACAGGTGCGCAGGGTGACCTTCTTATCACGTTCCGTGGCCCATGGCAAGCTGGGAGATGGCTGACGATCCGTCAGGAATCATGCCCCGCCAACCTGTTCGGGTGAGCGGCTATCGATCTTCCGGCGGGGCATGATGCAGGGACGATCGACCAAAGGTGAAGGGGCACCCATGGGCGAGAAGGTCGTGGCGACTCGGGCGGAGCTGGCCGACCGGCAGCTGTACCGCCGGAAGCTGCAGTCCTGTCTGGACGCGCTGGAGCGGATGCTGCGGGAGGAACGCTTCGACCGGCCCAAGGCCATGATGGGCCTGGAGATCGAGCTCAACCTGGCCGACGAGCAGGGCGGCCCGCTGATGTACAACGAGGAGGTGCTCGGCTCGATCGCCTCCAGCGACTTCCAGACCGAGCTCGGCCAGTTCAACATCGAGGTCAACATCACGCCGCACCGGCTGAGCGGCCATGTCCTGGAGGACCTGCGGGAGGAGCTCGACACCTGCCTGCGGTACGCCGACCGCAAGGCCGCCGAGGTCGGCGCCCGGATCGTGATGGTCGGCATCCTGCCGACCCTCGACCTGGACCACACCGGCCTGGACGCCATGTCGCACAACGACCGCTACACCCTGCTCAGCGACCAGATCCTGGCCGCCAGGGGAGAGGACATCGCGCTCGACATCCAGGGCGTCGAACAGCTGGCGATCGAGTCGGTCTCGATGGTCGCCGAGGCCGCCGCCACCTCGCTCCAGCTGCACCTCCAGGTCACTCCCGAGCGCTTCGCCTCGGTCTGGAACGCCGCCCAGGCGTTCTGCTCCGTCCAGGTCGCCCTCGGCGCCAACTCGCCGTTCCTGTTCGGCCGGGAGCTGTGGCGGGAGACCCGGCCGGTGCTCTTCCAGCAGGCCTGCGACACCCGTTCGGCCGAACTCAAGGCCCAGGGGGTGCGCCCGATCACCTGGTTCGGGGAGCGCTGGGTCGACTCCGCGCTGGACCTCTTCGCCGAGAACCTGCGGTACTTCCCCGCGCTGCTCCCGATCTGCGACGACGAGGACCCGGTCAAGGTGCTCGCCTCCGGCGGCGTGCCCAGGCTCGGCGAGATGCGGCTGCACAACGGCACCATCTACCGCTGGAACCGGCCGGTGTACGACGTCGCCGACGGCGTACCGCACCTGCGGGTGGAGAACCGCTGCCTGCCGGCCGGTCCGACGGTGGCCGACACCCTGGCGAACGCCGCCTTCTTCTACGGCCTGGTCCGGGTGCTCGCCGAACAGCCGAGGCCGATCTGGACCCGGCTCGCGTTCGCCCAGGCGGACGAGAACTTCCACAACGCCGCCCGGTACGGCATCGAGTCCGTGCTCCAGTGGCCGAGGAGCGGGCGGGGTGCGCGCGGTACCGTGCCGGTCGCGGCCACCGAGCTGGTGCTGACCGAGCTGCTCCCGCTGGCGTACCAGGGGCTCAACGAGTGGGGTGTGGCTGCGGGCGACCGGGACCGCTACCTCGGCATCATCGAGCAGCGCTGCCTCCGCCGGACGAACGGTGCCGCGTGGCAGAGCGCCACCGTGCACCGGCTGCGCGAGCAGTACGGGATGGACCGGGCGGCGGCGCTCGCGGCCATGACGCGGCGGTACATGGAGTACTCGCGCACCGGGGAGCCGGTGCACACCTGGCCGGTCGGCTAGCCGCCGGCCGATCGCTGCCCGCCGGGCCCGTGCCGCCGGGCCCGGCTCCGCTCGCTCCTGGCGCACCGCTCGGACGGCCGGGCGTTCAAAGGTTGATATGGGAGGATGATCGGCCCGGCGGCAGAGCGGTCGCCGGACCGAAGCTGCGTGCTGGAGAGACCTGGTGACCACCGTTTCGACCGAGCCCGAACCCGGGACCGCGGCGCCCTCCCGCCGCCTGCTCGTCGCCGAAGTCCTGATCGTGCTCGGTCTCTCGCTCGGCGCCAGCGGGGTCAGCGCGCTGATCAGTTTCCTCGGGTCGCTCACCCAGCCGATCGCCCTCGGTCAGCAGGTCGCGACGCTCAACGGCTCGCATGCGCCCGGCCGGCCCTGGCTGGACCTCGCCTGGCAGGTGTACTACATCCTGCGTGGGCTGATGCCGGTGGCCCTGGTCGGCTACCTGCTGGTCCGCGAGGGCAGCTCACTGCGGCAGCTCGGTTTCGACCTCAGCCGCAAGCTCGGCGACCTCGGGCGCGGCGCGGCGGTGGCCGCCGCGATCGGCGGTTCTGGGCTGCTGCTCTACCTGGGCTCGCAGGCGGTCGGCGCCAACCTGACGGTCGCGCCCTCCGGGCTGCCGGAGGTCTGGTGGCGGATCCCCGTGCTGACCGCCTCCGCCTGGCAGAACGCCGTCCTGGAGGAGGTGATCGTGGTCGGGTACCTGCTGCGCAGGCTCGGCCAACTCGGCTGGGGGCTGCCCGCGATGATCGCCACCAGTGCGGTGCTGCGCGGTTCGTACCACCTCTACCAGGGCGTCGGCGGGCTGGTCGGCAACATGGTGATGGGTCTGGTCTTCTGCCTGCTGTACCGCCGTTGGGGCCGGGTGATGCCCCTGGTGGTGGCGCACGCGCTGATCGACACCGTCGCCTTCGTCGGGTATGCGCTGCTGGCCGGCCACGTGAGCTGGCTGCCCAGCGCGTAGGGCCGTCCGGGGGGCCGGGCGATGGGCCGGTCGGGTGGTGTCCGGCCGTGGGCCGTTTGCTTTACCTGTTATTGACAAGGCGCCATGCTCACGCCAGCGTGGTGGGGCTCGACCGGGACCGTGTGATCCCTCCGACGACCCACCAGGCATGGAGAGTTGATGCGCAATCTGCTCCGCGGGCTGCTGGCGGCAGCCCTGCTCATACCGGCGCTGGGTCTGGGGTCGGTGCTGCCGGCCACCGCGCAGACCCGTACGTCCGTCGGCGCCGCCACGACGGCCGGTGTCGACATCCGGGACCGGCTGGCCGCCCTCCCCGGGGTGACCGTCACCGAGGAGAAGCCGGCCCCCGGATACCGGTACTTCCTGCTGACGTACACCCAGCCGGTCGACCACTTCAAGCCCTGGCTGGGCACCTTTCAGCAGCGGTTCAGCGTGCTGCACCGGGGTGAGGACCGGCCGACGGTCTTCTACACCAACGGGTACACCCTGGGCACCACCCCGTCCCGGACGGAACCGACCCGGCTGCTCGACGGCAACCAGGTCTCCATCGAGTACCGCTACTTCACCCCCTCCCGCCCGGTGCCCACCGACTGGACCAAGGCCGGGATCCGGCAGGGCGCGGCCGACGCACACGCGATCATCGCCGCCCTCAAGCGGGTCTACGGGCAGAAGTGGATCTCCACCGGAGCCAGCAAGGGCGGCATGTCCTCGGTCTACCACCGCCGTTTCTACCCGAACGACGTGGACGGCACGGTCGCGTACGTCGCGCCCAATGAGGTGAACGACCGCGACGACTCCGCCTACACCGCCTTCTTCCAGCAGGTCGGCACCCCCGAGTGCCGCACGGCGCTGCGCACCGCGCAGCGCGAGCTGCTCGTCCGCCGGAACACCCTGGAGCCGCGCTACGCCGCCGACAACGCGGCCAAGGGCAACACCTTCGAGGTCATGGGCAGCGCCGACCGGGGCTACGAGGCCGGGGTGCTGGACGTGGTCTGGAGCTTCTGGCAGTACGCCACCGAGGCCGACTGCGCCACCGTGCCGCCGGTGACCGCCACCGACGATCAGCTCTACACCTGGTTCGACGCCCACTCGGGCATCACCTCGAACTCCGACGGCTCGCTGGCCCAGTACACCGCGTACTACTACCAGGCGGGCACCGAACTCGGTGCGCCGAGCTTCGACGTCTCCTACCTGAAGGGCCTGCTGCACTACGACTACAAGCAGCTGTACGCACCGCGCAGCTACGTGCCGCGCTCCATCCCGATGCACTTCGACCCGGGGGCGATGCGCGACATCGACCACTGGGTGCGGCAGTCCGCGCGGCGGATTCTCTTCGTCTACGGGGCGAACGACCCCTGGGGTGCCGAACGCTTCACGCTCGGGCGGGGCAGCCGGGACAGCTATGTCTACACCGTGCCCGGCGGCAACCACGGTTCGAAGATCGCCGGTCTGACGGCGGACGAGTCCGCGGCGGCGACGGCGAAGCTGCTCGCCTGGGCGGGGGCGCCGGCCGGGCCGTCGCTGACCCAGGGGCACCAGGCTCCGTCGTTCGGCGCGCTGGACGCGGAGGGTCTGCGACTGGAGCGCAACCGGCTCTGAGGCCGATCGGCTCCGATCCGGATTCGTCCGGCCGCCGATCTGCTCCGGCACCGACTGGCTCGGTGCCGGAGCAGGCCGGAGTGCGACCGGGTCCGGGTGCGATCAGTTCTGCGGCGGCTCGGGACGGCTGAGCAGGGTGCCGTCCAGGACGGTGACTGCCCGGCCGGAGAGCCGGACCCGGTCGCCCGCGAGTTCGCAGACCACCAGACCGCCTCGGCGGGAGGCCTGGTACCCCGTCAGCCGGGTGCGGCCGAGCCGCTCGGCCCAGTAGGGGGCCAGTGCGGTGTGGGCGCTGCCGGTGACCGGGTCCTCCGGGATGCCGGAGGCCGGGCCGAAGAAGCGGGAGACGAACTGGTATGCCCCCGAGGGGTCGTCGGCCAGGGCGGTGACCAGCACGCCCCGGGTGGGCAGCGCGGCGACGGCGGCGAGGTCGGGGGAGAGTGAACGGACGGTCTTCTCGTCCGGGAGCAACACCAGCAGATCGGCCAGCGCTCCGGTGTCGAAGCTGCCGAGCACCGGGGTGCCGAGGGCCTCGGCGAGCCCGTCCGGGTCGGGGATCGGCATGTGCGGGTTGGCCGGGAAGTCCAGGGTGTAGCTGCCGTCCTGCTCGGGGCGGGCCGGCAGGACGCCGCTGCGGCTGCCGAACCTGACCCAGTCCGGGCCGAGCAGGCCGTCGGAGTGCAGGGCGTGCAGGGTGGCCAGGGTGGCGTGCCCGCAGAGGTCGACCTCGTGGGCGGGGGTGAACCAGCGCAGCCACCAGTCCGCTTCGCCGCCCGCGGGGAGGGGCAGGGCGAAGACGGTCTCCGAGAGGTTCATCTCGACGGCGACCTGCTGCATCCAGCCCTCGTCGGGCCAGTCGGGGCCGTCCAGCAGGCAGACGGCGGCGGGGTTTCCGGCGAAGGGCCGGTCGGTGAAGGCGTCGACGACTCTGATCCGCATGCTGCCAACCGTACGGGCTGCGGACGGCTTCGACCAAGGCCAATTGACGGCAAGTGGACTGAGATCGCTGCGGCCGGGCTCAGTCCGTGCGCGGCCGCCGCCGGGCGGCCGGCGGGCGCTTCAGCAGCCGGTCCACGTGGTGGCGCTGGAGTCCCTCGCCGGGGTCGACGGGGAGCAGCAGCCGGTCCCGGCGCAGCCGGGAGTTGCGGACCAGCCGGCCCGGGATCAGGTCGTCGACCCAGGCGAACGGCCGCCCGTCGGCGAAGCGCAGCAGCGGTGCCCACTTGAACGCCCGGAAGAGGTCCATCAGCGGCACCCTCGGGTCGTCCGGCTGCGGGACGTACCCCGCGAAGTGCACCACGGGCAGCTCGGGGAGGCCGAGCAGGGGCGAGATGTGGACGTTGGCCTGGTCCTCCCAGGTGGTGGCCCAGCAGAGCTGGTAGTGCTCGGCGAGCTCGCGCAGCCAGTCGCCGTGGCGGGGGGAGAGCAGGACGCGGTAGCCGAGCAGGGTGTGGGTCTCGAAGCCGGCCTCGGGGTCCGGGCAGACCGGGTTGAGCACGCCGTCGACGTCCAGGAACAGCAGTGGTGCGGGCATACGGCTCTCCCCGGGTGGCGACTCTGTCACCTGGGGGACGAACGGAGTCCGGTTTAGGTTGCCGCCGGACGGTCACCCGGCGGCGACCGTCTCCCGGACAGGGCTCGGGGCGGCGGCGGTGCGGGAGAGCCGGCGGACCTCGGGGACCACCGGGGCCGCCGCGGCGAGCAGCAGGGTGACGGCGGCGCAGGTCCAGGTCGCGCCGTCGAGGCCGAGCGCGTCGGCGGCGGGCCCGGCCAGTGCGGTGCCGACCGGGGTGAGCGCGAGCGAGCCGAGCGCGTCGTACGCGGACACCCGGGACATCAGCTCGGTGGGGATCTCCTGCTGGAGGGCGATCATCCAGTTCACCCCGAAGACGGTGACCCCGGCTCCGCTGGCGAACATCGCGCCGCAGACCGGGGCCAGCGGGGCGTGCAGCGCCAGGGCCAGGCCGGGCAGGGCGAACAGGAAGACGCCGTAGTTGCCGACCAGCAGGAGCCGGCGCGGCTGCCAGCGGGCCATCAGGAGGCCGGTGGAGAGCAGCCCGACGCCGAAGGCGGCCATCGCGACACCCCAGCTGCGCGCACCGCCCAGCCGCTGCTGGGCGATCACCGGGCCGTACACCGCCTCGACCGCGGTGATGCAGGTCATCACCACCGAGAACTGGAGCACCACGGCCCACAGCCAGCGTCGGCCGACGAACTCCCGCCAGCCCTCGCGCAGTTCGTGCACCAGGCTGGAGCGGTCCGGCCCGGCCTGGGCCGCCGGGACCCGCAGGAGGAACCGCAGTCCGGCGGCGGCCGCGTAGGCGAGCGCGTCGATGCCCAGTACCCAGCCCGGTCCGACCGCGGCGACCAGGGCCCCGCCGAGGGCGGCACCGCCGATCTGGGCGCCGTTCTGCGCCATCCGGAAGACCGAGAAGGCCGTGGCGGCGCTCTCCTTGGGTACGGTCTGCATCAGCAGCCCCTCGGCGGCGGGGCCGTAGAACGCCTGGCCCGCGCCGCCGGCGGCCGCGAGCAGGGCCAGCTGCCAGAGCCGGACACCGCCGGTCAGCACCAGCGTGGCCAGCGTCAGTTGGGAGAGCGCGTTGAACAGGTTGGCGGCGACCATGACCCGGTGCCGCGGCAGCCGGTCGGCGAGGGTGCCGCCGACCAGCAGCAGGAGCACCAGCGGGACCAGCCGGGCGGCTGTGACGTACCCGACGTTGGTGGTGTTCCCGCCGCTCTCCAGGACCGCGAAGGCGGTGGCGATCGGGGCGCCCGCGTTGCCGAGGCCGCTGACCACCGTCGCGGCGGTCTGGATCCGGTAGTTGCGGTCGGCCCAGCCGAACGGGCCGCGGGGTTCCTGCTCCTGCTGGCTGCTCACCTTCGAGACTATGGTGGCCGCGGTCCGGCAGTGTCCATCCGATTACCGGTGGCCGGGCCGGTGCGGGCAGGGCCCGGCCGGCCGGGTCACCCGAGGTGGCCCCAGAGGAAGCTGAGTGTGCGCCGCCAGGCGACCCGGGCCTGGAGCGCGTCGTAGGTGCCCAGCAGGTTCTCCTCGTTCATGAAGGCGTGGCCGGCCGGGTAGAAGTGGATTTCGGGGCGGCGGTCGGTGGCCTCGCCGATCCGGATCGCGGCCTCGTCCACGGCGGCCACCGGGATCGAGCGGTCCCGCTCGCCGTAGTGGCCGAGCACATGGGCCGTCAGGCCCCGGTAGTCGTAGTCCGGATCTCCCGGCAGCCCGTAGAACGGCACCACGGCCGCGATCCGGTCGCCCTCCTGGGCGGCCAGGAGCAGTGCGAAGCCGCCGCCCATGCAGAAGCCGACCGCGCCCAGTGCGTCGCCGACCACCTGCGGGTGGCCGAACAGGAAGTCCACTGCGCCCCGGAGGTCCCGGGCGGCCTGCTCGACCGGCAGCTGCCGCAGCAGCCGGGCGGCCTCGTCCTTGTCGTGGGTGGTCTCGCCGCCGTACAGGTCCGGGGCGAGGGCGACGAACCCCTCGGCGGCGAACCTGTCCACGGTGTCGGCCAGTTGGGAGGTGATGCCCCACCACTCCTGGACGACCACCAGCCCCGGGCCGAGCCCCTGGGGCGGCAGGGCGAGGTACCCGTGTGCCGTCCGCCCGTTGCTGGGGAAGGTGACGTTCTGGCGGGAACCGCCCATGGCCTCTCTCCGTCGGGTGGGCCGCGTGAGCGGCGGGCAGCGCGCTCGGGTCGGGCCCGAGGGCAGCATGATGCATTGCAGGGGTACGGCTTGGCCAGGTACCGGCGCCGGGCCGATCGGGTGAGCGGCACGGCGGGTCCTGCGCCGTCGGCGGCCCGGTGTCCGAAGGAACCGGGGGCCGGGTCAGCCCATCTCCTCCAGCGGACGGCCCTTGGTCTCCCTGATGCAGTAGGCCACGAAGGGGATGGAGAGCAGCGCGAAGCAGGCGTAGATCACGTACGTCGCCGACAGGTTCCAGTCGGAGAGGCTCGGGAAGCTCACGGTGATGGCCCAGTTGGCGATCCACTGGGCCGAGGCGGCGACCGACAGGGCCAGCGCCCGGATCCGGTTGGGGAACATCTCGCCCAGCAGGACCCAGACCACCACGCCCCAGGAGAAGGCGAAGCAGAGCACGAAGACGTGTGCGGCGATCAGCGCCGTCGTCGCGTAGGCGTTCGCCAAGGTCGCGGTGGAGCCCGTGCCGACCCGGTGCGAGAAGGCCCAGGCTGCGGTGCCGAGCGCGAGCGCCATGCCCGTCGAACCGGCCAGCGCCAGCGGCTTGCGGCCGATCCGGTCCACCAGGACCATCGCGATCAGCGTGCCGATCACGTTGATGATCGAGGTGGAGAGGCTGATCAGCAGGGAGTTGCTCTCGTTGATGCCGACCGACTGCCACAGGAACGACGAGTAGTAGAAGATCACGTTGATGCCGACGAACTGCTGGAACACCGAGGCGCCGATACCGACCCAGACGATCGGCAGCAGGCCGAACCGGCCGCCCGTCAGGTCCTTGGCCCGGGGCTTGTGGGCGGAGGCGAGCACCGCGCGGATCTCCGCCACCCGGGTGTCCAGGTCGACGTTCGGGCCCTCCACCTCGGCCAGTACCTCGCGGGCCCGGTCCTCCCGCTGGTCGGCGATCAGGTAGCGCGGGGACTCGGGGATGGCGAGCGCCATCAGCCCGTAGACGATCGCCGGGATGGCCTCCACCCCGAGCATCCACTGCCAGGCCTGGATCCCGCCCAGGTGGCCGGTGGACTCGCCGCCGGCGGCCTGGTTCAGGGCCCAGTTGGCCAGCTGGGAGATGGTGATGCCGAGCACGATGGCCAGCTGCTGGAAGGAGGCCAGGCGCCCCCGGTAGGCGGTCGGGGCGACCTCGGCGATGTAGGTGGGGGCGATCACCGAGGCGATGCCGATCGCGATGCCGCCGACCACCCGCCAGAAGGCCAGCAGTTCGATCGAGGGCGGGAACATCGAACCGACGCCGCTGACCGCGAAGAGCACGGCGGCCAGCAGCATGGTCCTGACCCGGCCGAGGTGGTCGGCCAGCCGTCCGGCGATCACCGCGCCGACGGCCGAGCCGAGCAGGGCGATCGCGACCACGAAGGCGGTCTCGGCGTTTCCGACCCCGAAGTGCTTCTGGATGCCCGTCACCGCGCCGTTGATGACGGCGCTGTCGTAGCCGAACAGGAAGCCGCCCATCGCGGCGGCCGCCGAGATGAAGATGACGTGCCCGAGATGGGCCTGGTCGGCCTGCTGGGTGGGAGAGGTGCTGGACAGGACGGGCTCCCGGGGGTCGACGGCCCGCCCGCTCGGCCGGATGGAAGAGATCCACCGCTCATTCCATCAGCCGGGCCCACCGATTGCGCGTTGTGCGGCTTTCAGGGTGAACCGCCCAAGACCGCCCGGGTCAGCTCTCGACCGGGCAGCCGGTGCGCAGGGCGTTGCGCCGCAGCACCTGCGCCCGTACGGCGGCGTCCAGGCCCTGCGCGCGCTCGGCCAGGCGGTCGGCGAGGGCGGCCTGCGCCTCGACCGGCTTCTTGTCGTCGTACTTGAACTTCGCCCTGACCTCGCGCACGGTGAGGCGCAGGCCGCGCAGCCCGGAGAGCTGCGGGCCGTACGGCTCCTGGCCGGGCGTCACCCGGACCTCGGGGGACTCCGGCTGGAAGTGCGCGAGTTGGCGGTTCAGGATCTCCGCCTTGCCCGCCGGGTCCTCGACGATCTCCGCCGTGCAGGCGAACTGGACCGAGGCGTAGAAGCTGGTCGGCACGCCGGTGCGCCAGTGGCCCGGGGCGAAGGCGTAGTCGTCGGTGACCGTGAGGGTCACCTGCGGATCGGCGCGGACGGCGGCCCACAGCGGGTTGGGCGCGGCGAGGTGCAGCACGATCTCGCCCCGGTCGGCGTCCAGCAGGAAGTGGGTGGGCACCAGGACCGGGCCGCTGCCCGCCGGGCCGTTGGCCGCCAGGGTGCCGAAGTCGCGGCCGGCCGCGAGCCAGGCGCGCCACTCGGCCTCGGTGCCCCGGTCCCAGGGTCTGATCAGCATCGGATTCCCCTCCCGTCAGCGGAAGTCGCGCAGGTAGTCCGGCAGCGGCACGGCGGTCGAGGAGTGCGGCTCGGGGGCGTCGTGCACCGTGCGGACCGGGACGACACCGGACCAGTACGGCAGGTCGAGGTCCTCCTCGTCGTCGTTCGCGCCGTCGTCGCGGGTCTTCGCCGAGACCTCGTCGAGCACCAGGCGCACCACCGCGGTCGCGGCCAGCTCCTTGGCGTTCGGCCGGCGGACGTCGCCCGAGCGGCCCGGCACCGCGTGGTCGACCAGGGCGTCCAGGGCGATCGCCAGCTCGTCCGGGTCGGTCACCTGGTGGGCGACGCCGTGGGCCACCACCGAGCGGAAGTTGACGGAGTGGTTGAAGGCCGACTTGGTCAGCACCAGGCCGTCCACCAGGGTCACCGTGACGCAGACCGGCAGCCCCTGGTCGGGACCGGCGCCGCGGATCGGGCGGCTGCCCGTCGAGCCGTGCACATAGAGGCGGTCGCCGACCCGGGCGTAGATGGTCGGCAGCACCACCGGCGCGCCGTCGGCGACGAAGCCCAGGTGGCAGATGTACGAGCTGTCCAGGATCGCGTGGATGGCCTCGCGCTCCCAGGTGGCCCGGTCGCGGTAGCGGGTCGGCGTGGTGCGCTCGTTGCGGGTGTACGTGGCGCCGGAAGAGCTGCCGGACATGACATCTCCCTATGTACTAGTGCATAATCGGGTTTGTGCTAGGAGACTATCGGATCAAGGGACGCCGTGCCAATGACATCGCGGCCGACATCGAACACGCGGTCGACACCGGCGAACTGGCGCCGGGTGCCGCCCTCCCGCCGCTGCGCGACCTGGCCGGGGAGCTGGGCGTCAACCCCAACACCGTCGCCGCCGCCTACCGGCTGCTGCGCGACCGGGGCGTGATCGAGACCGCCGGCCGCAAGGGCAGCCGGATCCGGCCCCGGCCCGTCACCACCCCGCGCGACCAGATCCGCATCCCCGTCCCGCCCGGCGCCAGCGACCTCTCCGCCGGGAACCCGGACCCCGCGCTGCTCCCCGCCCTCGGCCCGGCCCTCGCCGTCGCCGCCGCCCGGGCCGACCGCGACCCCGTCCTCTACGGGCACCCCGCTGCCGACCAGGGACTGCTCGACCTGGCCCGCGCCGCCTTCCTCGCCGACGGTGTCCCCGACGGCCGACTCGCCGTCTGCTCCGGCTCGTTGGACGCGATCGAGCGCATCCTCACCACCCAGCTGCGCCCCGGCGACCCGGTCGCCGCCGAGGATCCGGGCTGGGGCAGCCTGCTCGACCTGCTGCCCGCGCTCGGGTTGCGCCCGGTGCCCGTGCGCCTGGACGACGAGGGGCCGCTGCCCGACTCGCTCGCCGAGGCGCTGGCCGCCGGGGCCCGCGCGGTGATCGTCACGGTCCGGGCGCAGAACCCGACGGGCGCCGCGCTCACCCCCGCCCGCGCCGCCGCGCTGCGGGCCGTGCTCGCCGAGCATCCCGGGGCGCTGCTGATCGAGGACGACCACGGCCACGGCATGGTCGACCAGCCCTATCTGCCGCTCGTCGGGCCCGCCGCGACGCGCTGGGCCGTGGTGCGCTCGGCCGCCAAGGCGTACGGCCCGGACCTGCGGGTCTCGCTGGCCATCGGCGACCAGGAGACGATCGGCCTGGTGCTGGGGCGCCAGCGGCTGGACACCGGCTGGGTCAGCTTGCTGCTCCAGCGCACCGTCGCCGAGCTGTGGCGCACCGACGCCGCGCCCGCCTCCCGGGTGGCCGCCGTGTACCGGGCGCGCCGCGACGCCCTGCTGGCCGCCCTGGCGGCGTACGGGATCGAGGCGCACGGTGCCAGCGGGCTCAACGTCTGGGTGCCGGTGCCGGACGAGCCCGGGGTGGTCGCGGCCCTGGTGCAGTCGGGCTGGGTGGTGGCGCCCGGCGCGCGCTACCGCATGCAGTCGCCGCCCGGGATCCGGATCACCACCGCAGGTCTCGACCCGGCCGAGGCACCCCGCCTGGCGGCCGATCTGGCGGGCATCCTGCGCTCCTCGGGCGGTCGCTCACGGCTGATCTGACGGTACGTCAGAAATCGGAACCCGCCCTCCGAAGGCCGTGCACGTCTGACAGTCGGAAGAAAGTCACTTCCGATACCTAGCGGTAACAACCGTGGGCATGCCACATTTTGGGCGCCCCCGGCCGGCGGCACACACCCTCACCCGCGCCTCCCGTCCCCACGTACGCGAGGCCGTCCGCAGGAGTTTCGCCGTGCTCGATAGGTTCTGTACGACCGAAGGTTCCCGCACCGCCAGACGACTGGCCACCCTGCTGTCAGCAGCGGCTCTCGCCGTGCCGCTGCTGACCCTGGCCACGCCGGCCGAGGCCGCCACCGGCCCCACCGCGAGCGTCTCGCTGGGCGACAGCTACATCTCCGGCGAAGCCGGTCGCTGGCAGGGCAGCAGCGACACCACCGGCGGCAGCCGGGACGGCACCGACCGGGCCTGGACCGGCAGTGGCTACGACGCCACCCGGGTCTACGGCAGCACGTTCGCGAGCGGCTGCGACCGTTCCGACAGCGCCGAGATCCGCACCGCGAAGATCGCCCAGGCCCAGATCAACCTCGCCTGCTCCGGTGCCACCACCGCGAACATCTTCCGCGCCGCCAACGGCGGCCAGTCCCTCAAGGGCGAGGCGCCGCAGGCCGATCAGCTCGCCACCGTCGCCGCGCAGAACAACGTCAAGCTGATCACGCTCTCGATCGGCGGCAACGACCTGGGCTTCGCCGACGTGATCAAGAGCTGCGCGGAGGACTACCTGATCTGGGGCTCCTCCTGCCGTGACGACGAGCAGTCCGCGATCGACTCGGCGATGCCGGACGCGATGGCGGGCGTGGCGAAGTCGATCGACGAGATCCGCGCGGTGATGTCGGCGGCGGGCTACGGCTCGGGGGACTACCGGCTGGTGCTCCAGTCCTATCCGTCGCCGATCCCGCGCAGCAGCGAGATGCGCTACCCGGAGAGCGGCTGGACCCGCGCGAACACCGGCGGCTGCCCGTTCTGGGACACCGACGCCGACTGGGCCAGGGACTCGATGACCCCCCAGGTGTCGAGTGCGCTCGCCCAGGTCGCGGCGGACAAGGGCGTGCAGTTCCTCGACCTGCGCGACACCCTGCAGGGCCGCGAGGTCTGCTCCACCTCGACCAGCCTCGCCTCGCCGTCCGTCAAGCCCTCCGCGACCACCAGCGAGTGGGCCCGCTTCGTGGACGCCGGACTGAGCGCCTCGCAGGGCACCACCCAGGAGTCGATGCACCCGAACTACTACGGCCAGCTCGCCCTGGGCCGCTGCCTCGCCCTGCTCTACGCCAAGTCCGGCGGCAACTACGCCTGTGGCAACACCGCGGGCCGGGACGCCTCCGGGATGTACCTGACGGCCGAGTAGCCGGCGCCGTCAGGAGCGGACGGCGCCGCGCAGCAGCTTCCCCTCGGTCGACAGCAGGCCGGTGCGGTAGTCGAAGCGCGGCGCCGCCGCGAAGATCAGATAGAGGTACTTGAGGTTCTCCGCGAACCAGTACCCGGGCGTCAGATCCCCGAGCCGGACCGGCGAGGCGGTGACGTCCTCGGTGACCGTGTACCCGCCCGAGACGCGCTGCCTGGACTGCACCGCCTGGAAGTAGCGGTACGCGGTCTGCCGGTACTCGTCCGCGCCGGTCAGCCGCCACAGGTCGAAGGCGGAGTTGGCGTACTCCGGCCGCAGGTCGTTGCGGGGGCTGCGGACATGGCCGGTCGCGTAGTCCACCAGCTCGGGCAGCAGCTGGTAGCGGTCCAGCAGGGTGGTCCAGGAGCGGTAGTAGGCGCGGCCGCTCTCCAGGTCGCCGCCCTTGCCGAGCAGCCCGGCGTAGAACGAGCCGAGCTCGGACTGCTCGCGCCCGGTGACCTTCCCGGTACTGAAGTCCACCTGGCGGAACCAGAGGTGGCCGCCCTGCTGCTCGGCCTGGTACTTGAGCGCGGCATCGGTCAGCAGCCGGTACCAGCCGCGCAGGTCGGCGTCGCCGAAGAGCTCGCCGCCGGCCCAGAGGTACTCGTAGAAGGAGTCCACCGGCGGGTTGGGCAGCTCGGAGGTGCCGTCCGTCCAGCGCCCCGACTCGATGTCCAGCGAGGTGCCGAGGAGATCGAGCGAGGAGCGCTTGGCGACCACCGCGCGGGCGGCCGTCTTCGCCGCGCTCCAGTACCGGTCGTCGTCGGTGAGCCGGCTGAGCAGGCCGAACTCCAGCAGGTTGGTGCCGACTTCGGCCAGCGGGCTGGTGGAGCCGGAGACCGCTCCGGTGCGCAGGTTGACGTAGCGGTAGGGGAGCCGGCTGGGGGAGCGGGTGAAGGCGGGCAGCAGCCGGTCGGCCAACTCCCGGCAGCGGGCGAGAAGTTTGGGCCGCCCGGTGCACAGGTAGCCCGCGAGCAGGCCGCCGACCAGGCGGATCACCGCCTCGAAGACCTGGACCTCGGCGTCGACGGCCGGGTCGAAGTGCGCCTCGATCCAGTCGGCGGCCAGTGCCACCTCCTGGTCCTGCTCCATCAGCCACAGGGTGTCCAGCGCCTCGACGATGGACAGGCCGAAGCTGTGCCCCCTGGCGAAGAAGTCGTTCCGGCCGCCCGAGACCGGCCGCACCTCGTCGTAGCCCCAGGCCGCCCGCTTATACCCCTCCCAGCTGTGCAGGTACTCGGTGCGGACCTCCTTGGCGACCTCGGCGTCGGACGGCAGTCCGGCCGCTCCGGCGGAGCGGGGGAGGGCGGCGGTCGCGGTGGCCAGGGCGGCGGCACCGAGAACGGTACGGCGGCGGGGCAACGGGGCAGATCGCATGCCGCAGGACGCTAGTGGCCCGGCGGCCTGCGGCCGTCCAGGCACTCGGCCCGCGTGTCGGCGCTCCCGCGCAGGTCAGGACGGGAGCGCCGGTGTCAGGGTGGCGCGCCGGTTTCACTCGTACGGGTGGCGGCTCGGGCCGGGCCCGGCTCGGGCCGGCCGCCCGCGGTCAGCCCCTGGCCAGCAGGGACTGGGCGTGCTCGCGGACCTGGTCCCTGGTCAGGTACGAGTCCGTGTACTCGAAGTCGCGCAGCCGGGCGGGTTGGCGGGCCAGGAAGCCGATCCGGACGAAGTCGTCGCCGGCGGTCGCGTTGAGCAGCCAGTTGGCGCCGACCCGGAACTTGGCGGCATTGGTCCGCATCGCCATGATGTGGTATCCGCGAGCAACCAACTGGGCTGCGACGCCCTTGAGTTCGACGCCCAGTGGCTTGGAGACCGCGTCCTTGCCGCCGAGGTCCACCACCAGGCCGAGGTCCCGGTGGAAGTACGGCTGCAACGGCTCGTTGTGCAGTGCCGCGACCAGGTTGTCGGCCACCAGCCGTCCCTGGCGGGCGGCGTGCTGGGCGGTCGGCGGGCAGACCGCGCCGTCGCCCTTGGCGAGGTCGGGCACGGCGGCGGCGTCGCCCAGCGCGAAGACGGACTCGAACTGGGGCACCCGCATCTCGGCGGTGACCGCGACCCGGCCGCGGACCGTCTCGGCATCCAGCGTCCCGATCAGCGGGCTGGCGGTGACCCCGGCGGTCCAGATCAGGGTGCGGCACGGCAGGACCCGGCCGTCGGTGAACTTCACCGTCTCCGCGCCGACTTCGGCCACCGAGACACCGAGCGAGACCTCGATGCCCCGGGCCCGCAGCACCTGGAGCGCGGTGGTCCCCAGCTTGTCGCCCAGCTCGGGCATCAGCTTCGGGGCGATGTCGATCAGATGCCACTTGATCATGCCGGGGTCCAGCCGGGGGTAGCGCCTGGTCGCGGCGGTGGTCAGCCGCTGGAGGCAGGCGGCCGTCTCGGTGCCCGCGTAGCCGCCGCCGACCACCACGAACTGCAGCCGGGACTCCCGTTCGCGCTGGTCCAGGGTGGTCGAGGCGAGGTCGAGCTGGGCGATCACGTGGTCGCGCACGTAGGCCGCCTCGGCCAGCGACTTCATGCCGCGCGCGTAGTCGGTCAGGCCCGGGATGTCGAAGGACCGGGTGATGCTGCCGGGCGCCAGGACCAGGTGGTCGTACCTGAGCGCCGTCACCTCGTCGGTGACCTTGCGGACCACGCAGACCTTGGCGACCGGGTCCACCCCGATCGCCCCGCCCGGGACGATGTGGGTGCGGTGCAGGGTGCGGCGCAGCGAGACCGCCACCGACTGCGGGGTGAGCACCCCGGCCGCCACGTGCGGCAGCAGGGGCAGGTAGAGCTGGTAGCTGAACGGTGTGACCAGGGAGATCTCCGCCTCCGAGGCCGCGAGTCTGTGTTCCAGGCGGCGCGCGCACTCAAGCCCGGCGAAGCCGCCGCCGACTATCAGGATCCGAGGTCGCTCCATCGTCCATCCCTTGCGTGCCGGTCCGTGCGATACCAGGACAACTGTGACAACTGCTCGCCACGGTCCCACGACCGTTCGGGCCCTGCCACCGCAGCGGGCTGGGCGGGGTACGGCTGACGGGTCGGTAGGCTGGCGGGATGCTCACCGAGGTGACGGCGGTCCGCTACGTGACGCCACTGCGAGAAGGCGGCTCGATGCCGGGCCTGGTCGAGGCCGACGACCGTCGGCTCTACGTGCTCAAGTGGTCCGGCGCGGCCCAGGGGCGCAAGGCGCTGGTCGCCGAGGTGCTGGCGGGTGAACTGGGCCGGCGGCTCGGGCTGCCGGTGCCCGAGCTGGTACGGCTGGACCTCGACCCGGTGCTGGCCCGCAGCGAGCCCGAGCAGCAGATCCAGGAGCAGATCCGCGCCAGCGGCGGCGTCAACCTCGGGATGGCCTTCGTCAGCGGTGCGCTCAACTTCGACCCGCTCTGCTTCGAGGTCGACCCTGAGCTGGCCGGTCGGGTGCTCTGGTTCGACGCCCTGATCGGCAACGTGGACCGGTCCTGGCGCAACCCCAACCTGCTGATGGCCACCGGCGGCCTGCGGCTGATCGACCACGGTGCCAGCCTGATCTTCCACCACCACTGGGCGGGTTCGGCGAACTGGCCGCGCAAGCCGTACGACGCCTCGGACCACGCGCTGCTGCGCTCCGCCGGTGACCTCAAGGCGGTCGACGAGGAGCTGGCGGCACTGGCCGAGACGGCGCTGCCGCCGGCCGTCGAGGCGATCCCGGAGGAGTGGCTGACCGACGAACCGGGCTTCGACGACGCCCTGGCGGTCCGGGAGGCGTACCTGGAACGGCTGACCGCCCGGTTGGCGGGACCGCGCGACTGGCTGCCGGAGACGGCCGGATGAACACGAACGAGGGGCTGGGCCGGAGCGTGAACCGGACGACGAGCGGGGACGAGGGCGTCGAGTTGCATGACTACGAGTACGCGGTGATCCGCGCCGTCCCCCGGGTCGAGCGGGGCGAGTGCGTCAACATCGGCGTGCTGCTCTACTGCCGCCGCGCCGCGCACCTGGCGGCCCGCACCCACCTCGACCAGGGGCGGCTGCTCGCGCTGGACCCGGTGGCGGACGTGGCGGGCGTGCGGCGGGCGCTGCGCGGGATCGAGGCGGTCTGCGAGGGCGGGCCCGAGGCCGGTCCGGCTGCGGCGGACAGTCCCGGGCAGCGGTTCCGGTGGTTGACCGCGCCGCGCAGCGCGATCATCCAGCCGGGGCCGGTGCACACCGGGCTGACCGGCGACCCGGAGGGGGAACTGCGGAGGCTGTTCGAGCAGTTGGTGCTCTGACAGCGGGCTCGGGGCCCTGCGCGAGCCTGCCTGCGGACGCGCTGCGGTCGGTTGCGCAGCCCCTCGTACCTCGGGGGCCGCCGACCGCGTAAGGGAACGATCTGGTTGCGGAGAGTCGCTTGTGGTGATCAAAGCTGGAGTAACTGAAGCATGTGTGCGTAACCTGACCACCATGGGCTCCACAGCGACCAGTAGCGCACCGACCACCGCCGATCTGATGGAGGTGGTGGCCGCCGTCGGCGCCGCGTACTTCCAGGACTTCGCGGCTGCCGCTGCCAAGCACGGTCTCAACTCCTCGCAGGCGAAGGCGCTCAAGTCGGTCCAGGAGCCGGTGCCGATGCGCGCGCTGGCCGGACGGCTCGGCTGTGACGCCTCCAACGTCACCGGAATCGTGGACCGGCTGGAGGCGCTGGGGCTGGCGCAGCGCGAGGCGGCGGCCGCGGACCGGCGGGTGAAGATCGTCGCGATCACCGAGCAGGGCCGTGCGGTGCTGGGCCGGATCCGCGAGGACATGAGCCGCGCCCGTGCCGCCTTCGCCAGCCTGGACGACGAGCAGCGGGCCGCGCTGGAGTCGCTCTGCCGCCAGGTGCTTCCGCTGCTCTCCGGCCAGTAGCCGCCGGGCAGTTCGGGTACGCGGTCCGGTCGGCAGCGGCACCGGCCCGCGGGTGGGTCCGAGGTAGGGACGGCGTGCGGTCGGCCCCGGCCGGTCTCGGGACGGGCACGGTTCGGGGGACCGCGTCCGGTGCCACGGACAGGGATGCCATGATGGCCCGGCCATGTCTGCTGCCGGACCCGAGGCCGCGCCCGCGTCGGTGCGTGCCGCCGCTTTCGACCTTCGCGTACTGCGGGCCCTGCCCTTCGCGACGGTCTGCGTCGTGCTGGCCGCAGCAGGGCACACCGTGGCGTCCGGCAGTGCGCCGCCGCCGGGTGTGGTGCTGCTCGGCTGGCTCCTCACCTGCCTGGCCGCCACCGCTGCGGCCCGGCGGGAACGCTCGCTGTCCGCGATCACCGGTGGGCTTGCCGTGGGCCAGCTGGGCCTGCATGTCCTGTTCCACACCGCGCAGTCGCTGCAACGGTCCCAGCAGCTGCCCGGCACACCCGCCACGGCGCAGCTGCCGGGGATGGCCGCCATGCCGGGGATGGCCGCCATGCCGGGCATGGCGGGAGCCGTCGGCGGCCGGGCCGGTCCGGCGGCGACCCGGATCGGCGCACCGGTCGCACCGGCCGTACTCGGTCCGCACGCCCCGCTCGCGGCCACCGCGCACGCTGCCGTCTGGTGTCACGCGGCCTTCCTCGGACTGAGTCCCGCCATGCTCGTCGGCCACCTCGCCGCGACCCTCGCGGCGGGCTGGTGGCTGCGCCGGGGTGAGCGGGCCGTCTGGCGGATCGTCCGCAGCACCGCTCGGGCCGCCTCGGCCACCGCGTACGCCTGTGCCGTGCCGCTGCGTGCGGTCCTCGCGCTGATCGCCGCCCTGGACAACGGCCCCGGCGGCCGACGGGGGCTGCCCGCCGTGCGCCGGGCGGCCGCCGACAGCCGATGGCGGCTTCCGTCGTCGGCCCTGCTGCGGCACTTCGTGGTCAGGCGCGGGCCGCCGGTCGTGCCGGCTGTCTGACCGGCCCGAAACCCGAGCCCGTCGACAGCCGCCGTCGGCCCTGACCACATCCGCACGTATCGCCTGCCACGGGCGCCGCCGCCGGTTCCGCCCGGCTGCCCGCCCGTGCGCCGGTGCCTGCGTGCCCACTCCCGTTCGGAGTCCACACAGTCATGCGAATCCCCCTGAAGACCCGTACCCGCCGGGCGGCCGCCGCGACCGCCCTGGGCGCCGTGACCGTACTGCTGGCCGCCGTGCCCGCGTCGGCCCACGTCACCGTGCAGCCGTCCAGCGTGGCGAAGGACGCCACCGACCAGACGTTCGCGTTCCGCGTGCCCAATGAACAGCAGAAGGCCGACACGGTGACGGTCGAGATTGACTTCCCCACCGACCACCCGATCCCCTCCGCCCTGGTCGCACCGGTGCCCGGCTGGACCGACCAGATCCGGACGACCAAGCTCGCCACCCCGATCCACACCGACGACGGTGACATCACCGACGTCGTCTCCCAGATCGTCTGGACCGGCGGCCGGATCGCCCCCGGCCACTTCCAGGACTTCACCGTCGACTTCGGCGCGCTCCCCGGGGGCACCGACGCGGTGGTCTTCAAGGCCCTGCAGACCTACAGCGACGGCAGCATCGTCCGCTGGATCGAAGAGCCCAAGGCCGGACAGGCGGAGCCGGAGCACCCGGCACCGGTCCTCCACCTCACCGCCGCCGTGAGCGGGACGGTCGGCCAGGCCGACCCGGCCGGGCAGAGCCCGGCGGCGAGGAGCGGCAGTGACGCGACCGCCCGCGGCCTCGGTGTCGCGGGCATCGTGGTCGGCATCGCCGGTGGCCTGGCGGGTGTCGTGCTCGGCCGCCGGGGTCGGGGCACGGGCGGCCCGGCGGCTGCGGAGTAGCGGATACGGCCGGGGACCGGGACGCGGGCACCACCAGCGATGGAGGTGCCCGCGTCCCGGACCGCCGGCAGCGTGGATCCCCGGGCCGAGGCACCCGTCAACTGCCTTGCGGCGCGAGTAGATCGGGGTTGCTCTCCTTTCACCCCGGTCGGCCGGCGGAGACCGACCCCGCTGCGGTGGCCGACGGCAGGGCGGAGCTGGCCGGCCGGGTCGTCGTGGAGGTGCTCCGGTAGTCCGAGGCGCGCCCGGTCCGGCAGGCCCGAGTGCGCCGACGATCCGGCTGACCTCGACTGTTAGGCTTGCGAAGCGTGAGCGCGAAGCCCCAGATTCCCAATGTCCTGGCCTCTCGGTACGCCTCGGCGACCCTGGCCCAGCTGTGGTCCCCCGAGCACAAGGTGGTTCTTGAGCGCCACCTCTGGCTCGCCGTTCTGAAGGCCCAGCAGGACCTGGGCATCGAGGTGCCGGCCACCGCCGTCGCCGACTACGAGCGCGTGGTCGACCAGGTCGACCTCGACTCCATCGCCGCCCGTGAGCGGGTCACCCGGCACGACGTCAAGGCCCGGATCGAGGAGTTCAGCGAGCTCGCCGGGCATGAGCAGATCCACAAGGGCATGACCTCTCGGGACCTCACCGAGAACGTCGAGCAGCTGCAGATCCGGCAGTCCCTGGAGCACGTCCGCGACCGTACGGTGGCCGTCCTGGTCCGCCTCGGCAGCCTCTCCGCCCAGCACGCCGAGCTCGTGATGGCCGGCCGTTCGCACAACGTGGCCGCCCAGGCCACCACCCTCGGCAAGCGGTTCGCGACCGTCGCGGACGAGCTGCTGGTCGCCTTCCACCGCCTGGAGGAGCTGATCGCCCGCTACCCGCTGCGCGGGATCAAGGGCCCGGTCGGCACCGCCCAGGACATGCTGGACCTGCTCGGCGGCGACGCCGACAAGCTCGCCGAGCTGGAGCGCCGGGTGGCGGGCCACCTCGGCTTCGACAACGTGCTCACCAGCGTCGGCCAGGTCTACCCGCGCTCGCTGGACTTCGAGGTGGTCACCGCCCTGGTCCAGCTCGCCGCCGCGCCGTCCAGCCTGGCCAAGACGATCCGGCTGATGGCCGGTCACGAGCTGGTCACCGAGGGCTTCAAGGCCGGCCAGGTCGGCTCCTCGGCCATGCCGCACAAGATGAACACCCGCTCCTGCGAGCGCGTCAACGGCTTGGCCGTCATCCTGCGCGGCTACGCGTCGATGACCGCCGAGCTGGGCGGCGACCAGTGGAACGAGGGCGACGTCTCCTGCTCGGTGGTCCGCCGGGTCGCGCTGCCGGACGCCTTCTTCGCCTTCGACGGTCTGCTGGAGACCTTCCTGACCGTCCTCGACGAGTTCGGCGCCTTCCCGGCCGTGGTCGAGGCCGAGCTGGACCGCTACCTGCCGTTCCTGGCCACCACCAAGGTGCTGATGGGCGCGGTGCGGGCCGGTGTCGGCCGCGAGACCGCGCACGAGGTCATCAAGGAGCACGCCGTCGCCTCCGCGCTGGCGATGCGCGAGGGTGCCCGCGAGAACGCGCTGCTGGACCGGCTCGCCACCGACGGCCGGATCCCGCTGGACCGGGCCGAGCTGGACGCGCTGCTCGCCGACCGGCTCTCCTTCACCGGCGCGGCCGGTGCGCAGGTCGCCGAGATCGCGCGTCGGATCGAGGCCGTCGCGGCCGCCTACCCCGCAGCCGCGAAGTACGCGCCGGGCGACATTCTCTGACGCCTCCGGCGACGGATCCGAGGTGACGAGGGCCCCGTTCCGGCGGGGCCCTCGCGCGTGGTTCCGGTGAGTCGCCGCCGCATAAGGGCACCTACGATGCACTGGACCGAACACAAGGGGAGAGCATTCATGCGGGCGCAGCTCACACGTTGGTGGCAGCAGTCGGGGGGACGAAGGACCGGGTCGGCGAGGACGGTACGGGTGGCTGCCCTGCTGGCGGTCGGCGCGCTGGTCACCACTGGCTGCTCGGACGGCGACAAGGCCGCGCCGGTGCCGACCCGTGCGGTGAGCGAGTCCTCCGCTCCCGGGCAGCTGACCGTCAAGGTCGGCAGCACCGAGGACATGCCCGCCGTCACGATCACCGGCGCCACCGTCCGGCCGGGTGCCGACGGTGAGGGCGAGCTGGCGATGGTGGTGCACAACGACAGCTCCATTCCCGAGCACCTGGTGATGATCTCCTCCAGCGTGATGGGCGGCTCGGTGCTCAAGGCGCCCGGCAACGGCGGTACCGTCCCGCCGGTGGGTGTGCTGCTGCCGCCGGGCAGCTCCGCCACGTTCGGTACGCAGGACGGCTACCACGTGGTGCTCCAGCACCTGAACGTTCCGAGCGGCGCCAAGGAGGTGCCGGTGTCGGTGCTCTTCGCCCGCCTCGGCATGGTGCAGCTGAAGGCGATCGCCGGCGAGAAGCAGGGCTGACCGCCCGCGCCCCGTGCGCCCGGCCGTCCTCACTCGGGGCGGGCCTGGTGACCGGGATCGAGCGGGGGAGTGGTCGGCCCGCAGTACCACTCGCAGTCGGGCTCGGCGGTCGGGTGGTCCGGCGCGAGGGCGTCGCCGCGTACGGTGGCCAGGGCGAGCAGACCGCCTGCGGTGAGCAGCCCGGCGCAGATCAGCATCGCGGTACGGAAAGCGCTGTCGACCTCGCTCGGTACCCGGTACGCCTCGCCGGTCAGGCCGGAGAGCGCGGGCAGGGCGGCGACCGCGAACAGTCCGGCCGCTCGGGCGGCCGCGTTGTTGACGCCGCTGGCGATGCCCGCGCGGCGTACCTCGACGGCGGCCAGCACCGTCGCCGTCAGCGGCGCCACCAGCGTGGTCATCCCGGCGCCCAGCACCACCACGCCCGGCAGGACGTCGCGCCAGTACGAGGCGCCGACGCCGATCCGCAGCATCAGCAGCACGCCGCCCGCACACAGCAGCGGGCCGACGAAGAGCGGTAGCCGGGGGCCGATCCGGCGGCTCAGCTTCCCGGCCTGGCCGGAGAACGCCAGCATCAGCAGGGTGGTCGGCAGCAGTGAGATGCCCGCCTCCAGCGGTGCGAACCCGGCCACCGTCTGCAACTGGACCATCAGCAGCAGGAAGATCCCGCTGAACGCCCCGTACACGCAGAGCGTCACCAGGTTGACCGCCGTGAACAGGCGGGAGGAGAACAGCTCCAGCGGCAGCATCGGGTTGGGGCTGCGCCGCTCCACCAGCACGAAGAGCACGGCGAACACCAGGCCGAGCACCCCGGCCACGGCGGACAGCCCCCGCCCGCCCTCGGTCAGCGCGTAGGTGACCCCGCCGAGGGCGAACGCGGCGAGCACCGCCCCCTGGACGTCGAAGCGGCCGGCGGCGCGCTCGTCGCGGCTCTCCGGGACATGACGGATCGCCACCCAGCTGACGACCACGGCGAGCGGCACGTTCAGCAGGAAGATCCAGCGCCAGCCGGGACCGTCCACCAGCCAGCCGCCGAGGAAGGGCCCGACGGCTGCCGACACCCCGCCCAGGCCCGACCAGACGCCGACCGCCCCCGACCGGTCGTCCGGCCGGAAGGAGGCCTGGAGCATCGCGAGCGAGCCGGGGGTCAGCAGGGCGCCGCCGATGCCCTGCAGGGCGCGGGCGATGATCAGGACCTCGATCCCGGGCGCGATGGCGCAGGCCGCCGAGGCGGTGGCGAACCAGCAGACCCCGATCAGGAAGACCTTGCGCCTGCCGTAGCGGTCGCCGAGCGAGCCGCCGAGCAGGATCAGGCCGGCCAGGGTGAGCAGATAGGCGTTGACCGTCCACTGGAGCGCGGCCATCGGGGCGCCGAGGTCGGCGCCGATGCGGGGGAGGGCGACGTTCACCACCGTGCCGTCGAGCATCGCCATACCGGATCCGAGGGCCGTCGCGAGCAGTACCCAGCGGCCCTGTGCGGTGCCCAGGCGCAGGGCGCCGGCGGTGTCATCCATGGTCACGTCCCGATCCTCCGCCTGTGCCGGGGCGAACGCACCCCCTGGGCCGGACCTTTCTTTCGACTTCTGCCAGTCGCGGGTGGCAGGGTCCCGGCCCTGTCGGGCGGCCGGGCCCGGACTCGATGCTGGGCCTCCGGACGATGGGCCCCGGTCTGTGGTGGAGGAGAAGATGAGACGTCAGCTTGCTCGATGGTTCACGGTGGCGGCGAGTGCGGTGTTCGCCGTCGGTGCGCTGGTGCTCCCGGCGCACGCGTCCTCGCCCTCGCCGTCGCCGGGCGTGGTCGGTGGCACGCGGGCGAGTCAGGGCGAATTCCCGTTCATGGTGCGGCTTTCGATGGGCTGCGGCGGCGCGCTCTACACCCGGCAGATCGTGCTGACCGCCGCACACTGCGTCGACGGCACCGGCAGCAACAGCGGCATCACCGCCACCGCCGGCGCGGTGGATCTGCAGAGCAGCGGCGCGATCAAGGTGCGGTCGTCGTACGTCTACCAGGCGCCCTCCTTCACGGGGGCGGAGAACGGCAACGACTGGGCGCTGATCAAGCTGGCCTCGCCCGTCACCGGTAGCGCGGTCACCACCCTGCCGATCGCGGGCAGCACGGCGTACGACAGCGGGACCTTCACCATCGCGGGGTGGGGTGCCACTTCGGAGGGCGGGGGCCAGCAGCGGTACCTGCAGAAGGCGTCCGTACCGTTCGTCGACGACACCGCCTGCAGCTCGGCGTACCCCGGCCTGGTCGCCGGTGCCTCGATCTGCGCCGGGTACCAGGCCACGGGCGGAGTGGACACCTGCCAGGGCGACTCCGGCGGGCCGATGTTCCGCCGCGATGCGGCCGGGGCCTGGATCCAGGTCGGCATCACCAGCTGGGGTCAGGGCTGCGCCGAAGCGGGCTACCCCGGCGTGTACACCCAGGTGAGCACGTACGCCTCGGCCATCGCGGCGGCAGCGGCCCGACTCTGAGCACCGACTCCGCGCACCGACTCCGCGCACCGACTCCGCGCACCAACTCCGAGCACCAACTCCGAGCACCAACTCCGAGCACCGACTCTGAGTACCGCTGCTGTGCCCCCGGTGCCTCCCACTGATCGCGGGAGGCACCGGGGGCACGGTCGTCGGGCCGGAGCGGCAGGGCCGGCTCTCGCCCTCGCCCGGCGCGGCTGCTACGCGGGTGATCCCGGTCGGCCGCCGTCATTGAGCAACTCCATGACGGTGCTGATCACTTGATCGTATGCGGCCTCGTTGGTGCCGAGTGGCGACCAGCCTGCCAGCCGTGCGGCGCCGAGCAGTTGCTGCAACGCCTCCGGCGCGACCCGGTCGGTGCTCCGGCGCCTGCGCAGGGCCCGTCGCTCACGGTCCACGGCGGGCCAGAGGAAGCTCAACTCCCCGCCGGTGTCGAGGAGTCGGTCGGTACGCTCGGCCATCCCGACGGGCGGCCAGCGGCGGGTGGTCTCGACCCGGCTGATGTGCGAGTCGTGGTAGCCGAGGCGGCGGCCGAGTTCTGCCTGGCTCAGCCCGCGCAGGCGTCGCCAGTGCCGCAGCCGGTCGCCGAATCTGGCATGCGCGGACGTCGCCGAGTGCCGCTGGTGGGGCAGGAATTCGGGCGCGTACGGGCCGAGGGACACGGGACCTCCAGTGGGGTGGACGGACCGTCAGGAACCTCGCATTTGTTTGTCATGGACAGGTATCCCCGGGATTCCGAGCCGGTCAAACCGCCCTGACCGCAAGGGAGTTCGAAAGCCGAGCGACAGTACGGCCAAACGGGCCACCCGAACCGCCCCTCGGCCGGGGGCGCAGCGGGGGATCGGGCCACGGGAAGCGGGCTGTGGGCTACGGCGGTCGGCGGGCCGGTCAGACCGTGAGCCGGGCGCGCAGCGCGTCCACGGTCTCGTCCTTGAGGCCGAGGCCGGCGCGAGCGTAGCTCTCGGCGTCGCCCCACATCTCGGTCATGGTCTCGATCGCCGCCGCCAGATAGGACGGGTGGACGCCCAGCACGGCGTCCGCGATCTCCGGGTCGCCGCCCGCACTGGTGAAGGCCGCGACCTGCGGGGCGAAGGCCGCGCGCACCGCCGGACCGACCGCCAGGTACTCGTCCCGGACGGTCGGCTCGTCGGCGCCGAGCAGCAGCAGGATCAGGCTGACACCCCACCCGGTACGGTCCTTGCCGGCCGTGCAGTGGAAGAGCAGTGGGCCGCCCTCGCGCCGGGCCAGCGCGGTCACCAGCTGCTTGTAGGCGGCGCGGGCGGAGGCGGAGGTGACGAAGGCGCGGTAGTCCTTCTCCAGCGCCTGCCGGGCCCGGCCGCCGCCGAGGGTCCGGTTGGCCTT
>NZ_JYJF01000510.1 GCF_000955975.1 Saccharothrix sp. ST-888
GCCGGTACTCGGCCAGGCCGTCGAGGAAGGCGTTGGCGGCCGCGTAGTTGGCCTGGCCGGCGCCGCCGACGGTGGCGGTGAGCGAGGAGAAGAGGAGGAACGCCCGCAGGTCGAGACCGGCGGTGAGCTAGTGCAGGTTCCAGGCCGCCTCCGCCTTCGGCCGCAGCACGGTGGTGAAGCGCCCGGGGGTGCGCGCGTCCCGGCCGCCGCCGTCCAGCACGCCGGCCAGCCGGACCACCGCCGCCCGCGGGTACTCGGCGCCCCCCGCGGCGAGCAGCGCGGCCGGCGCGTCCCGGCCGGCCCCGTCGCGGCCGGCGCGGGTGGCCCTCGTTCCGCTCGCCGCCACCCGCCCGCGCCGTTCGTCGGCCCC
>NZ_JYJF01000511.1 GCF_000955975.1 Saccharothrix sp. ST-888
CCCGGGAGCCGAGCGCGGTCAGCTCCTCGCGCAGCTCGGCCGCGCCTTCGGCATCCGGGCCGAGACGGCTGGTGAGCAGCAGGTGCTCCGCACCGTTCCGCGCCAGGCAGCGGGCCACCTGCGCGCCCAGCGCACCCGTACCACCGGTCACCAGCACGGTCCCGGACGGGCGCCAGCACTCCACCGGCGCCGCACACGAAGGCGCGTGCGCCAGAGGACGGACGAACACCCCCGACGCCCGCACGGCCAGCTCGTCCTCGATCCCGGCACCGGCCAGCGCGGCCACCAGCCGGTCCAGCGCCCGCGCCTCCACCTGCTCGGGGAGGTCCGCCAGACCGCCCCGAGCAGGTGGAGGAGCGGGCGCTGGAC
>NZ_JYJF01000512.1 GCF_000955975.1 Saccharothrix sp. ST-888
CCCGAGCGGTTGTCACGGTCGCCGAAGGAACGGCCACCGCGGTCGTCACGGTTGCGGTCGCGGTCACCGAAGGAAAGGCTGCCGCGGTGATCGCGGTTGAAGCCACGAGAACGGTGGTAACGGTGACAGAAGGAACGGCGGCGGAGGTCGGCACGGTCGAGGTCGCCGAAGCCACCGGAGCGGTTGTCACGGTCGCCGAAGGACCGGCCACCGCGGTCGTCACGGTTGCGGTCGCGGTCACCGAAGGAACGGCCACCGCGGTCGTCACGGTTGCGGTCACGGTCACCGAAGGAACGGCCGCCGCGGTCATCGCGGTGGAAGCCAGCCGGACGGTTGTCACGTCCACCGAAGGAACGGCCTCCGCGGTCG
>NZ_JYJF01000513.1 GCF_000955975.1 Saccharothrix sp. ST-888
GCTGGCCACCCTGGCCCAGTACTTCGGCGTGCAGCAGCGCCAGGCGCACAACGCGCTGGACGACGCCCGGGTGCTCGCCGAGGCGTTCCCGCCCAGCCTGCACCTCGCCCGGCCGGGCGGCATCCCGCGTGCGCTTAGCACCTGCGTGGCCGTCCCCGACCGCGGCGAGGCCAGCCAGGCTCCACCGCGACGTCCTCCCGCAGCTGGCCGTCTGTGGCCGTGTCGCCGGTTATGTCGACCCGCATGCCCTGCATCAGCCCGCTGCCGTCCTGCCAGCGGCCGGGGTTCGGGTACGGGCAGGGCGGCCGCTTCTTGCTCGCCGAGCGGTACGAGGAGCTCCAGGAACCCCGGGCTGGGGCCTGGCTGCCC
>NZ_JYJF01000514.1 GCF_000955975.1 Saccharothrix sp. ST-888
GCCCTGGACGCCCTGGTCGGTCGCCATCCGGCACAGCCAGGTCTTGCCGAGCGCCTACAGGTCCTGGCTGGCCGCTTCCTCCCTCGACGCGACCGCCTTTCTCGCGGCCGGTTCGGTCTCGGCCGGCGGTGCGTTCATGACGGTGGAGGCGCGCTCCTCCGTGGCCCCCTTCGGCCTCCTCATCGTCGACTGCGAGCCGGATGCCTACCACGACACCCACGGCCAGCAACTGCGCGTTCTGCCCGAAGCCAAGCTTACAGGCCGGGAGACCGTGCCGGCTGCCCAGGCTCCGGAGTCCACCAACGTGGTGGACCTGATTGACGTCCTCCAACGCATTCTGCGGCAGGCCGGTTCGGGACACTACAACGG
>NZ_JYJF01000515.1 GCF_000955975.1 Saccharothrix sp. ST-888
CGGGCGGAGTAGCCCGGCACTGTCGCGCACGGCCCGGCGACCGCACGGGCCGGGGCCGGTCTACCGGCCGCGTGCGGCGGCGGGTGCCGGCCCCACTCGGCCCTGCCCTGTCCTCTCAGCTCGTCGTCCGCCGCATTCCGCGCCGAGGCCGGTGCCTGCGTCCCCCCCCACCCCGCCGAGCACGCTCCCAGCGCCCCCTCGCCCGCACCCCCCCCCCGCACCCTGCCGCTCGGAGCGGGCACCTCTCCGCCCAACTCGCCCAGCATGTCGAGCCCTTCGTTGACCCCGACCCGCACCCCCACACCGGCCTCCCGGCCCCAGACCGCCTCGAACGCCTCCGCCGCTGCCTTGCCCCCGCCGACTCCGCAC
>NZ_JYJF01000516.1 GCF_000955975.1 Saccharothrix sp. ST-888
CATCCGCTCCGCCCGGACCGGGTCGCGCTCCACCCTGACCGCCCGGCAGGAGCGGTGGCCGCGCAGTCACTCGATCGCCATGCTGCCCGCACCTCCGCCTCCACCCCAGGGCAACTCGCCCGGTCACCGCGCCAGTGCCTCGAGCGTCGCCGCACCGACCTGGTTCTCAGTCAGCTTCACGTCCCACTCGTACGCATTGTCGGGCAGACCGGGCACCAGCCACCCACGAGGCGCGCCGGGCGCGCCCGTACACTCGACTGCGATCCGGTTGGGCGCGGCGCCGGGCCCGTACGGCCCGTCCTCAGCGCAGGCGTCCCAGGGCGGCCCCCGCGGGACGTCGCTGTGTTCCACCCTCCGACGGGGCGTAG
>NZ_JYJF01000517.1 GCF_000955975.1 Saccharothrix sp. ST-888
CCGATGATCCGGGTACTGCTGGCCGACGACCAGGTCCTGGTGCGGGCCGGGTTCCGGGCGCTGCTGGACGCCCAGCCCGACATCGCGGTGGTCGGCGAGGCGGACGACGGCGAGCAGGCCGTCGAACTCACCTGCCGGCTGGTGCCCGACGTCGTCCTGCTGGACATCCGGCTGACCCGTGATCCTCCGTCTCGTAACGGCCCGACCGCATACGTTACGGCGAAGGACGCACCGCTCTGTCGCATCCCGACCAGTCCGCTGCCCCAACCTTCGTCGTCGGTATCGCGACCGGCGCGCCCCCGCGCGTACACCTGGACGGTGAGGGCGTGGGAGTCGAGCCAGCGGAGCCGCACGGCCGCGCTGCGGGT
>NZ_JYJF01000518.1 GCF_000955975.1 Saccharothrix sp. ST-888
CCCGGAACTTCCACGGCTACTTCGGCTGAGCCGCAACGACCGAAGCCCCCTCGCTGCTGCGAAGCGCCTTCGGTCTGTCGGTGCGCCGCCAGGGACTCGAACCCCGGACCGCCTGAATAAGAGCCAGCTGCACTAACTAACTGAGCTAGCGGCGCCTGCTGACGACGAGAACATTACCTGGTCAGCGGCCGAACTCTCCAATAGGCCCGACGCGCCCCGCCTGCCCGGAGGCGCCCGACCCGAGACACCCCCCCGGCCGCGTCCGTCTCGAAGATCGATGCCGGCAGCGCCGTCGTCCTCGCCTCTCGGCCGGCGGCCGGTCTGCAACGTGACGCGGACTTGAGATCAACCGCGAATCCCGGCTGGAC
>NZ_JYJF01000519.1 GCF_000955975.1 Saccharothrix sp. ST-888
ACCAGAGTGTGACCCGTCGTTTCCGATCTGCAGTCAAGGACGACTGGACCGAGGGAGCGGGGGCTAGCAATGCGTAGGAGCCGACCGTCGCACCGGCATCGATCGCGGCGGCGTGGCGAGGCGGACAGTGGTCGGACTCGTACGCCGGCTTACAGGCGGTATTGTACCGCGTCGGTGCACGCAGAGCGGACCCAGTTGTCCCAAGCCTGGCGGCTCGTCCCCCCGTTCCCAAACGGGGTCGGGTCAGTCGCACACAAGACGGCGGCGTCGACAGACGTGGGGGTGAGCGAGGCAGACGGTGGCAATGACCAGGAGCATCTCGAGGAGCCGGACGAGGACCACGGCCTCGAGGCAGACGCCCGCAGGGC
>NZ_JYJF01000053.1 GCF_000955975.1 Saccharothrix sp. ST-888
TGAGCCGCAACATCGTCCTCGAGGCACTCCTGCGCGTCACCGCCTGGGGCATCGAAACCCGCTTCCAGCAACTCACCGGAAAGAAGAAGTAACAGCCGCCACCGACCCGTTCGAGTGAATCGGCTTCGGAGAAATCGACCCAACAGCCGTTCCTGGCAAGCGAAGTGGGGGCAGGCGCCGGGCGCCTGCCCCCACTCGGGTTTTCTCGGGACCGCTCAGGATCTCCGCGGGCCCTCCGCCATCACCTCGGGTCAGAGCAGACGCAGCAGTCGCGACACGATCGACGGCGGGTTGAAGTCGGACTGCAGGGTCACCGGGACCTCCACCTTGCCGTCGCCCTCACCGGCGGAGACGGTGCCGACCTGGGTGCCGGCCTTGGCACTGTGGCCGAGCTTGACCGAGTCCAGGTTGACCTTGGCGGTGACGCCGGACCAGCCGGCCACCGTGAGGTCCTTGGACGCCACGACCGCGGCCTTGCCGCCGAGACCGTCGTCCACGTAACCGACCACGTCGCCCTGCTTGGCGAGGGTCTGGCCGGTGAGGCCGTTCTGGGCAGAGGTGATGATCTTCTGACTGACCGTCTGGGCGGCCCTCAGGACATCGTCGGTGGCCGTCACCGGCTGGTTGAGCGTGACACCGAGGATCATCCGCCTGGTACCGCCGATCTCCTTGACGGCCGCCCACATCAGGCAGGACTTGGCCGCGGTGCTGGAGCCGGTCTTGACGCCGATCACGCCGTTCTTCGGGGAGAGCAGGTAGTTGGTGTTGTAGATCCGCTGATTGTTGAAGACGGTGTCCGGGGTGGCGACGACCCGCTGGAAGACCTCGTTCTGCATGACCTGCTCGGCCAGCTTCAGCTGGTCCTTGGCGGTGCTCTTGGTGTTGTTGTCGTAGCCGGCCGGGTCGGCGTAGCTGGTGTTGGTCATGCCGAGCTTGGCGGCCTGGTCGTTCATCTTCTTGACGAACGCCTCCTCGGTGCCGGCGTCCCAACGGGCCAGCAGCCGGGCCACGTTGTTGGCCGACGGGAGCATCAGCATCTCCAGCGCCTCGTACTGGCTCAGCTTCTGCCCCTCGGTCAGGGTGACCCGGGACTGGTCGGCGTCGCTGGACTCCGAGGCGGCCTGCTTGTCAACGGTGAGCGTGGGGCCGGTCTCGCCCTTCTTCAGCGGGTGGTCGCGCAGGATGATGAACGCGTTCATCACCTTGGTGACACTGGCGATCGGCTGCGGGGTCTCGTCGCCCACGCTGCCGAGGCTGCCCACGCCGACCACCTCGGCGGTGGCCTGGCCCTTGGTCGGCCAGGGGATGTCGAGCTTGTCACCGTTGAAGGTGAACGAACTGGCAAGGGACAGCTTGGTCTTGGGGTCCGGCAGCGGACGGAGCAGCTGACCGACCACGAGCACACCGAGCACCACGGCCAGGAACACCGACCAGATGGTGATCCGCTTGACCGCCGTGCGGAACGGCGTCATCGGACGACGGCTGAGCGCGGCCAGCACCTCCATCGCCTCGGAGGTGGTCTCCGGCGTGGGCAGCGGCGGCGGGCCCGGCAGCGGGGCGGGCGCCGGCACCGGAGCAGGGTCGGGCAGCGGCAGCGGCCTGGGCGCCGGGGTGGGGGTCGGCGGTACCGGCACCGGCCGGGGGGCCGGGGTCGGCCGGGGCTCCGGCTCCGGCTCCGGCTCGGGGGTGGGCTCGGGCTCGGGGGTGGGCTCGGGCTCCGGAGTGGGCTCCGGGATCGGCGAGGGCTCGGGGCGCGGGGCCGGCTCGGGCGCGGGCTCGGGTACGGTCCCGGCCCCGGGCTTGGCGGAGGTCCCGGTGGCGGCCTCAGCGGAAGTCTTGGAGGTCTCGGGGGCCTTGGAGGTCTTGGTGGACTCCGCCGGCTTCCCGCTCTCGGCGGACTCCTCGCCGCTGTCCTCGGCGCCCTTCGGGCTCCGGGAGGTCTTCGGGTCCTGCGCGGCCGGGAGTTCCTTCAGCGCCACTGCGCCCGCCGCTCGGCCGTCCTGCATGGCGAGACGCGGATCGGCCCCGGCCTCCTTGGCGGTCGACTCCGCAGGGGCGTCGGCGGACTCGGTGCTGTCCGCCGCGTCGGCGATCCCGGCGGCCGGAGGCTTGCCGCCGACGGCACCGTCCTCGCTCTTCACCGCAGTCTCCGAGGACTTCGCGGCCTTCGACACGCTCTCCAGGAAGTCGTCCGGGAGCCGGAGCGCCGTGGTGCGGTTGTCCACCGGCATGCGGAGCATGGTGGTCTTGCTGTCCACATCACGGACGCTCAGCTGAACCGTCGCACCGCCCCGGCCGGTCTCGGCCCCGGCTTCGGAACCGGAGTCGCCGTCGGCCTCGTCCTCGGCCTCGTCCTCGGTCCTGGCGGCAGTCTTGGCACTGGTCCCGGCATCGGCCTTGGCAGCACTCTTGGCACCGGTCCCGACATCGGCCTTGGCAGCACTCTTGGCACCGGTCCCAACATCGGCCTTGGCAGCACTCTTGGCACCGGTCCCGGCACTGGCACCAGCGCCGGCACCGCCGCCGGTCCCGGCCTTGGCGTCGGCCGTGCTCCCGGACCCGGCGTCGGCCTCGGCACCGGTCTGCTCGACCGGCCGCTCGGCTGCGGACGCCTCCGCTTCCCCGTCGCTGCGCACCTTGTCGGGGAACTCGCCCACGTAACCCATCCTCCTCGTCCGCCCGGCCGCCGCCGCCCGAGCCCGTGCCGACCCGTCAGCGGGCCGACCTGATTTACTACGGCTTCTCGCCGCGCCTCTGTAGCTGTACAGTCTCCGCCACTGGTGGCCGCTTTGACCGCCGCACCCCGCCCGACCGGCCGTTATTCTCCCCGTCAGGCCCGTCTGCGACCAGTCCGAGTGTCAGACGCGGGGCCTGTGGTGGCCGGTTCCCGCCTGCGCGCCCAAGGTCACGATTCGGAGGCGTACTCGACAAGCCACTGTGAGAGGCGTCACTCTGTCATTCATCCACGCGGGGAGGCTTGGATGGGCAAGAGCCGCAGAACAATTCCCGAGGAACTCCTGCTGCTCGCCTTGGACCCGACCACGGGTACCACGGCGCAGCCGCAGACCCTTGACCTCGGACTCGCCGGGGCACAGCTCGTCGAGCTGTCCCTGGCCGGAAGGATAGTCCCGGACGGGGACCGGATCGCCGTGGTGCTGCCACGGCCGACCGGCGACCCCACCCTGGACCACGCGCTGGAGCTGCTGCGCCGTCGCGGCAGTCCGGTGCGGGCCGCGCACTGGATAGGCGGGCCCCGGCTGGGGCTCCGTCAGACGTACCTGGCGCACCTGGAACGGTGCGGCATGGTCACGGCTGTGCCCGGCCAGGTGTGCGGCGTGCTGCCGACGACGCGCTATCAGGCGTCGGACGACTGTATGAACGCCGCCATCAAGCAGCGTCTGGACACCGCCATCCGCACCGGCGTGCCGCCGGACCCCAGGACGGCCGCACTGGCCGCGCTGGCGCACGCCGTCGGTCTGGGGAAGCACCTCTACCCGGGCAACGAGGGAAGGTCCTCAAGGTCACGCCTGCGCGACCTGATCCGCTACGACCCGCTCGGCGGGATGGTCGCGCACGCCGTGATGGACGTACAGAACGGCCTGCCGGCCCAGGCGAACCGCAATACGGCGAACGGACGGGGCACGGCCCCCGGGCGACCGGCGGTGACGCGGACCGCGGCAGGCGGCCGGGGCGTCACGGCGCAGGTGGGCGCGCGATGAACGGCGCGCGCCGTTAGCGAGATGATCACGCACGTGAGGGGCGGTCCGCCCGGCACTCGACTGCCGGGCGGGCCGCCCTCTCGCCTTTCTCCACGCAGTGGCGGGCCGTCCGGGCCCCGCCGCGCTTCCGGCACTGTGGCGTGGCCCCGGCACAGCGGCGCTCCCGGCGACCGATCCGCCGTTATCGGTTCGGCGCGCCGGGCGCAAGAGGGACGATCCCGATTGAGCGTTTTTCCGATGATCTGCTCTAGTGCGCTCCCGTGAATCCCCGGCGCCGACCTGAGCCGAGATGACATGCTGCTCCAAGTCAGGGGGGTTGGTACCAATTTCCACAGTGTTCCGAGGTGCGCCGTTCTCGGGCGTGCCAGAGGCCCGGCCGGAGGTCGATGTGTCCGCCAGCATCAATCCCACAGTTCGCCGACGACGGCTCGGCGCCGAACTCCGGCGCCTGCGCGAGCTGAAGGGCATGACGGCCGAGGAGGTGGCCGGCCGCCTGATGGTCTCCCAGTCCAAGATCAGTCGACTGGAGAACGGCCGGCGGAGCATCAGCCAGCGCGACGTCCGCGACCTCTGCGACGTGTACGAGGTGTCCGACGAACGGATCCGGGCCGGACTGATGGAGATGGCCAGGGAGTCCCGGCAGCGCGGCTGGTGGCACGAGTTCGGGGACATCCCCTACAGCGTGTACATCGGACTTGAGGCCGAGGCCTCCTCGATCCGGGCGTACGAGTCCTCCTTCGTGCCGGGCCTGCTGCAGACCCGCGAGTACGCCGAGGCGGTGGTCGAGGGCACCCAGCCCGACACCGACACCGCTGCGGTCAAGCGCCGGGTGGACGTCCGCCTGAAGCGGCAGAGCCGGATATACGGGGAGAACCAGCTCGCCAGCCTCTGGGTGGTGATAGACGAAGCCGTGCTCTGCCGGGAGGTGGGCAGCCGCGAGGTGATGTCGGATCAGCTCTTCCAGCTGCTCCTGCTGAGCGAGCGGCCGAACATCAACCTCCAGGTGATCCCGTTCCAGCACGGCGCGCACCCCGGCATGACCGGGACATTCTCCCTGCTGGAGTTCCCGGAGTCAGCGGATTCCACAGTCGTCTACTTCGAAGGAGTGACGAGCGATCTCTACCTGGAGAAGGACGCCGACGTACGCCGCTATACCAATCTCTACGACCACCTGCGGGCAGCAGCGCTCAGCGTGGCGGACAGCCGGTCCCTGATTCAGCACTATGCAGAGGGGTTCAAGAAATGACCAAGACGATGAGCAGCCTGACCTGGCGCAAGAGCAGCCACAGCGGTGGCAACGGCGCCTGCATCGAGATCGCCGTGCCATCCGGCGCGAGCATCGCCGTTCGTGACTCCAAGGATCCCGAGGGCCCGCAGCTGCACTTCTCCAAGGAGGCCTGGGCCGCCTTCGCCACCGCCGCGGGTTCCGGCGTGTTCGGCGAGGTCTGATCCCTTCCCCGGTCTTTCGGTGCCCGTCGCGTCCGCTCGCGGCGGGCACCGCGGCGTCCGCCCGCGGTCAGGCCGCCGGGTACCGCTCGGTCCACACCGCCCGTTCGGCAGGCGGCAGTTCGGGGCCGTGCAGCTCGGTGCCGTGCAGCAGCTCCAGGACGAAGTCGTCGGCCAGCTCCAGGATCGTCCCCCTGCCCTCCAGCTCCGCCAGCAGCGCGGGCGGCAGGGCGCTCTCCCCGTGCAGGACACCGAGCAGGTTGCCGCAGATCGCCCCGGTGGAGTCGCTGTCACCGGAGTGGTTGACCGCCAGCAGCAGTCCGGACTTGAGGTCGTGTGCCACCAGGGCGCAGTAGAGCCCGATCGCCAGCGCCTCCTCGGCCACCCAGCCCTCGCCCAGCGACTCCACCCGCTGTGCGGAGGGCTCCCCGGCGCGTACCGCGTCCAGTGCGCCGCGCAGGGCGGCGGTGGTCTCCTCGTGCGCCGGGCGCTCGGAGAGCAGGGCCAGCGCCAGGTGCACGCCCTCCTCCAGGGTGCCGCCGCGGGCCGCGGTGTGGACGATCACCGCGAGCGCCCCGGCGGAGAGGTAGCTGGTGGGGTGGCCGTGCGTGAGCACCGAGCACTCCACCGCCAGCTGGAAGACGAGTCCGGGCTCCCAGGCCACCAGCAGGCCGAACGGCGCGGCGCGCATCACCGTGCCGCAGCCCTTGGAGTGCGGGTTGCGCGGGGCCTCCACGGTGCCGAGCCGCTCGGCGTCGGGACCGGTCAGACCGCTCAGGCAGGCCTGGCCCGGGGCCCGTTGGGCGTACAGCCACTCCTGGCGGCCCAGCCAGCCGAGGCCGGGGTTGCGCTCGTCCGGGCCCCAGGCGCTCTGGGTGGCCGCCCAGCGCAGGTAGGCGCGGTGGACGTCGGTGGGCGGGTGCCAGGAGCCGCCGTCGCGGCTGACGTGCGCCCGGATCAGGCCGTCCAGGGTGAAGAGCACCATCTGGGTGTCGTCGGTGACCGCCCCGCGCCGCCCGTACGCGGGCACGTACCCGGTCACGCCCTCCGGTCCGTGGACGGCGCGGATCTTCTCCAGCGAGTCGAACTCGACACCCGCGCCGAGCGCGTCACCGATCGCCCCGCCCAGCAGGCAGCCCCGTACGCGGCTGCGGAAGTCCTGTTGCTGCGCGCGTGACCACAGTGGCAACACGGGTCGGCACCTTTCGTCGGCCGTCCGGGCCGCGGGGCCCGGGATGGAGGATCCGTACACCTGAGACAGCCTCAAGCGCCCCCGCACTGTAGTCGAATACAGCATCGATTCAGCCTGTCGGCACGAACACCGGCTCGTCAACAAATTGTTGCCGCCGCGCCATCGGAGGGCCACTGGCCACCACCTCCGCCTTCGTACGGTCCGGCGCATGACTTCCACCCGCACCCGCGCCGCGGCCGCGCTGGCCCTCACCGGCGCACTCGCCCTCGGCGGCACCGCGACCGCCTCCCCCGCCCTCGCGGACGCCCCCGGCCACGCGGACCGGCAGCAGACCTCCCGGATCCCGTTCACCGCAGCGACCGTCACCCAGCAGGCCGACGGCAGCTTCACCATCGGCTGGACCAGCCCCGGCACCCGCCGGGTCACCGTCTACACGGGCACCGACCGCGACCGCATCAGCCACCGCGCCGCGATCGCCCACGCGGGCGGCTCCGCCACCGTGACCGTCTCCGGTCTGGCCGCCGCCGACCGCTGGTACTTCGAGCTGGTCCCCGACCGCGGCGAGTCGCTCACCGTCGCCGACCGCTCGCTGCACCTCGCCTCGGCCCCCAACTTCCGTGACGCGGGCGGCTACCGCACCACCGACGGCCACTGGGTCAAGATGGGCGGGGTCTACCGCTCGGACGACCTGAGCAGGCTCACCGACGCCGACCTCGCCGAGCTCCAGCGCCTCGGCATCCGGCAGATCTTCGACCTGCGCACGCCCGGCGAGCGCACCGCCGCCCCCGACCGCGTCCCGGCCGGCGCCACCGAGGTCGCCGCCAACGTGCTCGGCACCGCCGACACCGGCGCCTTCAACGTCACCACCCCCGAGGCCGCCGTCAAGGCGATGACCGACGCCGAGCGCACCATGGTCTCCGCCGACAGCGCCAAGTCCGCCTACCACGCGGTGCTCTCCGCCGCCGACGGCCGCGGTGCGGTGCTCTTCCACTGCACGGCGGGCAAGGACCGTACCGGCTGGGCGGGCGCCGCCCTGCTCACCGCCCTCGGCGTCCCGCGCGGGACCGTGGAGGACGACTACCTCGCCAGCAACACGTACCGGGCCGCCGCCAACGCCGCCACCCTGGCCAAGCTGCCGCCCGCCTACCAGGCCGTCTACAAGCCGCTGCTGGACGTCTGCCCGGAGTACCTGAACGCCGGTTTCGACGAGGTGCAGAGCGAGTTCGGCGCCTTCGACAGCTACCTGAAGGACGGCCTCGGCCTGGACCGGCGCACGCTCCGCGACCTGCGGCACGACCTGCTGGCCGGCTAGCCCCGGCCGACCCGGACGGCCACCGCCGGGGACTGCTCAGGGGCGCGCGGTCCCTGTGCAGCCCCCGAGGGTTCAGTCCAGGACCGGGAGCAGCTCCGGCAGGTGGCCGTCGGAGGCCAGGGCGGCGGCACGGCGTTCGGCGGGGACCTCGCCGTAGGTGGTGGTGCGCTGGCGGGAGGGGCGGCCGACGGCCTCGGCGATGGCCTCCAGGTCGCGGATGGACTGGTAACTGCCGTACGCGGAACCGGCCATCCGGGAGATGGTCTCCTCCATCAGCGTGCCGCCGAGGTCGTTGGCCCCGGAGCGCAGCATCTCCGCGGCGCCCTCCGCCCCCAGCTTCACCCAACTGGTCTGGATGTTGGGGATGTACGGGTGCAGCAGCAGCCGGGCCATCGCCGTCACCGCGCGGTTGTCCCGCATCGTCGGGCCGGGCCGGGCGATGCCCGCCAGGTAGACCGGCGCGTTGGTGTGGATGAACGGCAGGGTGACGAACTCGGTGAACCCGCCCGTGCCGCCTGCCTGGAGGGAGCGCTGCTGCATCCCGGCGAGCAGCCGCAGGTGGCCCAGCCAGTGCTTGGGGGTGTCCACGTGCCCGTACATCATCGTGGAGGACGAGCGGATGCCCAGCTCGTGGGCGGTGCCGACCACCTCGACCCAGGTGGCAGCGGGCAGCTTGCCCTTGGTGAGCACCCAGCGGACCTCGTCGTCGAGGATCTCGGCGGCCGTGCCGGGGATGGAGTCCAGGCCGGCCTCCTTGGCCTGCTGGAGCCAGTCGCGGATCGAGAGCCCGGTCCTGCTGGCCCCGTTGACGACCTCCATCGGCGAGAAGGCGTGCACATGGATGCCCGGCACCCGCTCCTTCACCGCCCGCGCGATGTCGAAGTACGCGGTGCCCGGCAGGTCGGGGTGGATACCGCCCTGCATGCAGACCTCGGTCGCCCCGACCTCCCACGCCTGCTCGGCCCGGTCGGCGACCTGCTCCAGCGAGAGGGTGTACGCGTCGGCGTCGGTACGGCGCTGCGCGAAGGCGCAGAACCGGCAGCCGGTGTAGCAGACGTTGGTGAAGTTGATGTTCCGGGTGACGCAGTAGGTGACCTCCTCGCCCACCACCGAGCGGCGCAGGTCGTCGGCGATCCGGCAGAGCGCGTCCAGGGCGGGCCCCTCGGCCTGGAAGAGCGCCAGCGCCTGCTCGTCGGTGAGCCGGGTCGGGTCGTCGGCGGCGACCGCCAGCGCCTCCCGCACGTCACCGCTCAGCCGCTCCACGGGCGTTGCGGCGACCTGCTCGCGCAGTGCCTGCCAGTCGCCGTAGACGTCCTCGAAGTCCGCCCGGCGGTCCCCGGTGCGGCCCTCGGTGTCGATGGTGCGGTGCAGGTCGGTACGGCCGGCGGAGGCGGGCAGGTCCTCGGGCTCCTGCCAGGGCAGGCCGACCGGGTTGACGTCCGGGCGGGCCAGGCCGGTCTCCAGGTCGGCGAGCGCCGTGATGTGCGGCAGGATCCGCGGGTCCAGCCAGGGTTCGCCGTGCACCACATACTCGGGGTGGACGGCGAGCCGCTCGCGCAGCTCGAAGCCCTGCGCGGCGGTGCGGCGGGCCAGTTCCTCGATGTGCGGCCAGGGCCGCTCCGGGTTGACGTGGTCCGGCGTCAGCGGCGACACCCCGCCCCAGTCGTCGATGCCCGCGCCGATGATCAGCTCGTATTCGCTGTCCACCAGGTTCGGCGGCGCCTGGATGCGCGCGGATGGGCCGAGGACCAGGCGGGTGACGGCGATGACCGCGGCCAGCTCCTCCAGCTCGGCGTCGGGCATCGCCCGCATCGCGGTGTCCGGCTTGGCCCGGAAGTTCTGGATGATCACTTCCTGGATGCCGTGGTACTGCCGGGCGATCCGGCGGATCGCGAACAGCGCGTCCGCCCGCTCCTCGTACGTCTCGCCGATGCCGATCAGCACACCGGTGGTGAACGGGACCGAGCTGCGGCCGGCGTCCTCGAGCACCCGCAGCCGGACGGCCGGCTCCTTGTCCGGCGAGCCGTGGTGCGGGCCGCCGGGCTCCGACCAGAGCCGGGTGGCGGTGGTCTCCAGCATCATGCCCATCGACGCCGCGACCGGCTTGAGCCGCTGGAACTCGGTCCAGGTCACCACCCCGGGGTTGAGGTGCGGCAGCAGTCCGGTCTCCTCCAGCACCCGGATCGACATCGCCCGCAGGTACGACTGGGTGTCGTCGTAGCCGTGCGCGTCCAGCCACTCCCGGGCCTCGGGCCAGCGGTCCTCCGGGCGGTCGCCCAGTGTGAACAGGGCCTCCTTGCAGCCCAGCGCCGCGCCCTTGCGGGCGATGTCCAGCACCTCGTCGGGCGACAGGTACATCCCGTGCCCCGACTTGCGCAGCTTGCCGGGCACGGTGACGAAGGTGCAGTAGTGGCACCGGTCCCGGCAGAGCCGGGTGAGCGGGATGAAGACGCTCTTGGAGTACGTGATGGTCCCGGGCCGGCCGGCCTCGGCCAGCCCCGCGTCCCGGACCCGGGCCGCGGTGGAACAGAGTGCGTGCAGGTCCTCGCCACGGGCCTGGAGCAGCACCGCCGCCTCGGCGACGTCCAGGGCGACACCGTCCCGGGCGCGCCGCAGCGCGCGGCGCATCGAAGTGACGGTCGGTGAGGAGTGCGGGGCGTCGGTTGCAGCCATGAGGCGACGATACCCAGCTTTCCTCCGTTCGGCGGATGCGACCCTGATAAGGACTCAGGGTCGCTTGCACCGGAGGATGTACACGGATCTGGCCCTCCAGAGCGATGCCCCGGGCACCCGTCGAGGTCTCTAATGGAGAGCAGAACAGATGAGGGCTACGGAGGGGTTGGACATGGTGGAGCAGGGTTACGCGCACCGGCCGCGTCGCCGGACCGCGGTGCGTGCGCTGGTTCCGGTCGGCGTGATAGCAGCCGCGGCGACGGGGATCGGACTGGTGCCCGCGCTGGCGAGCGACTCCGGGCCGAGCCTGCCGTCGCTGACGGCGGAGCAGCTGGTGGCGAAGGCTCTCGGGTCCGACACCCAGTCGCTGTCGGGCACGGTGCAGGTGTCGGCGGACCTCGGCGTGCCCACGCAGCTGCTGGGCATGGCCAACGGGGCCCTGGGCGGCGGCGGGCACGGCGGCGCCGACCCGACGGCCAAGCTGACCGAGCTGCTCGGCGGCGAGCACACCCTGCAGGTCGCGGTGGACGGTCCGGACCGCCAGCGGGTCGGCCTGATCGAGAACCTGGCCGGCTACGAGCTGGTGCACAACGGCGACCAGGTCTGGGCCTGGGACAGCACCACCAACCAGGCGCTGCACCTGACGGCCCCGAACGGCGCGGGCCGGCCCGGCGCGGCGCAGCACGGTCCGGCACAGCACCCCGGGACTCCGCTCACCGGTGCCCCGACCACCCCGCAGGAGGCGGCGAAACTGTTCCTGGGCCAGAGCGCCGCGACCACCTCGGTCACGGTGGACGGCACGGCGACGGTGGCCGGGCAGAAGGCGTACCAGCTGAGCGTGAAGCCCAAGCAGTCCGGCTCCACCATCGGTGAGGTGCGGATCTCGGTCGACGCCGACAACGGTGTGCCGCTCGCGGTGCTGGTGAAGTCGGTGGACGGCGGCAAGGTGCTGGACGTGCACTTCAGCTCGGTGTCCTTCGCCAAGCCCGACGCCAAGACCTTCGACTTCAAGGCCCCGAAGGGCGCGAAGGTGACGGAGCGCCCGGCGGCCGACGCGGCCGAGCAGCACCGCCCGTCCGGCGCCGCGCCGCAGGCCGGCCCGAAGACCGGCCCGCAGAGCGGCGCGAAGACCGGGGCGGACGGCGTCGACGTCGTCGGTGCGGGCTGGACGTCGGTGCTGAGCGCCAAGCTGCCCAGCGCACCGGCCCCGACGTCGGACGGCACCGCCGTCCCCGGCGGCAAGCACTCCCGGGCCTCCTTCCCGCAGGATCCGGCGGCCCTCGCCAAGTCGTTCGGCAAGCCGGTCAACGGCGGCTCGCTGATCAGCACCAAGGTGCTGAACGTGCTGGTCACCGACGACGGCCGGGTCTTCGCCGGTGCCGTGACCCTGCCGGTGCTGCAGAGCGCCGCCGGGGTGAAGTAGTGACGACTGCTCCCCACACGGAGCAGGCACGGGGTCGGGTCGCCGCTGTCGGCCCGACCCCCGCCGCCGCTCCGGACGACGTGATCCGCACCAGCGGGCTGACCAAGCGCTTCCAGGGCGGCCAGCTGGCGGTGGACGGGCTGGATCTGACGGTGCCCCGGGGCAGCGTCTTCGGCTTCCTCGGGCCGAACGGCTCCGGCAAGACGACGACCATCCGGATGCTGATGGGCCTGATCGCCCCCTCCTCCGGTGTCGCCACGGTGCTCGGCGCCCCGATGCCGCAGTCGGTGGGCGCGGTGCTCCCCCGGGTCGGTGCGCTGATCGAGGGCCCGGCCCTGTACGGCTTCCTGTCCGGGCGGGACAACCTGGCCCGGTTCGACGCGGCCGATCCGACCTCCGACCCGCGTACCCGGGCGCGCCGGGTCACCGAGGCGCTGGACCGGGTCGGCCTGACGGCGGCGGCGGGCAAGAAGGCGCGGGCGTACTCGCTCGGCATGAAGCAGCGCCTCGGCCTGGCCTCGGCCCTGCTTCAGCCGCGCGAGCTGCTGGTGCTGGACGAGCCGACCAACGGCCTGGACCCGCAGGGCATGCGGGAGATCCGCGCACTGGTCCGCGAGGTCGCGGCCGAGGGCACCACGGTCTTTCTCTCCTCGCACCTGCTGGACGAGATCGAGCAGGTCTGCACGCACGCCGCGGTGATGTCCAAGGGCCGGCTGGTGGTGCAGGGCACCGTGGCCGAGCTGGCCGGCCGCGCGCAGGGCCGGCTCGTGGTCCGCACACCGGACGTCGCGGCGGCGCGGGACGTGCTGGTGCAGCACCGGGTGACCGACCTGCGGACGGACGAGGCGCGGCTGGACGGCCTCGCCACGGCGGTCGACGAGGAGTCGCTGCCGAGGCTCTGCGCGGCGCTGGTCTCGGCCGGGGTGCGGGTGCACGGCTTCGGTGTGGAGCGCGGCACGCTGGAGGACGCCTTCGTGGCGCTGACCGGGGAGGGTTTCGATGTCGCAGGCTGAGGTGTCACCGGCCGAGGTCTCACGGACCGAGGTCTCACGGACCGAGGCGTCGGCGGCCGTCGGCGCGGGTCCCAGGAGGCAGACCGCGGCGGGCTTCGCGGCGCTGTTCCGCAGCGAGCTCTGGCTCACCTTCCGCCGGACCAGGACGATCGCGCTGCTCGGCATCCTCGCGGTGCTGCCGGTGCTGATCGGTGTGGTGGTGAGGATCGAGACCGGCGACTCCTCGAACGGCGGGGGTCCGGCCTTCATCGCCCAGGTCTCGCAGAACGGCCTCTTCCTGGTGTTCACGGCACTGGCCCTGGCGCTGCCGATCTTCCTGCCGATGACGGTGGGCGTGGTGGCCGGCGACTCGATCGCCGGCGAGGCCGCGACCGGCACGCTGCGCTATCTGCTGGTCGCCCCGGCCGGGCGGACCAGGCTGCTGGCGGCCAAGTTCACCGCCGGGCTGGTGTTCTGCCTGGCCGCGACCATGGCCGTGGTGGTGGCCGCGGTCGCGACGGGTGCCGCGCTCTTCCCGCTCGGCGAGGTCACCCTGCTGTCCGGCGACACCATCGGGCTCGGCGCGGCGGTGGTGCGCGCCGTGCTGGTGGCGGGCGTGGTGGCGCTGTCGCTGTCCGGCCTGGTGGCCATCGGGCTGTTCATCTCGACGCTGACCGGCAGCGGGATCGCCGCGATGGCGACCACCGTCGGCCTGGTGATCACGGTGCAGATCCTGGACACCTTCCCGCAGCTGCACGCGATCCAGCCGTTCCTCTTCACCCACCAGTGGCTGAGCTTCGGCGACCTGCTGCGCCAACCGATGCACTGGGACAACGTGCTGCAGAACCTCGGTCTGCAGGCGCTCTACGTCGCGGTCTTCGGCTCGGCCGCCTGGGCCCGGTTCACCAGCCGGGACATCACGGCCTGACGGCGACCCGGGTGGCCCTGGCCACCCGGGAGGCGGCCACCGCGCAGGCCAGCAGCGGCAGCTGGGCCGGGGAGATCAGGAAGAGCGGCGACCAGTCCGGGCAGACCAGCCGGACCCCGGCGGTCAGGCCGTAGAGCCTGGCCCGGTGCGAGCCCCTGAGCTCCACCCGGTCCAGCCGGTAGGGCGGCTTCAGGATCAGCGCCGGACGTCCCTGCCGCCGCCACTGGATGGCCAGCGGGCCGCCGCCCGCGCCGGAGCTGAGCAGCAGCTCGCCACTCTCGGCCGCATCCAGTTCTCGCCGTACGGCTGGCACCCGTACGGTCCTGCCTGCGGCGAGTGCGGCACGCTGGAACGGCCTGGCGAACTGTCCCGTGAGCTGGACCATCGCAACCCCTCCTGCTCCCCCTTCGCGGGGACGGGTACGGCTTCCGGACGTTGGTAGCCGGACGTTAGCAGGAGACGGGCGTGCTTGAAGAGACCCCAAGGGACGTGTTCACACGGAGGAGTCCATGCCACCACGGGGTGTGACGCCCCGGGCGGCACCGGACAGCGCCCCGGACGGGTCCGCCCGGCGCCGGTTCCGGGGCCTGCGTGCGAGCGCTCAGCTGCTGCGGACGGCGGCCCGGGGCTCAGCGGCCTGGGCCTGGGCGGCAGCCTGAGCCTGGGCGGGATCGGCCGCGACGGGCGCGGAGGCCGGTGGCACCGCGGCCTGCCGGGCCCTCCGCAGCTGGCGCAGCGCGTCGAAGGTGAGCACCGCGAGCGCCGCCCAGACCAGCGCGAAGCCCGCCCAGCGGGCCGGGGGCATCGACTCGTGGAAGACCGTCACCCCGAGCAGGAACTGGAACACCGGTGCCAGGTACTGGAGCAGTCCGAGCGTGGTGAGCGGCACCCGCAGGGCGGCCGCGCCGAAGCAGAGCAGCGGGATCGCGGTGACCAGGCCGCTGAGCATCAGCAGCCCCGTGTGCCCCCAGCCGTAGCCGTCCCCGGTGTGTCCGAGGGTGCTCTTCCCCTGCACGGTGAGGTACCCGAGGTAGGCCGCCGCGAGCGGGAACATCACGGCGCTCTCCACCGCGAAGCTCTCCAGACCGCCGAGCCCGACCAGCTTCTTGAGCAGGCCGTACGTGGCGAAGGTCAGTGCCAGGGTGAGCGCGATCCACGGCGGACGCCCGTAGGCCAGGGTGAGCACGACGACCGCCGCCGCCCCGATGCCGACCGCCGCCCACTGCGCGGAGCGCAGCCGCTCGCGCAGGGCCAGGACGCCGAAGGCGATGGTGACCAGGGGATTGATGAAGTACCCGAGGCTGGTCTCCACGACGTGCCCGGAGTTCACTCCCCAGATGTAGACACCCCAGTTGACCGAGATCAGCGCGGCGGCCGCCACCGAGAGCGCCAGCCTCCGCGGCTGGGCCAGCAGCGGCCGGATCCAGGACCAGCGGCGCTGCACCAGCAGGATCAGCAGGACCGCCACCAGCGACCAGGCCATCCGGTTGGCGAGGATCTCGGCGGCTCCGCTGGGCTCCAGCAGCGGCCAGAAGAGCGGGAACGTCCCCCAGATTCCGTACGCGGCGAAGCCGAACCAGAACCCCCGGCCGGCCTCCTGCTGGGATCCCTCTGCCATGACCGGCCTGCCCTCCACGCGCGCGGTTGTACCCGCGCCGACGGTAGCGGGTGGGGGCGCGGCCTGTCATCTCCGTTCCCACATTTTGGTCATGACATTGCTCGTGGGCTGGTCAGGCGCAACCCGCCGGGGCGCCTCGGCGGTCAGAGCGCGGCGGTGAGGGTCTCGGTGAACGGGGTGGTGGGACGGCCGATCAGCTTGGACAGGTCGCCCTGGTTGCGGGCGAGTTCGCCCCGGGCGATGCCCGCGTCGACGTCGACCAGGACCTGGGCGAAGCCCTCGGGGAGCCCGGCGCCGACGAGCGCGGCCAGGTGCTCCTCGGGCGTGACGTTCCGGTAGACCACCGGCTTGCCCGAGCGGGCCGCGAGCTCGGCCGCGTACTCGGAGAAGCTCCAGGCGACGTCGCCGCTCAGCTCGTACACCCGCATCTCGTGGCCCTCGCCGGTGAGCACGGCGACCGCCGCGTCCGCGTAGTCCCGGCGGGCAGCGGTGGCGATCCGGCCGTCGTGGCTGCTGCCGAGGACGACGCCGCGCTCGGCGGTGCCGGCCGCGTCGGCGGTGTAGTTCTCGGTGTACCAGCCGTTGCGCAGGAAGACGAAGGGCAGACCGGACTCGCGGATGATCGCCTCGGTGGCCTTGTGCTCGTCGGCCAGCGCGAACCCGGCCTCGTCGCCGCCCAGGACACCGGTGTAGGCGAACAGGGAGACCCCGGCCGCAGCGGCCGCGTCCACCACGGCACGGTGCTGCGGGATCCGCGAGCCGACCTCGCTGCCGGAGATCAGCAGCACCCGGTCCCCGGCGGCGAAGGCGCCGGCCAGGGTCTCGGGCCGGCCGTAGTCGACCACGCGGACGTCCACGCCCTGCGCGGCCCACTCGGCGGCCTTCTCGGCGGAGCGGACGGCCACCGCCAGCTCGCCTGCCGGGATCCTGTCCAACAGGCCGGCGACGACGAGGCGGCCGAGCTGTCCGGTGGCACCGGTGACGACGATCATTTCTGCTCCCTGGGATATCGGGCGTTCCTGCTGACCCGCCTCACTCTAGGAACAGCACTAACCTTTCGAAAGTACCCACTTTGAAGTACGGTACTGGTATGGAGGTAAGTACCGAACCCACCCTGCTGGACCGCGCAGCGGACGTGACCGACTCGATGTGCCCGTCGCGCGGCATCCTGGAGCACGTCACCAGCCGCTGGGGCGTGCTGGTGCTGATCGCGCTCACCGAGCGCGACTACCGGTTCAGCGAGCTGCGCCGCCGGGTCTCCGGCGTGAGCGAGAAGATGCTCGCGCAGACCCTGCAGGCCCTGGAGCGGGACGGCTTCGTGCTGCGCGAGGCGCACCCGGTGATCCCGCCCCGGGTCGACTACAGCCTGACCCCGCTCGGACGCCAGGCCGCCGCGCTGGTGTCCGAGCTGGCGCACTGGGTGGAGCGGCAGCTGCCCGAGGTGCAGAGCGCCCGCGCGGCGTACGACTCCCGGCGGTGACCCTGGGCCGGCCCTCCGGTCATCCGAAGGCGACCCGCTCCAGCCGGAAGCCGAGCAGCTGCTCGTCACCGAGGATCTCGATGCCCTCCCCGCGGGCCGGACGCCGCCGGTGGACGACCAGCAGCGGCTCCGTCAGCGGGCCGCGCAGGGTGACGGCCTGAACTCAGCGCCCTTCGATCAGCGCGGCCAGACCGTCGATCACCCGTTGCAGCCCGAACTCGTAGGCGTGCGACGGGCTGTACGCGCCTCCGTATGCCTCACCCGCCGCCGCGCCGACCCGGGCGGCGGTCGGGTAGCGGTCGGCGTCGAAGACCCGGGCGAGGAGTTCGGCGTTGCCCGCCCACCACTGCCGGTCGTTCATCGCGCCGTCCTGCTCGGCGGCGCGCTCGTCGGCGGCCAGCCGGGCGCAGCTCTGGACGAAGCCGAGCAGGTGGGTGAGGGCCGCGTCCATCTCGACGTCGCCGAGGCCGAGGTCGTCGAGCGCGCGCAGCTCGTACTCGTACTTGCCCATCAGGCCGGGCCCGAGCGGCGGGCGGCTGGCGGAGACGGCGGCGATCCAGGGGTGCGCGGCGTACAGGGCCCGGTTGTCCTCGGCGATCGCCGTCACGCGGGCGCGCCAGCCGCTGTCGGCGGGCGCGGTGCGCGGCATGGCGCCGTACAGGGTGTCGAGCATCAGGTCGAGCAGTTCGGCCTTGCCCGGGACGTAGGTGTAGAGCGCCATCGGCGAGAGGCCGAGCTCCTGGGCGACCCGGCGCATGGTGACGGCCTCGACGCCCTCGGCGTCGGCGAGCGCGATGGCGGTGGCGGCGATCTCGGCGCTGGACCGCGCCTGCCGGGGCCCTCTGCGGGCGGCCTTGGGCGGCGGCTCCCCCCAGAGCAGCGCGAGGGTGCGCGCGGGATCACCTGCGCTGCTGCGGTCCGTGGCCATGGGGAAATCTTTCCATGCAGAATCTCCGTACTATGTATAGTGTACTGCGTACGGAGATAGCGTATCGAGAGGAAGCAGCTACTTTGACCTTCGATCCGGGTACCGAGTTCGACCGCCAGCTGCGGACACTGACCGAGAAGGGCTATCCGGCGCTGCCCGCCGCCCCGCTGGCGGAGCTGCGCGGACGGCTCGTGGCGCGGGGCGGCGCGATGGCCCCGCCCGAGGCGGGCCGGGTGCCGTTCCTGCTGGTGGTCGCGCGCAGCACGGCACCGCTGGAGCAGACCGTGCCGCTCACCACGCTGGCCGGAAAGTCCGCGCCCGGGATCATCGACCGCCACTACGCCCCGGGCGACCTGGAGCGGTTCGAGCCCCTGAAGACGGCGCCGATGCCCGCCTCCGACGTCTACCTGCTGCTGGACGTCGAGCGCGGCGAGGAGTTCTGCGGCGCGGTGCCCGAGGACGCCATGGCGGTCGTCGCGGAGCGCGGGCGGCTGCTGCTCACCATGGAGGAGGGCATCTCCTTCGTCACCCAGCACCCGGCGGCGCTGGCGAAGAACAAGTGCTTCTCGCTGGGCGGTTCGCGCTGCGGCGACCGCCGTGTCCCGGCGGTCTGGATCAGCCGGGGCGCCCCGAAACTCGGCTGGTGCTGGGCTGGCAACCCGCACACCTGGCTGGGCATGGCCTCCGCCGCCGAACGCCTCGGCCCGGCCTGACCGCTCGCACGGCACAGGAGCCGCGACGACCCGCCGACCACCGGCCGACGTCCGGCCGACCCGGCGAGGCCGGTTGCGGCTCATCGGCAGTTCACCGGGCCGGGGAACGGGGACGGTGACGGGCCGGCGTCCAACGGCTGCGACCGGCCCGCGTGAGCCTCGGGAGGGCACCGTGTGCGCGGACGAGACCTGTCGGCACCACAGCACCGCAACCGATCCGTCAGGGCGCCGGCGGCTGCTCCAGGCCGGGCTGGCCGTCGGGGCGGGCGCGGCGATCACGCTCGCGCCGACCACCTTCGCGGCCGCCGCCGCGGGCGAGCGCACCGAGGTGATCACCGGCCATCTCGCCACCGGAACGGCCGACTTCGTCTATCTGCCGGTCGAAGTCCCGTCGGGCGTGCGGGAGATCGCCGTGTCGTACGGCTACGACAAGCCCGCCGTACCACCGGGCACCCCGGGCAACTCCTGTGACATCGGGGTCTTCGACGAGCGCGGTACCGGTCTCGGCGGGCCCGGGTTCCGGGGCTGGTCGGGTGGGTTCCGGACCTCGTTCGCGATCAGCCGGGGCGCGGCCACCCCGGGCTATCTGCCGGGGCCGGTCCGGCCCGGGACCTGGCACGTGGTGCTGGGCCCCTACCAGGTCGCACCGCAGGGGCTGGACTACCGGGTCGAGGTGACGCTGCGATTCGGCGATCCAGGGCCGGAGTTCACCCCCTCGTACCCGCCCGAGCGGGCGCGCGGACGCGGGCGGGCCTGGTACCGGGGCGACTGCCATCTGCACACCGTGTACTCCGACGGGCGCCGCCTTCCGGCCGAGGTGGCCGCGGGTGCGCGGGCGGCCGGGCTCGACTTCATCGTCTCCACCGACCACAACACCCCGTCCTCGCACGGCGTCTGGGGTCCGCTGGCCGGCCCGGACCTGCTGATCGTCACCGGTGAGGAGGTCACCACCCGCAACGGCCACTGGCTCGCACTGGGCACCCGCCCCGGGGAGTGGGTCGACTGGCGCTACCGCGCCCGGGACGACGCGTACCCGCGCTTCGTCCGCCAGGTGCACCGCTCCGGCGGCCTGGTGGTGCCCGCGCACCCGTACTGCCCGTACATCGCCTGCCAGTGGAAGTTCGGCTACCAGGACGCGGACGCGGTCGAGGTCTGGAACGGCCCGTGGACGTACGACGACGAGTCCGCCGTCGACAGCTGGGACTCCCGCCTCGCCGAGGCCCTCCGGCACGGCCGCCGGTGGCTGCCCGCCATGGGCAACAGTGACGCGCACAGCAAGCCGCAGGTCATCGGCCTGCCGCAGAACGTGGTGCTGGCAGCGGACCTGACCCGGGCGGACGTCCTCGACGGGCTGCGGGCCGGGCACAGCTGGATCGCCGAGTCGTCGGCCGTCGGGCTGGACTTCACCGCCACCGGGCAGGGCCGGCAGGCGGGCATCGGCGACCGGCTGTCCGTCCCGGCCGACGCACCGGTGGACGTCAGGCTGGACGTCTCCGGCGTACCCGGCGGGACGGTCCGGCTCCTCACCGACGAGGGGCAGTTGCACCAGGAGTCGCTGCCCGCGTCCGGCCGTGGCACCGTCGTCTGGCGGACCACCGCCTCACTTGCCGCGTACGTCCGGGCGGAGGTCCGCCACCCCAGGGCGGACGGCACCCCGGGGCAGGGCAACAGCATGGGCCCGGACCTCCCGTGGGGCCCGATGGCGGCCCTGACCAACCCGATCCTGCTGGGCGCCGGCTAGGAGCACGGGGAACGGCGCGACCGCTCTGCACCTCCGCAGGGGGTCGGCCGCGCGGTTCCCCGCTCCCGTCGGTTCGCCCGGCTGCCCGGCTGCCCGCCGGCCTGCTATCCGACCGTCCAGGTGTCCTGGCCCGCCAGCAGGCCGGCCAGGTCGCCCTCGCCCTTGGCCGCGACGGCCTGGTCGAGCTGGTCGGCCATCAGGGTGTCGTACACCGGCCGCCGGACGTCCCGCAGGACGCCGATCGGCGTGTGGTGCAGGGTGTCCGCGTCGGCGATCCGGGTGAGCGCGAACGCCCGTGCGGCGCTGGGGTGGTGGACGTCGTGCACCAGCACCTCGGACCGGTTGGCGTCGGTGACCTCGGCGACGTGCAGCTCGCCGTCAGGCCCCCGGAAGACGCCCTGGCCGGCGAAGACCATCGGCTGCCCGTCCTCCAGGCGGATCAGCGCCTCGTCCCGGGTGTTCGGGTCCTTGAGCACCTCGAAGGCGCCGTCGTTGAAGATGTTGCAGTTCTGGTAGATCTCCACCAGCGCCGTGCCCTCGTGCTCGGCGGCGGCCCGGAGCACGGACTGCAGGTGCTGCCGGTCGGAGTCGATGGTGCGGGCGACGAAGGTGGCCTCGGCCCCGACGGCCAGCGAGAGCGGGTTGAACGGGGCGTCCAGCGAGCCCATCGGCGTGGACTTGGTGATCTTGCCGACCTCGCTGGTGGGCGAGTACTGGCCCTTGGTGAGCCCGTAGATCCGGTTGTTGAACAGCAGGATCTTCAGATTGACGTTGCGGCGCAGCGCGTGGATCAGGTGGTTGCCGCCGATCGAGAGCGCGTCGCCGTCCCCGGTGACCACCCAGACGCTCAGATCGGGCCGGGAGGCGGCGAGACCGGTGGCGATCGCCGGAGCGCGGCCGTGGATGGAGTGCACCCCGTAGGTGTTCATGTAGTACGGGAAGCGGGAGGAGCAGCCGATGCCGGAGACGAAGACGGTGTTCTCTCTGCGGATTCCGAGCTCGGGCATAAAGGACTGGACGGCGGCCAGAATGGCGTAGTCGCCACAGCCCGGGCACCAGCGGACCTCCTGGTCCGTCTTGAAGTCCTTGGCGCTCTGCGGCGATTCGGCCTTCGGCACCAGCTCCAGCGAACGGAAGCGGGCGCCGGCGGCCGCGCCGCGGGGACGGTCGGCGGCTGCGCCGCGGGCCTCAGCCATGGTTCTCCTCCAGCGTTCCGATCGCCGCGAACAGTACATCCGCCAACTGGGCCGCCTTGAAGGGCAGTCCGCGCACCTGGTTGTAGGACTGGGCGTCCACCAGGTACCTGGCGCGCAACAGCAGGGCCAGCTGACCCAGGTTCATCTCCGGTACCACGACCCGGTCGTACGCCTTCAGGACCGCACCGAGGTTGGCCGGGAAGGGGTTCAGGTGCCGCAGGTGCGCCTGGGCGACCCTGCCGCCGTCGGCCCGCACCCGCCGGACGGCCGCCGTGATCGGGCCGTAGGTCGAGCCCCAGCCGAGCACCAGCACCCGGGCCGCTCCGCTCGGGTCGTCAACCTCCAGCTCCGGCACGGTGATTCCGTCGATCTTGGCCTGGCGGGTCCGCACCATGAAGTCGTGGTTGGCCGGGTCGTAGGAGATGTTCCCGCTGCCGTCCTGCTTCTCGATGCCGCCGATCCGGTGTTCGAGGCCGGGGGTGCCGGGGACCGCCCAGGGGCGGGCGAGGGTCTGCGGGTCGCGCTTGTACGGCCAGAAGACCTCGCTGCCGTCCTCCAGGGTGTGGTTCGGCCCGGAGGCGAACTCGACCCGCAGGTCGGGGAGTTCGTCGACCTCGGGGATCCGCCACGGCTCGGAGCCGTTGGCCAGGTAGCCGTCGGAGAGCAGCATCACCGGGGTGCGGTAGGCGACCGCGATCCTGGCCGCCTCCAGGGCGGCGTCGAAGCAGTCGGCCGGGGTCGCGGGGGCCACGATCGGTACCGGCGCCTCGCCGTTGCGGCCGAACATCGCCTGCAGCAGGTCTGCCTGCTCGGTCTTGGTCGGCAGGCCGGTGGACGGGCCGCCGCGCTGGATGTCCACCACCAGCAGCGGCAGTTCGAGCGAGACCGCGAGCCCGACGGTCTCCGACTTGAGCGCCACACCGGGGCCCGAGGTGGTGGTCACCCCGAGGGCGCCGCCGAAGGCCGCACCGAGCGCGGCGCCGATCCCGGCGATCTCGTCCTCCGCCTGGAAGGTGCGCACGCCGAAGTTCTTGTGGCGGCTCAGCTCGTGCAGGATGTCCGAGGCCGGGGTGATCGGGTACGAGCCGAGGAACAGCGGCAGTCCGGAGCGCTTCGCGGCGGCGATCAGGCCGTAGGAGAGGGCGAGGTTGCCGGAGATGTTGCGGTACGTCCCGGCGGGCAGCTTGGCGGGCGGGATCTCGTACGAGACGGCGAAGCTCTCGGTGGTCTCGCCGAAGTTCCAGCCGGCCCGGAAGGCCCTGATGTTGGCCTCGGCGATGTCGGGCTTCTTGGCGAACTTCTGGCGCAGGAAGCGCTCCGTGCCGTGGGTGGGCCGGTGGTACATCCAGGAGAGCAGGCCCAGGGCGAACATGTTCTTCGCCCGTTCGGCGTCCTTGCGGGCGAGGCCGCTCTCCTTCAGGGCCTCCAGCGTCAGCGTGGTCAGCGGCACCTTGTGCAGGTGGTAGGCCGAGAGCGAGCCGTCGGCGAGCGGGTCCGCCGGGTAACCGACCTTCGCCAGTGCGCGCTTGGTGAACTCGTCGGTGTTGACGATGATCTCCGCGCCGCGGGGCAGGTCGGGCAGGTTGGCCTTGAGCGCGGCCGGGTTCATGGCCACCAGGACGTTCGGGGCGTCGCCCGGCGTCAGGATGTCGTGGTCGGCGAAGTGCAGCTGGAAGCTGGAGACGCCCGGCAGTGTCCCGGCAGGTGCCCGGATCTCGGCCGGGAAGTTCGGCAGGGTGGAGAGGTCGTTGCCGAACGAGGCGGTCTCGGAGGTGAAACGGTCACCGGTGAGCTGCATACCGTCACCCGAGTCACCGGCGAACCGGATGATCACCCGGTCCAGCCGCCGGATCGGCTTGGCGGGACGCGACCCCCCGGTCGAGGGCGGGGGCGCCGCCCCCTGGCCTCCGCCGTCCGAGCCGCCGACTGCCTCTGACTGATCAACCTGGCTGGTCACTACCGCGGACCTCCTCGTGAGCACCAGCCGCGGGCGTGAGCCGTGTGCCCCGTCCGCCTGGTGCACCAAAGGCATCCTAAGCTCGCCTGCGTTGACCGGGCCGTAACTTGTGAATGTACGGCGCCGACTTGGCGAGCTCGCCGCTCGGCCGCCCCCGCCCGGAAGTTGCATGGTCAATTCCCGCCGGGACGACCTGCCTTCAAGATCGAGACTACTCTTCCGGAGCGGTTTCCTCAGCTGTTGAGGTAGGTCAGTACGGCCAGTACCCGGCGGTGGTCCTCGGGGCTCTGCGCCAGGCCCAGCTTCTGGAAGATGTTGCTGACGTGCTTCTCGACGGCGCCGTCGGAGACCACCAGCTGCTTGGCGACCGCCGCGTTGGTGCGGCCCTCGGCCATCAGGCCGAGCACCTCGCGCTCGCGCGGGGTCAGGCCCTCCAGGACGTCGCTCCTGCGGCTGCGGCTCAGCAGCTGCTGCACCACCTCCGGGTCCAGCGCCGTCCCGCCGCCGGCCACCCGGACCACGGCGTCCACGAACTCGCGGACCTCGGCCACCCGGTCCTTCAGCAGGTAGCCGACGCCCCGGGTCGAGCCGGCCAGCAGCTCGCCGGCGTAGCGCTCCTCGACGTACTGCGAGAGCACCAGGACGCCCAGGTCCGGGTACAGGCCGCGGAGGGCCACGCAGGCGCGGACGCCCTCGTCGGTGTGGGTCGGGGGCATCCGGACGTCCGCGACCACCACGTCGGGCAGGGCGTTCTCGGCGGCCAGCCCCTGGACCGTGCGCAGCAGCGACTCGCCGTCCCCGACGCCCGCGACGACCTCCAGCCCTCGGTCGGTGAGCAGGCGGGTCAGGCCCTCCCGGAGGAGTACCGAGTCCTCGGCGATGACGACGCGCAGCATTCTGGCTCCTTGGGGTCGGAGAGGTTCTTCAGAGAGCTGGGGGTGCATCTTCAGGGGCGCGGGGACTGCGCGAGTCGGAGGCCCACGGTCTCAGGAGGAGCCCGGTGGGCACGTGGCACCTCGTTCCCTCCGGATGGGGCGGTGCGACTTACCGTGACGGAGAATGTGCCGCACGGGAATCCTCCGATTCACGCGGTTCCCCGCACCGCTGGACGTTCACCCGCCGGCGTCTGAAGAGGTCCGTCACATGGTGCGGATGGCGACCATGTCGCAGAGGCCCTCCAGGGCGTCCTTGGCCGGGCAGGCCGGGAGGGGGGCCAGCAGCGCACGGGCCTCCTCGGCGTAGCGCAGGGTCTCGCGGCGGGCGTGCTCCAGCGCGGGGTGGCGGCGGAGCAGGCCCAGGGCCTCGGCGTGCAGCTCGTCGTCCCCGGCGAGGTCGAGCGTGAGGAGCTCGCGCAGGCGGACGTCCGAGGGGTCGGCCGGGTCCACCGGGGTCTGCTGGAGCAGCAGGATCGGCAGGGTGGGCACGCCCTCGCGCAGGTCGGTGCCGGGGGTCTTGCCGGACTCGTCCGCGTCGCTGGCGATGTCGAGGACGTCGTCGGCGAGCTGGAAGGCGATGCCCATCTTCTCGCCGTACTGGGTGAGGATGTCGACGATCCAGGTCTCGGCACCGGCCATCAGCGCGCCGAAGCGGCAGGAGACGGCGCCCAGCGAGCCGGTCTTGCCCGCGAGGACGTCCAGGTAGTGCTGGAGCGGGTTGTCCTCGGGACGGGGGCCCGCGGTCTCCAGGATCTGGCCGGTGACGAGCCGTTCGAAGGCGTCGGCCTGGATCCGGACCGCCTCGGGGCCGAGGTCGGCGAGCACCTGGGAGGCCCGGGAGAAGAGGAAGTCGCCGGTGAGGATGGCCACCGAGTTGTCCCAGCGGGTGTTGGCGCTGGGGACGCCCCGGCGGACGGGGGCCTCGTCCATGACGTCGTCGTGGTAGAGCGTGGCCAGATGGGTCAGCTCGACGACCACGGCGGAGGTGACCACGCCGGGTGCGGCCGGGTCGCCGAACTGTGCGGCGAGCATGACCAGCAGGGGCCGGAAGCGCTTGCCGCCGGCCTGGATCAGGTGACTGGCGGTGATCGTGATGAGCGGTACGTCGCTCTTGACCGTCTCGGTCAGTGCGCGTTCCACGGCGTCCATGCCGGCCTGGACGTCGCGGGTCAGATCGCGGTCCTGCACGGTCAGCCCGAAGGGCCCCACGACGGTCACGAAGACCACTCCTGTCCCTGGTCGATCTAGCGGCCTGGTCCCTGAGTGCCGCCGCTGGCCTACAAGGAGGGTATCCGGTCGCGAGTGGATCACTGCACGGGCATGGGCCTCTCCTGCCTGGTGGCGGCCGAAGAGAGCGGGCCCGGGGCCCACGGCGCTGTGCCGTGGACCCCGGACGGGTGGTGCGTCAGAAGGTGTGGAGCTGACGGACGGCGCGCTAACGGACGAACAACGACGCCTTGCCGGCAAGGTCCAGGAAGTACTGCGGGGCGAGGCCGAGGACCAGCGTGACCAGGACGCCGAGGCCGATCGCGGTGGCGGTCAGCGGGCTGGGCACGGCCACCGCCGGGCCGCCGGCCTGCGGGTCGGAGAAGAACATCAGCACGATGACGCGGATGTAGAAGAAGGCCGCGACCGCCGAGCTCAGCACACCCACGATCACCAGCGGGGTCGCCCCGCCCGCCGCCGCGGCCTGGAAGACCGCGAACTTCCCGGTGAAGCCGCTGGTCAGCGGGATACCGGCGAAAGCCAGCAGGAAGAGTGCGAAGACCGCCGCCACCAGCGGCGAGCGCCGCCCGAGCCCGGCCCAGCTGGACAGGTGGGTGGCCTCGCCCTTGGAGTCGCGGACCAGGGTCACCACCGCGAAGGCGCCGAGGGTGACGAAGGAGTACGCGAGCAGGTAGAAGAGCACCGCGCCCAGGCCCTGCCGGTTGGTGGCGATCACGCCGGTGAGGATGAACCCGGCGTGCGCGATCGAGGAGTAGGCCAGCAGCCGCTTCACGTCCTGCTGGGTGACGGCCAGGATCGCGCCGACCACCATGGTGAGGATCGCCACACCCCACATGACGGGCCGCCAGTCCCACTTCAGGCCGGGGAAGGCCACGTAGAACAGGCGCAGGAACGCGCCGAAGGCCGCCGTCTTGGTGGCCGCCGCCATGAAGCCGGTGACCGGGGTCGGCGCGCCCTGGTAGACGTCCGGGGTCCAGGAGTGGAACGGCACCGCGCCGACCTTGAAGAGCAGGCCGACCGAGACCATCGCCAGGCCGAGCAGCAGCAGCACGTCGTTCTGGGTGGTGACCGCCAGCGCCGGGGTGACGGGGGCGACCCCTGACACCACGTCGGCGATGTCGCCGAGCTGGACACTGCCCGCGTAGCCGTACAGCAGCGCGATGCCGAACAGGAAGAACGCCGAGGCGAACGCGCCGAGCAGGAAGTACTTGACCGCCGCCTCCTGGGAGAGCAGCCGGCGGCGGCGGGCCAGGGCACAGAGCAGGTAGAGCGGGAGGGAGAAGACCTCCAGCGCCACGAACATGGTCAGCAGGTCGTTGGCGGCCGGGAAGAGCAGCATGCCGCCGACCGCGAACAGGGTGAGCGGGAAGACCTCGGTGGTGGTGAACCCGGCCGTGGTCGCCTGCCGTTCCTGCTCACCGCCGGGTACCGCGGCGCCCTGGGCGGCGAAGGCGTCCACGCCGTGCCCGTTCAGGCGCGGCTCCAGCCGGCGCTCGGCGTACATCAGCACGGTGACCACGGCGGACAGCAGGATCACGCCCTGCAGGAAGAGCGCCGGGCCGTCGATGGCGACCGCGCCCATCGCCAGCAGGCCGGACTTGGTGGTGGCGTGCCCCTGGGCGGCGAGCACCACCACGGCCGCGAAGGAGCCGCCGAGCGCGAGCAGGGCGATGGCGACCTGGGTGCCGTACCGGTAGCGGCGGGGCAGGAAGGCCTCGACCAGGATGCCCGCGATCGCGGCGCCGAAGACCACCAGCATCGGGGAGAGCTGGCCGTACTCGACGTGCGGGGCGGGGATGCTCGGGCTGTTGCCGCCGGCGGCGGCAAGCAGGTGGCTCATTCGTGCTCACCTCCGGTGGTGGCGGCGACCGGGTGGGCGGGCGCCGGGTCGGTCTGGTGGATCTGGGAGAGCGTGGCGTTCACCGCCGGGTTGACGAGATCGGTGAGCGGCTTGGGGTAGACGCCGAGGAACAGGGTCAGCGCCACCAGCGGTGCCACCACCAGGACTTCGCGCAACCGCAGGTCGGCCATGCCCTCGACCCCGGCCTTGACCGGGCCGGTCATGGTGCGCTGGTAGAGCAGCAGCGCGTACAGGGCGGCGAGCACGATGCCGAAGGTGGCGATGATGCCGGCCACCGGGTACTTGGCGAACGTGCCGACCAGGACCAGGAACTCGCTGACGAAGGGCGCGAGTCCCGGCAGCGACAGCGTCGCCAGGCCGCCGATCAGGAAGGTTCCGGCCAGCACCGGGGCGACCTTCTGCACCCCGCCGAAGTCGGCGATCAGCCGCGAGCCCCGACGGGAGATCAGGAAGCCGGCGACCAGCATCCACGCGGCGGTGGAGATGCCGTGGTTGACCATGTAGAGGGTGGCGCCGGACTGGCCCTGGCTGGTGAAGGCGAAGATGCCCATGATGATGAAGCCGAAGTGCGAGATCGAGGCGTACGCCACCAGCCGCTTGATGTCCTTCTGGCCGACCGCCAGCAGCGCGCCGTAGACGATCCCGATCAGCGAGAGCACCAGGATGTACGGGCCGAAGGTGCGGGAGGCGTCCGGGAACAGGCCGAGGCAGAAGCGCAGCATCGCGAAGGTGCCGACCTTGTCGACCACCGCCGTGATCAGTACGGCCGTTCCGGCGGTGGACTCGCCCATCGCGTTCGGCAGCCAGGTGTGCAGCGGCCAGAGCGGGGCCTTCACCGCGAAGGCGAAGAAGAAGCCCAGGAAGAGCAGCTTCTCGGCGGTCGGGTCGATCACCAGCTTGCCGTCGGCGATCGCGCCGGTGAGGGTCGGCAGGTCGAAGGTGGCCAGGCCCTGGTCCTGCGCGAGCACGTACAGGCCGATCACGGCGGCCAGCATGACCAGGCCGCCGAGCAGGTTGTAGAGCAGGAACTTGACTGCCGCGTACGAGCGTTGGGCGGCGGAGTCCGGACCGCCCGCGCGGTCGCCGAAGCCGCCGATCAGGAAGTACATCGGGATCAGCATGGCTTCGAAGAAGACGTAGAAGACGAAGATGTCGGTCGCCAGGAAGGAGACCAGCACCATCGCCTCGACCGCCAGGACCAGGGCGAAGAAGCCCTGGGTGCGGCGGACGTTCTCGAAGGTTCCGTCGGGGTTACGGACCGGGTCCGCGTCGTGCCAGGAAGCCAGCATCACGATCGGCACCAGCACCGCGGTGAGCAGTGCGAGGACCGCGCCGATGCCGTCCGCCCCGAGCGAGAAGTCGATCCCGAACGAGCGGATCCAGGTGTGGGACTCGGTGAGCTGGTAGCGCGCCCCGCCGGTGTCGAGGCTCGCGGCGACGGCGCCGGTCAGCGCCAGGGTCGCCGCCGAGACGGCCAGCGCGACCCCCTTGCTGGCACGGCGGCGGGCCTCGGAGGACCCGGCCGGCAGCGCGGCGGTGAGCACCGCGCCGGCGGCCGGGACGGCGCAGGTCGCGGTCAGCAGGTAGCTCATGGCCGTCCCTCCCGAAATGTCCGGTGCCCGGCGGGCGGGCGAGTCACAGTCGTCATCAGACGGACCTCATCAGGAGAGTGGTGGCGGCCAGCAGCAGGGCGCCGCCGAACATCGAGAGCGCGTACGAGCGGGCGAACCCGGTCTGGATCCGGCGCAGGCGGCCGGAGATGCCGCCGATGGTGGCGGCCAGGCCGTTCACCAGGCCGTCCACGGCCTTGCTGTCCAGGTAGACCAGCGAGGCGGTGAGCCCGGCGCCGGGGCGGACCAGGACGGCGTGGTTGAAGTCGTCCTGGAGCAGGTCGCGGCGGGCCGCCCGGGTGAGCGGCGAGCCGACCGGCGCCGTGACCGGGACCGGCGAGCGCCCGTACATCAGGTAGGCGAGGCCGACGCCCGCCAGCATGCACACGGTGGTGAGCAGGGTGACGGTGAGCGGCTGGAGCGGCGAGTCGCCCTCGGAGTGTCCGGTGACGGGCTCCAGCCAGTGCAGGAAGGAACTGTTGAGGGCGAACAGTCCGCCGGCGAAGACCGAGCCGAAGGCCAGCAGGATCATCGGCAGGGTCATGGTGGCCGGGGACTCGTGCGGGTGCGGCTCCTCGCCGGTCCGGGCCGAGGGCTGCCAGCGCTTCTCCCCGAAGAAGGTCAGGAGCATCACCCGGGTCATGTAGAACGCGGTGACGGCGGCGCCGACCAGCGCGCAGAGGCCGAGGATCCAGCCCTCGGTGCCGCCCTTGGCGAAGGCCGCCTCGATGATCTTGTCCTTGGAGAAGAAACCGGACAGGCCGGGGAAGCCGATGATCGCCAGGTAGCCGAGGCCGAAGGTGACGAAGGTGATCGGCATGTACTTCCGCAGGCCGCCGTAGTGACGCATGTTCACCTCGTCGTCCATGCCGTGCATGACCGACCCGGCGCCGAGGAACAGCCCGGCCTTGAAGAAGCCGTGGGTGACCAGGTGCATGATGGCGAAGGCGTACCCGATCGGGCCGAGGCCGGCCGCCAGCACCATGTAGCCGATCTGCGACATGGTCGACCCGGCCAGTGCCTTCTTGATGTCGTCCTTGGCGCAACCGACGATCGCACCGAAGAGCAGCGTCACCGTGCCGACCACCACCACGGCGGTCTGGGCGTCGGGGGCCAGGTTGAAGATGGCACCCGACCTGGTGATCAGGTAGACCCCGGCGGTGACCATGGTGGCCGCGTGGATCAGGGCCGAGACCGGGGTCGGGCCCTCCATCGCGTCACCGAGCCAGGACTGCAGCGGCACCTGGGCCGACTTGCCGCAGGCCGCGAGCAGCAGCAGCAGCGCGATGGCGGTCAGCTTGCCCTCGCTCGCCTGCCGGGCCCCGCCGAGGACGGGACCGAAGGCGAAGCTGCCGAACTCGGTGAACATCAGCATGATCGCGATCGACAGGCCCATGTCGCCGACCCGGTTGACGATGAACGCCTTCTTGGCGGCCGTCGCGGCACTCGGCTTGTGCTGCCAGAAGCCGATCAGCAGGTACGAGGCGAGTCCGACGCCCTCCCAGCCGACGTACAGCAGCAGGTAGTTGTCGGCCAGCACGAGCAGCAGCATCGCCGCCAGGAAGAGGTTGAGGTAGCCGAAGAAGCGGCGGCGGCGCTCGTCGTGAGCCATGTAGCCCACCGAGTAGAGGTGGATCAGGGTGCCGACGCCGGTGATCAGCAGGACGAAGGTGACGGACAGTTGGTCGAGCTGGAAGGAGACGTCGGCCCGGAAGCCGTTCACCGGGATCCAGCTGAACAGGTGCTGGTGCACCGCCCGTTGTCCGGTCGGGCGGCCCAGCATGTCCGAGAACAGCAGGACGCCGAGGACGAAGGAGAGCGCGGCGGCCAGCGTGCCGAGCCAGTGCCCGAGGCGGTCGAGGTACCGCCCGCCGAGCAGCAGCAGGGCGGCACCGGCCAACGGAGCCGCGACCAGCAGCGGAATGAGAGAGTTCACGGGTGAGGCCCTCCGCCTACAGCTTCATCAGGTTGCTGTCGTCGACCGAAGCGGAGTGCCTGGTCCGGAAGATGCTGACGATGATGGCGAGGCCGACCACGACCTCGGCCGCCGCGACCACCATGGTGAAGAAGGCGATGACCTGGCCGTCCAGGTTGCCGTGCATCCGGGAGAAGGTGACCAGGGCCAGATTGGACGCGTTCAGCATCAGCTCGACGCACATGAACAGCACGATGGCGTTCCGCCGGATCAGCACGCCGGACGCGCCGATGGTGAACAACAGGGCGGCGAGATAGAGGTAGTTGACAGGATTCACGTCTCGTCCTCCGCCTTCTTCGGTTCCTTCGTCGGTACGGTCTCCAGCGCCTTGCGCGGCCCGGTGACCGGCGGGCGGGCGGACGGGGGCCGGCCCAGCCAGTCGGCGGTGCTGGACTCCAGCTCGGCCATCCGCCGGAGCATCTCCTGGCTGACGTCGCGGATCTGGCCGCGCTCGCGCAGGGTGCCCATCACGGAGTCCTCGGCGACGGTGCCGTCCGGCAGCAGGGCCGGGATGTCCACCGCGTTGTGCCGGGCGTACACGCCGGGGGCGGGCAGCGGCGGCAGCTGGATGTTGTCCCGGACCCGCTGGGCCGCCAGCTCGCGCTGGGTGCTCGGGGCCTTCACGTGCTCGCGGTGGGTCAGCACCATGGCGCCGATCGCGGCGGTGATCAGCAGGGCACCGGTGACCTCGAACGCCCAGACGTACTTGGTGAACAGCAGCCGGGCCAGCCCCTGCACATTGCCCTCGGCGTTGGCCTCGGACAGGCCGGTGAAGTGGCCGAGCCTGGCGTTGGCGATCCCCGCGATCAGCAGCACGCCGAAGCCCAGGCCGCAGAGCGCGGCGGCGATCCGCTGGCCCTTCAGCTGCTCCTTCAGCGAGTCGGCCGAGGTGACGCCGACCAGCATCACCACGAAGAGGAAGAGCATCATGATCGCGCCGGTGTAGACGACGATCTGCACCACGCCGAGGAACACCGCGCCCTGGGCCAGGTAGCAGACGGCCAGCGCCAGCATGGTGGCCGCCAGGCAGAGCGCGCTGTGCACGGCCTTCCTCATCAGCAGCATGCCCAGCGCACCGCCGACCGCGACCACGGCCAGCACCCAGAACTGGACGGCCTCTCCGGTGGAGGTCATGACTGTGCCTCCTTGTCCCTGGCCGTGCGCTCCTGCTGCACCGTGCCCGGCGCGGCGGCGGTGATCTCGCCCCGGTAGTACGCGCCTTCGTCGGCGCCCGGGTAGATCGCGTGCGGGGTGTCGACCATGCCCTCGGTGAGGCCGGCCAGCAGCTGCTCCTTGGTGAAGATCAGGTCGGCCCGCGAGGAGTCCGCCAGCTCGTACTCGTTGGTCATGGTGAGCGCCCGGGTCGGGCAGGCCTCGATGCACAGCCCGCACAGGATGCAGCGGGCGTAGTTGATCTGGTAAACCGCGCCGTAGCGCTCACCGGGCGAGTAGCGCTCCTCCTCCCGGTTGTCCGCGCCCTCGACGTAGATCGCGTCGGCCGGGCAGGCCCAGGCGCAGAGTTCGCAGCCGACGCACTTCTCCAGGCCGTCCGGGTGCCGGTTCAGCTGGTGGCGGCCGTGGAAGCGCGGAGCGGTGGGCTTCTTCTGCTCCGGGTACTGCTCGGTCAGCCGCTTCTTGAACATGGCCTTGAAGGTCACGCCGAAGCCTGCGGCCGGTCCGAGGATCGAGGGCCCGGTCGTTTCATCAGGCCCGGTGGTCTTCTCGTCCGCCATCTCGGTTCAGCTCCCCTCGGAATGGTCGGGCCCGTTGAGGGCGTCCTGGAGTTGCGGGGCCCGGCTGCGCCGGCGCGGTACGGGCGGGAGCTGCTGGCCGGGCAGCGGCGGCACGGGGTAGCCGCCGGTCATCGGGTCGAACTCTCCCCCGGCCTGCGTGCTCTCCTCCGGCTCCGGCCGGCGCCGGATGACGTCGCGCACCAGCGCGAGCAGCAGGATCGCCCCGATCGGCGCGCCGACGTACAGCACCACCTGGCCGAAGTCGTAGCCCTCGTTGCGCAGCGCCCGGACACTGGCCACCATCACCAGCCAGACCAGCGAGACCGGGATCAGCACCTTCCAGCCCAGCTTCATGAACTGGTCGTACCGGAGCCTGGGCAGGGTGCCGCGCAGCCAGATGAAGAAGAACAGCAGCAGCTGGATCTTGATGACGATCCACAGCATCGGCCACCAGCCGTGGTTCGCCCCGGCCCAGAAGGTGGAGATCGGCCACGGCGCCCGCCAGCCGCCCAGGAAGAGCGTGGCGGCGACGGCCGAGACGGTGACCATGTTGACGTACTCCGCCAGCATGAACATCGCGAACTTCAGCGAGGAGTACTCGGTGTTGAAGCCGCCGACCAGCTCGCCCTCGGCCTCCGGGAGGTCGAAGGGGGCGCGGTTGGTCTCACCGACCATCGCGATGACGTAGACGATGAACGAGACCGGCAGCAGCACCGCGAACCAGGTCGGCTGCTGGGAGACGACGATCTCCGAGGTCGACATCGAGCCCGAGTAGATGAACACCGCCGCGAAGGACAGGCCCATCGCGATCTCGTAGCTCACCATCTGAGCCGCCGAGCGCAGCCCGCCGAGCAGCGGGTACGTCGAGCCGGAGGACCAACCCGCCAGCACGATCCCGTAGATGCCGACCGAGGCCACCGCCAGGATGTAGAGCAGGGCGATCGGCAGGTCGGTGAGCTGCATCGGCGTCCGGGTGCCGAAGACGGACACCTGGTTGTCGGCCGGGCCGAACGGGATCACCGCGAAGGCCATGAACGCCGGGATCGCGCTGACGACCGGCGCCAGCACGTAGACCACCTTGTCGGCGTTCTTGACGACCAGGTCCTCCTTCAGCGCCAGCTTGATGCCGTCGGCCAGCGACTGGAGCATGCCCCAGGGACCGTGCCGGTTGGGGCCGATCCGCAGCTGCATCCAGGCGACGACCTTGCGCTCCCAGACGATCGCGATCAGCACCGTGAGCACCAGGAAGGCGAAGCAGAACACCGCCTTCAGCAGCACCAGCCACCACGGGTCGCGGCCGAAGAAGCCGAGCGTCTCGTACGCGGAAAGCATCATGATTCCTCCGCAGGGACTGCCACGTCGGCCGGCTGGGCCGAGTCGGCCGCGGCGATCGTGACCAGGTGGCCGACCGTGGTGCCCAGCGTCCGGTGGGCACCGCCCGGGGTGGAGTTGAGCGGCAGCCAGACCGTGCGGTCGGGCATCGCCCCGGTGATCTCCAGCGGCAGGATCAGCGAACCCGCAGGCCCGGTGACGCGGACCGCCCGGTGCGCGCCGATCTCCTCGGCGGTGGCCGCCGAGAGCCGGGCCACGGCCGGGTGCCGGGTGCCCGCCAGGTGCTCGTCGCCCTGCTGGAGGGTGCCGTTGTCGAGCAGCAGCCGGTGCCCGGCGAGCACCGCCTGTCCGGTGGCCGGGCGGGGCAGCGGGGCCGGGTGGGCGACGGGCGCGGCCGGGCGGTCGCCCGTCCAGGGCGCGAAGCGGTCCAGCTCCAGCCGGGCCGCCCGGACGTCCGGCAGGCCCAGCGGGCGGCCGATCGCCTCCGCCAGCATGCTCAGCACCCTGACGTCGGAGAAGGTCTGACGGTTCACCACCTGGTCGGGCTTGAGCGCGGCCCCGAACATCCGCACCCGGCCCTCCCAGTCCAGGAAGGTCCCGGCCTTCTCGGCCACCGCGGCCACCGGCAGCACCACGTCGGCCCGCTCGGTGACGGCGGACGGCCGCAGCTCCAGCGACACCACGAACGGCACCCGGGCCAGCGCCTCCTCGGCGAGCGCCGGGTCGGCCAGGTCGTCCAGGCCGACGCCGCCGATCAGCAGCGCGTCCAGGTCCCCGTGGGCGGCAGCGGCCAGGATCTGGTCGGTGTCCCGGCCCAGGCGGGCCGGGAGTTCGGCGAGGCCCCAGACGGCGGCGGTGTCGAGACGGGCCGCCGGGACGGACACCGGACGCCCGCCGGGCAGCAGCCCGGGCAGCGCACCGGCCTCCAGGGCACCCCGCTCCCCCGCCCGGCGCGGCACCCAGGCCAGCCGGGCACCGGTGGCGTGCGCGAGCCGCAGTACGGCGGTCAGCCCGCCGGGCACGGCCGCCAGCCGCTCACCGACCAGGATCACCGCGCCCTGGCCGCGCAGCGCGTCGGCGGCGCGGCCCGCGTCGTCGGTGAGCACCGAGTCCCCGGCCAGCGCGGCCAGCCACTCGGCCTCGGTCCCCGGCGCGGCGGGCAGCAGCGCACCGTGCAGCTTGGCCAGGCCCCGGGAGGCGTGCGAGGCGATCGAGAAGACCTGGAGTCCCTTGGCGCGGTTGGCCTTCCGCAGCCGAAGGAAGACGATCGGCGACTCCTCCTCGGCCTCCAGGCCGACCAGCAGGACCGCGGGGGCGGCCTCAAGTGCCGTGTACGACAGCCCGGTTCCGTCGAGATCGACCCCGTGGCCGGCCACCACCGCCGCCAGGAAGCCCGCCTCCTCGCCGCTGTGCGGACGGGACCGGAAGTCCACGTCGTTGGTGCCGAGCGCCACCCGGGCGAACTTGGCGTAGCCGTACGCGTCCTCGACCGTCACCCGGCCGCCGGTGAGCACCGCGGCCCGGGCGCCGCGCAGGCCCTCGGCGGCACGGGCCAGCGCCTCCGGCCAGCTAGCCGGGACGAGCGTGCCGTCCTGCGCGCGCACCAGGGGGGTGGTGATCCGGTCCCGCAACTGCGCGTAGCGGAAGGCGAACCGGCCCTTGTCGCAGTTCCACTCCTCGTTCACCTCGGGCTCGTCGCCCGCCAGCCGGCGCAGCACCTTGCCCCTGCGGTGGTCGGTGCGCTGCGCGCAGCCGGACGCGCAGTGCTCGCAGACGCTCGGCGAGGAGACCAGGTCGAACGGCCGGGAGCGGAACCGGTAGGCCGCCGAGGTCAGCGCACCGACCGGGCAGATCTGGATGGTGTTGCCGGAGAAGTACGAGGCGAACTCGTCCCCCTCCCCCACGCCGACCTGCTCCAGCGCGCCGCGTTCCAGCAGCTCGATGAACGGGTCACCGGCGATCTGCTGCGAGAAGCGGGTGCAGCGGGCGCAGAGCACGCAGCGCTCCCGGTCCAGCAGCACCTGGCTGCTCAGCGGGATCGGCTTGGCGTAGGTGCGCTTCATCCCCTCGAAGCGGGAGTCCGCCTGGCCGTTGGACATCGCCTGGTTCTGCAGCGGGCACTCGCCGCCCTTGTCGCAGACCGGGCAGTCCAGCGGGTGGTTGATCAGCAGCAGCTCCATCACGCCGCGCTGCGCCTTCTCGGCGACTGGCGAGCTGACCTGCGTACGGACCACCATGCCCTCCGCCACCGGGATGGTGCAGGAGGCGACCGGCTTGCGCTGGCCCTCGATCTCGACGATGCACTGGCGGCAGGCACCTGCCGGATCCAGCAGCGGGTGGTCGCAGAAGCGCGGGATCTGGGTGCCGATCTGTTCGGCGGCGCGGATCACCAAGGTCCCCTTGGGGACCTGGACCTCGACGCCGTCGACGGTGAGCGTGACGAGGTCGGTGGACCCCGCGGCGGAGCCGCTGGTCGCCGCAGCGGTGGTAGCGGTCACGCGTGCACCTCCCTCTCGGTGGCGGACGGGTGGGCGTGGGGCCGGTCGGCCCAGACGGTGGCGGCGGCCGGGTCGAAGGGGCAGCGCCGCTCGGCGAGGTGCTGCTCGTACTCGGCGCGGAAGTACTGGAGCGAGGAGGCGATCGGGCTGGCTGCACCGTCGCCCAGGGCGCAGAAGGACTTGCCGTTGATGTTGTCGGCGATGTCGAGGAGCTTCTCCAGATCGCCGTCGACGCCCTGGCCCGCCTCGATCCGCCTGAGCAACTGGACCAGCCAGTACGTCCCTTCGCGGCACGGGGTGCACTTGCCGCAGGACTCGTGGGCGTAGAACTCGGTCCAGCGGGTGACCGCCCGGACCACGCAGGTGGTCTCGTCGAAGATCTGCAGCGCCTTGGTGCCGAGCATCGAGCCCGCCGCGCCGACGCCCTCGTAGTCGAGCGGGACGTCCAGGTGCTCGTCGGTGAACATCGGCGTCGAGGAGCCGCCCGGGGTCCAGAACTTGAGCCGGTGCCCGGCCCGCACTCCCCCGCTGACCTCCAGCAGCTGGCGCAGGGTGATGCCGAGCGGCGCCTCGTACTGTCCGGGGTTGGTGACGTGCCCGGAGAGCGAGTAGAGCGTGAAGCCGGGGGACTTCTCGGTGCCGAGCGCCTTGAACCAGTCCTTGCCGCGCACCAGGATCGGCGGCACCGAGGCGATCGACTCGACGTTGTTGACCACCGTCGGGCAGGCGTAGAGGCCGGCGATGGCCGGGAACGGCGGCCGCAGGCGCGGTTGGCCCCGGCGGCCCTCCAGCGAGTCCAGCAGCGCCGTCTCCTCGCCGCAGATGTACGCTCCGGCGCCCGCGTGCACGGTGATGTCCAGGTCGATCCCGGAGTCGAGGATGTTCCGGCCCAGGTACCCGGCGTCGTACGCCTCGGCCACGGCCGCGTGCAGCCGGCGCAGGACCGGGACGACCTCGCCGCGCAGGTAGATGAAGGCGTGGTCGCAGCGGATCGCGTACGAGGCGATGATCATGCCCTCGATCAGCGAGTGCGGGTTGGCGAAGAGCAGCGGGATGTCCTTGCAGGTGCCCGGCTCGGACTCGTCGGCGTTGACCACCAGGTAGTGCGGCTTGCCGTCGTTCTGCGGGATGAACTGCCACTTCATGCCGGTCGGGAAGCCGGCGCCGCCGCGGCCGCGCAGCCCGGAGTCCTTGACCAGCGCGATCACGTCGTCCGGCGGCATGGCCAGGGCGGCCCGCAGGCCCTGGTAGCCGTCGTGGCGGCGGTAGGTGGCCAGGCTGTAGGGACGCGCGTCGTCCCAGCAGGCCGAGAGTACCGGCGAGAGCAGCTTCTCGGCCGGCTCCACGGAGGTCATCACGCGTCCGTCCCTTCGTGCCGGGGGGAGACCACCTTGGTCCCCGAAGTACCGGGCAGCGCCTCGCCCCTGGCGAGCCTCAGCCCCGCCAGCGAGGGCGCGCCGCCCGCGCCGGACTCGTCCACCGCGCCGTCCCGCTCGTCGGGGAAGCCGGCCAGCATGCGCGCGGTCTCCTTGAAACTGCACAGCCGGGCGCCCCGGGTCGGCCGCACCTCGCGGCCCTCGCGCAGCTGGTCCACCAACTGCCGTGCGCTCTCGGGGGTCTGGTTGTCGAAGAACTCCCAGTTGACCATCACCACGGGGGCGTAGTCGCAGGCCGCGTTGCACTCGATGTGCTCGATCGAGACCTCGCCGTCCTCGGTGGTCTCGTTGTTCTCGATCCCGAGGTGCTGCTTGAGTTCGGCGAAGATCTGGTCGCCGCCGAGCACCGCGCAGAGCGTGTTGGTGCAGACGCCGACGTGGTACGTCCCCGCCGGGCGGCGCCGGTACATCGTGTAGAACGTGGCGACCGCGCTGACCTCGGCGGTGGTGAGCTCCAACTGCTCGGCGCAGAACCGGATCCCGGTCGCGCTGACGTAGCCCTCCTCGGCCTGCACCAGGTGCAGCAGCGGGAGCAGGGCGGAGCGGACGACGGGGTAGCGGGCGATCAGCTCGCGCGCGTCCGCCGCCAGCCGGTCGTGCACCTGGGGCGGGTACGGCCTGGCCGGCAGCGCCGGCAGTCCGAGTTCGACACTGCCTGGAGAGTTGCTCACCGGTCCACGCCTCCCATCACCGGGTCGATCCCGGCCACCGCGACGATCACGTCGGCCACCTGGCCGCCCTCGCACATCGCCGCCATCGACTGCAGGTTGGTGAACGAGGGATCGCGGAAGTGGACGCGGTACGGCCGCGTGCCGCCGTCGCTCACCACGTGCACCCCGAGCTCGCCCTTGGGCGACTCGACCGCCGCGTACGCCTGTCCGACCGGGACCCGGAAGCCCTCCGTCACCAGCTTGAAGTGGTGGATCAGGGCCTCCATCGAGGTACCCATGATGTTGCGGATGTGGTCCAGCGAGTTGCCCATCCCGTCCGGCCCGACGGCCAGTTGGGCGGGCCAGGCGATCTTCTTGTCGGCGACCATCACCGGTCCCGGCCGCAGCCGGTCCAGGCACTGCTCGACGATCCGCAGCGACTGCCGCATCTCCTCCAGCCGGATCAGGAACCGTCCGAAGGAGTCGGCGCTCTCCGCGACCGCGACCTCGAAGTCGTAGTTCTGGTAGCCGCAGTAGGGGTCGGACTTGCGCAGGTCGTGCGGCAGGCCGGTGGCCCGCAGGATCGGTCCGGTGGCGCCGAGTGCGAGGCAGCCGGGCAGGTCGAGGAAGCCGACGTCCACCAGGCGGGCCTTGAACACCGGGTTGCCGGTGGCGAGTTTGTCGTACTCGTGCATCCGCGAACGCAGCAGCTTGACCGCCTCGCGGATCTGGTCGACGGCTCCGGGCGGCAGGTCCTGGGCGACGCCGCCGGGACGGACGTACGCGTGGTTCATCCGCAGGCCGGTGACCAGCTCGAAGACGTCCAGCACGACTTCGCGGTCCCGGAAGCCGTAGATCATCAGGGTGGTGGAGCCGATCTCCATGCCGCCGGTGGCCAGGCAGACCAGGTGCGAGGAGATCCGGTTCAGCTCCATCATCAACACCCGGATGACATCGGCCCGTTCGGGGATGTCGCCGGTGATGCCGAGCAGCTTCTCGACGGCCAGGCAGTACGCGGTCTCGTTGAACAGCGGGGTCAGGTAGTCCATCCGGGTCACGAAGGTGGTGCCCTGGACCCAGTTGCGGAACTCCATGTTCTTCTCGATGCCGGTGTGCAGGTAGCCGATGCCGCAGCGGGCCTCCTTCACCGTCTCGCCGTCGATCTCCAGGATCAGCCGCAACACCCCGTGGGTGGACGGGTGCTGGGGACCCATGTTCACGATGATGCGCTCGTCGTCGGCGCGCGCCGCGGCCTCGACCACCTCGCCCCAGTCGCCACCGGTGACGGTGAAGACCCGGCCCTCGGTGGTCTCCCGGGACGCCGCCTCGTACTCGGCCCCGTGCTCAGATTGGATTGGCATCAGCTGTACGACCTCCGCTGGTCGGGCGCCGGGATCTGGGCGCCCTTGTACTCGACGGGGATGCCGCCGAGCGGGTAGTCCTTGCGCTGCGGGTGGCCCAGCCAGTCGTCCGGCATCATGATCCGGGTCAGTGCCGGATGCCCCTCGAAGACCAGGCCGAAGAAGTCGTACGCCTCGCGCTCGTGCCAGTCGTTGGTCGGGTAGACGCTGACCACGGACGGGATCCGCGGGTCGGCGTCCGGGGCGCTGACCTCCAGCCGCAGCAGGCGGCCGTGGGTGATCGAGCGCAGCTGGTACACCGCGTGCAGCTCGCGCCCGCTGTCGTGCGGGTAGTGCACCCCGCTCACGCCGAGGCAGAGCTCGTAGCGCAGCGCCGGGTCGTCGCGCAGGGTGCGGACGGCCGTCAGCAGGTGCTCCCGGGCGATGTGGAAGGTGAGTTCGGCCCGGTCCACGACGGTCTTCCCGATCACCGCCGCCGGGTCGAGCCCCTGCTCCTCCAGCGCGCCCTCGAACTCGTCGGCCACCTCGTCGAAACCGTGCCCGTACGGGCGGCTGCTCGCGGGCGGCAGCGCGATCGGGGCGGTCAGCCCGCCGAAGCCGGAGGTGTCACCGGTGCCCTTGGCGCCGAACATGCCCTGCCGCCTGCCGATCACCTCGACCGGGAGTTCCGTGCGGGTGGCGGGGACGCGCTCCTCGGGGGTCTCGCTCATCGCAGCAGCCCCCGCATCTCGCTCGTCGGGACGGCGTGCAGGGCGATCTCCTCGGCCTGCTCCTCGGCGCGGAGCCGGTGCACCCCGAGCTTCTCGTGCTGGATCTTGTCGTGCAGCTTGAGGATCGCGTCCATCAGCATCTCCGGGCGGGGCGGACAGCCCGGCAGGTAGATGTCCACGGGGACGATGTGGTCGACGCCCTGGACGATCGCGTAGTTGTTGAACATCCCGCCCGAGGAGGCGCAGACGCCCATCGAGATGACCCACTTCGGATTGGCCATCTGGTCGTACACCTGGCGCAGCACCGGGGCCATCTTCTGGCTCACCCGCCCGGCCACGATCATCAGATCGGCCTGCCGGGGCGAACCCCGGAAGACCTCCATGCCGAACCGGGCCAGGTCGTAGCGGCCGGCTCCGGTGGTCATCATCTCGATCGCGCAGCAGGCCAGTCCGAAGGTGGCCGGGAAGAGCGAGGCTTTGCGCACCCACCCCGCCGCGGTCTCCACACTGGTGAGCAGAAAGCCGCCCGGCAGCTTCTCCTCGATACCCATCAGATCCCTCTCAGTCTTCTCAAGTCCGGCGGCTTGTCCCCCCGTTCACAAACGGGGTCGGGTCAGTCCCACTCCAGACCGCCGCGCCGCCAGACGTAGGCGTACGCGACGAAGACGGTGGCGATGAACAGGAGCATCTCGACCAGCCCGAAGATCCCCAGGGCGTCGAAGCTGACCGCCCACGGGTAGAGGAAGACGATCTCGATGTCGAAGACGATGAAGAGCATCGCCGTCAGGTAGTACTTGATCGGGAACCGACCGCCGCCCACCGGCTGCGGGGTCGGTTCGATGCCGCACTCGTACGCCTCCAACTTGGCCCGGTTGTACCGCTTGGGGCCGGTCAGCGAGGCCATCACGACGGAACCGACCGCGAACGCCGCCGCGATGGCACCGAGTACGAGGATCGGCGCGTAGGCATTCATAGCCCCCGCTCCCTCCGTCCAGTCGTCCTTGACTGCAGATCGGAAACGACGGGTCACACTCTGGTGAACCCGTGATCCGGTTCCCGGGATCCACCTCATGTGAGGCAGTTCACAAAGCCTGGATCGAGCGCATCCTATGCCCGTCGGCTTGTGATCTGCGACACGCAGTTCCCGACGATCTTTGTGATCTACGCCACCTGACAAACGATCGCCAAGGCGATCAAGCCACGATTCATCAACGCAACGAAGGCAAATGGACACATTCCGTCGCATTCTTCTGTGAAGCGACTGGTCAGGGGCATCCGCCTATATCAATGATGCAGCTTCCATCGCAAATTCCACGGCTTCATGTTGACGTGATAGAGGGGCTCACCCTCCAGGGTGGACGGCCCCGAACACCCGCTTGACCTTTCGTTCACAAGCTCACGAGGAGCCGACCCCCGGCCCACCGGAAGCGGGCCTCCCGGGCGTCCCACGCCGGCCGCTGCGAGGGCCGGTTCGCTCGGTGGGCGGGTTCGTTCAGCGGGCGCCGCCGCCCGTACCCGCCCGGCGGCCCCACTCGGTGCCCACGAGTACCAGGGCCCCGCCGAGCAGGGCGAGCGGGGCGAGCCGGTCGCCGCCCAGGGTGGTGCCGAAGGCGGCGGCCCAGAGCGGCTCGGTGCCGAGCAGCAGGCTGACCCGCGAGGGCGAGGTGGCCCGCACCGCCCACATCTGGACGAAGAACGCGAACAGCGTGCAGAGCAGGGACAGGTGCAGCAGGTACGCCCACTGCACCGGCCCGAACCCGGCCGCCACGGCGAGCGCGGACGGCCCGGCGAAGAGCGAGGCAACCGCGAAGACCGCGCCTGCGGCGGCGAGTTGGACCCAGGTGAGGGCGAGCGAGTCGGTGGCCGCGATGGCCTTGGTGCGGGACATGGTGAGGACGTGGACGGTCCGCACCAGGGCCGCGCCGAGCACCAGCAGGTCCCCCGCGCCCGGCGCCTGGAATCCGCCGCCGGTCAGCAGGGCGACGCCGAGCACCGAGAGTCCGGCGGCCCCGAGGAAGGACCACGACGGCGCGCTCCGCCGGACCGCGCCCTCGGCGAGCGGCGTGAGCACCATGGTGAGGCTGACGATCAGCCCGGCGTTGGTCGCCGAGGTGTGCACCGCGCCGTACGTCTCCAGGAGGAAGATCGCGCCGAGGATGCCGCCGAGCGCGGCCCCGCCCAGCCACTCCCGCACGGTGAGCCCGCGCAGCGCGCGGAACGCGAACAGGCCGAGCAGCGGCAGCACCAGGGCGAAGCGCAGCACCAGCACCGGCAGCACCGTCTGAGGCGTCGCCAGCTGCTTCACCACCAGGAAGCTGGACCCCCAGACCACCGCCACCGCGAGCAGGGGAAGATCACGGACGATCGGCGGGACGGGGCGCATACGGGGTTCCCTCCGAGGCAGGCGGGGCCGAAGGCCCGTGTCGTCGGACGGCTCTGCGGCGGCGGGGGGACATCGTTGCGCAGAACTGCACAGATGATCAACAGCTTTTCGACCGGCGGAACCCGGCACCGCCTCAACACCCGTACGACGACGGCCCCCGATCCCCCGGGGCGTCGCCCGGCCGATCACGCGACCGTCAGGGCCTGCTGCTGGGCGCGGGCGCCTCCGCCGTCGGCGTGCTGCTCGGCATGGCGGTGTGCGACAGCGCGGCGATCAGCAGCACCCCGTACACGGTCCGGCTCTGCCTGGCCGCCTCGGCGACCGAGGCCGCCCTGGTACGGACCTCGGCCTGCCCGTCGAGCGCCCGGCCGACCGCCTCGGCGGTGCGGGCGGGCGAGGTGCCGGGGGTGACCCTGAGGTCGAGCCCGGTGCCGCTGATCCGGGTCGCGTACCGGCTCATCCCCTCGGCCGGGACCCCGACGACGGGACGGCCCGCGAAGCCGGGCGCACCCCGGCCGTCCAGGGTGCCGGCCAGGACGGCGGCAACGGTGCCGCCGTCGGCCCCGCCGAGCCGAAGGGACGCGCCGGGGCGGGCGCCGATGCGCTCGGCGGTGTCGGCGTCCAGCAGCACCTCGCCGGGGGCACTCGGCCACCGGCCGTCCTTGAGCAGCTGCCAGCGCAGCGCGGGGTCGGCGGCGTTCGAGCTGACCACGGCGGCATCGTCGAGCGGACGCCCGGCCGGGGTGAGGACGCTGCCCTGTCCGACCAGCCGCAGCGCCACGGATGCCACCCCGGCCACCTGGCGGGCCCGGGCGGCGGTGTCCTCGGTCAGCGCCCCACGCCCGGCCCCGGCCCCGGTCGCGGCCCCGCCGGCGATCGCGGCCGGGGTGGCCTGGAGGTCGGCGGGGCCCACCTCGGCGGCTGCCGTCTGGCGGTAGGAGTCCGTCAGCGCCCCGCTGCCGCCGACCGAGGCGATCAGGAAGGCCACGCCCACGGCGACGGCCGTACCGGTGAGGACCAGCTGCCGGAGCTGCCCGCGGAGCTCGGCCACGGTGTACCTGTACGTCGTCATCGTCCCTCGCGCTCGACTCTCCCGAGCGGACATCACACGCCGTCAGGACCGCTTCCCAGCCTAGGAACGGAACGCACGGCTCCCGTCAGTTCGCCGTCGGGTTCCCGGCTCACCCGGGAGAGGTACAGGGCAGCGGCCCTCTCCTCCTTGGGACTTACGGCGGCTCAGGGTCGACACCCGGCCGGCCTCCCGTTTCCCGTAGGGCACCCCCGCCCCAACCGCCCAACGCATACCGGGTGCGACCCGGGGGCATCAGTGAGTACGCCATGCCAACTGCCGTGGCACACACCCCGGGAGGGAACCCCGCATGAAGCGCAAGCACTGGGCACTGCCACTCGCCGCCGCCATCGCCCTGCCCCTCGCCCTCACCGGCACCGCGGCCACCGCCGCGACACCGGACCCCACCCCGACGCCCACCACCTGCACCTACTCACCGGCGGTCCCGGCCGACAACTTCAAGGGCATACCGGTCTTCGACCCGGCGAAGGCCGCCAAGCCCTACCACGCGACACTGCGGACCAGCCAGGGCGCCATCACCTTCCAGGCCCTGACCGACAAGGCCCCCTGCACCACCTTCTCCTTCCGCTTCCTCGCGGAACACGACTACTTCAACCGCACCCACTGCCATCGCCTCACCACCCAGCGGCTCTACGTCCTCCAGTGCGGCGACCCCACCGGGACCGGCAGCGGCGGCCCCGGCTACTCCTTCCCCGACGAGAACCTCACCGGCGCCACCTACCCGGCCGGCACGGTAGCCATGGCCAACGCGGGCCCCAACACCAACGGCAGCCAGTTCTTCTTCGTCTGGAAGGACACCAAGCTCTCCCCCGCCTACACCCCCTTCGGCCGCATCACCGCAGGCCTCGACGTCCTCCAGAAGATCGCCGCCGGCGGCGAGGACGACCAGAACAACCCCGGCGACGGCTACCCCACCCTGCCCGTCGACATCCGCCAGGTCCGCATCACCAACCGCTGACCACCAACTCCCGTACGGCGGCGGCCTGGCCACGCCGTACGGGGAGATCTGGCCGCATCGCTCACCCTGGAAGCCGCTCTGTGGCTGCGCGTCAGACACCAACTCTCTCGGGGCGCACCGGTCAAC
>NZ_JYJF01000520.1 GCF_000955975.1 Saccharothrix sp. ST-888
CACCATGGCCGGGGTGACGCCGTTCTGGTTGCCCTGCCCGACGTACTCGGCCCCGCCGGACTTGTCGACCCGCGCATTGGTCGAGCTGCCCATCGAGGAGGTGCAGCCCCAGGCTCCCATGACCAGCGCCAGGCCGATCCTCAGCGCGGCCGCGGTGGCACCCGTCCGCCGCCGGTTGCGCCCTTCACACCCTCCCGCCGTGCCGGTAACATCACCACGATGTCCGCCCTGCGCGACCACGGCACCCCGACCGAGGCCAGTGCCAACCGGATCCGCGCTGCCGCCGGCCTGGTGCTGACGGCCGGTGGCGCCGGCCTGCTGGTCGCGGCCGCCCAGGCGGGCAAGGCCGCCACCGGCTGTGCTTTCC
>NZ_JYJF01000521.1 GCF_000955975.1 Saccharothrix sp. ST-888
GAACTCGGCGGTCAGGCCCTTGCGGGTGTGCACGAGTGAGTCGAACGCCCCCGCCTTGAGGAGGGATTCGACGGTCCGCTTGTTGGAGACCCCCGACTGCACCTTGTCCAGGCAGTCGGGGAAGGAGGTGTACTTCACCTTGCCCTTCCTGGTGCGGATCATCGAATCCACCACCGGTCCGCCGACGAGTTCAACAAGGGCCACACCGCCGGGTACGGGCTGGTCTCGTACTGGACCGGGTACCTAAAGGCCAACTACCCGGCCCAGTACATGTCCCGGCTGCTCACCTCGGTCAAGGACGACCAGGACAATGCCGCGGTCTACCTCAACGTGTGCCGCAAGATGGGCATCCAGGTGCTCCCGCCGG
>NZ_JYJF01000522.1 GCF_000955975.1 Saccharothrix sp. ST-888
CTCTAGACCTCCCTACCACTCAGCGCCCCCAGGCACCCAGCGCTACCTCCCTGCTCCGCTTCGCCCCCCCATGATCCCCGGACGACGGCCGGCCCCCCCTCGCCCGCCCGGTCCTGCACGGCCCCTACCCGGGTCTGCGTCGCCTGCTGCGTGCCGTCGAACACGCCCCCCGCCGCCGCGGCCAGGACGCCCCCGACGGCCACTTCGACACGGCCAGACCCCGGTCAATGCTCACGGACACGCCGGTGCACGTCCAGTACATCCCCGACAGCTTCACTGAGGCCTCCGCCGCCGAGCTGGCCGTCCTCCGGCGGGACGCCGGCCACGATGCCGTCGAGCACACCGCCCGGCCGGCGCAGGTGGCCGC
>NZ_JYJF01000523.1 GCF_000955975.1 Saccharothrix sp. ST-888
CGCTCGTGGTCAGGCACGACTCCCTGACCGAACTCCCGCCGCAGACCAGCCGATCCGCGCCGTGCGAGGGCGCGGCCCAGGCGTCCTGGCCGAGGCTGAAGGCGGTGTTCAGCAGCAGTCCGATCCGTCCAAGGACCGCCGAGCTGTGCAGTCGGCGCCGCTCGCCGCCGCAGGCGGGCCGGGCGGCCAGGAACACGGCCGCCGTCGCGACGGCCACCAGGCTCAGCGGCAACGGCCGCCCGGTGATCACGACTTGGCCGAGCGCGGACAGCGTAACGGCGAGCGCGGGGAACACCGCTGCCCGCAGAGCCCTGGTCGCCTGGCTGTCAGTCATGGTGCTCGGAGTATGACATGGCCCCGTCGCCGC
>NZ_JYJF01000524.1 GCF_000955975.1 Saccharothrix sp. ST-888
GTAGGAGCCCGTGGCCCCGATCGCCCAGGCGTTGCCGTCCACGTACGTGCCGGAGTCGGTGCGCCGCACCTCGTGCGGGACCTCGGAGTGGTGGTAGGACACGGCGGCCGCGACGCCGCTGACGTCCTGTAAGATGATCCGCTTACGCTCAGCCTTGTCGTCGATGCCCACGGTGCCGTCACCGGCGGCAAAGCCGGCTTTGACTTCTGGAACGGCAACATGGTGATCTCGGGAGAAGCCCAGCGGACCCGGATGAGCCTACAGGGCGTCAGCGGCGTCTCGGCCGCCCAGTCCTACGACCTTTCCGACGTCCCGCACGCGCTGCGGCTCACCGACTCCGGCACGTACGTGCACGGCAACTCCTGGG
>NZ_JYJF01000525.1 GCF_000955975.1 Saccharothrix sp. ST-888
GCCTCGTCCTGGTCGGCGCTTTCGGCTACGGCAAGACGGCCAGCCCCGGGATGCTGGCGGGGCTGGAGGACGCCAACGGCGGGGCCATCCGGATCGGCGACGGGGGCGTGACCCACCTGGAGCCGGATGACGGGGACCACGCGGTGGTGGTCTACAACTGATGCCGGTGGCCGCACATCACAGTTGCCGACATAATGCGCGGCGATCACAAGATTGCCGGCGTCAACCAGGCTGAGACGCGCAACAAGCTCGAGCAGCGCGGCACGATTCTCCATGCCCCCGATGACCCTGACCGCGATCAACAGCCCCTCTCCGGCGATCAGCGGCATGGCGTTCCGCTGGCTCGGGCGTATGTGCGTGAGCCCG
>NZ_JYJF01000526.1 GCF_000955975.1 Saccharothrix sp. ST-888
ACCCCGCCACCACCGTCACCGGCCGGATCCTGTCCGCCCGGGGGCTGGACCCCGCGGTCGGCGCCCTGCGGGCCGCCGATGCGGCGATGGCCGGGGCGCGCCGGCCGGCAGGTCACGGCGGCCTGCGCGCCCCGAGCCGGAAACGGCTAGTATGCGCGACGGAGCACCCGTTGCGCCCCCTCGGGGTCGGCGTTGCCCCGCACCCGGACGAGCCGCCGCTGCCTTTCTCCGACGAGGCGTTCGACCTGGTGACCCGCCGCCACCCGCTGACCGTCTGGTGGGAGGAGATCGCCCGGGTCCTGCGGCCCGGCGGGACGTACCTCGCGCAGCACGTCGGCCACTCCAGCGTCTTCGAGCTGGTCGAGT
>NZ_JYJF01000527.1 GCF_000955975.1 Saccharothrix sp. ST-888
GCAGCACCACCACCTCGGGCCGGATCCCGGTCATCGCCAACTACTACCGGTACTTCCCGCCGCCCGACCTGGTGCCGATCACCCCCTCGCTGGGGTGCGTCTAGTACCTTCGGGCCGGACTCCCGGTGCAGCCCCGGGTGCCCCCGGCGCGGCTGCAGGCCTCGTGGTACCTGTCCGACAACGACATTCAGTCGATGGTCCACTCACGTGCGGTCGCGCCGCTCCAGTTGTCCCCCGCCGCCGCCGCCCCCCTCGACCAGGCCCCCAAGTGGTGCATCGGCCAGCTCGCCCGTCGCGCTAACGACACCGGTACCGACCTGGCCGGGCAGCCGATCCCCCCGCTCCAGGTGGCCCGGGTCTGCACCC
>NZ_JYJF01000528.1 GCF_000955975.1 Saccharothrix sp. ST-888
GGAACCGGGTGGGGTGAGGGAGTGCCGGCCGTCGAGGCGGTGCGAGAGCTGGCGGGGGGTAAGCGCGCGGAGCCGGGGGGGGGCCAGTTCGATGGCAAGCGGCAGAGCGTCCAGGGGGCGGCAGATCTCGGCGCAGGGCGCCGGGTCCTCGGCGGGGTCGAAGCCGGGGGGGGCGGCGGCCACGCGCTCGGCTCGTGCCCGATCGTGCGCTCGTACTGGTCGTGCAGCGGATACGCCGGCCGGCGCGCATCACCGGGCACGCCGACAGGCTCGCTGGTGGTCGACAGGAAGGTCCGCACAGCGGACGCGGCGCGGGTTTGGTCGGCCAGCACGGCCGGGGCCTGGATCAGGTGCTCGCAGTTGTAC
>NZ_JYJF01000529.1 GCF_000955975.1 Saccharothrix sp. ST-888
CGCAGGACCGGGCGGCGGCTGTGCTGACCGCAGCCGGATTCGACCTGGTGACCGCACGGGGAGCGGTGGCGCGACTGCTGGGCGCACCGCACCCGGACGCCGACAGCGCGGCGCTGGCCTCGATCGGGGTCGACCTGGACGCGAGCAGGGAGGCCGTGGAGGCGACCTTAGCGGCCGTCGAGTGCGACGCCGCACCCCCGCTGACCCCGATGCCGCCCTCCATCTACTGCCAGGACCACCCCAACCCACGCGCCTTCCCTACTTGTAGATCCTCCAGCCGATCGGCCAGGTCCCGCATCGCCCGGACCGCCCGCAACCCCACCGCCGGATCCCGGCTGCTCGCATCTTCCGCGAGCTGCTTCGTGC
>NZ_JYJF01000054.1 GCF_000955975.1 Saccharothrix sp. ST-888
CAGGAGACGGTCGACTGGAAGGGCCGCTTCCGCACCCCGCTGCAGGGCTTCACCTCCACCCCGCGCCCGCTGGACGACGTCCCGCCGTTCGTCTGGCACGGCTCGGTGCGCAGCCCGGAGATCGCCGAGCAGGCCGCCTTCTACGGCGACGGCTTCTTCGCCAACCACATCTTCTTCCCCAAGGAGCACTTCGTCCGCCTGGTGGAGCTCTACCGCACCCGGTACGCCCACTACGGCCACGGCACCGCCGAGCAGGCGTACGTCGGCCTCGGCGGCCAGTTCTTCATCCGCCGCAACTCCCAGGACGCGATCCGCGAGTTCCGGCCGTACTTCGACAGCTCCCCGATCTACGGCGGCGGCCCGTCGCTGGAGGACTACCAGGCGCAGACCCCGCTCACGGTCGGCAGCCCGGAGGAGATGATCGAGAAGACCCTCGCCTTCCGCGAGCACTTCGGCCACTACCAGCGCCAGCTCTTCCTGGTGGACAACGGCGGCATGCCGCTGAAGACCGCCCTCGAACAGCTCGACCTGCTCGGCGAGTACGTACTGCCGGTGCTGCGCAAGGAGTTCGCGAACGGACGCCCGGCCGAGATCCCGGCCGGACCGACCCACGCCGAGCGGGTCGCCCGGGCGCAGAGCGCGGAGGCACAGCGGTGACCCGCACCCTGGTCGTGGTCTCGGCCGGCCTCAGCCAGCCGTCCTCCACCCGGCTGCTCGCCGACCGCCTCGCCGAGGCGACCACCCGCGAGCTCGGCGAGGCGGTCCAGGTCTGCTCGGTGGAACTGCGCGAGCTGGCCGTCGACATCGCCAACAACCTGGTGACCGGATTCCCGTCCGCGGCCCTGGCCAAGGTGCTCGCGGACGTGGTCCAGTCGGACGGCCTGATCGCGGTGACCCCGGTCTTCACCGCCTCCTACAGCGGCCTGTTCAAGTCCTTCTTCGACGTCATCGACAACACCGCGCTGACCGGCAAACCCGTGCTGATCGCCGCCACCGGCGGCACCGCCCGGCACTCGATGGTGCTCGACCACGCGCTGCGCCCGCTCTTCGCCTACCTGCGCGCCACCGTGCTGACCACCGGCGTGTACGCGGCCTCCGAGGACTGGGGCGACGGCCACGAGGAACTGTCCCCCCGGATCGCCCGGGCCGGCCGGGAGCTGGCCGCGGCCATCCGCTCCCGGCCCCGATCGGCGCCGCCCGCACCGGAGTTCTCCCCGGACACCGTCGTCCCCTTCGCCCAGCAACTGGCCGACCTCGGCATCGACCCGACCTGACCCCCGAGGGCCGCTGGCCCGCTCGTCCGTCCGCCCGGTTTCCCGGCCCGGCGACCTTGCTCCGGCCTCCTGGGCGCGGCAGAGTTCGCCCCGGGCCGGGCGCCGGGCACGCGTCCGGCCGGCGAGCACGAGGAGCGGAGGCTGTCGTGGCGGATCTGGCGGGAAGGCTGTTGGAGGGGCTGCCCGAGGCGGCCGTGGTGGTGGACCCGGACGTGACGTCCGCGTACCGCCACGACATGGCGGGATTCTGCGCGGCCGGCGAACCGGCCGTCCTGGTCCTGCCGGAGACCGTCGAGCAGGTGCAGCACGTCCTGCGCACGGCTACCGAACTCCGGGTCCCGGTGGTGCCGCAGGGGGCCAGGACCGGTCTCTCCGGCGGCGCCAACGCGGTGGACGGCTGCATCCTGCTCTCCCTCGTCAAGATGGACCGGATCCTGGAGCTGGACCCGGTCAACCGGCTCGCCGTGGTCCAACCCGGCGTGGTGAACGCCCGGTTGTCCCGCGCGGCGGCCGAGCACGGCCTGGCCTACCCGCCGGACCCGTCCTCCTGGGAGTCCTGCACCATCGGCGGGAACATCGGCACCGGCGCGGGCGGCCTGTGCTGCGTGAAGTACGGCGTGACCAGCGAGTACGTCCTCGGCCTGGACGTCGTCCTGCCCGACGGGCGGCTGCTGAGCACCGGCCGCCGTACCGCCAAGGGCGTCGCGGGCTACGACCTGACCCGGCTGCTGGTCGGCTCGGAGGGCACCCTCGGCGTGGTGGTGCAGGCCGTGGTGGCCCTCCGCCCGGCGCCCGCGGCACAGTTGGCGCTGGCGGCGGAGTTCCCGAGCACGGACGCGGCCTGTGCGGCGGTGTGCGAGGTGATGGCGGCGGGGTTCGTCCCCTCGCTGCTGGAGCTGATGGACGCCACCACCGTCCGTGCCGTCAACGAGATGGCGCAGATGGGGCTCCCGGACGCCACCAAGGCCCTGCTGCTGGTCGCCTTCGACGGTCCGGGCAAGGCCGAGGAGCTGTCCGCCGTGGCAGAGCTGTGCCGGGCGGCCGGGGCGGGCGAGGTGGTGCCGGCGGAGGACCGGGCCGAGTCCGACCTGCTGCTCCAGGCCCGTCGGCTGGCGCTCCCCGCGCTGGACCGGTTGGGCACCACGATGATCGATGACGTCGCGGTGCCGCGCTCTCGGATGGCCGAAATGCTGCGCGGGGTCGCCGGGATCGCCGACCGGCACCGGCTCACCATCGGCATGGTCTGCCATGCCGGGGACGGCAACACCCACCCCGTGGTGGTCTTCGACGCCGCCGACGAGGCGGAGTCGGCGCGGGCCCTGGAGTCCTTCGACGAGATCATGGCGCTCGGCCTGGAGCTCGGCGGCACCATCACCGGGGAACACGGGGTCGGTCTGCTGAAGCGGGACTGGCTGGCGCGCGAACTCGGCCCGGTCGGGCTGGAGTTGCAGCGACAGATCAAGTCGGTCTTCGACCCTTTGGGCATCATGAATCCGGGTAAGACTCTCTGACGGTCATTCAAATAGATGTCGGATATTCGGATATGGCCGGTTCGCACAGTCGGGGGCGTATTCAGGATTTTCTGCGCCCCCGGTGGTGCAACGGCGTGCGTACTTCATCGGAATGCGCAGGTCAGGGCGGTCCGCCGAGCCGCCGCCGTTCGATTGAACTCGCAGGTGGGCGGCGGTGTGTCGGCAGTAGCACGACCTTTCGACGGACTATGCGCCGCACTCGAAATGTCACGCTAACGGGCGAAAAACCAGTCCTGTGCTGGTGCCGGGTCGATTCGCTGCGGAAGCCTGTTCAGCGGCGTCGCAGCCGGCAGGAGTCCGTCTGGCCACGAACTCCTGCATGCAACAACCGACTTGCAGCCCGCGTGGCTGTCAGCCCTATGGAGGATTCCATGGCCCGCTCGCGTACCACACGTCTCGCCGGCCTTCTGGTCGCCGGCCCGCTCGCCGCGGGCCTGCTGCTCGCCGGAGCGGGGGCCGCAGCCGCCGACAACGGCGCTCTGGCCGGGGACGGTTCGAACAGCAGCGTGGTGTCCAACACCGGCACCGGCAACATCTTCGGCAGCGTGCACGGCAACTACAACACCACCCAGCAGACCGCGACCGGCGCCGGCGCCTCGAACCAGAACAACAACCTCCAGGTGAAGGACAACGCCGGCCTCGTCTTGGCCGACCAGTCCAACAAGAACATCGACTTTGTCTTCGCTCCCGTCTTCCGCTGATCCCGGTCGGCGGGGGCGCCGACCGGGATCCGTAGGAAAGGGCGGCGAGTGCGCCCGCACTCGCGAGTGAGGTGAGCGAAACAGCCGTGGGCGGCGCCGGTTTCCCGGCGTCGCCCACGGACGCGTTCTCCTCCTTCGGCAGGCGGGCGGCCCCAGGGGCACCGCCCGGGCCGTCCTACCGCCGCCCCGCCAGGGTCGCCCCGACGCTGGCGGCCACCACGCAGGCGATCCCGGCCAGCTGCACCGCGCCCAGCACCTGCTGCAGCACCGCCAGCCCGACCAGCGCGCTGACCGCCGGCTCCAGGCTCACCAGCACGCTGAACACCCGCTGCGGCAGCCTCCGCAGCGCCGTCATCTCCAGGGCGTACGGAATCACCGGCAGCAGCAGCGCCACCCCGGTCACCGCGAGCAGCAGCGGCCAGGGGTCGTCGGCCCCGGAGAGTCCGTGCCAGGCCGGACCGATGCCCAGCGGCAGCGTCACCAGGGCGCCGACCCCGATCGACACCGCCAGCCCCTCGAAGCCCTTGAAGGCCGCGCCGACCTTGTCGGTCAGCAGGATGTACCCGGCGTAGCAGGCCGCGGCGGCGAAGGCGAAGCCGAGTCCGACCGGGTCCAGGCCGGCGCCGTCGCCACCGCCCTCCGAGCCGAACAGGGTGAGCAGCGCGACCCCGCCCCCGGCGAGCAGCGCCCAGACCAGGTGGCTGGCCCGCCGGGCGAAGGCCAGGGCGACGGCCAGCGGGCCGAGGAACTCGATGGTCGCGGCCGTCCCCATCGGCAGCCGGTCGACGGCGCCGGCGAAGCACAGGGTCATCCCGGCGGAGACGACGCCGAGCAGCCCGGCCGAGGCCAGGTCGCGTCGGCTCCGGCCGCGCAGCCGCGGCCGGGTGAGGGCGAGCAGGATCACGGCGGCGGCGGCCAGCCGCAGGAAGGTCGCCCCGGCGACCCCGAGCGTCCCGAAGAGCGGCTGGGAGAGTGCGATGCCGAGCTGGACGGCGAACATCGCCGTGACGCAGAGCAGAGGCGCGGGGACGCCCAACCGGCGCCGCAGGGGATGGACGGGCGAGGGGCCGGGCGAGACCGGGACGGCGGTCTCGCAGGTACTGGCTGTGGACATGGGGTCGAGTGTGACGTAATACCTGAACAGGGTCCAAACTCATTACCGCACTGTTTCTCGGTATGCGGACAGTCGTCACTGCCGGGTGAACACCGGTGACTCTCCGGCGCGGCGGACCCATCGTGCGATGACCGGTCAGTATCAAAGGACGGTGCGCTACCTCGGCCCGGCCGCCCTCTCGGCAGCCTCCCTCGTCCTGCTCCTGGCCACCGATCGCAACCTGCCGTTGCCGGGCGAACGGGTGGTCGACGCCCAGGCGGTCGCCGCGGTCACCCGCCCGGCCAAGGGCCGTCCGTCCGTGCCGCCGACCGTGCTCCCGGAGTCCACCCACAGGCGGGAGGAACTGCCGAAGCGGCACTTCGTCGGGGCCGGCTTCGACGCCTGCACCGCGCCGCCGCTGGAGTCCATGCAGGCGTGGCGCACCGCGTCCCCGTACGGCGCGGTCGGCATCTACACCAGCGGAGGCCAGCGCGGCTGCGACCAGCCCCGGCTCACCGCGGACTGGGTGAGCCGGGTCCGGGCGATGGGCTGGGAGCTGGTGCCCACCCACGTCGGCCTCCAGGCGCCCTGCGCGAAGCTCAGGAACAAGCCCCAGCGGATCGACCCGGCCCGCGCCGTCCAGCAGGGCGGGGAGGAAGCCGCCGAGGCGGTGCTCAACCTCCAGGCGCTCGGCCTGGGCCAGGGCAGCCCGGTCTACCTGGACATGGAGGCCTACCCGCCGGGGGACCAGACCTGCAGCCAGGCCGTGGTCGACTTCACCCTCGGCTGGACCCAGACGCTGCACGCCGCCGGCTACCACTCGGGCTTCTACTCCAGCGTGGACTCCGGCGTCGCCGACCTCGTCGTCGCCGCCCGGGCGGGCAGCTCCCCGGTGCCCGACGTCATCTGGTACGCGCGCTGGGACGGCCGCGCCGTCACCGACGGACTGGGCGCGCTGCCGGACGACCTGTGGGCGCGCCGCCAGCGCATCCACCAGTACCGGGGCGGCGCCGACGAGACGTACGGCGGCGTGACCCTCAACGTGGACCGCGATCAGCTGGACGGCCTGGTGGCGGTCGGCCGCTGAGCACGCCGCCCGCCCGGTGGCCTCCCGGCGGCACCCCCGCGGTGTCCCGGTTACGGGTCGGACGGCCGGACGGCGGTCACTCCTTAGCGCTAACTTCCCTGCGGGGATCACTCGTTCGTCGGATGAGGGGCTTGGTCGGGCCGATCCGTCCGTGGTCGGGTGAAGCCATGACCACCACCGGGCTCCGCAGGCTCGTCGCCTTCGCCGCTGTCGCCGTCGTCGCCGTCACCACCCTCAGCATCGCCCCGGCCCCCGCCCCCGCCGCCCCGGCCGACTCGAACACCTTCCTGCAGCTCTTCGTCGTCCACGACGCGGACGACGCCCTCCAGGAGGTCTACAACCTCACCTGCAACCCGGACGGCGGCACCCACCCCCACCCGGACGCCGCCTGCGCGGCCCTGAGCGCCGCCAAGGGCGAGTTCGACCGCCTCGCGGGCAAGCCGCGCCTGATCTGCCCCGCCGTCGAGGACCCGGTCACCGCGACCGCCTACGGCGACTGGAACGGCCAGCAGGTCACCTGGCAGAAGAGCTTCCCCAACGTCTGCTACCTGCACCGCGCCACCAGCCCGGTCTTCTGACCCGGCCGACTCCCCGCCACACCCCGGCTCTCCCACCGCACCTCGGCGCTCCGGCGCACCCGGACCTCTCGGGCGCGTCCGGTCCGCCGACGCACCGGGCGCCCCACCCTCGGGGGGTGGGGCGCCCGGCCTGCTCTTGCGGCATTCACCTCTGCTGCACGACCGCCACCGACAGCACCCCGCCCAGGGCCGCGACCAGCAGGCGATCCGGCCGCACCGCCGCGCCGCAGGCCCAACAGGGCGGTAGCAAGCCGGGCCTGACTGACGGTCGGGCTGTGCCCGAGCCACGGCATGAGCAGCAGGAAGAAGACCCCGCAGGCGACCGCACGGAACGCCCAGGCCCCGGCAAAGGTCGGACCGCTGCCGAACCGTCGCCACGGTGCATCGCCCCGCCGTTCTCGGAAGCCCCCCGAACCCCCGGGTTCGGGCTACCCCACCCTGTCCGTCCGCCCGCCCGTCCGGGGCCTCGGCGACGGGGCAGGTGAGCGACATGTCTCATCCGTGGCGGGTGGGCTGACAGCGGGGCGCCGTGGCGTCAGAATCAGGCCGAGGTGGCGTTCTCTACTCGCCAGTAGTGGTGGGCGCTCGCACCCAGGCCCGGTCAAGGAGGACCCGCGTGTTCAGCACCATGCAGGACGTACCACTCACCGTCTCCCGAATCCTCACACACGGATCCACCATCCACGGCCGGTCCACCGTCACCACCTGGGACGGCACCGGCCCGGTCGTCCGTACGTTCGCCGAGGTCGGCGCCCGCGCCGCCCAGCTCGCGTACGCCCTGCGCGACGAGCTCGGGGTCTCGGGCGATCAGCGCATAGGAACGCTGATGTGGAACAACGCCGAGCACGTGGAGGCGTACCTGGCCGTGCCCTCGATGGGTGCGGTGCTGCACACGCTGAACCTGCGGCTGCCCGCCCAGCAGCTGGCGTTCATCATCAACCACGCCGCCGACCACGCGATCATCGTCAACGGCAGCGTGCTCCCGCTGCTGGCCGGCGTGCTGCCGCAGCTCGCCCCGACCCTCAGGCACATCGTGGTGAGCGGCGAGGGCGACCGCTCGCTGCTCGCCGGTTTCGGCGGCACCGTCCACGAGTACGAGGAGCTGCTCGCCGGCCGGCCGGCCGAGTACCCGTGGCCGACCGACCTGGACGAGCGGGACGCGGCGGCCCTCTGCTACACCTCGGGCACCACCGGCGAGCCCAAGGGCGTGCTCTACAGCCACCGTTCGGTCTACCTGCACTGCCTGCAGGTGAACTCCGCCGACACCTTCGCCCTGACCCCGGGGGACATCGCGCTGCCGGTGGTCCCGATGTTCCACGTGAACGCCTGGGGCGTGCCGCACGCGGCGTTCATGTCGGGCGCCAGCCTGCTGATGCCGGACCGCTTCCTGCAGCCCAGGCCGCTCGCCGAGATGATCGCCCGGATCCGGCCGACCGTCAGCGCCGCCGTCCCGACCATCTGGACCGGTCTGCTGGACGAGCTCGACGCCGGCGACTACGACACCTCCTCGCTGCGCATGGTGGTGATCGGCGGCTCGGCCTGCCCGCCCTCCCTGATGAAGTCCTTCGAGGAGCGCCACGGCATCAACGTGGTGCATGCCTGGGGCATGACCGAGACCTCTCCGCTCGGCACCTTCTCCCGCCCGCCGGGCGGACTGACCGCCGAGCAGGAGTGGCCGTACCGGACCACCCAGGGCATCTTCCCGGCCTCCGTCGAGGCCCGCCTGACCGGCCCCGGCGGCGAGCGGATGCCCCACGACGGCGTCGCGGCGGGAGAGCTGGAGATCCGCGGGCCGTGGATCGCGGGCGCCTACTTCGGCGGCGCCGGGCAGGACCCGCTGCGCCCCGACGACAAGTTCAGCGAGGACGGCTGGCTGCGCACCGGCGACGTCGGCACCATCACCCCGGACGGCTACCTCACCCTCACCGACCGGGCCAAGGACGTCATCAAGTCCGGCGGGGAGTGGATCTCATCGGTCGAACTCGAGAACCACCTGATGGCCCACCCGGAGGTGGCCGAGGCCGCCGTGGTCGCCGTCCCGGACGAGAAGTGGGGCGAACGCCCGCTCGCCACCGTCGTGCTGCGCTCCGGTGCCGCCGCCGGACTGTCCGAACTCCGCACCTTCCTGGCCCAGCGGGTCGCCTCCTGGCAGCTCCCCGAGCGCTGGGCGCTGGTGGAGTCGGTGCCCAAGACCTCGGTCGGCAAGTTCGACAAGAAGGTCATCCGGGCCGACTACGCCGCCGACCAGCTGAACGTGACCGTCCTCGGCAAGGACGCAGTAGGCAAGGAGTAGGCGAGGCGCAGGCAGGGAGCGGGCCTGGGCGAGCAGAGGACGGACCCCGGCCCGCCCAGGGGCAGGCCCGCACGCCCTCGCAGGCGCTACCGCCCCGCCGTGCTGACCTCGCCCATCGCGCCGATCCGTCCCAGCAGGTCGACGATGCGGGACTGGACGTCCTCGGTGGTCGAGCGCTCGGCCAGGAAGAGGACCGTCTCCCCGGTGCGCAGCCGGGGCAGTTCCTGCGGGTCGAGGTCCACGGAGGTGTAGACGACCAGCGGGGTCCGGTACAGGCGGTCGTTGGCGCGCAGCCAGTCCAGCAGGCCGACCCGGCGGCGGCGGATCTGGAGCAGGTCCATCACCACCAGGTTGGGCTGCATGCTGCTGGCCCGGGAGACGGCGTCGCTCTCCGAGACCGCGTGCTCGACGTGCATGCCGCGCCGTTCCAGGCTGCTGATCAGCGCCGCCGCGATGTCCGGGTCGGACTCGACCAGCAGCACCCGGGCGGCGTGGTTCTCGCTGTCACGCGGTGCCAGGGCGCGCAGCAGTACGGCCGGGTCGGCCCCGTACGCGGCGTCCCTGGTGGCCTGGCCGAGTCCGGCGGTGACCAGCACCGGGACCCGCTGGTTCAGCGCGGCCGTACGCAGCGACTGGAGCGCGGTGCGGGTGATCGGGCCGGTCAGCGGGTCGACGAACAGGGCCGCCGGGTAGCCGGAGACCTGGGCGTCGACCTCCTCCCGGGAGCGGACGATCACCGGACGGTAGCCGCGGTCCTGGAGCGCCGCCTTGGTGGACGGGTCGGGCTCGGGCCAGACCAGCAGCCGACGCGGTCCGCCGTCCACGGTGGGCGCCACCATGGTCGGGTAGTCGGGCATCGCGGTGGGTGCCGGGGCCGCCTCCTCGGCGCTGGAACGGGCCAGCTCCGCCATCGGACGCGGGGGCGTACGCGGCTCGACCTGCGCGGGCGCGTCGGGGGCGCTCACCGGTGCGGGCAGCGCGGGACGCGCGCCGTCCGCCGATCCCTGCGCCTGCACCGGCGACAGCGGCTGGGGCTGGGGCTGGCCGGGTACGGCGGGCACCTGCGCGAACGCCTGCGGGAACGCCGAGGCGAACCCGCCGAGCGGACGCGGCGGCGCCAGCTCGCCCAGCCCGCTGCCCACCGGCAGCGCCTGACCGCCGGTGGCCCGGTGCTCCGGCGTCTGCTGCTCGGAGCCCTGCGAATCCTGCCGCCCGGTACCCGCCTCCGGGCCGCCCGCCTGCCCGAACGGCACGGGAAGGGCCGACTGCCCGCCCATCGCGGCGTCCGGCTGCCCGAACGGCACGGGGAGACCGGGGCGATCCCCCGGAGCCTCGGGTGTGTCCTGAGCCGACTGCGGGGCGGTCGGGCCGGGGCCGAGCGCGAGTGCCCGGCCCGGCTGCGGCGCCGTGTCTGCGGGCGCCGGGGATTCCGGGGCTGCCGGGTCCGCCGCCGGGGTCTCCGGCTGCGCGGGAATGGCCAGTCTGCGGCGGCGTCCGGTCGGCGGCGGAGTGGCCGGGACGGGCGGCGCCACCGGGGTCGCGGGCAGGGCGTGCTCAAGACCGGGGTACAGCGGCGTACCGGGCTCGGGTACCCCGGGCAGGGACAGCGCGCCCGAGGACGCCTCGCCCGCAGGTGCCCCGCGCCGACGGCGACCCGTCCGGACCGGCTGCTCTTCCGTCCCGGCAGCCGCGGCCTCAGCCCCTGCCGCCGCCTCGGGTACCGCAGGAGTCCCCGGAGCCGTCGGCGGCACCGGCGTCTCGGCTGCGGCGGGCTCACCGGAGCCCAGCGCGATCGGCCCACGTGACCTGTCGGCCCCAGCCGACCGGTCGTCGGCGGCACCGCCGCCGAGGCTGTCACCGGCACCGTCGGTGTCAGAACCCGCAGCACCCCGGCCTACCTCGCCGCGACCGCCCCCGGAACCATCACCGCCACCGGAACCGCCACCGCTGCCGCGACCATCACCGCTGCCGGAGCCACCGGAACCGGTACCCCGGCCCGCGCCCGGACCCGCCGCCTCGCCATCACTGCTGCTGGCCGCCGCACCCGGCGCGCTGCCCTCGCCGCCGCCCGCCGCGCCGGGCGCGGGCGGGACGTCCGGCAGATCGGGCAGCATCGCGGTGTCGGTCTCCTTGGGGACGCTCCGGCCCCCGTCGGCCGCCGACTTGGCAGCCGCCCGGGCAACCGCCGCCGGGTCCAGCGGCAGCTCGACCACGTACGTCGTCCCGGCCCGGCCGGGCAGTTCGTGCCGCTGCAGCATGCCGCCGTGCCGCTCGACGGTGCTGCGCGCGATCGGCAGGTGCACGGGGCTGCTGGAGCGTGCGGGGCCGCGGACCTCGATCCGGGCCACCTCGCCGCGCTGCGCGGCCGCCAGCACCACCATCGGCGAGTCGCCGCCCACCGGAGGCAGCGCGGGCACGCCGAGCTGCCCGACCTGACCACCCGTGGCACCGACCGCACCGGACTCGGCGCCCTCGCCGTCCGGGCCGGTGGTGGTGACCCCGCCCACCGCGTGGCCGATCCCGCTGACGTCGGCCACCAGGTGGGCCAGCGCCTGGGCGAAGCGTTCCCGGTCGGCGGTGACCTCGACGGCGGCGGCGTGCACCGAGTAGCGGACCCGCCCGGGACCGACCAGGTCGCCCGCCAGTTCGACGGCCCGCTGCACGACCTTGTCCAGGCCGACCGAGGTCCGCTCCAGCGTCCGCTTCCCGGCCTCGACCTCGTTCTCGAACTTCTGGTGCGTCAGCACCCCGTCTATCAGGGTGCCGAAGCGCCGGCACTCGTCCGCGAGCCGGTGGAGCGTCCAGTTGGCCTCGGGCCAGAGCTGCCCGGCGGGGTCGGCCGCCAGCGCGTCGATCCGGCGGTGGAGGGCGCCGAGCGCGCTGCCGAGCTCGCTCTCCAGGACCGCCGTGAGGTGCTCGTTGCGGGCGATCAGGGCGAGTTCCCTGGTCCGGTCGGTGAAGGTCATCACCGCGCCGACCAGCTGCTCGCCGTCCCGGACCGGCGCGGTGGTGAGGTCCACCGTCACCGGGGTGCCGTCCTTGCGCCAGAGCACGGCGCCGCGTACCCGGTGCTTGCGTCCGGAGACCAGGGTGTCCAGCAGCGCCGAGCCCTCCAGCGCCAGCGGGCTGCCGTCCACCTGCGAGTGCTGGATGAGCGGGTGCAGTTCGCGGCCGCCGAGCTCGCTGGCCCGGTAGTCGAGGATGTGCGCGGCGGCCGGGTTCACCAGGACGACCCGGCCGTCCAGGTCCACGCCGAGCACGCCTTCGGCGGCGGCCCGCAGGATCATCTCGGTCTGCTTGTGCTGCCGCCGCAGCTCGGCCTCGACACCGAGCCGGCTGGAGAGGTCGCGGACCAGGAGCAGCAGCAGGTCCCGGCTGCTGGACCCGGAGTCCCGGTACGGGTCGAAGCCGACCCCGTACGAGCTGCCCGTGCCGCCGCCGCCCGCGCCGTCGTCGCTGAAGTCGTTGCCGGAGACCTCGACCGGGAAGGTGCTGCCGTCGGTCCGGCGGGCCGTCATCCGGACCGGGTGGTCCAGGCCCTCGGGCTCGCTCGCCTTCGGCCGCATCGAGCCGGGGATCCGGCTGGGGTCGAACTCGGGCAGCAGGTCGAGCACCCCGCGCCCGACCAGGGAGGTGCCGGGGGCCTGCATGGCCTGCACGGCTGCCTTGTTGGCGTCCACGACGGTGCCGTTGCTGTTGACCAGCAACAGTGCGTCGGGCAGGGCGTCGAGTATCGCGGCGAGGCGAGCAGCGCCTCGGATCGGCCTGCTGCTCACGTCGACAGGTCTCCTTACGGCTTTCGTCACGGACGGCTGTGCCGTCACGGCGTGCGACTCGCGGCTCGCGCTCTCCTCGGGAGGCTGAAGTATCTCATTCTTCTTTGCGCTCCGGATGACCCGCCTAGTAACGTTGGCGGTGGTTGGTGTCAGAGCCTCTGGCTGTGGCATCATCGCAGTCGCACGGAGTGCATCCGGTCCGCCGGTGCAGTCCATGTGGAGGAGGCTTCGCCTAGTCCGGTCTATGGCGCCGCACTGCTAATGCGGTTTGGGCCTTAAAGCCCATCGAGGGTTCAAATCCCTCAGCCTCCGCCTCGGAAGGGCCCCGTCGGCAGCACGCCGACGGGGCCTTTCGTGCACCTGGCGGCGTCGCCGGGCGCCCGGCGGCAATGGATTTCGCCCCAGGTCGCAGGTCATGTAATGTTGTCCCCGCACCGCCCCGCTGGCCCCGGCCGACAGGGCGAGCGCTCATAGCTCAACGGATAGAGCACTTGACTACGGATCAAGAGGTTGCAGGTTCGAATCCTGCTGAGCGCACCACACCACTGCGAAGGCGCCCCCTCGGGGATGTCCCAAGCGCTCATAGCTCAACGGATAGAGCACTTGACTACGGATCAAGAGGTTGCAGGTTCGAATCCTGCTGAGCGCACCGGCCGAAGGCCCCGGACGACAGTCCGGGGCCTTCGTCGTTCCCCGGCCCGTTCGACCCCGGCCGGCCGGTTCACCCCAGGTCGGTGCGGTTGATCCAGGGGACGTTGCGCCGGTCCAGGAACCAGTCGGACGAGGTCAGCGGCCGGGTCCGGTTGAAGGTCGGCGGTACGGGGTCGTGGCGGATCAGCCCGGGGTCGGCGGCCAGCCCGAGCAGCAGCCGGGCGACGCCGGGCGCGAGGTCGGGCGGGCCGCTGAGGCGGATGTCGTGGCCGGCCCAGCCGCCGTACCGGTCGAGGCCGTAGCGGCGCAGCCCGTCGTGCAGCAGCCGGATCGCCTCCTCCCGTTCGGCGCCGTCGGCGGGGGCGGCCAGCACCACCTCCAGCCAGGATCGCCCGGCCACCAGTTCCCGGACCGTGTCCAGGTCGTACTGGTCGGCATCGTCCCGGGCGGCGAGGAAGACCGTGGCCGGGGCGGGCCGAGCGGGTCCGGCCCACGCGGCGCGCTGTTCCATCAGGGACTCGATCTGCGCCCAGCCGGTCCCGCCGGCCACGGCCAGCAGCGGACGGGACGAGTGCGGGTCCAGGACGGCATCGCCGACCGTCGGCCCGATCAGCAGCCGTTCGCGCTGCTCGGAGAGCTCGGCGGGGAAGAGCGGCCGGACATCCGGGTTGTGGGCGAACAGGTGGGCGTAGAAGTACGTGACCAGGTGGTCGGCGCGGCGCTCGACGACGGCGAAGCTGGCGCGGATCACCGCAGGGTCGAAGGGCACCGGGCGGCCCTCAGCCGGTGACGTCGGGGTCGGCCGCCGCGGACTCCGCCGCCTTGGTCGGCAGGCTGTTCCCGGCGTTCCCGACCCGCCCGGCGCCCGGCTCGCGCAGGAGGGCGGCGGGTGCCTCGGAATCCTCCGGACGGGTGACGTGGGCGCCGAGCGCGGCCCACGGCCGGTCCCGCCGCTCGGCCGAGTACCGGGCGAGCGGTCCGCGCACCTCGGGATTCCGCTCGAACAGCTGCTGGTGGACGTATCCGGCGACCTCGGGCCCGTGCGGTTCCACCGGGGTGAAACCGCTCTTGCTGAGAACTGGGTCGGTTGTCACGGCTGCTGACTCTACTGAGCCCGCGTCCAATTCGAACAGATGAAGGTGACGCATATTCAAGCCATGGTCAAAAGCGACCGGTTGGCGACTGTCGCGGTGGCCGGAATGCGACGACTCCGAGGAGTTCCGCACCGCCCGGAAGGTGGCGGCCAATCGGGTGGCAACGGGCGTCCAGCCAGGTGTCGCAGTATGACGGGCTCTCGATCGTGATTCCCTTTTGTCGGATGTTATGGGCGTGTCAAGACCGTCCCCCGTACCGCCTGTTGGCGGCAGATGCCGCAAGGAGAGCCGGATGAGCCGACAGTTTCCCCGTGCCGCCGCAGTGTCCGGCTCAGGCCGGTGCGGGCCCGATGCGCTCGACCGCAAGGGAGTTGGCAGGGCCGGTGCCGCCGCGCTGGCCGCCACCCTGCTGCTCGGCTGGAACTCGACGGTCGCGTCGAACTGCGCCGGGGCGCAGCAGAGTCCGGACACCTGGACCGCCGAGCGCCGCGCCACGCTGCCGTCAGGTCTCACCGCGGAACTGGAATTCTCACCCGTGCCCGGCGTGAGCGCCACGGCGGCACCCGGAAAACTCGCCATCCGAACGGCAACCGGAACCGGAGGCGGAACCGATTCCGGTGTGACACAGCACGCTGGTAATAGAAATGGCGGGAAAGCCTCCGCTTACGAACCACCTGCACCCGGGTCTCCCGCGTCCGGCCCGGTCACTTCGGGGCTTTCCGGGGCAGCGGCTTCCGGGACATCGGCCTCCGGTCCGGCCGGATCCGCGGCAGGGGCATCGGGCTATGCGGACGGGCTGCGTCCCGGGGACCCGGCCGAGACCTTCCGGATCGCCGAGGAACGCCCGCAGGCCGACGGCTCCTGGCGCACACTCGGCACGCTCCAGCTGTCCTTCTCCCGCGCGGTGCGCAACCCCCGGCTGCACCTCAGCGGTCTGGCGGGGCTCGCCACGGGCAAGGGCGGCAGTACGTCGACCGCCACCCGGCTGACCGTCACCGGCGGTTCGCCGAGCGCCCCGAGCCTGGTCGGCCGCACCGGCTGGCCGGGCTGGACGGTCAGCGGCAACACCCTCGCCCCCGCCGGGGACGGCCAGGCGGACGGCGCCACGGACGGACTCGGCACGCTCGAACTCGCCGGTACTGTCACCACCGTCACCTTCCGGGTCGAGGAGCGCAGCACCGCCCGTGCGGGCAGCACCACCGCCCCCGCCGCGCTGAAGCACGCGTACACCGTCACGCTGGACGAGGGGCTCGGCACCGCACCGCAGGGCTACGGCAACGCCTCGCACCTGGTCTCCGACCTGTTCCTCGGCCAGGACACGACCGGCAACCCCGGGCGGACCCCGGCCGAGCCGATCGCACGGAACGGGCAGCCGCTGGTCTCCCGGGAGCCCGGCAGCGGCGCGGCCACGCTGCGGGATCCGCGCGAACTCGACGACGTGCCCTCGCCGTTGATCGATCCCGACCGCGGTGCGAGTCGCCGCAGTCCGTTCGCCAGCCCGCTGCCGGCCAGGAACCAGCCGGGCCGGGCCGAGTACCAGGGCGCCGACCCCACCGTCACCTTCCCCGGTGAGGTCGCGATCGGCCGGTACTACGAACTCACCGTCCCGGTGAACCCGGGCAGCGGGCCCGCCACCCTGGTCGGCTGGATCGACTTCGACCACAACGGGCACTTCGACGCCACCGAACGCGTGCAGGCCGAGGTTCCGGCCGCAAGCACCTCCGCCCGGCTGGAGTGGACCGTCCCCGGCAACGCCGCCTCCGGCGAGACCTGGGCCCGGCTCCGGATCGCCCGTGACCCCTCGCAACTGGTCGGCCCGGGCGGCTTCGCCGACTCGGGCCAGGTCCTCGACCAGCGGGTCAAGCTGACCGTCGGCGCAGCCAGGCCCGAGATCACCGGACCGGTCGCCGGTACGGTGGTCGCCGAGGCCCGGCCGGAGATCCGGGGCTACGGTGCCGTCGCGGGCGCGGCGGTGGCGGTGGTCGAGGGCGACGCCACCCTGTGCCGCGCCAAGGCCGGTTCCGACGGCGCCTGGACCTGTCGGCCGGAGCGGCCGCTCGCGCCCGGCGAGCACAGGCTCGTCCCGGTCGAGACCACCCAGGGCGGCGTGGTGCTGCACGGCGAGCCCGTCAAACTCACCGTCAAGACCGCGCCGCCGGCCGCCCCGGCGCTCGCCCTGCCCGAGTTCACCAACGATCCCGGCCTGCTCTTCACCGGCACCGCCGACCCCGGCACCACGGTCTCCGTCACCGAGGCGTCCGCCTCTCCGGGAGCCCCGCGCACCGGCGAACTGTGCAGTACGGCGGTCGCGGCCGACCGCACCTGGTCCTGTCTGCCGGTCGAGAGCCTCGCCGACGGGCAGCACCAGGTCGTCGCCACCGCCGTGGACGCGGCCGGAAACCGCACGCCCGGCAGACCCGTGACCCTGGTGGTCGACACCGCCGCCCCCGAGCGCCCGACGCTCGCCTCACCTGCCTCGGGCGCCCTGCTGACCACGGCCAGACCCCGCCTCACCGGGCGCGCCGAGGCTGCGGCGACGGTCACCGTGACGGCCCGGCTCGGCGAGGACGGCGATCGCTTCCTGCTCTGCAGCGCGCAGACGGCGGCTGACGGTACGTGGGGTTGCACGGCCACCCGCGACGTCGCGGAGGGCGAGTTCACGGTGGTGGTCACCGCGACCGACCGGGCGGGCAACGGCGCGACGGGGGAGCCCGTGACGGTCAAGGTGCGTCCCCCGGCCGCGCCGGTGACGCCGAGTGCGCCCGCGACGCCGAGCGCTCCGGTCTCCCCGACACCGGCGGCCCCGCCACCTTCGGCGCAGAGTCCGGGTGCGACGGCCGTGCAGAGCGCGGCCCCGAGCGCGACCGCCGACGCGACGAAGGATGCCGCGCCCGCGCCGACTGCCGTACCTGCCGGACTCGTCGGGTCCGCCTCGCCGGCCCCCGCCAGGTCGGCGGCGCCGTCAGCCGCCGTGCCCACGGCATCCGGCCCCGCCCCCGTCTCCAACCAGCTCCCTGCCCCGACCCCGACCGCAGGGCGGCCCGGGGCGGCCGCCGGCACCGCTTCTGCCGGATCCCCGGGGGCCCCGAAGGGGGGTGCGGCGTCGTCGGCCCGGGCTCTCGCGGCTCTGCCGGAGAGCCCGGAAGCGGTTGCCGCGCGCCGCACGGCCACGGGCGGCTGGCGCAGTGCCCTCTGCGGCGGCCTCTTCTTCCTCGCTGGGGTAGGGCTGCTCGCCCGTCGGCTTGTCGGCCGCGGCCCGGGCTTGCGCAGGCGCTGACGAGGCCCTGGCCCGTCCGCAGTGCCCAAATGCTGTATTTGACGCTTTATCGACCCAGTCCGAGTCTGGCGCCGCCTGTCAGATCCGGTCCGCCCGTTGCGCGACACACCGACCCAGAGGATCCGTGCATGGACATCACTCGCGATTCATCGCCACGACCCGATTCCTGGCCTCAGTCCAGGCCCGAGCCGCCTCCGGCGGGCGCCATCCAGCTTCGCCGGGCCGTCGCCGAGGCGGTCGTCAGACCGCTGATCAGGGCGGCTCCGGTGCTGGCCGAGGACGAACTGGACCTGGCCGAGACCCAGCCACTGACTCCCTATCCGGCCGCGGCCGGAGGCGATCCGCACAAACAGCTCGCCGGCGCCTCCGCCGCACCCGGATCCGTGGCTCCCGGCACCGAAGCCCTGCCGCAGTCCGGCCCGCACAACGCACTCGACCCGCACGACAGACGTGCGACGCCCGGTCCCGGCGCAGCCGATCCGGCCCGGACGGCCCAGCCCGAACGACCCGAACGACCCGAACGACCCGAGCGGCCCGAGCAGCCCGAGCGGCCCGAGCCCGCCGAGGCGCCGAGCGAGACGCCTGCGGTGCGCCGTCCGCCCCGGGCCGACCAGGCACTGCGCGAGCACCGCGCCCGTTCCTTCCCCGGCTGGATCGCCCTGCTCACGCTGCTCACCTCCGCTGCCGCGCTGCTCCTGCTGCTGGCCCGGACCGGCATGCTGCCACGGCTCGCCGCCCTGCCGGACCTCCGCAGTGCCGCCGCGAGGGGGGCCGGACGGGCCGAGGTCGACTCCGCGGCGCTGGCCGCCGCCTGTGCCGCCGCCCTGCTCGGTGTGGTCACCTTCGCCGGGCTGCTTGTGAACAGCGGGGGCCAGACCCGGGTGCTCACCCGCTGGGGCCGCTACCGGGGCACCGTACGCCGTACCGGGCTGGTCTGGGTCAGCCCGCTGCTGAACCGGCAGGAGGTCGACGTACGGCTGCGCCACTGGCGCAGCGAGCCGGTCAACGTCACCGACCGGAGCGGGACGCCGATCGTCGTCCAGCTGCTGATCGTCTGGCGGGTGAAGGACACGGCCCGTGCCGTGCTGGCGGTCGCCGACCACGAGGAGTACCTGCGCGAGCAGGTGCACGCGGTACTCACCCGCACCGCCAGCGCGCTGCCCTGCGACAGCAACGCCGCGCCAGGTCCCGCGCTGCGCGACGGGCAGTGGTTCGCCGACGAGCTGACCCGGGCGCTGGCCGCCGAGGTCGCGCCGATCGGGCTGGAGGTGTACTCGGTCCAGCCGCTCGCCCTCGACTATGCGCCGGAGGTCGCCGAGAGCATGCGCCGGCGCCGGCTCGCCGACCTGGACGCGAGCCTGCGCGCGGTGCTCGTGGACGATGCGGTCGAGGCGGCCGCGCTCGCCGTCCGGGGCCTGGAGCGGGCCACCGCGCACGAGCTGGACGAGGCCACCCGCCGCTCGCTGATGGAGCAGCTCTTGGTCGCCTTCGTGACCCCCGCCGGGGTCACCGCCTCGGTGCCGTCCCCGGCCGCTCGGGCGGGGCAGAAGGAGGGGAGGACCGCGTGAGACCGGCCACCGCCGTCCCTCGGCCGGCCTCGGGGCGCACCCAGGCCGGCCAACCCGGGAAGCCGCCGAGGACGGCCGTTTCGACCTGTGCGGCGGCGTTCCGCTGACCGTCGGCGTTCGGGTGGATCAGGGCGACGGCGTTCGGGTCCGGGGAGCTCAGGATGCCGTCGACCCACCGCTCGGTGCTGCACACGTCGTGGCCCCTGCTGGAGCTGTAGAGGTCGACGAAGGCCGCCCGGTGCCCGGCGCTCTGCTCGGCGATGACGGCGTTGAGGGGTTCGAGCACGTCGTGGCGCAGCCAGTCGAGGTCCTGGAAGGTGATGGTGCCGAAGTTCAGCAGGCCCCGGGCGTCGCCGGTCTCGGCGCTGCCCCAGGTACAGCTCGCCGCGGCGGACTCGGGGAAGATCGCCGGGTATCCGACCGAGACGACCCGGGCCCCGGGGGCCTTGCGGTGGATCCGGTCGAGCATGCGGCCGTACTCGGCGGCCACGGTGGTGAGCCGCTCGCGGATGCCGGGTTCGCCGGGGAGCCCCGAGGTGTAGTGGTCCCGGCAGGGGTGCCCGGTGTTGCCGCCGGCCAGGCCGAGCCGGTAGCAGGTGCCCAGGATGTCCACGAAGGCCAGGGTGTTGCCGCCGATCCCCACCGTCACGAGGTCGGTGCCGGGGGAGACCGCGTCCAGCTGCAACGGGACCGGAGGGTAGGGGTAGTGCGGGTCCTCCAGGCCCCACTGCGGGACGTGGGTGCCGATCGGCAGCTGCCGCAGCTCGGCGACGTTCGCGATGGCGGCGCCGCCGCAGGAGGCGTTCCGGAGGTCCACGAGCGGGCCGAGGCGCTCCCGCAGGATCTCGGGGTAGGAGTACTGCCGCCGCAGGCACCCGTCCTCGGCGGGCGCCCCGAGCGGGACCTGGGCGCCGGTGGCCGGGATCGCCCCGGCGGTGTACGAGTCGCCCAGCACCGCCCAGCGGATCGGGACACGTGGGCCGCGGGGTCCGGGATCGGCGACGGCGTGGGCGGCGACCGTGCCCAGTGCCAGGACGGCGACCGAGGCCAGTGCGGAGAGCTGGGCGAAGAGGCGTGTCGGACGTGTCATCGGTGGTTCCTCCCGTAGCACCCGGAAATCCACTCCGTACACGGAAGACTACGGTCCGGGGTCGGGAAAGTCCCGGGAAAGTCCACAGGCTGTGGACAGACCCGACGGGGGCACTGCCCACAGCCTGCGCGGCCGTGCGGGAGGGTCAGGCGGAGACGGAGTCCAGCAGGGCGAGCTGCTCCGCCGTCAGCCGCAGCCGGGCCGCCGCCAGCAGCGGGGGCAGCTGCTCGACCGTACGCGCGCTGGCGATCGGCGCGGCGACGGTCGGCTGTGCGGAGAGCCAGGCCAGCGCGACCGAGGCGAGCTCGGCGCCGTGTGCCTCGGCCACCTGGTCCAGGGCCGCCAGCACCTTGGGCCCGCGCGGGTCCTCCAGGTAGCGGGCGGCGCCCTGGGCGCGGGCGCTCTCCACCGCGCCGCCGTCCAGCCGGTACTTGCCGGTGAGGAAGCCCGAGGCGAGCGCGTAGTACGGGACCGAGGAGAGGCCGTGCGCGGCGACCACGTCGGCGAGCGGGCCCTCGTAGGTGGCGCGGGAGACCAGGTTGTAGTGCGGCTGGACGGCGATGTACGAGGCCAGGCCCTCGCGGGCGGAGAACTCCAGCGCCTCGGTCAGCCGCTCGGCGCTGATGTTGGAGGCGGCGATCTCGCGGACCTTGCCCTCGCGGACCAGCTCGTCGAGTGCGGTGACGAACTCCTCGACCGGGGTGTGCGGGTCGTCGCGGTGGGTGTAGAGCAGGTCGATCCGCTCGATGCCGAGCCGGCGCAGCGACTGCTCGGTGGCGGCCTTGATGGTGGACGCCTTCAGGCCGCTGGCATCCGGGTGCTGGCCCACCTTGGTGGCGACCACGATGTCCTCGCGGTTGCCCCGGCTGCGCAGCCAGTTGCCGATGATGGCCTCCGACTCGCCGCCGGCGTTGCCGGGCACCCAGGCGGAGTAGACGTCGGCGGTGTCGACGAAGTTGCCGCCGGCTGCCGTGTAGGCGTCGAGCACGGCGAACGACTGGGCCTCGTCCGCCGTCCAGCCGAAGACGTTGCCGCCGAGCGCCAGCGGGGACACGGTCAGGTCCGACGTGCCGAGGGTCACCCTGTGGGGAGCGTCACTGTGATTATCGGTCATGATCGGATTCAACCCGATCCGCGCGCGATGGCGTTCCAACCCGGCCCAGTCTTCACGAGCCTGTCGTACGCGTGTTGTGCGAGCGGCCGTCAGTACCCGGCCCGTGGCGGGCCTGCTCACTCCCCGGGGTCCGGGGTGTCCTTCGGCCACACGGGTTGGCTAGAGTCCCTGCCATGGCTGACAACGACTACGACCCCGCCGGTAGCACCCAGATGTTCCGGGCGTTCGTGGAGGAGACCCCCGCTCCCCAGGCCCCGGGTTCCGTGTCCACCTACGGCAGCGCCTCCAACAGCAACCGCAGCGGTCTGATCATCGGCATCGCCGTGGTGGCGGTCGCCGTGGTGGCCGCAGTGATCTGGCTTGCCGTCAAGTAACCGCACCTGCCGTCAGGTCGGTACGACGGCTCATCACCCATGCCTGGCGGCCGGTCTCAGCAGGGCCGCCGCCAGGCATCCAGCTTCAGGTGCTCGGCCGTCGAGCTGAAGCCCAGTGCCTCGGTCCGGCGGCAGAACTGCGCCGTCGTCAGGTTGTACTCGACGTGCGGCACCGGCTTGCCCGCCCTGACGAACGGGCTCAGCCGCGCGCACTCGCCGAACTCGGCGCAACTCTCGTCCACCGCGAAGTCGAACCTCCCCACCGGCTGCGGGACCTGCTCCAGGTCGTTCTTCAGCGCCGCCGCCGGCCCGCGCTCGTGCGCCAGGGCGGCGATCACCCGGTTGTGGCGGAGCCGGTCGGCGCCGGTCAGCGGGAAGCCGGTCCGGTCGGTGCAGCCGTCCAGCAGATCGGGCTCGACCGCGTCGAAACCCTTCTTCCGGCACCTGTCGAAGCGCGCCGCCATCAGCGGTTCCGACAGGTCGATCCGCCGGCGAGCACGGTGAGGACGGCGTGGAACACCGGACGGCGACGCATGGCAGAACCCCCTCGGACGGCTCGGCGCGGCAGCGGACGAGGGCCCGGCAGACCCCGCGCACGGCACGGCCCGCTCCCCCCGAAGAGGCACGCTACAGCCCGGTGCTCCCCGGCCGCCGCCCAATACACTGATCAGGTCGTACGAATTTTCGTACTCCGTCCCCGCAGACCATCGCCCGCTCTCGTACCACCCCATCCGTGCGACCGTGCCCCTGGAGGACACCCTGTGACCCAGCAGACCACCGAGACCGCCCGCAGCCTCGGCCTCAAGGGGGCGGCCAACGCCCGCGACCTCGGTGGCTACCGGACCCGGGACGGCCGCACCGTCCGCCACGGCGTCGCGCTGCGCGCCGACGCCATGAACCGGACCACCGAGCAGGACCAGGCGGTCCTGGCCGCCAGCGGCCTGCGCAGAGTCGTCGACCTGCGCAGCCTGGACGAGGTCCGCGAGGCCGGCGCCGACCGAATCCTCGGCCTGGCCGTCGCCGAGCTCGACGGCAGCGGCGATGCCGCGGTGCTCGCCCCGATACCCTCGGCCGAAGCCGGCGGCCCGACCCTGCACCACGTGCCGATCTTCGCCGCCGACTTCGACATCTACATCGCCATGCGCGAGGCCCTCGCCGACCGCGACGCCGACCGGCAGCGGGCCGTCCTCGGCGACGGCAAGGCCGAGCAGATGATGATCGGCCTGTACCGCTGGTTCGTCACCTCGCCCGTCGCCCGTGAGCGCTTCGCCACCGTGCTGCGCCTGCTCGCCGCCCCCGACGGCGTGCCGATGCTCTTCCACTGCTCGGCCGGCAAGGACCGCACCGGCTGGGTCGCCGCCCTGGCGCTCACCGCCCTCGGCGTCGACCGCGAGACGGTCTTCGAGGACTACCTGCTCACCAACGAGCGCTCCGCCGCGCTGATCGAGCACATCGTGGACAGCTTCGGCACCCGAGGCCTGATGAAGGAGCCCAGCCTGCTGCTCCCGGTCTTCCTGGCCGAGCGCACCTACCTGGAGACCGCCTTCGCCGAGGTCGAGGCCGGCTGGCCGTCCTTCGCGGACTTCTGGCGGGACGGCCTGGGCCTCGACGACGACGTCCTGGACGGTCTGCGGCGCAACCTCCTCACCGACTGACGCGCGACCGGCGCACCTGCTGGCGCACCGACCGGCGCGCCGCCGCGCCGGGCCGGTCAGCTCTCGCTGATCAGCCCGGCGCGCAGCTGGGTCAGCGTCTTGGTCAGCAGCCGGGAGACGTGCATCTGGGAGATGCCGATCTCCTCACCGATCTGCGACTGCGTCAGATTGCCGAAGAACCGCAGCATGATGATCCGCCGCTCCCGCGGCGGCAGCTTGGCCAGCAGCGGCTTGAGCGACTCGCGGTACTCGACCCCCTCCAGCGCCAGGTCCTCGTAGCCGAGCCGGTCCGCCAGCGGGCCCTCGCCCTCCTCCTCGCCGGGCGTGGAGTCCAGCGAGCTCGCGGTGTACGCGTTCCCCACCGCCAGGCCCTCGACCACGTCTTCCTCGCTGACGCCGAGGAAGACGGCCAACTCGGCCACGGTGGGGGAGCGGTCGAGCTTCTGGGAGAGCTCGTCGCCCGCCTTGGTCAGCGCCAGCCGCAGCTCCTGCAGGCGCCTGGGCACCCGGACCGACCAGCTGGTGTCCCGGAAGAACCGCTTGATCTCGCCGACCACCGTCGGCATCGCGAACGTCGGGAACTCCACCCCGCGCTCCGGGTCGAACCGGTCGATCGCCTTGATCAGGCCGATGGTGCCGACCTGGACGATGTCCTCCATCGGCTCGTTGCGGCTGCGGAACCGCGCCGAGGCGTACCGCACCAACGGCAGGTTGAGCTCGATCAGGGTGTCCCGGACGTAGGTGTGCTCGTCGCTGCCCGGCTCCAGGGTGGCCAGCCGGTGGAACAGCGAACGGGAGAGCGTCCGGGTGTCCAGCGCCCTGTTCTCGGGCGCGGCGGACACCGACTCCGGCGCCGGCTCGGATGTGACCACCGCCTCGGACACCGGCGGCGTATGGCTCTGTTGCACGGGAAACTCGGCGACTGTTGTCGTGCCCTGGATCTCGGCAGCGCCCAGCTCTGCGGACATGCACCCACCCCCTCGTGACTGACTGTACAACGGGCACTACCGAGCGGCAGTTCCCGGCTGGACGGCCCTCCAGCTCCATACCGGAACATGTGTCTCGGCAAACCCGACCGTCGCAAGATGTCACGCCGCAGTAACGCGCAGCAACCCCCCGACCGGGATCGGTTCACTCCTCCCAGGAGTTTCCGGTCCGCAGCCGGGTCAGGATTCTCGACAGTAGCCGGGAGACGTGCATCTGGGACATGCCGAGCTCGGTGGAGATCTGGGACTGCGTCAGATTGGCGAAGAATCGCAGCATGATGATCCGCCGCTCCCGCTCGGGGAGTTGGACCAGCAGGTGGCGGACCATGTCCCGGTGCTCGACATCGGCCAGCGCGGAGTCCTCGTAGCCGAGCCGGTCCAGCAGGGCCAGGCCGCCCTCGTGCTCCTGGGCGGCCTCCAGTGAGGCGGCGTTGTAGGCCCGCCCGGCGTCCAGGCAGGCCCGGACGTCCTCCTCGGGGATGCGCAGGTTGGCGGCGATCTCGGGCACCTTGGGCGCCCGGCCGTGCACCACCGTCAGCTCCTCCATGGCGCCGCTGACCTGGACCCACAGCTCCTGCAGGCGGCGCGGTACGTGCATGGTGCGGACGTTGTCCCGAAAGTAGCGCTTGATCTCGCCGAGGATGGTCGGCAGCGCGTACGTCGGGAACTGCACCCCCCGGGTCGGGTCGAAGCGGTCGATCGCGTTGATCAGGCCGATGGTGCCGACCTGGACGATGTCCTCCATCGGCTCGTTGCGGCTGCGGAACCGGGTCGCGGCGTAGCGCACCAGGGGAATGTTGATCTCGATCAGCGCGGCCCGCACCCGCTCCCGCTCCGGAGCGTCCGGCGACAGTTCGGTCAACCGCTCGAACAGGACCCGGGTCAGCGTCCTGACGTCGACCGAGCTGCGTCCGGTGCCCGACCGGCCGCCGGGGGGCCCGGGTGGCCCTTCTTCGCCGGCCTCCGGCGCGCTGTCCTGGGTCCGCACGGAACGTCACCCCTCCCTTGATCGACTATTCCGGTCCGAGCCACTGCCGCGCGGTCCTTGGGTCGTCCTCACCACCTCGCCAGGTCCGGCAAAACCGGTCATAGCATCACAAGTCGTGCGCAGTCCGGGCAAGCACCGCATTCGGGCGTGTTGGCGGATTGTTGCCCGCAGTGCCCGCACGCAGAGGCCCCCTGGCTCGCCGGGAGCCAGGGGGCCGGGGGGTCGTGCGGGTACGACCGGTCGTGCTGTCGGTGCGTCAGACCTCGATGTCGGCGATCACCCAGGTGGCGAACTCGCGCCACTGCGCGGCCGCGGCCTGGTGCGCCTCGTGGGTGAGGTAGGACTGCAGGGCGTCGCGGTCCGCGACCAGGCTGTTGATCGCGTAGTCGAACGCGATGTCGCGCTCGGTGATGTTCCAGCCGCACTGCCACTCGCGCAGCTCGGGGATCAGCGGACCGAGCTCCTCGAAGGCCTTGGTGCCGGCGAGGACGCGCTCGTCGTCCTTGCTGACGCCTTCGTTGAGCTTGAAGAGGACCAGGTGCCGGATCACAGTGCCGCTCCTAGCGGTCGGGGGGTGGGGCGAACCCCGCCACCGTATCCGCCGCCGACCCGGGGCGGGCCGGTCGGGGCGCCGGTCAGTTCACCAGCCCCGTCATGAACGTCCCCACCGCCTTGGCGGCGTCCGAGATCCCCACGAACCCCGACTGCACCAGCTCCGCCGCCCTGGTGGGTGATGTGATGATCGTGTAGATCACGAAGATGAGCAGGAGGTACATGCCGATCTTCTTCGCCTGCGCCATAGCCCCGGCCTGCCTCCCTGCCATGGGCCGCCGGCCCTTCCCCGGGCGCCCCTCCGCTGCTGTTCGGCAGCTTATCCACCGGATGGCCGATCGGGTGAGTGGCGCGTTCACCCGACGGGACGAAGGTCCCGCTGACAGGGGCCTTTCTCCGGATGCCCCTGTCCGATCCGTGCAGCACGATGGATGGTGTACCGAGGGTCTGGCAGGAATCCGAGGTGCATGGATCCGGAGCTCCCCGCTGTGGGACCGGGCGCCGCGGCTTCCCCCCCCGACGCGGTGCCGGTTGTGGGACCTCCGCCGGGGGAGCGGCCTCGTCCCCCCGGAGACCGCTCCCCCTCCGAGAGACCGGCATCGGTCGCGAAACGGCTCCGCACTCCCCGGGTCATGGTGGTACATACCCGGCGAGTGCGGAGCCGTTCTCACGCCGGTCCCCGGCCGGTCCGGCCGGCGGGAGTGGCTCCGGTGTCGACGGGGCCCGCTCAGGCGTTGGGGACGCCCTGGCCGTGCACCTGGTCCCAGGCCTCGGACACGTAGCGCTCGCGCTCGATCAGGCTCAGCGCGGGGAAGTACTCCTTGAGTCGCTCCACCACGACCTGCTCGGGCTCGTTGCACTCGTGCAGCAGGAATGCGGCCTTGTGAACGATCTGGCTCTCCATAGCGGGTTCCTCCCATGTGCACGCCCGCCCTGTGCCGACGATGCGGGGATCAGCATAGATCCCCTGCATGTACGACAAAGGGCCCGGACTGTCACAGTCCGGACCCTTTGTCACTTCATGGCGGTAGCGGTGGGATTCGAACCCACGGTGGAGTTGCCCCCACACACGCTTTCGAGGCGTGCTCCTTTGGCCGCTCGGACACGCTACCGAGGGGAACTCTACCGGACGGTCCCGGCGGGAACGAAATCCGTATCGCGGAGCCCTCAGCGCTGGGTGTCGAAGAAGGCGCGCAGCTGTTCGGCGCAGTCCTCGGCGAGGACGCCCCAGATGACCTCGGGGCGGTGGTTGAGGCGGCGGTCGCGGACCACGTCGAAGAGCGAACCGGTCGCCCCGGCCTTCTCGTCGAGAGCGCCGTAGACCACCCGGTCGAGCCGGGAGAGCACGATGGCGCCCGCGCACATGGTGCAGGGCTCCAGGGTGACCACCAGCGTGCAACCGCTCAGCCGCCACTCCCCGACCTGCTCGGCGGCCTGCCGGATCGCCACCATCTCGGCGTGCGCGGTCGGATCGCCGATCGCCTCGCGCTCGTTGTGCCCGCGCCCGATGACCGTCCCGTCGGGTCCGAACACGAGCGCCCCGACCGGTACGTCGCCGGTGGCGGTGGCCAGTGCGGCCTCGGCGATGGCGAGGCGCATCCGGTCCGTCCAGCGGTCGCGTACCGGGTCGGGGCGTACGGGGGCCGGGAGAGGAGCGATCTGCATGGCACCAGTGTCGGACACCGGCGGCACGGTTACCGCACCGCCTCCAGGACCTCGCCGCAGCCGAGCGCCTCGGCGATCTCGGACAGCGCGTCGCCGGGGACGGCGCCCTCGCCGCTGAGGCCGAGCAGCTCGCCGGAGGCGATCCCGAGGTCGGCCAGCAGCTCGCAGTCGCCGAGCGGGCCGACCGGCACCCCGCCGGACCCTGCGGCGCCCTGGTCGTCGTCCTCCTCCTCTTCCTCCTCCTGGCCCGCGGCCTCGCTCTCGGCGCTCTCGTCGTCCAGCTCCGCCACCAGGGTGTCGAAGTCGTCGTCGAAGTCGCTGTCGCCGACCCGGTCCACCAGCTCGTCGGTGAGCACCGAGCCGTACGAGCTACGGGCCGCGGCGGCACCGTCGGAGACGAAGATCCGCGGGTCGTCCTCGCCATCCACCCGGATGACGGCGAACCACGCGTCTTCCTGTTCGATGAAGACCAGGACGCTGTCGTCGTCCTGGGCGGCCTCGCGGGCCAGATCGGCCAGATCGGCCAGGGTCTCGACCTCGTCTAGTTCTGTCTCGCTCACATCCCACCCGCCATCGGTGCGAGCAAGCACTGCAGCGAAGTACGCCACCGGGGACACTCCCAAGATTGGTCTCGGCTGTAGGCGATCTCGGGCGAACGCGGCCTGGCCGCCCCCGCGCCAGAGGCGGTCCGCTGTTCGGACCGTCCCTCCGGCATCGTGACAGAAAGGCTGCCGCTGCGGGGGGTGTTCGGCAGCGCGTCTTCGCAGGTCGTGTCGGAATGGTCGGCCGAGGACCGCGGGATCGGAGCAGTCACCGTCAGATCCGGAAGGTTCGCATCCGCATGGCCTCGCGCATCCGGCGCTCCTTCGTGCGCCGGGGCTGCACCCGCTCGCGCAGCTCGCGTGCCTCGGTGAGCTCGCGCAGAAAGACGGCGCGTCGTCTACGACGCTCCGACGGGGTCTCGGGGGCGGCCTTGGACTCGTCTGTCGAGCCGGGCCCGGTCTCCGGGTTGCTCTTCATATGGTCCGCCTTCCCAGAAGTGTTCGGTTGATACCACGGGAAAGGTCTCGGTTCGGACATTGGTGGCGCTTTGTGGCGGGTCGTACGTATGTGCCGAAGCCCGTTATCGTCGGACCATGCGTCTCCACGTCGTCGACCACCCGCTGGTCGCCCACAAGCTCTCCACCCTGCGCGACGAGCGCACCGACTCCCCGACCTTCCGGCGGCTGACCGACGAGCTGGTCACCCTGCTCGCCTACGAGGCCACCCGGGACGTCCGTACCGACCAGGTGGAGATCACCACCCCGGTTGCCGTCACCACCGGCACCCGGCTGAGCTACCCGCGACCGCTGGTGGTGCCGATCCTGCGCGCCGGGCTCGGCATGCTGGACGGTATGACCCGGCTGCTGCCGACCGCCGAGGTCGGCTTCCTCGGCATGGTCCGCAACGAGGAGACCCTGGAGGCGTCCACCTACGCCACCCGGATGCCGGACGACCTCTCCGGTCGCCAGGTCTACGTCCTCGACCCGATGCTGGCCACCGGCGGCACGCTGGTCGCGGCGATCCGGATGCTGATCGATCGGGGCGCCACCGATGTCACCGCCGTGGTGCTGCTGGCCGCGCCGGAGGGCGTCGAGGTCATGGAGAAGGAGCTGGCCGGCCTGCCCGTCACCGTGGTGACGGCCGCCGTCGACGAGCGCCTCAACGAGAACGGCTACATCGTGCCGGGCCTCGGCGACGCGGGTGACCGCCTCTACGGCACGGCGGGCTGAGTCCTCCGCCGACGTCCTCCGCCGACCGGAAGACCGCCGCCGCACCGAAGCCCGAAGGGCCGGCCGCACCACCCCGCGGGGAGAGGTGCGGCCGGCCCTCGGCCGTTCGGTCGGTCAGCAGCTGCCCGGGGAGGGGGACGGGGACGGCTTGGTCGCGACTTCGAGGGCGGCGGCGGCCTGGGCCGGCTCCAGCAGGGCGGCGTAGGTGTCGCCGATGACGAAGTCCACGGTGGCGTCGGTCCGGCTGTCCGTGGTGGCGGTGGAACCGGCGGCCTGGGCGCCGAGCAGGGTGGCCGCGCCCATCCCGGCCGGGCCGCTGATCACCTCGACGGTGCCGGGCAGCTTCCGGTCCAGCGCGGTCGGCGCGTTGCCGACCTTGCCGATGGTGAAGCCGCGCTTCTTCAGCTCGTCCGCCGTGCGGGCGGCCAGGCCGGACTTGTCGGTGGCGTTGTAGACGTTCACCGTGACGGCCTGCGGCTGCGGGACGGCGGTACTGGTCGCGGCGGGGCTCGCCGGGCTGCTCGCGGGACTCGCGGCCGCGCCCGAGGGAGAGCCGGAGGCGGCGGGCGAACCGGAGGCGGCAGGGGAGCCCGAGGCGGCGGGCGAACCGGAGACGGCGGCCGGTGCGGCGAGGGCCTTCCCGTTCGCCGAGGGCGAGGCGCAGGCCTGGGCGCCGGCCGACCTGTTCTTACCGGTGAAGATCCCCACCAGCTGGACGCCGCCGAGCGCGATCAGGGCGAGCGCGAGCACCGCGCCGATCACGGCCAGTACCTTGCGGCTCTTGCGGGGCGGACGCCCGAGGCGGGGATAGGAGTTACCGGTGATCCGGTACTGCTTCCCCTTCAACCCCTGCGGAGTCAACATGCTCACAGTCAGTCTCCCCCTCGTGCCAGGGCAGGCTCGTTGATGGGTGCGGCCAGCGACGGATCCGTATTCAGCAGATTAGTGCCAGAGTCGCTGCGAAGTACTAAATGATCATCACCTGGAGTACGAGGGCACTCGAAAGGATGTACCGGGGCCCCGAGCGCTCGCCATCTGCGGATGACTGATGATCAGGACGCGCGTGAGCGCCGTTCGGTTCGCGTCCGATCCCCGGGCTCTGCCGAGGCCGGTCGAGGTCAGTCCATTTCGAGCACGCGGGCGTGCAGCACCTGGCGCTGCTGCAGGGCGGCCCGCACCGCGCGGTGCAGCCCGTCCTCCAGGTAGAGGTCGCCGCGCCACTTCACCACGTGGGCGAACAGGTCCCCGTAGAAGGTGGAGTCCTCGGCCAGCAGGGTTTCGAGGTCCAGCTGCCCCTTGGTGGTCACCAGCTGGTCCAGCCGCACCGGACGTGGCGCGACGTCCGCCCACTGGCGGGTGCTGATCCGGCCGTGATCCGGGTACGGCCGACCGTTGCCGATGCGCTTGAAGATCACACGGAAAGCCTACCGTCACGCCGCCCGGGGGCGCAGCAAGCGCGGCGCGGCCCTGCGGGCCGGAGTGGGAGGGGATTTGATGGTCTATGCCCGCTTTTGTCTTCTCAGCTGCCGTCTTTTCGTCGCTCCGTGCCGCCCGGGAGGCCGCAGACATGACCGCCGAGAACTCGTCCGCCGCCGGGTCGTCCGGTCTGCCTGCCGCAGTCCGGCAGATCGCCGACGGCTACGCCTTCACCGGGCCCGCCCTCGACCTCGGTGCGGTGCTCCAGGGCGGTACCGCGTACCCCGGGGCGCAGGTCAGGATCCCGCTCGCGGTGCTCAACCGGCACGGGCTGGTCGCGGGCGCGACCGGGACCGGCAAGACCAAGACCCTCCAGTTGATCGCCGAGCAGCTCTCGGCCCAGGACGTCCCGGTCTTCCTCGCCGACATCAAGGGGGACGTCTCCGGCATCAGTGCCCCCGGAGTCCCGAGCGGGCGGGTGGCCGGACGGGCGGCCGAGGTCGGACAGGACTGGACCCCGCAGGGCTGCCCCGGGGCGCGCCGACACCGGTCGCGGCCACCCGGCTGCGGGCACCGCAGTCGCTGATGGGTCCGATCGACGCCGCCGTGCTGCAGGAGGCGGTGGACGCCTCGCCGCTGACCGCGCGCTACCGGGACGCGGTCGACCGCGAGTCGGCGTACGAGAAGCTGGCGGCCCGGGCCGAGCAGGCCCGACGGGAGGCCCAACCGCCGGAGGAGCCGGGGCCGGCCCCGGAGCGGCGGCGGGAACCGGCCGGGCGGGAGGTCGGGCGGCAGCAGGAGGTCGGGGGACTGCTCGGGGCGCTGCTCAGCAATCCGACGGTGAAGTCGCTGGCGCGCTCGGCCGGCACCCAGCTGGGGCGGGAGATCTCACGCAGCATCTTCGGCACCTCGAAACGGCGCAGATGAGTGGCAAGGGCCGGGGCACGGCAGCGCCCGGGTGCCGTGGTGGGCACCCGGGCGGCGGGAGGTCCAGGGGGGTGGGCCGGTCCGTCCGTCAGGCGGCGAGCTTGCCGGCCTCGACCAGGGCGCGCAGGGCGGTCTTCTGGGTGTAGACCAGCAGGCCGACGGTCAGCGCGGCCATCACCGCGGCGAACAGGACGTGCACCAGGGCCGAGGTGAGGGCCACGCCGATCACGCTGAGCAGGACGTGGCTGCCGATGCGCAGGCCGAGCAGCAGGAAGGCGACCTTGCGGGTGCCCTTGCCGCGCCAGAGCATCTTCGCCAGCTTGAGCCGCTTGCGCATCATGGTGAGCGAGACGGTGATGTTGACCGCGAACAGGACCACCAGCGCGGGCCAGGCCCCGGGGAAGGCGTGCAGGATGTCGAACGCGCCGGCCAGGACGCCCTCGAAGCCGAAGAACCAGGCGGGCAGCTGCATCTCGGCGACGGTCGGCAGCGGCTCGGCCTCGGGCAGCGGCTCGGCGGCCGCGGGGTCGGCGGCGGTGCCGAGCTGCTCGGCGTCGGTCTGCGGCAGGGCGGTGGCGGCGGTGCTGCTCATGGTGTGGTCCCCCGAGGCTGTGATCCCGGCCTCGCGTCGTTCGCCCCGCCGGTGACCATGATTCTGCCGTGCGGCGGGCGGTGTACGACAGGTCGCCGGATCACCGGATCGGCATGACGGATGTCACTGGTCAGCCGTGCAGGGCCCGGCCGATCCGGTCCATCGAGGACAGGCGCATCAGCCCGTAGTTGTAGAACTCGACTTCGGGGACGCCGAGTTCACGCAGTACGTCGATCTTGGCGGCCAGGTTGGCCGGGCCGTCGCAGTCCTCGGCCATCGGGCGGAGGATCACCGCCATGGATTCGGGCCGCACCCCGTGCAGCGCGAACGCGGCGACCTTCTCGCGGACGGCCTCCGGGGTCCTCGCGTAGCCGAGCGTCTCGATCTGGTGTGCCGCCCCGGCGAGGGCGGGCAGATCGATCCCCGACAGCCAGCCCTTTCCCGGGCCGGCGGCGTCCATGAAGCTCAGCCGCATGCCGTGCCGGTCCGCCGCCTCGGCCACCTCGGCGGCCAGCGAGGTGACCGAGCGGGCGGCTGCGTCGAGGTAGGCCGCCAGGGCGCCGTCGGCCAGCTCGTCCAGCGCGGCGGGCTCGGCGGCCCGGCGCTCGTCCGCGAGCCGGCCGCGCAGTTCGTCCTGCACGGCCCGCCGGACCTCGGCCGCCGGAACGCCCGCCGAGGCCGCGGCGGCCTGGCAGTGCGGGCAGAAGCAGATGCCGAGCAGGGCCTCCGCGACCGGCCCCAGCTCCTCGAAGTACCGCTCGTGGTGGTAGCCGTGGCGCAGGCCGTGGAAGTGCAGCGACTCGGCGCGGATCGCCTCCACGCCGTACCGGGCGAACTCGGCCACCAGGGTGGTGGCGTACTCGCGGACCTCCGGGTTGGCCGGGCACAGCTCGGTCAGGTGGCGGTCGCCGAAGGCGTTGGCCGGGGCGGTGTCCGGGTGGCTGAAGCCGAGGCGGTCGTTGTGGCAGAAGACCGTCCAGGCGTGCAGCCTGAGGCCGCGCCGCTGCGCCTCTTCGGCGGCCTCGGCGAACGGGTCGCGCTCGCCGATCGCGGTGGCGGGGGTGGGGACGAGGCGCCGTCCGGCCCAGCGGGCCGGGTCCGGGCGGAAGTACGCGGCGCCGGGCTCCAGGTAGCGGACCACCCGGCGCGGGTTGTGCGGGAAGACGTCGCGGGCCTGGTGGTAGACCGAGGCGAGGGTGACGCCGCCGACCCCGGCCCGGTCGGTGAGGTTGCCGAAGAAGGTGTCGGCGCCCTCGTCGATCAGATCGGTGGCGAAGGCGAGGACGGACGACTCCACGGGGCGGCTCCGGGCGGACGGTGCGGTGCGGACGGGCTGTCACGCTAGCCGGACGGTCGGGTATTGGTCTATACCTGGCGGGCGTCCGAGGGTGTCCGGGTGGCCGGCAGGCGGCGGCTCAGAGGCCCAGGTCGTCGAGCTCCTTGAGCAGCTGGGCGCGGTCCGGGTCGGTGCTCCGGGTGGGTGTGCCGGGCGTGGTGGGCGTGGCGCCGGCCGCGGGCGTGACGGCGGCGGCCGGGGCGGCGGTGGCGGTGCGGTCGCGGAAGATCCAGGCGCCCGCCAGGCCGCCGACCAGGCCGCCCAGGTGGCCCAGCCAGCTGACGCCCGGGGTGCCGGGGACGGCGGTGGTGAGGATGTAGGCGAAGGAGGCACCCATCACCAGGCCGATCAGGCTGTCGATCAGGTTGCGGTCGAACAGGCCGCGCAGGACGACGTAGCCGAAGTAGCCGAAGATCACCCCGCTGGCACCGACCGTCACCACCTGATCGCGCTCGAACACCCAGACCGCCGCGCCGCTGGTCAGCGCGACCAGCAGGGTGAGCGCGAGGAACTTCTTCACCCCGCGGTACGCGGCGAGGAAGCCGAAGACGAAGAGCGGGCCGGAATTGCCTTCCAGGTGCTGCCAGTTGACGTGCAGGAAGGGGGCGATGAGGATGTCGGCGAGGCGGCCCGGGCGCTGGGCCGCGATGCCGTAGTCGACGGTGAGCCGGTAGTCGTCGGCCCAGTTGGCGATCTGTATCACCCAGACCGCGCAGAGCAGGGCGAACATCACGAAGAACGCCCGCCGTGCCTCGGCGATCATCCGGGCGGGGTCAAGTGCAGGGGAGCTGTCCGTGGCCATGCCTCCGACTCTACGGCCGCCTCCTACACTGCTGCGTGGTTGATTCACTGCCCCGCCGGTTGAAGAAGGTGCTGCGATGAGCGTCCGTCCGCCCCTGCCGTACGAATTCCTGCCCCAGGTACCGTCGTTCGAGCTGACCAGCCGTGATCTGACGGACGGCGACACGCTCGCCGACGCCTTCGTCTACTCCGGTGGCAACCAGTCGCCGCAGCTCTCCTGGTCGGGTGCCCCCGCCGGGACCCAGAGCTACGCCGTCACCTGCTACGACCCCGACGCGCCGACCGGCAGCGGCTGGTGGCACTGGCTGGCCGTGAACCTGCCCGCCGACACCACCGAACTGCCGCGCGGCGCGGGGGCCTCCGACGACACCCTGCCCGGCAAGGCGTCCTTCCACGGCCGCAACGACTTCCCCGGCCACAAGTACGACGGTGCGGCCCCGCCGCCCGGCCCGGCCCACCGGTACGTCTTCGCGGTCCACGCGCTGGACGTCCCGGCCCTCGACGTCACCCCGGACACCCCGGCGTCGGCGATCGGCTTCAACATCACCTTCCACACCGTCGCGCGGGCCCTGATCACCGGCGAGTACGCCTCCTGAGGCCGCCGCCCGGCCGCCCCGGATTCCGTATTCGCCATTCGGAATTCGAATTCGGGACGGCCGGGAATTCGACCGGTCCGGGATATCGGAATCCGCGGGAAGTGCTCGGCAGTGTCCGGGCAGGTCCGGCGAAGTACACTGTCGGCGCCGAGCAGCACTACCGAGGAAGTCACAGCCGCCATGTCACTGACCGGGAAGCACATTCTGTCCAGCGATCTCTTCGATCGGGACGAACTGGAGCGGCTCTTCGAACTCGCCGACGTCCTGGTTCCGGTGGCCCGGGGCGAGCAGGTGACCCGGGTGCTGGAGGGGGCGGTGATGGCCAGCCTGTTCTTCGAGGCGAGCACCCGCACCCGGCTGAGCTGCGAGACCGCGTTCCTGCGGCTCGGCGGCGCCGTGACCAGCACCACCGGCTCCGAGGTGACCTCGATCTCCAAGGGCGAGTCGCTGGCCGACACCGCCCGGGTGGTCAGCGGCTACTGCGACCTGGTGGTCATGCGGCACCCCGAGGTCAGCTCGATCCACGAGTTCGCGGCGGCCACCAACGTCCCGCTGATCAACGCGGGCAACGGTGCCGGGGAGCACCCGACCCAGGCACTGCTCGACATGTTCACCCTGCACCGCGAGTTCGGCCGCCTCGGCAAGAGCATGGACGGCCGCCGGATCGCCCTGGTCGGCGACCTGCGCCACGGTCGTACCGTGCACTCCCTGATGAAGCTGATCTCCCGGTACGAGAACCTGACCATCGCCTGCGTCTCCCCGGCCGAGCTGCGGATGCCGCAGGAACTGGTCGAGCTGGCCGTGCGCCGGGGCCACCGGGTCGAGGAGACCGAGCAGCCGGGCAGCGGCCTCAAGGACGCCGACCTGGTCTACGCGACCCGGCTGCAGACCGAGCGTTTCGCGGACAAGCCGCTCCCCTACAGCGACGAGTTCCGGATCGACCGCGAGCTGGTCGACCGGGTCTGCCTCGACGACACGGTGATCATGCACCCGCTGCCGCGCGACAGCCGTCCGGGCGCCAACGACCTGAGCACCGACCTGAACCGGGACCCGCGGCTGGCGATCTTCCGGCAGACCGACGCCGGTATCCCGATGCGGATGGCACTGTTCGCCTCGGTGCTCGGCGTGGACCGGGAGGTGCGTACGGCGATGCGTCCCTCGACCTGGTACCGCCCCGAGTACATCGGGCCGGACGACGCTCCGTTCTACCGGAACTCCGGTCGCTGACCGGCGAGTTCGAAGCCGGGCCGGGCGTGGCGGTGGCGCCGTCGCCGGGTGCGCTGCGGTGGGTCAGCCCGGCTCGGCCGTCGGATCACCGGCGGTCGTGCCGTCCTCGTCCCCGTCGTCCTGGGGCGGGGCCTCCTCCATGAGGCGTTCGGCGATGTCGTCGACCCAGGACTGCGCCCAGGCGCGCAGCCCGGCCCGGTCGTCCTCGCCGAGGCCGTACGCCGCGAACTCGCGGTCGTCGATCCAGTCCGCCCTGGCGAGCCGGGCCTGGAGTTCGGTGAGGTCGAACTCGCCCCGGGCGTGCCGGCGTCCGAGCTCCTCCAGCTCGGGGTGGCTCCACCGGTCCGCGGCCGCGTGCACGTCGATCAGGTCGCGGGCCAGGCCCCGGTCGGCCAGCGCGCGGACCCTGGTGCCGACCACGTCCTCGAGTGCCAGCACCGGGCCGTACCCGGTCTGCACCGGAGGGCGCCAGAACACCTCCTTGAGCAGCTCGATCTCGCTCCCCTCCGCGCTCACCGGGTCCGACACGGAGAGCCGGGCCGACACCGCGCCGCACTCCAACTGCCGCACCGTCCACCCGACCCCGGCCAGCCCCGCGCCGATCTCCGCCGCGATCTCCGCCATCGGCACCGGGCTCTCGGTGGCCACCCCCAGGGCCTGCGCCGGCCGCTCGACCAGCCCGTGCACCAGGACCGCGCAGCCGCCGCCGAGCGCGAACGCGTACGGTGCGCCGACCGCCAACACGTCGGAGAGCAGCAGCTCGTGCACCGGGCTGAGCCTCATGCCGCGCGCTCCGCGGGGAGCGGGCACAGGATGGAACGGTGATACGCGATCATGTCGTTTCCTCATGTCTCCGGTCGGTCGGTCACGACGCCGAGGCGGACGTGCTGGAGATCGAGTTCGTGAGCGGTGCCGTCTACCGGTACACGGCGGTGCCTCGGCGGGTCCACCGGGAGCTGCTCGGCGCGTCCAGCCTGGGCGGGTACTTCAACCGGGAGATCCGGGGCCGTTACGCGTACCGGAGGTCGGCCTGACCCGACCGGGTCACGCCTTCTTCCGAGCGGCGGCCGATGTTTTCGCGGTGGTCTTCTTCGCGGCCGGGGCTGCCTTGGCCTCCTTGGCCTCCTTCGCCTCCCGCTTGGCCTGCTGCTTGTGGGCACGGACCTTGTCCAGCGACTCCGGCCCGGTGATGTCCGCCACCGAGCGGTAGCTGCCGGCCTCGCCGTACAGGCCCGCAGCCTCGCGCCAGCCGTCCGGCGTCACACCGAACTGCTTGCCCAGCAGCGCGAGGAAGATCTGGGCCTTCTGCTTGCCGAAGCCGGGCAGTGCGGTGAGCCGGTCGAGCAGTTCCCGGCCGGACGCCGCATCGCGCCAGACGGCCTGCGCGTCACCGCCGTAGTGCTCCACCAGGTACTGGCAGAGCTGCTGGATCCGCTTGGCCATCGACCCCGGGTAGCGGTGCACGGCGGGCTTCGCGGAGAGCAGGGCGGTGAAGGCCTCCGGGTCGTACGCGGCGATCCGGTGCGGGTCCAGGTCGTCCTCGCCGAGCCGCTGCGCGATCGTGTACGGACCGGAGAACGCCCACTCCATGGGGACCTGCTGGTCCAGCAGCATCCCGACCAGTGCGGCGAGCGGGCTGCGGCCGAGCAGTTCGTCGGCCTCGGGCTGCTGCGCGAGCCGAATGGTGTTGTTCATGCCCGCAATTCTCCCCGCCCCCGCCCGGCCCGCCCACGCTCAACACGCGACCTCGGCGAACGCTCGGCCGCCGGGTCCGGTTCCTGCCGTGCGGGACTCCGCAGTATGACGGTCATCACACCTGTCCCGGGTAACCGAGGTGCGGCCCTCATCACGTCCCTGTAATAGGGGGAGCCTGTCCCCACGAGCGAATCGGAGACCGGACTGTGCGTGCTCACCCAGGTGGCGGGACCAAGGAGGAGAAGCCCGGACGGCGGGGGCGGTGGCTGAAGCGGCTGAGTCGGCTGGACTACCCGCGCCGGGGCCGGAGCGGGGTCCGCCGCTGGCTGCCGTCGCGGCGGCAGGTGCTCCTGCTGCTGGCCACCGGGCTCGCCGCGCTGACCGGGTTCCTGACCTGGTTCTACGTGACCACCCAGGTGCCGGACGACCTGAACGCCTTCGCCACCCAGCAGAACAACGTCTACTACTGGGCCGACGGGACCGAGATGGCGCGCATCGGGGAGGTCAACCGGCAGGAGGTCCCGCTCGGGCAGGTTCCGGAGTCGGTGCAGTGGGCCGTCCTGGCCGCCGAGAACGAGACGTTCTACTCGGATCCCGGGGTCTCCTTCACGGGCATCGGCCGCGCGATCTACCGGATGGGTTCGGGCGGTGACACCCAGGGCGGCTCGACCATCACCCAGCAGTACGTCAAGAACATCTACCTGAACCAGCGCCAGGACGTCTCCCGCAAGCTCAGCGAGATCGTCATCGCGGTCAAGCTGGACCAGCGGATGAGCAAGCAGGACATCCTGGCCGGCTATCTGAACACCAGCTGGTTCGGACGCGGCAGCTACGGCATCGAGCGGGCCGCCGCGGCGTACTACGGCAAGGACGTCTCACAGCTCAACCCGAGCGAAGGGGCGTTCCTGGCGGCCCTGTTGAAGGGTGCGGGGCAGTTCGATCCGACGATCAGCCCGGAGAACCGCCAGCGGGCCGTGGAGCGGTGGTCCTGGATCCTGAACCGGATGGTGAAGGTCGGGAAGCTCCCCGCGGCCGAGCGCGCCAAGTACACGGAGTTCCCGGAGCCCAAGCCGGTGCCGAAGTCGGCCGGGATGAGCGGCCAGGTCGGGTACCTGGTGGACATGGCCAGGGCCTACGTGGAGAGCCACACCGACATCACGGCCGCCCAGTTCGACCTCGGCGGCCACCAGATCTACACCACCTTCGAGAAGCCGAAGGTCGCCGCGCTGAACGCCGCCGTGCAGGACGCCACCAAGAACATCGACCCCGATCAGCGCACCGCCGACCAGTTCGTCCGGGTCGGTGCCGCCTCGGTCGCGCCCGACGGCCGGATCGTCGCGCTGTACGGCGGACCCGACTACCTGAAGCAGGGCTTCAACAGCGCCAACACCTCGAACGTGCCGATCGGTTCGGCCTTCACCCCGCTGGTGTACGCCGCCGGGCTCGGCCAGGGCGTGCAGCGCGAGCGCGACGGCAGCCGGAGCCCGGTGCTCCCGACCACCACCTACAACGGCAACGACGGCGTGAACGTGATGACCCCGGAGGGGCCGTACTGGGGGCGGGACGGGAAGATCGTGAAGACCGCCAACGACCCCAAGCGGGACTGGGGTTCGATCAGCCTGCGGACCGCCGTCGAGCAGTCCGTCAACGGACCGATGACGCAGCTCGGCATGGACGTCGGCCTGGACCGGGTGCAGAAGACCGCCACCGACCTGGGCCTGCTGCCGGACAGCATGGGCGAGATGGTGCCCTCCTACGCGGTCGGCAACTCCACCCCGAGTGCGGTCAGGGCCGCCGACGCCTACGCGGCCTTCGACGGCGGCGGCCGGCACACGGACCCGTACTCGGTGCTCAAGATCACCCGGAACGGCGCGCCGATCGCGCTGCGCCTGCCGGCCGCCGCCCAGGCGCTGACGCCGAAGGTCGCCGGTGACGTCGACACGGCGCTCAAGGGCGCGGTCCGTACCGGGAGCGCCAAGGCGGCCGCCGCGGCCGGTCCCGGGATGGCCGGGAAGCCCGGGACCACCATGGACCGCACCGCGGGCTGGTTCGTCGGCTACAACGGCCAGCTGTCCACGGCCGTCACGCTCTTCCGGACGGACCTGAAGGACCTGAAGCTGCTCTCGCTGGAGGGGGTCGGCGGCGCGAGCCCGGAGACCCCGGACTCCGCGCTGCCGACCCAGGTCTGGACCTCGTACATGAAGGCGGTCGGCGGCGGGCGGTGACCGCGGGGGAGCAGCCGCTGCCCGGGGCGAGGACCGCTCGGGCAGCGGCTGCTTGACCAGCGGCTGCTTGGGGCAGGGGCTGGTTGGCAGTGGCTACTTGGTGAGGCGCGACCAGTCGGCGGGCTGCCCCGGGTCCAGCTGGCGCAGCTTGTCGAGCACCTTCGGGTCCTGGACGTCCAGCCAGTCGGCGAGCTGGCGGAAGGACACGCAGCGGACGCCGTCCCGCTTGCAGACGCTCTTCATCACGTCCTCGATGGCCTGCATGTAGATGCCGCCGTTCCAGGTCTCGAAGTGGTTCCCGATGAAGAGCGGCGCCCGGCTGCCGTTGTAGACCCGCTCGAAGCCGTTGAGGTAGCCGTCGCGGGTCTCCTTCTCCCAGGCGGCGTACTTCTTCGGGTCGCCCTGGGTGTTGTCACCGGACTGGTTGGCGAGGAAGTTGAAGTCCATCGACAGGACCTGGACCGGCTTGTTGGGGTAGGGCAGCAGCTGGAGCGGGAAGTTCCAGATGCCGTCCTTCTTCGTGGGCCAGACCTGGAGTTCGCCCGGAGAGCTGGCGTCGTAGCGCCAGCCCGCTGCCTTCTCGGCGGGGAGCAGGGTCTTCTGGCCCTCCAGGCAGGGGGCGCGGCCGCCGACCAGCTCCTTGGTGTAGTCGAACGGCAGCGGCGGGATGTCCTTGAAGCCGGTGTTGGTCTTCCAGTTGGTCACGAAGGAGACCGCCTGGTCGAGCTCGCTCTGCCACTCCTGGGTGCTCCAGTCGCCGCCGCCCTTGGCGCCGCAGAAGTGGCCGTTGAAGTGGGTGCCGATCTCGTCCCCGTCCAGCCACGCCTGGCGCACCTGCTCCAGGGTCTCCTTGATGTGGGGCTCCGTGGGGAAGTCGATGGCGGCACTGCCGACATCGTGCTGCGGCGGGTGGTAGAGCGCCCGCTTGGAGTTCGGCACCGTGTAGATGCCGCTCAGGAAGAACGTCATCTGGGCGTTGTTCTGCTCACCCAGTTCGCGGAAGCGGGAGAACAGGTGGTCGTCGTTCTCCAGCGCGCCGTCCCAGGAGAACACCACGAACTGCGGCGGCTTCTCACCGGGCTTCAGCTTCTCGGGCTTGGGCTGCTTGGGCTGCGGCCCGGTGTCGGAGGTCGAACCGTCGCCGAGCACCTTCACCTTGCCGTCCCAGCTCGGCGACGGGCTCGGGCCGCCGGACGGGGTCGCCCCCGGGTTCGGGGGAGCCGCATCCGCCGCAGTCGGTCTGTCCGGTGAGCCGGAGCCCCCTGTGGCCAGGGCAAGGGCCGCTACGACCCCCACTGCAAGCAGAATGGCCGCGCCGCGAGCAGTCCGCACCGTCGCCCCCGTTTCCCCGAATGACGGTCAGATGATGTTCGGAAATTCAGTCTTACAGTGGAATTATGAGAACACTTCGACTGTTATGTGTCGAGGCGGCAACAGAGAGGCGGGCGGGAGACGACCGGCGGACGTACGGGTTCAGGTCATTCGTACGGATCCCGTGGTTCCGGAATCCGGGTCACCTGGGCAGCCGTCAGTGCCGGGATCGTGTCGTCCTGAGCCGTCCGGCCGTCCGGCTGCCAGACGCCGACCACCTCCACCCAACTGCCGGGCGGCGGAGCCTGGGTGGCGCTGCCCCGGATCTCCACCTTGGAGGTCAGCGCGTCGGCGGCGCAGCAGCTGATGGTCAGCCTGGTCAGGTACCAGCCGCCGCCCTTCCTGGACGTGGCGAAGCCGACGAGCTTCACCCGGCGGCCCCGCAGCGGCGCGGCGGTGTCCCAGACCGCGCGGACGTCGAACGAGGCCAGCGTCATGCTCAGCGGGTCCCCGGCCGGCAGCGGCGGGAACGTCGGCTCGGTACCGGCGGGCTTGACCGTGGTGCTCTCCGACCGCTGCGCGGTGTACGAGCCCAGGGCCGGGGGCGCGATCAGCACGATGGCCAGCACCGGGAGCATCAGCAGCCAGGCGATCCGGGGGCCGCCGTGGTGGCTGTGACCGTGGTGCTCGTCGGGGGCTGCCTGGTGGTCGGGGTGGTCGGGGTGGTTGCTCTCTGCGGGGTCGGGGTTGGAGTCGGTGCGCAGGGCCCGTACGGTCGCGATCGCGCTCGCCACGCCGAGCAGCACCAGCACCACCCCGGTCGCGACCAGGTACGGCTGCAGCGCCGCCCGGACGTACCTGAGGTAGCTGTCGCTGAAGAGCGAGATGCGCAGCAGTGCGGTACCCAGCAGCACCAGCAGGATCGCCTGGACCTCGCGCCTCACAGCAGCCACCACCCGAGCAGTGTCGAGGTGGCCACCGCGACCAGGAAGGTGGCGGCCGAGAACCGCCACGCGAACGCCCGCCCGAAGGTTCCGGCTTGGAGGGCGATGAGTTTGGTGTCCACCATCGGGCCCACCACCATGAAGGCCAGCCGGGCGGCGGGCGGGAAGACGCTGAGACTGGCGGCGACGAAGGCGTCCGCCTCCGAGCAGACCGCCAGCACCACCGCGAGCAGCGCGAGGACCAGGACGGACACCCCGGGTACGCCGGCCGCGCCCTTCAGCACGTCGCGGGGGACCAGCACGTTGAGGGTGGCCGCCGTGATCCCCCCGATCACCAGGAACCCGCCCGCGTGCAGCAGGTCGTGCTCCAGGGTCGAGCGGAACACCGCGAACCGGCCGGACTCCGACGGCACTTCGCGCCGGGTCCGGGGCCGGAGCCACTCCGGCCGTCCGAACCGAGCCCAGAGCAGCCCCATGACCACCGCCGTCGCCAGCGAGGCGAGGAACCGGGCCAGCACCATCTCCGGATGCCCCCGGAAGGCGACCGCGGTCGCGGCGAGCACCACCGGGTTGATCGCGGGCGAGGAGAGCAGGAAGGCCAGCGCCGCCGCCGGGGCCACGCCGCGGGCGATCAGCCGGTCCGCCACCGGCACCGAGGCGCACTCGCAGCCCGGCAGCACCACCCCCGCCACGCCCGCGACCGGTACCGCGAGCAGTGGGTTGCGCGGCAGGGCCCGTTGCAGGAACGAGGCCGGGACGAAGGCCGCGATGACGGCCGAGAGCACCGTGCCGAACAGCAGGAACGGCAGCGCCTGGACACAGATCGCGACGAACACCGTGGTCCAGGCCTGCAGCCACGGGGGTCCGGTCCAGCCGCCCGAGAGCCGCTGGGCGAGCAGCAGTCCCGCCAGCCCGACGACCACCAGTTCCAGCGAGCCGACGCGCCGTCTGCCGCCTGCCGCCCGCGGTGCGGTCCCGCCTTCGGGCGGGTGCTCGGGCGGGTGCCCGGGCGCGACGGTCGGATCGGCAGCTCGGCTGTCCGGGGTAAGCACGCGCCGAGTTTAGAGGGGGAGTCCTTACGGTGATCGGCGGGGCTGCGGTGCAACGGCAGCCGTGCAGGTCCGGGGCGCGGGCAGCGGGTCCGGTCGAAGTGCCGGGTTGACGGGTCGGGTTGACGGGTCGGGTTGATCGGTCAGGTCGACGGGTCGGGTCGGGTCTGGGTGTCGGCACCGCGAATCCTGCGTACGGACGGGACCGCCAGGACGGCGGCGGCTGCCGCCAGTTGCCACAGGGCGCCGAAGCCGAGCACCGCCGAGGTACCGCTGTGGGCGGCGATCGGGCCGGCGAGTGCCAGGCCGACCGGGCCGAGGACGAATGCCCCCAGGGCCCCGAAGGAGTTGATCCGGGCCCGCACGTCGGGTGGGACGTTCTGCTGGGTCGTCGTGGTGAAGAGCGTGTCGACGACCGCGGCGGTGCCGCCCGCCAGCAGTGCGGCGAAGGCCGTCCAGAGCAGCGGCAGCCGGGCGGCCAGTGCCGCCGACGGCAGGGCCCAGCCCAGGGTGCCGAGCACGGCCACCACCAGGGGGCGGCGCGGCCGGCGGCCGAGCATGGCCAGTCCGCCGAGGACGGCCCCGGCGCCGTAGAGGGCCATGACCAGGCCCCAGGACCGCGCGCCGCCCAGGCGCTGCTGCGCGGTGAGGGGACCGAGGATCAGGAAGGGTGCCCAGACCAGCAGATTGAACAGCCCCATCTGGACCGTGGTGGTCCAGAGCCAGGTCCGCGAGCGGAACTCCGACCAGCCCGCCTTGAGTTCGGCCGGCACGGAGTGCCGTTCCGCCCCGGTCTCCGCCCTGCGCAGCGGAACGGTGAGCCGGGCCAGGGCCAGCGCGCCGACCGCGTAGGTGACCGCGTCCACGGTCAGTACCGAGGCGGGCCCCAGGGTGGCCGTGAGGATTCCGGCGACCGCAGGTCCGGCGACGGTGCTCGCCGATCTGGCCAGTCCCAGCAGCGTGTTGGCGTCGGCGAGACCGCGCTCGCGGCTGACCAGGTCCGGGATCAGCGCGCCCAGCGCGGGGAGGAAGAACCCCTCCCCGACACCCCAGACACCGACCAGCGCCACCATGGCCCACAGCGGCGGATGTCCCGCCATCAGGACGGCGGCGAACGCCGCCTGAGTGGCGAGCCGGAGCAGATCCGCCGCGAGCATCACGCGCTTGCCGCCCAGCCGGTCGGCGACCACCCCGCCCGCCAGCAGCACCAGCACGATCGGCAGGATCCTGGACGCCATCACCCAGCCGAGTTCGGAGCCGCCATCCCCGCTGTCGAGGACGGCGAAGGCCACCGCGACGGGCGCCATCGACGACCCGAACAGCGAGGTCGCGTAGCCGACGAAGAACCGGCGGAAGTCGCGTTCGGACAGCACTGACAACCGGTCCCGGAGGGTGGGTTTCGGCTCCCGGACCGGCTTCGTTTCCGTTGCCATGAGCGGCAGTCTGCCGTCGGTGCTCCGGGCGGCACAAGGTTTCCGGTGAAAAAGTTGAGCCTTTCGGAGGCAATTTCTCCGAGATGGGGAATTGCCGCAGTAAATAGCTGGTGGAAATACCTCTGACCAGTGATTGCCTCCCGATCGGATGGGACGCTGTGGTGTACTTCAGGCAGGTTTTTACTGCGGAAAAGGGGGATTGATGCAGCCGGTCGAATACTCGGTCGCCGTCGAGCGGTACCTCGCCGCCGCCGAGCTCGGCGAGGGCTCCCGACGGATCTACCGGATCGCCCTGACCAGCTGGGCCTGGCTGCTGGTGGAGCGAGGGGTCCCGGTCGGCCGCGAGCGGCGCCGGGCGCGGCC
>NZ_JYJF01000530.1 GCF_000955975.1 Saccharothrix sp. ST-888
GGTGAGGCCACGGGCCCTCCTGTCTGCTCGGCGGTACAGGCGGCGGCGGGCGCGCCCACGCGGCCCCGCGCCCCCCCGCGGGCCGCGGGCACCGCCCGGCCGCCGGCGACCCCCCCTCCCGGCCCGCGGCGCGCGCGGAAACCAGCCGCCCGGGGGTGATTCGCTTCGGCGGGGCTTTACCCGCCGTCCGCCACGGCGAGTCGGGCGAGGCGTGCCAGCAGCGCGCCGCCCCCACCCCCCTGGGGGCCGACCAGAAGAAGAACCCGCCCCCCCCACGCCTGTACCGCCGAGCAGACAGGAGGGCCCGTGGCCTCACCCTCCGCCGTGGCCAGGGCCGGCGCCCCGGAGGGCCGCCCGGTCAAGAG
>NZ_JYJF01000531.1 GCF_000955975.1 Saccharothrix sp. ST-888
GTGAGCCAGGCAGCCTAACAGATCGCTTGCGAAGGACGCGATGCCATGACCACCGAGGCGCCGCTCACCCCGCGCACGGACCGCGCCGTCAAGGAGCAGCTGGCCGTGGACCCGCTCCACGAGCCCGGACCGCGGACCGCCAGCCTGCAGCGCCACCCGGCCGATCTCTCCCGCCCCACGCTCCCAGGCTCGCCCGCGCAGGGTGCGTCGCGTCGGCGAGGGGAGGTCGCCGGAAGGCGAGCCGTCGCGGGCTCAGCTGGCGGGGCTAGGCCGCGTACGTCACGGCAAGTAAGGCATCACGGAGCTCAAGCAGTCCGACCAGCGGCGGAGGTGGATCAGGAGCGGCCAGGACGCGGACGGGGTGG
>NZ_JYJF01000532.1 GCF_000955975.1 Saccharothrix sp. ST-888
ACTGCCATCGCGGATGCCGCCTTCGGACTCTTCGCCGAGCGCGGCTTCGACCGGGTCACCGTCGCGGAGGTGGCCCGCGCCGCTGGGGTCGCGGTCAACACGGTCTTCAACTACTTCCCGGCCAAGGAGGATCTGCTCTTCGACCGGCAGGCCGACGTGGAGCAGCGGCTGGCCCAAGTCGTCCACAGTGCGCCTCCTGAGCAGTCGGCTGTCGGCGCGGTCCGGGCAGACCTCATGGCGGCCTTGGAGCGCGGCGAGCCGACGCTCGGGCTCAACCCCGCAGCGGCGGACTTCTGGCGAGTGGTGGCTGACAGTCCGGCACTTCGGGCGCGCGCGAGAGAGATCAGCGAAAACACCGAGGCCGC
>NZ_JYJF01000533.1 GCF_000955975.1 Saccharothrix sp. ST-888
CGGCCCGCCAGCCGGGGCCGCGCAGATGCTCCAGATCGCGTTCGAGTGCGGCCGTACGGAACAGCGCGGGATCGATGAACGGGCCGACCACCGGATGCTGCGCCAGGTCGGCGGCCCGGCCCTCCAGCGCCCGGTAGACGAACCAGAGATGCCAGGACCGCTCGGGGTACTCATCGGGGCGGAGCGTCCGATGGGCGGCCGCTTCAGCGATCCCGCGCTGTTCCGGACGGCCGCACTCGAACGCGAGCTGGAGGATCTGCGCGGCCCCGGCGGGCGGGCCGGGCTCAGCCCGCTGCCCGCCACCGCCGCGTACACCGCCCGGGTCGAGGAGCTCACCACCGACTGGCCGAACGGCTACCTCGCCC
>NZ_JYJF01000534.1 GCF_000955975.1 Saccharothrix sp. ST-888
GGGCAGCACCCGCAGCAGCAATCAGGCGCCCAGCACCAGCACCGCGCCGAGTACCACCCCCTCCGTGCCGAAACGCCTGGTCCGGCGGGGCGTGAGCGGTGAGCCGACACCCTGGAACAGCACCGGACCGGTGGTGCTCAGGCCGCTCGCGGTCGCCGAAAGCCCGACGGTCCGCTAGATCTCACCGACCATCGGCGAGCTCGCGGCCAGGCAGGCCCGCATGTTCAGCGCGACCAGCACGATGCCCATCAGCAGCAGCGCCGGCTGGGCGAGCTTCGTGCGAGTACGGACTACTGGGCTGACGACCGGCTGCTGGGCGCTGGTGACCGACATGACGGACTTTCTCTCCGGGCAGGACACGGGC
>NZ_JYJF01000535.1 GCF_000955975.1 Saccharothrix sp. ST-888
GCGTTCATTCACACCTGCCCCGGACCACAAAGCGAAGACGAACAGTCATGCGCCTCACCCGCTGCGCTTTCGTTGCTTCAACGGTGGCGGCTTCCGCCTCCGCCTTCGGCCTGCCCCCCTTCTTTCCGGATTGGACGTCCCAGGCTTCCGACGCCACGCAGGTCGGCATGGTCAGCGCCGCCGGCGCCTCCCGGATCGAAGCCGAATCACCACAGCTCCCCTTCACGACTCCGGGTCCGCAGGGGTCAGCGCCCCCCTGCCACAGCTACGCCGGTCCCTACTGCGGCTGGGTGGGAACGTACTGGGGCCGCTGCGCCACCGATTCGGGCCTGAGCTTCGGCTTCAAAACCCCCGACTTCATCTG
>NZ_JYJF01000536.1 GCF_000955975.1 Saccharothrix sp. ST-888
CTGGTGGCCACCCCGAGGGCGGCGCCGGCCTGGGCGACAAGTCTGCGCAGGCACTCGGCGTCGGTCGGCTCCTGGCCGAACAGATCGGCCGGGATGGACTGTTCGGCGAGCTCGTACACCCGCTTCAAGCTGCGCCGCTCGGTGCAGAACAAGTCGCCGAAGGCCAGTGCCCGATCGACCGGCCGGCGTGGGCGGTCTGCTGCTGCATCTGGACGCGGTTCAGCTCGCCACCATCTCCGTGCTGGCCCGCTCGCACGAACTGGTCCCGTACGCGGGCGGGGGCGCGCGTAGGGGTCGAGTTCGTGCGAGCGGGCCAGCACGGAGATGGTGTCCAGCTGCACCGCGCCCAGATGCCGCAGCACCC
>NZ_JYJF01000537.1 GCF_000955975.1 Saccharothrix sp. ST-888
CCGGGAGGGCGATCAGCAGGCCGAGCGCCAGGCCGCGCAGGACGTCCACGGCCCAGCCGCGCCAGCCCTGGGTGACCAGGCCGTAGCGGCGGCGGACGCGCCGGACCCGCGCCCCGAACGGGCGTCGCAGCACCTGGCCGATCAGCAACAGGACGGCCGTACCGGCAAGCACCTTGGCCGGTCCGGAGCCGCCCGGCGAAGCGCGCGGCCGGCAGGCACCAGCCGTGCGGGGCGCGCGCGGGGCGCGCCTACAGCCCGTACACCACCGGGAGGGCGCCCAGCAGGACGAGCGCCCGGCCGCGCAGGACGTCCACGTCCCAGCCCCGCCAGCCCTGGGTGACCAGGCCGTAGCGGCGCTGGCGGC
>NZ_JYJF01000538.1 GCF_000955975.1 Saccharothrix sp. ST-888
ATCGTCGCGCGGTTCCCCGCGCCCCCGGGTGGGCCGTGGATGTACCCTCAGCCGGATGTGCGGCTAGATGTGCACGGCGGGCCCGGAGCCGTTGGCACCCCGCTTGGTCAGCACGCCGAGCACCGCCCCCGCGCAGGCGATCCCCGTGGCGAACGCCAAGGGCGTCGACCTGCCCACCATGACCTAGCTGCGCACCGCGCCGTCATGAGCAAGCGGGAGGCCAGCGTGGCCGGGCCACCCGTGCACATCTGGGCGCACATCGGGCTCAACGCACGTCCACGGCGCAGCCGGGGGCGCGGGGAACCGCGCGACGATCCGCCGGCGAGGCGGACCGGTCGCGAAACGGTTCCCCGCGCCCCCGGCC
>NZ_JYJF01000539.1 GCF_000955975.1 Saccharothrix sp. ST-888
TTGAGCACCTGGGCGGGCATCGACGCGTTGGGCTTGGCGTTCCACAGCTGGGACAGCGGGTGCAGCTCAGCCAGGTCACCCGACGGGGTCCGTACGACCAGGTCGACGCTGGCCAGGTTGTTCGCGAGCATGGTGATACACCGGTACGCCACCGCGGAGTTGGACCTGCCCTTCGCGCCGGTTCCCCCGTCAGTTCCCTGCCCAGCGATAAGCAGGTGCCGGCCCGCGTTCTGCCTGCCCTCGACCTGCCACCGGAACGCGGCCACGGTCTTGTTGAACGTGACTTCGTCCAGGTCACCGAGGTTGATGATGCCGCCCGGCCGCGCGCCGTTCTTGAAGCTCTGCTGCTGCCATGTGCGGGCG
>NZ_JYJF01000055.1 GCF_000955975.1 Saccharothrix sp. ST-888
GTCACCGAGGACCTGGTCCAGCGGGCCGAGCAGCGGCTCGGCCACCCGCTGCCCGCCGCCTACCGCAGCTTCCTCAAGCTGGCCGGCGGCCGCGGCCCGGCCGGGGTCGCGCTGGACACCGAGTTCGGCCTGCTGCTCGACCAGCCGTTCCTGACGCTCAGCGAGGAGTACGGGATCCGCGACCTGGTCTACGCGAACAAGTGCCTGCGTGACCACCTCACCAAGGACTACCTGGGCATCGCCTACGTCCAGGGCGGCCTGCTGGCGCTCAAGGTGCGCGGCGAGCAGACCGGTTCGGTCTGGTTCTGCCTCTACGACGACGCCCGTGACAGCGGCGCACCCGAGAACCCGGAGGACCGGGTCGCCCGGCTGCTGCTGCCCTGCGGCGCGAACTTCGACGAGTTCCTGCTCCGGCTGGCCGGGAGCCCGCCGGAACTGGAGACCGTGGCGGGAATGATGGTGGACGGCGGGTTCGCCCGGGCCGTACCGGTGAACTGATGCTGCGTACGGGCACGGGCAGCAGGAGGACTGAAGGGGTGGACCTGGCGTGGTGACGTACGCGCAGGCGCAGGAACTGGCCGACGACTGGATCAACGCGGGGGTGCCGCGCTCGCAGCAGCGCGAGGTCCGGGTGCGGGAGTTCGACCTGGGCTTCGTCTGCTGGGCGGTGGACCGGGCCAGCGGTCCGTCGGACACCGCAGGCGGCTCGGGCGGACCGGGCACGGAGATCCGGATGGTGATCGCGCGGGAGAGCGGCGCCAGCACGCTCTGGCCGCCGCTGCCCGTCAACGAGGTGGTCCGCCAGTACGAGGAGTTGTACGGCGGGGAGACCGCCCCCAACCCGGCCGGGGCGGCCAAGCCCGTACGCGGGACCGTCGAGGCGACGTCCTTCCTGCTCACCCCCCCGCAGTGGCTCCAGGAGGCCGGGCAGGCGGCGATCGCGGCGGAGTCCGCGCGGCTCGGCGAGCCGGCCGGGTCCGGCGGCTACGGGGGAGCGCCGCTCCCGCCGCCCGCGCAGCCGGTGCACCTGACCGCCCCGCCTGCCTCCGGCCGTCCGGCGGGCAGCGCCCCGACCATGCTCACGCCGCCCGGTCCGGCCGAGTCCGGGGGTGCTCCGGCGTCCGGTGTCCCGGCAGCGGGCGCGCCGCCGTTCCCGCACGCCCCCGTGCCGCCGGGGGGCGCCACCATCCCCTTCCCCGAGGGTCTTCTTCCCGGAGACCCGCAGGGTGCCCCCGCCCCCGACGGGCGGCCTGCGCAGGCGGGTCCGCCGCCGGTGGCTGGTCCGCCGGTGAGTGGTCCGGCCGCGGCCGGAGCCGCCGGGGGCCCGGGGATCGAGTACGCGCCCACGATGCTCGCGTCCGACGGCGCGCCGGGTCTGATGGGCCTGCCCGGAGCTCCGGGGCTGCCCGGTGGGCCCGGTGCGCCCGAGGGGCCGTCCGCCGCCGGTGCGGGGGGCCGTGCCGCCCCCGGTGCACCGCCGCCGCCACCACCCGCCGAACTGCGCGGCGCGCCGGCCGGTCCGGCCGGCCCCGGGGCCGGCGGCCGGGGGCCGAGCTCACCGCCGCCGCCTCCGCCGGCCGAGTTGCGGCACGCCCCGGGCGGCCCGCCCGCCGCCGGTGCGGCAGGCCGTTCCGCGCCGGGCGCACCGCCGCCCCCGCCGCCGGCCGAGCTGCGGGGCGGGGGCGCCCAGCCGGCCGCCGTCCCGGCCGCCCCTGCGCCGCCGGCTGCGAACCAGGCCGCAGCGGGCATCGCGTACGAGGCGACCCAGCTGGCGCACGCGATCGAGATGCCGCCCCCGCCGCACGCGCACGGCACACCGCCGCACGGCGGCCCGGCCGTCCCGCCACCCGGCCTGCCGACCGGACCGGGGCTGCCCGGTGCTCCCGGCACGCCGGGAGTGCCCCCTGCTGCGGGGCTGCCCGGGGTGCCCGGGATGCCGCCCGCCCCGCCCCCGCCGGGGCCCGTCCCGGTGCCGGGCGTCGGCTACGGCTACCCGGCCGTCGGGGCGCCGGGTGCGCCCGGACCTGCGGTACCCCCGCCGCCGGTGGTGCCCGCGCCTTCGGCGCCGGCCGCGCCGGGTGTCCCCGGGGTGCCGTCGATCGGGCCCGGCACGGTGGCCGTGGTCAGCTACCGAGGACCGGACGGCTCCGAGCAGAAGCTGATCCACCGCAGCGAGCCCGGCACCCCGCACCCGGAGTGGAAGGCGATGCACGAGCTGCGCCGCCTCAACGTCCCGCCGGACCAGGTGCTCGAACTCCACACCGACCTGGAGCTCTGCGACGTCCCCGGCGGCTACTGCGCCCGGATGGTGCGAGCCTCCTGGCCGAACGTCAGGCTCAGCCACACCGCCCCGTACGGCCGGGACCACCAGTCGCGGCAGGCGGGCATGGCGGTGCTGGTGGACCACGTCGACCAGCTGCACCAGCTGGCCGCGGCTCCGCAGCGTCCGCGGCCGGTCCGCGCGCCGCTGCCGCCGCCCGGCAGTGTGCCGCCGCTGCCGCCGCTCGCTCCGCAGCAGCTGGCGGGCGAGCTCGGGCAGTCCTTCGGGCCCGGGGTGTTCCGCTTCGAGCAGCGCGCGGTCTCCCGGCAGGGCGTGCCCGAGGCGGTGGCGCACACCCTGGTGTGGGCCGGGCTGCCGCGTGACTTCGCCCCGTTCTTCTGGGCCCACGCGCAGGAGGGGCGGCCCATCCCGACCCTGGCCGAGCTGGCGGCCGAGCGCGGGCTGCCGCCCGGGCCGGACTTCGGCGGCTACCTGGTGTTCGGCAACGACTACGGCCGCCAGCTCTGTGTGCAGTACGGCACGGCAGCGGTGGTCGCGGTCGAGATCGAGCCGGGCGGCGAGCCGCCGCGCTTCGTCAACAGCGGGGTGCCGGAGTTCGTCCGCAGCCTGGCTCTGCTCGGCCGGATGTGGCGCCTGCGCCACGGGCTGACACCGGACCAGGCGGGCCGGTGGACCACCGACTTCCAGGCCCAGCTCCTCGCCATCGACCCGGCCGCCCTCCAGTCGCCGGAGACCTGGTGGGGCGTGCTGCTCGAACAGTTCTGGGACGGCATTCTCTGACCTCGCGGTCCCGGTGCCGAGGTTGACGGGCCGTGCCGGATCCCCGGCGCGGCCCGTCCCCGTGCGGTGCGCAGGGACCGGTTCAGGACACCGGTGACGGGCCATCGACAGCTGCGGAACCGTCCGTGGGCCGTGCGGCGTCCTTACTGGTCATGCGCGGTGCGCGGGAGGTTTCGAGCCGTCGAGACAGGGCCGATCGGGGTGGTCGTTCACGCGGTCGAGCGGCGCTGTCCTGTTTGGGTTTCCTCCCTATCTGCGCAAAATAGCTCAAGAGGATGGGCCGACCGGTGCCGTCCTCGTCCACGTCCGACCATGGGCTGCGCAGCCCGCGAGCACGAGGGGAAGAGCCCATGAGCGATGCCGTCTCCCAGCACGGGTTCATGCTGACCCGGCGCGGGTACGCGCCCGACCAGGTCGAGCGGGCACTGGTGTCCCTGACGTCCGAGCGGGACCGGGCCTGGGAACGGCTCAGCGTGCTCGGCTCGGGCATCCGCGAGATGGAGAAGCGGCTCACGGACATCGTCCAGGCCGCCGCCGACGCCCCCGAACCCGACTACTCCGGCCTCAGCGAGCAGGCCGCCCGGCTGATGGCCATCGCCGAAGCGGAGTCCATCGCCGTCCGGGAGTCCGCCGAGCGCGCCGCCGAGGACGCCAGGGACGACGCGTACGAGGCGGGACAGCAGGCCGCCACCGAGGCGCGGGAGTTCTCCACCAGCACCCGCGACGAGGCCGACCAGGCCGCCGGCCGCACCGAGGAGGGCACCCGCGCCGAGGCCGGGCGGCTGCGTGCCGAGGCCGACCGCGACTCCCGCAGCACCCGGGACATCGCCACGGCGGAGGCCGCCAAGGTCCGGGTGAGCGCGGCCGAGGCGGAGGAGCGGGCCGAGGCCAAGCTGGCCGAGCTGCGGCGCCGCGCGGACGAGATGTTCGCCGCCGCCGAGTCCAGGGCGGACGCCGAGGACGAGAAGATCGCCGCCATCGCGGAGCGCCGGCTCAAGGAGGCCGAGCAGTACCGCGAGGAGGTGCTGGCCGAGATCCGCAGCACCGACGCGGAGGCCCAGGTCGAGGCCGACCGGCTGCTCGCCGAGGCCCGCCGGGAGGCCGAGCGGATCCAGGCGGCGAGCGAACGCGAGCAGCTGGAGTTCGCCGAGCGCCAGGAGCAGGTCCAGCAGCACCTGGACCACATCAAGCAGACCCTGGCCGCGCTGACCGGTGCGGCGGTCGGCGCCGTCGAGGGGGCCTCGGCCGTACGGGCGCTGGAGCCGGCCCCCGTACCGCAGCCGGCCGCACCGCAGCAGGCCGCCGTCGAACCGGCACACCCGGCCCCGGAGCCGGCCGAGGCCATGACCCGGGAGCTCCAGGCCCGCGCGGTCCAGGCGCCCGCCACCAGTGAGAAGCTCACCACCGCGCTGCGCGCACTGCCGGCCGTCCCGCCGAGGCCGGCCACCCCGCCGCCTGCCGCACCGCCTGCCGCTCCCGTGCCTGCCGCCAAGGTGCCGGAGGCCGAGACGCGGATCATTCCGAAGATCGTGATCGTGGACGACGGTGCGGAGTACCCGAGCGAGGTCGTCCACCGCCGCTAGGCCCGGACTGCTTCTTCGTCGGCCGGGTCGCGCGGTTCCGCCGCAGCTGCGGACGGAGCGGGCCAGGACTCGTGGCGCCCTCCAGGAAAGGGCGCCACGACTCCCGGCGAATGGGCACGGGCGCCCCCACCCAGGGTCGCCCGGCCACGCACTCCCGACCCCCATCGGGGTGCGTCGGTGGCCACCGCCTCCATCCCCCACGGTTGGGTGCGGCGGGCACGCACACCATCCTGCGCGACCACCATGGACAGGCAGTGACAGGAGTATGTCCAGTTCATGTGATCTCCGCAGCGTGATCCGGCCGGGCCCCGGCGGTGCTCTTCACGTGCGCGTCGGCGCTGCGGCGTAGGCTGGAGTTCCCCGGGCGCGCCGCGTGCCGGGCCGTTCGCGTTGCCCGGCCGGTCGTCCGGCGCCTGGGCACTCCAGCCACAGGACGAAGAAGAGACTCGTATGAGCCTGTCCGGACTGCTCGATGTCGTCGCACGGGATGCCGCCCTCGCCGAGGCGATCGAAGCGGCGGCTGCCGGTACCACCGCAGGAGGCAGGCAGCATCTCGACCTGGTCGGTCCGCCGGCCGCGCGGCCGTTCGTGATCGCGGCGCTGGCCCGCTCGCTCGCCGGCCGGGCGGGTGCCCAGGGCCGTCCGGTGCTCGCCGTGACGGCCACCGGCCGGGAGGCCGAGGACCTCGCGGCCAGCCTGCGCTCGCTGCTGCCCGCCGACGCGGTGGCCGAGTTCCCGGCCTGGGAGACGCTGCCGCACGAGCGGCTGTCGCCGCGTTCGGACACGGTCGGCCGTCGGCTGGCGGTGCTGCGTCGGATCGTCCACCCGCGTGCCGACGATGCGGCGGCGGGGCCGGTCCAGGTGATCGTGGCGCCGGTCCGCTCGGTGCTCCAGCCGCAGGTGAAGGGGCTGGCCGAGCTGGAGCCGGTGGCCCTGCAGCGCGGTGAGCAGCACGATCTGGAGGAGGTGGCCCGCAGGCTGTCGGCCGCCGCCTACGCCCGGGTCGAACTGGTCGAGAAGCGCGGCGAGTTCGCGGTGCGCGGCGGCATCCTGGACGTCTTCCCGCCGACCGAGGAGCACCCGCTCCGGGTCGAGTTCTGGGGGGACGACGTCGAGGAGATCCGGTACTTCAAGGTCGCCGACCAGCGGTCGCTGGAGATCGCCGAGCACGGCCTGTGGGCGCCGCCCTGCCGTGAGCTGCTGCTCACCGACGAGGTCCGGGCCCGTGCCGCCGCGCTGGCCCATGACCACCCCGAGCTGGGCGAGATCCTGGACAAGATCGCCCAGGGCATCGCGGTCGAGGGCATGGAGTCGCTGGCGCCCGTCCTGGTGGACGACATGGAGCTGCTGCTCGACGTGCTGCCGCAGGGCTCGGTCGCGGTGGTCTGCGATCCCGAGCGGGTGCGGACCCGGGCGGCCGACCTGGTGGCGACCAGTCAGGAGTTCCTGCACGCCTCCTGGGTGGCCGCCGCCGCCGGTGCCGACCGGCCGATCGACCTGGAGATGATCGACGTCTCGGCGGCCTCGCTCTGGTCGCTGGCCGACGTGCGGGAGCACGCGGCGGAGGTCGGCCTGCCCTGGTGGTCCGTCAGCCCCTTCGCCACCAGCGACTCCGCGTCCTCGGCGGGTCCGGAGATCCTGGAGTTCGACGCCAACACGCTCAGCCTCGGCATGCGCGCGGTCGAGGCGTACCGGGGCGACACCGCCCGCGCGATCGCCGACGCCAAGGAGCGGCTGAACTCCGACTGGCGGGTCGTCATGGTGACCGAGGGCCACGGCCCGGCCGCCCGCCTCGCCGAGGTGCTCGGCAACGAGGGCATCCCGGCCCGGCTGGTCGCCGACCTCACCGAGGCTCCGACCCGGGACGTCGTCCACGTCTCCTGCGGCTCGATCGAGCACGGCTTCGTGGACGAGGGCCTCAGGCTGACGGTCATCACCGAGACCGACCTCTCCGGTCAGAAGTCCTCCACCAAGGACATGCGCCGGATGCCGTCCCGCCGCCGCAACGCGATCGACCCGCTCGCGCTCCAGACCGGCGACTACGTGGTGCACGAGGCGCACGGCGTCGGCAGGTACGTGGAGATGGTGCAGCGCACCGTCCAGGGCGCGACCCGCGAGTACCTGGTGCTGGAGTACGCCCCCGCCAAGCGCGGCCACCCCGGCGACCGGCTGTTCGTGCCGACCGACCAGCTGGACCAGGTGACCAAGTACGTCGGTGGCGAGGCCCCGACCCTGCACCGGCTCGGCGGCGCGGACTGGGCCAAGACCAAGCAGCGGGCCAAGAAGGCGGTCAAGGAGATCGCCGCCGACCTGATCAGGCTGTACTCGGCGCGGATGGCGGCCCCCGGCCACACCTTCGGCCCGGACACCCCCTGGCAGCGCGAGCTGGAGGACGCCTTCCCGTACGCGGAGACGCCCGACCAGCTGACCACCATCGCCGAGGTCAAGGCGGACATGGAGAAGTCCGTCCCGATGGACCGGCTGATCTGCGGCGACGTCGGCTACGGGAAGACCGAGATCGCGGTGCGGGCGGCCTTCAAGGCGGTCCAGGACGGCAAGCAGGTGGCGGTGCTGGTGCCGACCACGCTGCTGGTGCAGCAGCACTTCTCCACCTTCGCCGAGCGGTACGCCAACTTCCCGGTCAACGTCCGGGCGCTCTCGCGCTTCCAGACCGACACCGAGGCGAAGGCGGTCCTGGAGGGCCTGCGCGAGGGCTCGGTGGACGTGGTGATCGGCACCCACCGGCTGTTCTCCAACGAGACGAAGTTCAAGGACCTCGGCCTGGTCATCGTCGACGAGGAGCAGCGCTTCGGCGTCGAGCACAAGGAGCAGCTGAAGAAGCTGAGGGCCAACGTGGACGTGCTGACCATGTCCGCGACGCCGATCCCGCGCACCCTGGAGATGGCGGTCACCGGGATCCGGGAGATGTCCACCATCACCACCCCGCCGGAGGAGCGGCACCCGGTGCTGACCTTCGTCGGCCCGTACGACGAGAAGCAGATCTCGGCGGCGATCCGGCGTGAACTCCTGCGCGAGGGGCAGGTGTTCTACATCCACAACCGGGTCGAGTCGATCGACAAGGCCGCGGCCCGGCTGAAGGACCTGGTGCCCGAGGCGCGGATCGCCACCGCGCACGGGCAGATGGGGGAGACCCACCTGGAGAAGGTGGTCGTCGACTTCTGGGAGAAGGAGTTCGACGTCCTGGTCTCCACCACGATCGTGGAGTCCGGCATCGACATCTCCAACGCCAACACCCTGATCGTGGAGCGCGGCGACACCTTCGGCCTCTCCCAGCTGCACCAGCTGCGCGGCCGGGTCGGCCGCGGGCGGGAGCGCGGCTACGCGTACATGCTGTACCCGCCGGAGCGGCCGCTCACCGAGACCGCGCACGAGCGGCTGGCCACCATCGCCCAGCACACCGAGATGGGTGCCGGTATGTACGTGGCGATGAAGGACCTGGAGATCCGCGGTGCGGGCAACCTGCTCGGCGGCGAGCAGTCCGGGCACATCGCGGGCGTCGGCTTCGACCTCTACATGCGGATGGTCGGAGAGGCGGTGGCCGAGTTCCGCGAGTCGCTGGCCGGCGGCGGGGAGCCGGAGGAGGCGCCGCTGGAGGTGAAGATCGAGCTGCCCGTGGACGCCCATGTGCCGCACGACTACGCCCCCGGTGAGCGGCTGCGCCTGCAGGCGTACCGCTCGATCGCGGCGGTGAACTCGGAGGAGGACATCGTCCACGTCCGCGAGGAGCTCACCGACCGCTACGGCAAGCTGCCCGAGCCGGTGGAGAACCTGCTGCTGGTGGCCGGGCTGCGGCTGTTCGCGCGCCGCTGCGGCGTCGCCGACATCACCCTGCAGGGGCCGAACGTGCGCTTCGGCCCGGTCGAGCTGCGGGAGTCGCAGCAGCTGCGGCTGAACCGGCTCTACCCCCGCAGCCAGGTGAAGGCGGCGGCCGGGCAGGTGCTGGTGCCCCGGCCGAGTACCGGCCGGATCGGCGGCAAGCCGCTGGTCGGGCGGGATCTGCTCAGCTGGTGCACGGAGTTCCTCACCACGATGTTCGACGACCTGGCGGGGTCGAAGAAGTAGCGGGGCCGAAGAAGTAGCGGCTGCGCTCCGGTCGTTCGGCGGTCTCAGGCTCAAGTGGGCCTGGGACCGCCGTTTTCCCGTTCGGGCCCCTTGCACGTCACGCGACGGTCCACTGGCCGGTCTCGCGCGCCGGAAGGTCGCCACCTGCCTGGAGCACCTAGGGCAGAGCGCCGAGGCCGGTGCCGAGTACCACGCCCTGCTGGCCGCCCACCAGGCCAGGCTCGACGCCGGACTGGACACCGACCCCGAGCCGAGCTTCGAACTCCGCGAACACATCGGCCTGTTGGCTGCGGCCGCAGGTGACGTGGCGGCGGCCTGGCAGGGGCTGCTGCAACTGCTCTTCGACCGCGAGCGGCGGTTCGGACCGCACCACCCGGACGTGTCAAGCGCCTGCGGCAGACCCTGGACCAGCTGAACGCCCGCCGTACCGGAACCGGCCCGGTCACCGCTCCGGCACCGTCGGCCGCACCGGTCGCTCGGTCTGCCGTCGAGCCGCGTGCCGTGGATCCGCGCGCGGCGGGGTGGTCCACACCCGGTCCGTTTCCGCGAACCGGCGGTCGCTGAACCGCTGTTCGGTGGATCCGCACGACCCGTTCGGCGCAAGGTCTGGGCAAGGCGTCGCGCCGCTCCCTATTGTCTGTACCTGCCAGGAGAACCATCGGACACCGCACCAGCCACACCGTCCCCCGCGCCTCGGGCCCGGGGGCACCCCTGCCCGGGAGGCCACACGTGATCCGCACCAACTCCGCCCAGCGCCACACCCGTACGGCCGTCGGCGTCGCCGGCGTCCTGGTCGCCGCAGCAGCCCTCACCGCCTGCGGGGGTCCGGCGCACCAGGGTGCGGCGGCCGTGCTCGGAGGGCAGCGGATCACCATCGCGGCCGTGGAGGCCAAGGTGTCCGCCCTGCGGGACGAGGTCGACGCCCAGGGCAGTGGGCCGCGCACCGAACGCGCCGGGCTGACCAACCGGGCGGTGGCCGACCTGGTCCTCAGCCGGGTGGTCGACCGCGCCCTGTCCGACCGCCAACTCGACATCAGCCAGACCGAGATCAGCCAGGCCCGGGACTCCGACGCGAAGCTGCTCGGCGGGGAGAGCGAGCTCCAGCGGGAGCTGCTGCTCAAGCAGGGCGTCTCCACCGGGGACACGGCAGCCTTCTACCGGCAGCAGCTCGGCATCCAGAAGCTGGCCGCAGTCGAGGGCAAGGACGCCCGGACCGCCGAGGGCGACGCGGTCGTCCGCAAGGCCCTCGCCGCAGCCGGGACCGAGCTCAAGGTCGTGGTCAACCCCCGCTACGGCACCTGGGACCCCCAGCAGGTCTCCCTGATCGACACCACCCCCGACTGGCTCCCCCAACGCACCACCTCCAGCTGACAGGCTTTGCCCTCCCGGCGGCACAGGAGCCAGGGCACACCCCAGAACACGGAAGCAAGGGCGCACTACAGGGGCGCGGGGAACTGCGCGAAACCGGAAGGATCCCAGCGGCCAGCCGGGCTCCTTGAGCCAGTTGCACCTCTACACCCCCGGTGGGGCGGTGCACCCCGACAGGCCCGGTGGGGCGGTGCATCGGATTATCCGGATGATCGGTGCGGCATAGGGGCCTCTCGCTTCGTGCAGTTCCCCGCGCCCCTGAAGTGCACCCTTGCTTCCGTGCTCTGGGATGCACCCTTGGTTCGTGGGGCGGTCGGGGCGAATGGGGCGGTGGCCGGGGTGGGCCAGCAGGTAGGTTCGGAGGGTGGACGACACTGCGAAGCTCATCCTGCTCACCACCACCCACCGGGTCGCCCCCGGGCTGCTGTCCTGGCCGGCCTGGGAGGCCCTGCGTGGGGCCGCCCGAGTGCTGGCCGCCGACCCCGCGCACCCGCAGCTGCCCGCCCTCCGCCAGGCCGGGGTCGAGGTGGAGCTGGTCGAGCAGGGGCATGCTCCGGCGCTGGCCCGGCTGTTGGCCGAGTCCGCCCCGGCCGTCTGGCTCGGCAGCCCGGACGGCGACCCCGGCCTGACCGACGCGCTGGCCCGGATCGCGGTGGAGGAGGCGGGGAAGGCCCCGGAGATCGAGATCCTCCCCGGCTCGTACGACCTGCCCGGCGCCCGGCTGCTCGACCTGGTCTCGGTGATGGACCGGCTGCGCTCGCCCGGCGGGTGTCCGTGGGACGCCGAGCAGACCCACGCCTCCCTGGTGAAGTACCTGGTGGAGGAGGCGTACGAGCTGGTCGAGGCGATCGAGGAGGACGACCGGGAGACGCTGCGCGAGGAGCTCGGCGACGTACTGCTCCAGGTGTTCTTCCACTCCCGGATCGCCGAGGAGCACGGCGAGGACCCGTTCACCATCGACGACGTGGCCGGGGACATCGTCGAGAAGCTGATGTACCGCCACCCGCACGTCTTCGGGGACGTCGAGGCGACCGGGACGGCCCAGGTCGAGGCCAACTGGGAGCAGCTCAAGGCGGCCGAGAAGCAGCGCGAGTCGGTCCTGGACGGCGTCCCGGCCGGGCTGCCCGCGTTGGCGTACGCGGCCAAGCTGGTCTCCCGGGTCCGCCGGGCGGGCTTCACCGGGGTGCCGGACGAGCCGTACGGGCTGCCCGCCGAGCTGACCCCCGAGTCGACGGGCGCGCTGCTGCTCGCCGTGGTCCAGCGGGCCCATGACGCGGGGGTGGACGTCGACGCGGCGCTCCGCGCGGCCGCGCGCGGCTACCGCAGCGCGGTACGCGCAGCCGAGGGGCTCGCCACCGACTGACGGAGTGCCCACCCGACCGGGGAGCTGTCGAGGGCGCGGGGGCGCACCTCCGCAGCGGAGACAGGCGCCCTGACCTGCACCCCCGGCGCGCGCTCCCCGGGCGCGCACGCCCCGCGCCCGCGGCGCTGTCCGGCCTTCCGCGCCGCCGCCGGTGCTCCCGGCGGGGTCGGCTAGGCCGACCGGGGCAGGTCCGCGTGCTGCTGGAGCGGGCGGCGCTGGGTCGGGAGGACCTCGCTGATGGCGTCGCCGAGCAGGGCGAGCAGTTCGGCCAGCGGGTCGAGGTGGTCGGGCAGTTCGGCCAGCGTGACGATCCGCTCGCCGTCCGGGCCCGCGATGCAGAACAGGTCGATCGGGCCGAGGTGCTTGGCGGCGGTGTCCACCAGCGCGGCCACGTCGCTGGGCTGGTGGATGTCGCCGGACACGCCGACCACCGGGCAGCCGGGACGGTCGAGTTCGGCGGCGAGGTCCTCGGCGACACCGGCCCGCAGGTCGGCGACCAGGATCCCGGCGGCGCCCGCCGCGGCGAACCGGCGGGCCAGGCCGTCGCCGGACCCACCGTCGAGTACCGCGATGACCACCACTGCCCCGGCTACTCGCATGGCCTGCTCCTCCTTGAGCTGTGCCCTGTGGACGACTCCGCACTGTCGTCCATCAGAGTCATTGCGGAGGATCGTAGGCACTGCGCGAGCCTCCGCGACACTCATTACCCGCCAGGTGACCAGGCTCACTCCTGCGAGGATGCTCCAGTCGGCGGGGGCGGGCGCGTCACGGACCCCCGCAGCCCCGGTCACCTGGCCGTCACCACCCTGTCACCTCCGGCCGGTCCGCCGCCGGTCGCCCGTTCGAAGCACCGCTCCTCAAGAGAGCACTCGACGGCTCCTCAGCAGCTCTCGGCCCGCGTGCCGCCCGCGGCGACGCGTCGCCCCCACCGCCGGATACCGTCGTGGCATGCCGGAATCGCCCGAATCCACCCCGCAGCCGGAACTCTTCACCTGGGAGTTCGCCGCCGATCCCTACCCCGCGTACGCCTGGCTGCGCGAACACGCGCCGGTGCACCGCACCACGCTGCCGAGCGGGGTGGACGCCTGGCTGGTCACCCGGTACGCCGACGCCCGGCAGGCGCTGGCCGACAGTCGGCTGTCCAAAAATCCCGCCCACCACAGCGAGCAGGCGCACCGCAGCGGCAGGGTCGGCATCCCGGGGGAGCGGCAGGCGGACCTGATGACCCACCTGCTGAACATCGACCCGCCGGACCACACCCGGCTGCGACGGCTGGTGTCGAAGGCGTTCACCCCGCGCCGGGTGGCCGAGTTCGAACCGAGGGTGCAGCAGCTGACGGACCGGCTGATCGACGGCTTCGCCGAGCGCGGCTCGGCCGACCTGATCCACGAGTTCGCCTTCCCGCTCCCCATCTATGCGATCTGCGACCTGCTGGGCGTCCCGCCCGAGGACCAGGACGACTTCCGGGACTGGGCCGGGATGATGATCCGCCACCACGGCGGCCAGCGCGGCGGTGTGGGCCGGGCGGTGAAGCGCATGCGGTCGTATCTGGCCGAGCTGATCCACCGCAAGCGGGCCGACCTCGGCGATGATCTGATCTCCGGTCTGATCCGGGCCAGTGACCACGGTGAGCACCTGACCGAGAACGAGGCCGCCGCGATGGCGTTCATCCTGCTGTTCGCCGGCTTCGAGACCACCGTCAACCTCATCGGCAACGGCCTGTTCGCGCTGCTCCGCCACCCCGAGCAGCGGGCCCGGCTCCAGGAGTCGGTGCTGCGCGGGGAGAAGGAGCTGCTGGCCACCGGCGTGGAGGAACTGCTGCGCTACGACGGTCCGGTGGAGCTGGCCACCTGGCGGTTCGCGACCCGTCCGCTGAGCATCGGCGGCGTGGAGATCCCGGTCGGCGACCCGGTGCTGGTGGTGCTCGCGGCCGCGGACCGCGACCCGGCCAGGTTCGCCGAGGAGAACACCCTGGATCTGGCGCGCAAGGACAATCCGCATCTGGGTTTCGGCCACGGTATCCACTACTGCATCGGGGCCCCATTGGCCCGACTTGAGGGACAGGTCGCGCTGGCGACGCTGCTCACCCGGCTGCCGGATCTTCAACTCGCCGCCGACCCCGCTGAACTGCGCTGGCGCGGCGGTCTGATCATGCGTGGGCTGCGCGAACTGCCGGTTTCCTTTACCGCGCAACAGCCCTGATCTTCCCCGTAATCCGGTGGTCATTCTTGGGATTCCGGTGAGATGTGCCACACGGTGTCCGGAGACTTCCGGACACCCGGCAAACCGGGCGTGTCGGGCTGACGGCGTGTCCGATTCACCCTGTTTGGGGCCCTCTGAATACGCATCAAACCGGACAAAGTCGCACCGTTTGTAAGCGCACATAAACACACCGTAATTCCCGTGTGATGTACGGGATATGAGCTTGTGATTGGTACGAGGGTATGCGTAGTCTCCGTTGAGTTCGCAGTTGCGAACCCTGTTGCGCGGAACGCCAAACCTTGCCCGCCGCGCCTCGGGACACCGACCAGAACCCTTGGGCAAGGGCGGGGGACCCAGGTTTCGTCGCCGTCCCCACGGCTTGGGGTGAAGCCGCCTCAGCAGGGCAGGAAAGCCATTCCTGTCCCGCCTACCGCGGCCGGGCCAACCTCCCGGTCCGAACCCGACAGCTCACCTCGCAGGCGTGCGGAGAGGACACCTTCATGCTGTTCACCGGTTCGGGCCGTCACCGTCGAAAGACCCAGGCCGAGAAGGCCATCGCCGTCGCCGGCGTGGCCGGCGTCGGCCTCGCGATGCCGCTGCTCGCCGCCACCGGAGCGCACGCCGCCTCCGTGTCGACCTGGGACAGGGTCGCCGAGTGCGAGAGCGGCGGCGACTGGAGCATCAACACCGGCAATGGCTTCTACGGCGGTCTCCAGTTCACCTCCAGCACGTGGAAGGCGTACGGCGGCGGCCAGTACGCCGGCCAGGCCAACCAGGCGAGCAAGGGCCAGCAGATCGCCGTCGCCGAGAAGGTCCTCGCCTCGCAGGGGCCCGGCGCCTGGCCGGTCTGCTCCGTCAACGCGGGTCTGAGCAAGGGCGGTTCGGCAGCCGACGTCGACACCGGCAGCTCCAAGTCCAGCTCGTACAGCAGCAAGAGCAGCAGCACCAAGAGCGCCAAGAAGCAGTCCTCGCAGGACGCTTCCCCGTCGAGCGCCGCCCCGAGCTTCCCCGGCCACGCCGGGTACGACGCCGGTTCCGGCAAGTACTGGTACCAGAAGAACGGCGGCTGGTACTGGACCAGCCACCAGAGCATCTACAACCAGTTCGCCGGTGGCGCCACCCAGCAGGCCCCGGCCCAGAGCCCGGCCCCGGCGGCCGCCAGCACGCAGAGCGCCTCCGGCGACAGCTACACCGTCAGGGACGGTGACACCCTGTCGGGCATCGCCCAGGCCCAGCACCTCTCCGGCGGCTGGCAGCACCTCTACGACGCCAACCGCTCCACCATCGGCGGCAATGCCGACCTGATCGTCCCCGGCCAGGTACTGCACCTGGGCTGATCCCCCGTGGCATGAGGGGCCGTTTCCGCGAGCGTTGCGGAAACGGCCCACTTGTCGTCATTCAGGTGAACTACCGGCGAGTATCGGGGCCACACGCTGAGACGGGACCAAGGCCAGCGTGGCCGAAGGGCCCGGTGCGGTTAGGCTCTGGTCGTAACGACTCCGCAATCGTCCGCAGACTGCACCCCCTGTCCGTAGGACCTGCTTCCGCTAGGAGATGCCTCGTGCCGTCCATTGATGTCGTCGTAGCCCGTGAGATTCTCGACTCGCGTGGCAACCCCACGGTTGAGGTCGAGGTCGGCCTCGACGACGGCAGCACCGGTCGTGCCGCTGTCCCGTCCGGCGCCTCCACCGGCGCCTTCGAGGCCCTGGAGCTTCGTGACGGCGACAAGAACCGTTACTTCGGCAAGGGCGTGGAGAAGGCCGTCCTCGCCGTCATCGAGCAGATCGGCCCGGAGCTGGTCGGCTACGACGCCACCGAGCAGCGCCTGATCGACCAGGCCATGCTCGACCTGGACGCCACCCCGGACAAGTCCTCGCTGGGCGCCAACGCGATCCTCGGCGTCTCGCTCGCCGTGGCGCACGCCGCCTCCGAGGCCAGTGACCTGCCGCTGTTCCGCTACCTCGGTGGTCCGAACGCGCACGTGCTGCCCGTCCCGATGATGAACATCCTCAACGGCGGTTCGCACGCGGACTCCAACGTCGACATCCAGGAGTTCATGATCGCGCCGATCGGCGCCGAGTCGTTCTCCGAGGCGGTCCGCTGGGGCGTCGAGGTCTACCACACCCTCAAGGGCGTGCTGAAGGAGCGCGGTCTCTCCACCGGCCTGGGCGACGAGGGCGGCTTCGCGCCGAACCTGGACTCCAACCGCGAGGCCCTGGACCTCATCACCGAGGCCATCAAGAAGGCCGGTTACGTGCCGGGCAAGGACGTCGCGCTCGCGCTGGACGTCGCCGCGTCCGAGTTCTACCAGGACGGCGCCTACCAGTTCGAGGGCAAGGCGCTCTCCGCCGCCGAGCTCATCGAGTACTACGCCGAGCTGGTCGCCGCGTACCCGCTGGTCTCCATCGAGGACCCGCTGGACGAGTCGGACTGGGACGGCTGGAAGGCCATGACCGACAAGCTGGGCGACAAGGTCCAGCTGGTCGGTGACGACCTGTTCGTCACCAACCCGGCCCGCCTGGCCAAGGGCATCGAGACCGGCACCGCCAACGCGCTGCTGGTGAAGGTCAACCAGATCGGTTCGCTGACCGAGACCCTGGACGCCGTCGAGCTGGCCCAGCGCAACGGTTACCGCTGCATGATGTCGCACCGCTCCGGTGAGACCGAGGACGTCACCATCGCCGACCTGGCCGTCGCCACCAACTGCGGCCAGATCAAGACCGGTGCCCCGGCCCGCTCCGAGCGCGTCGCCAAGTACAACCAGCTGCTGCGCATCGAGGAGATCCTCGACGACGCCGCCGAGTACGCCGGCCGTGGCGCGTTCCCGCGCTTCCGCGCCGCGGAGTAATCGGCACCGCGAGCACGAGGGCTGACAGTACGAGGGCTGACACGTTCGGCCGGTCATCGGTGCCCCGTCGCCTCACCCCGTAGGGTTGGGCGGCGGGGCACCGGCGCGCGGGGCCGACGGGAGGGGTACATGGCGAGGTGGAAGATCCCCGGGATCGCCGGGCGGCCACGGTTCACCAGCAGGGCCACGGTGCTCGTGCTGGTCCTGTGCTCGCTCGTGGCGATCCTCGCGTATCCCACCCGCCAGTTCATCGCGCAGCGCTCGGAGATCAACGCCCAGCGTGCCAAGGCCGAGCGCGCCACCCAGCAGGTCGAGCGGCTCGGCCGGGAGCGGGCCCGCTGGCAGGACCCGGCGTTCGTCATGGCGCAGGCCCGCGAGCGGCTGCACTACGCGCTGCCGGGTGAGACGCCGTTCGTCTCGATCGACCCGAGCCCGCCCGCCGCCCAGCCCGCCCCCGGTGTGGTGGCGGCCGGTCCGGCCGCCAGGGCCGGTGTGCCCTGGTACACCAGCGTCTGGGGCTCGGTCGCACTGGCCGACTCGCCTCCCGTGGCCGCCGCCGCTCCGCCCGTCACCGTTCCCGCCGCCGCCCCCACCACCGCTCAGCCAACTGCCCCCGCACCCGCCCCTCGCTAGAGACAGCACCCCTATGACCACTGAGAACCCGTCCACGCCCCCGACCCCTTCGGTCGACGACTCCGACGTCGCGGCCATCGCGGCCCAGCTCGGCCGTGTGCCGCGCGGCCTGCGCGGCGTCGCGCACCGCTGCCCCTGCGGCAACCCGGACGTCGTGGAGACGGCGCCCCGGCTGCCGGACGGCACGCCGTTCCCGACGCTGTACTACCTGACCTGCCCCAAGGCCGCCTCGCTGATCGGCACCCTGGAGGCGGACGGTGTGATGAAGGACCAGAGCGCCCGGCTCGCCGAGGACCCGGAGCTGGCCGCCGCCTACCAGAAGGCGCACGAGGACTACATCGCCCGCCGTGACGCCATCGAGGTGCTGGAGGGCTTCCCGAGCGCCGGCGGCATGCCGGACCGGGTGAAGTGCCTGCACGTGCTGGTCGGCCACTCGCTGGCGGCCGGTCCCGGCGTCAACCCGCTCGGCGACGAGGCGCTCGGCATGCTGGAGGACTGGTGGGCCAAGGGCCCGTGTGTCAGCCCGGCCGAACTCGCCGAGAGCGAGGCCAAGGTGGCGGCGCAGCGGGCCGAGGCCGAGGACCACGCCGCGGTGATCGCCGCCAAGGAGCAGAAGACCGCCGAGCGCGCCGCGAAGAAGCGCCTGGCCGAAGAGGAGAGCGAATGACCGCCACCCGGGTCGCCGCGATCGACTGCGGCACCAACTCGATCCGGCTGCTGATCGCCGATCTCGACCCCGAGACCGGCGCGATCGCCGACCGCGACCGCCGGATGATCATCAACCGGCTCGGCCAGGGCGTCGACAGCACCGGCCGGCTGGCGCCCGAGGCGCTGGAGCGGACCTTCGCGGCCTGCCGTGAGTACGCCGCGGTCATCGCCGAGCACGGGGTCGGTCCGGACCGGATCCGGATGGTCGCCACCAGCGCCTCCCGCGACGCCGAGAACGCCGAGGAGTTCACCAGGGGCGTCCGGGAGATCCTGGGCGTCGAGCCCGCGGTGGTCAGCGGCGAGGAGGAGGCGCACCTCTCCTTCATCGGCGCCACCAAGGAGCTGGCCGGCGGCGACTTCGAGGCCCCCTACCTGGTCTTCGACCTGGGCGGCGGCTCCACCGAGTTTGTGCTGGGCAGTGCGGACGTCGAGGCGGCCCGCTCGGTGGACATCGGCTGTGTCCGGATGACCGAGCGGCACTTCGCCGGCACCGAGCTGCCGACGCTCGGCCAGATCTCCGCCGCCCAGGCGGACATCCGGGCCGCGCTGGACCAGGCCGCCGAGGTGGTCCCGCTGGACCGGGCGGCCACCCTGGTCGGCCTGGCCGGCACGGTCACCACGGTGGCCGGGATCGCGCTCGACCTGCCGGAGTACGACTCCGCCGCGATCCACCACGCCCGGCTGTCGGTGACCGCGGTCCGCGAGGTGACCGGCCGGCTGCTGAGCTCGACCCACGAGCAGCGCGCGGCGATCCCCGTGATGCACCCGGGCCGGGTGGACGTGATCGCGGCCGGTGCCCTGGTGCTGCTGGAGATCATGGAGCGGACGGGTGCCGCCGAGGTGGTCGTCAGCGAGCACGACATCCTGGACGGCATCGCCTGGAGTATCGCCTGACGTACGCCCGACTCTGTCGGGTCCAGGGGTGTCGGGCACGCTCGGCCGGACGGCCCCTTACCGAATCGGCCCCGGGACGCTCTTCGCGGCCCCGGGGCCGGTCGCTGTCCGGCGCGCCGCGAAAAACTTCGTGAATTTCTTCACATGGCGATCCAGTCTTTCGTCGCACTTCGCTGCCCGCTACGTCCGTTATGCGGGACCGAAGGTCGACTCGCCGACCGGCTCGCTGGATCGCAGGCAGGGCTCCCGGCTCGCCGGTGAAATCGAAATGACGCGCGGGAACCCCGGTGCCACAAGGATCGTTGCTGCTCAGGAGTGCCGTCCGCAGTGCGGCGCTCACGGCGCGCAGCGGGCGTCCGGCAGGGGGTGTCGCACCCGGGCGATCGGGGCCGCGTAGTGTAGCAGACGGTGTCCAGGGGGCTGTGACGGGCCTCACGAAAGGCTCGCCGGACGGTGCTGGATACTTTCGGATATGAGCACCACGGAGCGTCCTCGCATCCTCATTGTCGGCGGTGGTTACGTCGGCCTGTATGCCGCGATGCGCATCCTCAAGAAGATGCGCTACGGAGAGGCGACCGTCACGGTCGTCGACCCGCGGTCGTACATGACGTACCTGCCCTTCCTCCCGGAGGCGGCCGGCGGCAACGTCGCGCCTCGCAACCTTGTCGCGCCGCTGCGCAGCGCCCTGAAGAAGGCGGAGGTGCTCACCGGTTCTGTGACCGGTGTGGACCACGCCCGTAAGGTCGCCACCATCCAGCCCTCGGCCGGCGACTCCTACGAGCTGCCCTTCGACTACCTGGTCGTCGCCACCGGCTCGGTCTCCCGCACCTTCCCGATCCCCGGCCTCGCCGAGCACGGCATCGGCATGAAGACGGTCGAGGAGGCGATCAGCCTCCGCAACCACGTCATGGCGCAGCTGGACAAGGCCGAGTCCACCACGGACGAGGCGGTCCGCCGCAAGGCCCTCACCTTCGTGGTCATCGGCGGCGGCTTCGCCGGCGTCGAGACCATCGCCGAGGTCGAGGACATGGCGCGCGACGCGGCGAAGATCTACAAGACCGTCAGCCGCGAGGACATGCGTTTCATCCTCGTCGAGGCGGCCAACCGGATCCTCCCCGAGATGGGCCCGGACCTCGGTCTGTGGACCAAGGAGAAGCTCGAAGAGCGCAACATCGAGATCTACATCGAGACCTCGATGGACTCCTGCGTCGACCAGCACGTGGTGCTGAAGAACGGCGTCGAGGCCGATGCCTCCACCATCGTGTGGACGGCGGGCGTCAAGCCCAACCCGGTCCTGAACAACTTCGGCCTGCCGCTCGGCCCGCGTGGCCACGTGGACACCGCGCCGACCCTGCAGGTCCAGGGCTTCGACTACGTCTGGGCCGCCGGCGACAACGCCCAGGTGCCGGACCTCGCCGTCGGCGAGGGTGCCTGGTGCCCGCCGAACGCGCAGCACGCGGTCCGTCAGGCGATCGTCCTCGGCGACAACGTCATCTCCGGTATGCGCGGCTTCCCGCAGGCCGAGTACAAGCACAAGAACCTCGGTGCGGTCGCCGGTCTCGGCCTGCACAAGGGTGTGGCGATCCTCTTCGGCAAGTACAAGCTGAAGGGCCGTCCGGCCTGGTGGTTCCACCGCCTGTACCACGGCAGCCGGGTGCCGACCATGAACCGCAAGATCCGGGTCTTCACCGACTGGACGCTGGCGATGTTCCTGAAGCGCGAGACCGTGGGTCTGGCCGAGATGGAGAAGCCGTTCGGGGCTTTCCAGGAGGCCGCCGCCCCCGCTCCCAAGCCCGTCGAGGCCGCCAAGCCCGCCGAGAAGGAACTCGCAAGCAGCAAGTAAGCGACCAGATCCGGGCGAAGGAGTGACCCGGGTACGAGTCGGAGGCCCTCCGCCCGGCAGTGTCGCCGGACCACGACCTCCGTGGTGCTCAGCCGGCCGTGCGACCGGGCGGAGTACAGAAGTAACGAGAAGGCCCCTGGAACCCGTGGCGGGTTCCAGGGGCCTTCTCGTGCGCCGTGCGTGGCGCGGGGGCAGCCGTGGTGGGGGCCGGAGGACGCCGGAGGGCGGTACCACCGGCCCACACCGGTGGTACCGCCCTCCGCCCCCGCCGAAGGGGGCCGAGCGGGCCGGACGGTCAGTCCGTCTTGATGCTCGTCAGGATGTCCAGCTTGGACGCCTGGCGGGCGGGCCACAGCGCGGCGAACAGACCCACCAGGCCGGCCAGGGCCAGGAACAGCAGCAGCTGGCCGTAGGGGATCACGGTGCTGAGCGTCGGCAGGCTGGAGGTCAGGGTGCGGTTGACCGCCCAGGCGGCGAAGGTGCCGAGGGCGACGCCGATCACCGCGCCGAACAGCGAGATGACCACCGACTCCAGGCGGACCATCCGCTTGATGCCGCGTCGGTCCAGGCCGATCGCCCGCAGCATCCCGATCTCGCGCTTGCGCTCGAAGACCGACATGGCCAGCGTGTTGATCACGCCGATGACCGCGATCACCACGGCCATGCCCAGCAGGCCGTACATCATGTTCAGCGCGAAGGTGATGATCTTGTTGAACTCGTCGCGCATGTCCTGCTTGGTCTTGACCTGGACCACCGGGTTGTTGCCGGTGGCGTCCTTGATGGACTGCTTGAGGGCGGGGCTGGCGCCGTCGGTGCCCTTGACCAGGACGTCGCTGAGGTAGGTCGCGGAGTCGTGCTTGGCGAGGTCGGTGTTGGCCATCACGACCTCGGAGATCATCGCGTTGCCCTCGTACACGCCGCCGACCGTGATCGTCCCCTCGTGCTCGGGGAAGCTCACCTTGACGGTGGAGCCGACCGCGAGGTTCTCCTTCTTGGCCATCGAGTCGTCGACCAGGATCTGGCCCTGCTTCAGCGCCGAGGCCGAACCGCTGAGCATCTTCGGCTGGACCAGCTGCTCGAAGCCTGCGGCGTCGATGCCGAAGACGGAGTGCGAGTGGCCGTTGAACTCCGAGTAGGCCTTGTTGACGGGGCTGGCGACGGCGACCCCGGGGGCCTTGCCGATGGCGGTGGCCAGCTCGGGGGTCAGCCCGCCGGTGGCCGTGGTGATGTCGTAATCGGCCTTCATGGAGCTGGTGACGGCCTTGTCCACCATGTCGGTGATCGAGGCGCCCAGCACGGTCAGGCCGGTGACCAGGGTGAGGCCGATGGTCAGCGCGGCGGCCGTGGCGGCGGTACGGCGCGGGTTGCGCACCGCGTTCCGTCGGGCCAGCTTGCCGGGCGTGCCGGCCAGCTTGGCCATCAGCGGGCCGACCAGGGCGATCACCGGACGCGACAGCAGCGGCAGCACCACGAAGATGCCGATCATCGCGAGCGCGACACCGAAGCCGACCGGCACCCGACCGGAACTGCTCTTGGTGGCGGCGCCCATGACGACCAGGCCGAGTCCGCCGACGGTGATCACCGAGCCGATGACGTTGCGGACCACCAGGCTCTTCTGGGTGGCGGGCTGGTCGCCGCTGCTCATGGCGGCCACCGGGGCGATCCGGGAGGCGCGGACGGCGGGGATCACGGCGGACAGGACGGTGACCAGGACGCCGACCACCAGCGTCACCACGACCGTGGTCGGGGCGATCACCAGCGGGCCGGTGGGCATCCCGGCGCTGGTCGCGTGGATCAGCGACTGCATCCCGGCGCCGATGCCGACACCGGCGAGCAGACCGGTCACCGAGGCGCCGATGCCCAGGGCCAGCGCCTCGACCAGCACCGACTTGGTGACCTGGGAGCGGCTGGCGCCGACCGCGCGGAGCAGGGCCAGCTCCTTGGTGCGCTGGGCGACCAGCATGGTGAAGGTGTTGGCGATGATGAAGATGCTGACGAACAGCGAGATGATCGCGAAGACCAGCAGCATGGTCTTCATGCCGTCGGTGCCGGCGGCGATCGCCTTGGTCTGCTCGTCGGTGAGCTGCTGACCGGTCTCGGTGTGGAAGTTGTCGCCCTTGGGGAGGGCCTTGGTGACGTCGGCGAGCAGCGCGGGCTCACTGGTGCCGGACTTGGCCAGCACCGAGATGGAGCTGTACTGACCGGGCGTCAGCAGCAGCTTCTGCGCGCTGGCGGTGTCCATCAGGGTGAGCGTGCCGCCGGAGGTGATCTGCGGGTCGTCGGTGGTGACGATGCCGGTCAGCTTGGCGTCCATGGCCGGGCCGTTGCTAGCGATCCGGATGGTGTCGCCGACGTGGTAACCGCCCTTGTCGGCGGTCGCCCTGTCGATCGCGACCTCCTTGGGGCCGGCCGGGGCGTGGCCGTCCACCAGCGGGTACCGGCTGTCCTTGCCGGTGGCGTCGGGCACGTAGTTGCTGCCCAGGGCGCTCCAGACCTCGCCGATCAGGTTGCCCTTCTTGTCGGCCACCCCGATGAAGCCGCTGACCACGCCGCGCGCCCTGTCCGCCCCGGGCAGGGCGGCTATCTCGCGGACGGTGGCGTCGGTGAGCTTCTCGGACTTCCCGGCGTCGTCCCTGCCCCTGGGGCCGAAGCGCATGCCCGCGGAGTTGTCGGTGACCAGGACGGAGACGTCGGTGTAGCTCTTGGCGTAACTGTTCTTCATGGCCTCACCGAGCGTGTCGGAGAAGACCAGGGTGGCGGAGACGAAGGCCGTGCCGAGCAGGATGGCGAGTGCTGTCATCAACAGGCGGCCCTTGTGGGCCAGCACATTGCGCAGTGCGGTGCGATACATGGGTGCGTCCTGGGAGGGTCGGGGCGGGCGGCTACTGGCTGGGCGTCAGTCGGTCCGGCCCGCTCAGCTGGTCCGGCCCTTGGCGTCGAAGCGGCGCATCCGATCCAGGACGCTGTCGGCGGTGGGGGCGATCAGCTCGTCGACGATCCGGCCGTCGGCGAGGAAGACCACACGGTCCGCGTAGGAGGCGGCGACCGGGTCGTGGGTGACCATCACCACGGTCTGGCCCAGTTCGCGGACGGAGTTGCGCAGGAAGGAGAGGATCTCGGCGCCCGAGCGGGAGTCGAGGTTGCCGGTGGGCTCGTCGGCGAAGATGATGTCCGGCTTGCCGGCCAGCGCGCGGGCGCAGGCCACGCGCTGCTGCTGGCCGCCGGAGAGCTGGCTCGGGCGGTGCGAGAGGCGGCCGGAGAGACCGACGGTGTCCACCACCCGGTCCAGCCACGCCTTGTCGACCTTGCGGCCGGCGATGTCCATCGGCAGCGTGATGTTCTCCAGTGCCGTCAGGGTGGGCAGCAGGTTGAACGCCTGGAAGATGAAGCCGATGTGGTCCCGGCGGAGCTTGGTGAGCTGCTTGTCCTTCAGGCCCACCAGCTCAGTCTGGCCGATCATCGACGAGCCGGAGGAGACGGTGTCCAGGCCGGCCATGCAGTGCATCAGGGTGGACTTGCCGGACCCCGAGGGCCCCATGATCGCGGTGAACTCGCCCTGCGGGAACACCACGCTGACGTTGTCCAGGGCGACCACGCGGGTCTCGCCCTCTCCGTAGACCTTGTTGAGGCCGGTGGCGCGGGCGGCCGCCTGGCCGGTCTGGACGGCGTACGCGGACGTCGTGGTCACGGAGGGCTCCTTGCACAGTGGTTGATCGGTGATAGCCGGTCGGCCGGGCGCACAGCTCCAGCCGCTATTCCATGGTCCGTCGGCGATCATGGAATTTAGTCGCTCCGGGGAACGGTTGAGCCCACCGCCGCTGGTCGTACGCGGCCCAGTGCGTCTCCTCCTCGGGTATGACGTTGACCCTGATGAAGTGCTGATGGCCGAATATCGGTCCAAGCCTGTCCAAATCGCAGACGGTTCGTCAGATGGCAAGGAAACATGACAAATTCCACGCTGGGAACATGCGAAAGGGGCGGCCGGGAGACTAGTCTCAGGGGTAGCCCGCACAGGGGCGGAGCGGTTCACGCCCGGGTGGTGGAACGCAGACACGGGCAGCTTAAAACTGCTTGGCCGAGAGGCCGTGCCGGTTCGAGTCCGGCCCCGGGCACCAACTCCGCCCTGTTGCCGCGTTTGCGAGATCCTCCTCGCGGCGTAGGCGCTTCTCTTTGCCAGGGCATTACCCTTGGGGGGCGTGGGTGGTGCCTTGCCGCCCCCGGAGGGAATGAGCATGAGAAGCAGCAACCCGGTCTTCTCGCGGGAGGGGTCCTTCACCCGCGGCACCGGATACGCAGGGTTCGGCACCGGAGCCGCCCAGCAGCCGCAGTCCGGCAGCCCCTACACCGGCAGCCCCTACGACAACAACCCGTATGCGCAGCAGCAGTCCTACGGGCAGCAGTACGGCCGGCAGCTCACCGCCGAGCAGCTGGCCGAGATGTACGGCGCACCGCCCGCCGGTCCGCTGCAGACCGGCCGGATGACCATGGACGACGTGGTGGCCAGGACGGCCCTCACGCTGCTCACCCTGGTCGCCGGTGGCGCGGTCGCCTGGTTCGCGCTCCCCGCGCAGAACTACGGCTTCGCCGTGGTCGCGGCGCTCGCGGCCTTCGTGGTCGGCCTGGTGATCAGCTTCAAGCGGAGCGTCAGCGCCCCGCTGATCCTGACCTACGCGGCGCTGGAGGGCTTCTTCCTCGGGGCGATCACCAAGGCGCTGAACACCGCCCTGCCGGGCATCGCGATCCAGGCCGTGCTGGGTACGGCCGCGGTCTTCGCGGCGATGCTGATCGCCTACAAGAGCGGCCGGATCCGGGTCACCCCGCGCTACACGCGGATCGGCATGGCGGTCGCCATGGGCTTTGTGATCCTGCTCCTGATCAACCTGGTGGCGTCGATGTTCGGCGCCGACATGGGTCTGCGCTCCGGGCCGCTGGGCATCGTGGTGGGCCTGCTCGGCATCGGCCTCGGCGCGTTCTTCCTCTCGCTGGACTTCGCCGAGATCGAGGCGGGCATCCAGGGCGGCGCTCCGCAGCAGGAGTCCTGGCGGGCCGCCTTCGGACTGACCCTCTCGCTGGTCTGGATCTACCTGGAGATGCTCCGGCTGATCGCGATCCTGCGCGGCGACGACTGACCCGCCGCCAGTCGGCCACTCACGGGCCCCGGAGCACCCGCTCCGGGGCCCGGGCCTTTGGGGGCCGGGGCGGGCGGCGGTGCGGGGGCCAGGCGCCTCGTGGGCCCCGTGGAGCGGACGGGATAGCCTCGGGGGCATGTCCGCCGAACTTCGTACGTCCGCCGACCGGAGCGCCCTGCTGGATGCCGTGGAGCGTCTGGCGGACCGCTACCGCGCGATGCCGCAGAGCCGTCTCCTGGGCGCGGTGCCGGGACACCCCTCGCGGGCCGCCGCCGGGCTGGCGCTGGCCCGGCAGCTGGCCAGCGCCGCCCTGGCCGCGGCCGGTGAGCCGCCGCACGAGTTCCCGGACGCGGGCCCGTTCGCGGTCGGCGACCAGCTCGCCGTCGCCGGGCACGAGTTCGCCGTGGCGGCCGACGGCCCGCAGCTGGCCGAGGCGCTGGCCGCGGTGCGGGCCGTCGCCGGACTGATCGACTGAGGCGCGGCACGAGACGGCGCGGCAAGGCGCAACAGGGGCGCGGGGGCCGTGCTGAACCCGCACCCCTTCCCGGGCGTGGGTCGCACAGTCCCCGCGCCCCGTCGGCCCGAGGAGCCGTCAGCTGCCGCCCGGACCGGTCAGATGCTGGCGACGACGCGGTCGGCCAGGACGTAGACGGCGTCCTCGTCGGTGCAGAAGGTCAGCGAGTACGAGCCGGAGAAGCGGGAGCCGCCGAGCAGGCGGACGTCCTCGCCGGCCCGGACGGCGTCGATGAGGCGGTAGGCGGCCTCGCGGTCGCCGGGCGCCACGCAGAGGGTGGTGCCGTCGGCGAAGGCGTACACGTCCAGGGTGCCGAGGGGCCCCGGGCGGACGTCGGTGAGGGCGATGTGCTCCTCGGCCAGGGTGGTCAGCTTGGTGTCCGTCCACTCCCGGGACGGGGTCGGGCTGGGGACGAAGTCGGGGTGCGAGGGGTGGCGGCGCGGGTCGGGGGCGGCCGTCGCCTCGGCGTCCAGCAGGCCGGACTCCAGGCCGGTGGCGAGCAGGTCGGCCTCGCGGCGGGCGCGGGCCTCGCCGGTCTCGGTGCCGCCGTGCGCGGGATGGCCGGCGCCGGGGTGCGCCGGGTGGCCCGAACCGCCCCGGGCGCCGCCGTCGGCGCCGGGCAGCCCGTACTCGCCGCCGTGGTCCTCGCTGACGAGGTCCTCCAGCGCGGAGCGCAGCGCCTCGCCGAACTCGGGGTCCATGAGGCCCGCGTTGTCCACCGCTTCCTGCGGCCCGGTGGGGCGCGGGAAGAACAGCGGCCACTCCTCGGCGACGCTCAACTGGGGGGCGCTGAAGGGGGAGTCGAAGAGCGGGGCGTCCTCGGCCGCCTTGGCCTCCTGCTCGGCCCAGAACGCGCGTGCCTCGGCGATCTCCCGCTCGCGGTCCGCGGCCAGTGCCTCGGTCACCGCGCGGCGTATGACGCTTTCGTCAACCACGGCGGGGGAAGGGGCGATTGCAGCGGCCCGCTGCTCGTCCAGGCGGCGGGAGAGGCCACGTACGTGGAGCAGGACGGCGGTACACACGGCGATCAGGATCAGCAGCAGGATGGTGTCGACGGCGCTCACGGAACGTACTCCTAGCGAGGAGTGGAACGGGGTTACACGTCCACACTGCCGTATGGGGCGCTGTTACTGCAGTGGCAGATGTCCGATTTGAGTGTGACGTACCTCCTTGTCCTCAAATTGTTAACCGGACCCGTTATACGCTGCGGAGTTGACCGATTTCGGGGTGTTCGCAAAACGCCACTCCGGGCAGAAAACGAGGGCCGGATCACAGTCGGGATGTGATCCGGCCCTCAATCACCGTCCGTCACCCCCGAACGGGGGGTTGACTTACGGGTGTCGCTTCCGGGCGGGTCGGCCCGGCGGTCCGCCGTGGCTCAGCTCAGCCGCTCGATGACCATCGCCATGCCCTGGCCGCCGCCGACGCACATGGTCTCCAGACCGAACTGCTTGTCGTGCCACTGCAGGGAGTTGATCAGGGTGGTGGTGATCCGGGCGCCGGTCATGCCGAAGGGGTGGCCGACGGCGATCGCGCCGCCGTTGACGTTCAGCCGGTCCAGGTCGATGCCCAAGTCCCGGTAGGACGGGATGACCTGGGCCGCGAAGGCCTCGTTGATCTCGACCAGGTCGATGTCGCCGATGCCCAGTCCGGCGCGCTTGAGGGCCTGCTTGGACGCCTCGACCGGGCCGTAGCCCATGATCTCGGGGGAGAGGGCGCTGACGCCGGTGGAGACGACCCGGGCGAGCGGGGTGATGCCGAGCTCGCGGGCCTTGGTGTCGGACATGATCACCAGGGCGGCCGCGCCGTCGTTCAGCGGGCAGCAGTTGCCGGCCGTGACGGTGCCGTCGGGGCGGAACACCGGCTTCAGGCCGGAGACGCCCTCTATGGTGACCCCGGCGCGCGGGCCGTCGTCCGCGCTGACCACGGTCCCGTCCGGGGTGGTGACCGGCGTGATCTCGCGCTGCCAGAACCCGGCCTTGAGCGCGGCCTCGGCCAGGTTCTGCGAGCGGACGCCGAACTCGTCCTGGTCGGCCCGGGTGATGCCCTTGAGCGCGGCCAGGTTCTCGGCGGTCTGGCCCATGGCGATGTACGCGTCCGGGATCAGCCCGTCCTCGCGCGGGTCGTGCCACTCCCCGCCGCCCACCTCGGCGCGGTGCGCGGTGCGCGCCACGGCGTCGGCGAAGAGCGGGTTCTGGGTGCCCGGCATCCCGTCCGAGGTGCCGTTGACGCTGCGCGAGACGGTCTCCACGCCGGCCGAGAGGAAGACGTCGCCCTCGCCCGCCCTGATCGCGTGCAGCGCCATCCGGGTCGTCTGCAGCGAGGAGGAGCAGTAGCGGGTGATGGTGGCGCCGGGCAGGTAGTCCATGCCCATCTGGACGGCGACGATCCGGGCCAGGTTGTGGCCCTGCTCGCCACCGGGCAGGCCGCAGCCGAGCATCAGGTCGTCGATCTGGCGCGGGTCCAGCTCGGGCACCTTGGCGAGCGCGGCGCCGATGATCTGCGCGGTCAGGTCGTCCGGGCGGACGTCCTTGAGCGAGCCCTTGAAGGCCCGGCCGATCGGCGAACGGGCGGCGCTGACGATGACGGCTTCGGGCATGGTGGCTCCTCGCTGGGTGACCTGGGGTTCCGAGCGTGCGCCGCCGGGCGGGGCTGTGCCAAGTGGGACGCTCGGGAGGAAAGTTACCGCTAAGTAGCCCGTGCGTCACCTGGGTCCGGGTGTGAGCTGGCCGACGCGGCCTACCCTGCGGCCTGCGCCTCCTCCTGTTCCGGTGGGATATCCGTCGTACCGTTCTGCTGCCCGGCTCCCGGCAGGCCGAACCGCAGCCGGTGCTTGACCAGTGCCCAGCGCCGTCCGAGGTCCGGCGTGCCCGGGTCGGCCGCCGCCACCTCGGTGCCCGAGTGCCCGGCCGCCGTGGCCGCCGCCATCGCCACCGGCAGTACCGACTCGCGTCCGGCGTCGGGCGCCGCCTCGTCCGGCCAGAGGTCCAGGGCCGCGCAGAGCGAGGGGAGCACGGCCATCGCGGCTGTGGCGTACCCCTGCGAGGAGGGGTGGTAGCGGTCCGCGGCGAACATCTCCGGGCGGGCCGCGAACTCGGGGCCGAGCAGCGAGCCCAGTGACACGGTCCGGCCGCCGTTCTCCACCACCGCTATGGTCTGCGCGGCGGCCAGCTGGCGGCTCAGCCGCCGGGCCACCCAGCGCAGCGGCGGGCGGACCGGTTTGATCGTCCCCAGGTCCGGACAGGTGCCGACGACCACCTCGCAGCCGTTCAGGCGCAGCGCCAGCACCGCCTCGCCCAGCTGCCGCACGGACTGCGCGGCCGAGCTGTGCCGGGTGACGTCGTTGGCGCCGATGATGATCACGGCGATGGTCGGCCGGTGCGGCAGGGCCAGCGCCACCTGCCCGGCCAGGTCCGCCGAGCGGGCCCCCGACCTGGCGACGTTCAGCAGCCGTACCCGGCGTTCGGCCACCGAGGCGAGCCCGGCCGCCAGCAGCGCCCCCGGGGTCTCGTGCCCGCGCGCCACCCCGAGCCCGGCGGCGGTGGAGTCGCCGAGGAAGGCCAGCACCAGCGGTGGCTCGATCTCCAGCGGATCCGCGAAGGCCGCCCCGTACACCCCGTCCGCCTTGGGCGGGTCGCCGTCGAGCAGGCCGACCGCGCGCACCGCCAGCCTGGTCTCGGTGAGCAGCAGGCCCACCACTCCGACCCCGAGTAATCCGATTCCGCCGCCGCCGTACGCCGCCGCCGTGGCGATCCGGCGGGCGACCCGGGCCCGCGACTCCCGTGATCCTGACACCCCGGCCCCCTTCGCGTGGTGCTGTTCCTGCCTGTCTCTCCCTGCTGTTACCCGCCGGAGCCGGGCGCTATCGGCGGGCGTCGGCCATCCGGGGCCCGGCCGGACCTCCGACACAGGCCCTAGGCTGGTCAGTACCGAACAACACCCGCATCGCACTTACCGGGAGGACCCCCGTGCGGTACCACAATTCGATCATCGACCTGGTCGGCAACACGCCTTTGGTGAAGCTCAACAAGGTCACCGAGGGCATCAGCGCGACCGTGCTGGCGAAGGTCGAGTACTTCAACCCCGGTGGTTCGGTCAAGGACCGCATCGCGATGCGCATGATCGAGGCCGCCGAGGCCTCCGGTGCGCTCAAGCCCGGTGGCACGATCGTCGAGCCGACCTCGGGCAACACCGGCGTCGGTCTGGCGATCGTGGCCCAGCAGAAGGGCTACAAGTGCATCTTCGTCTGTCCTGACAAGGTCTCCACCGACAAGATCAACACGCTCCGGGCCTACGGCGCCGAGGTGGTGGTCTGCCCGACCGCCGTCGCCCCCGAGCACCCGGACTCCTACTACAACGTCTCCGACCGCCTGGTCCGGGAGACCCCCAACGCCTGGAAGCCGGACCAGTACTCCAACCCGGACAACCCGGCCTCGCACTACCACTCCACCGGCCCGGAGCTGTGGGAGCAGACCGAGGGGAAGATCACCCACTTCGTCGCGGGCGTCGGCACCGGCGGCACCATCTCCGGCACCGGCCGCTACCTGAAGGACGCCTCCGGCGGCAGCGTCAAGGTCATCGGCGCCGACCCCGAGGGCTCGGTCTACTCGGGCGGCACCGGCCGTCCGTACCTGGTCGAGGGCGTCGGTGAGGACTTCTGGCCGACCGCCTACGACCGTGAGGTGGCCGACGAGATCGTCGCGGTCTCCGACAAGGACTCCTTCCAGATGACCCGCCGGCTGGCCAAGGAGGAGGGCCTGCTGGTCGGCGGCTCCTGCGGGATGGCCGTGGTGGCCGCGCTGGAGGTCGCCAAGCGGCTCGGCCCGGACGACGTCGTCGTGGTGCTGCTGCCGGACGGCGGCCGCGGCTACCTCTCGAAGATCTTCAACGACGACTGGATGGCCGACTACGGCTTCCTGCCGTCCGAGACCGACGAGGCGCACATCAGCGAGGTGCTGGCCCGCAAGGACGCCGTCGAGCACGAGGGCATCCCGCAGTTCGTCCACATGCACCCGGGCGAGACGGTCGGCGAGGCGGTCCGCGTGCTGGGCGAGTTCGGCGTCTCGCAGATGCCGGTGGTCTCGCCGGGCGCCGGCCACCCCGACATCATGGCGGGCGAGGTGATCGGCTCGGTGGTCGAGCGCGAGCTGCTCAACGGGCTGTACGCCCAGCGGATCCAGCTCACCGACACGCTGGGCGACGTGATGTCCAAGCCGCTGCCGGTGGTCGGTTCGGGTGAGACGGTGACCAGCCTGATGACCGTCCTGGAGAAGGCCGACGCGGCCGTCGTCCTGGTCGAGGGCAAGCCGCAGGGCATCGTCACCCGGCAGGACCTGCTGGCCTTCCTGGCCGGCCGCGGCGGCCACTGAGGTCGCGTCAGCAGGGGCTCTGGGTCGGGCGGGTGGGAATCCGTCTCCATGCGAAGTGGTACACCGGCGTCACGTCCACGCAGCACTGGGTTAACAACCGTCGGGCATCGTAGAGGTCAACGGCGAGACGCCGAACAGGGTGACGGCAGTGGCAGGGAGCGGCTCCCCGGTCCTGCGGTCGCCCGGACACGTCGGTCGGTCCTGACCCGGCCCACCGTGTCCTTCCTCCGCCCCGGTCTCCGGTGGCGGAGGGGCCCTCGTGGGGGCTGCCGTCGTCCCGCCCCTGTCCGACCCCGGCTGTCCGGCCGGGGCCGACCGACAGGGTGCGGCGGCCCCTGCGGCACCCACCGCGCCATGCGGCGCGTCTCCGGGGCTCCCGGGTGGGGGAGCCGATCCGGAGAGACGGCCGGGCCGGTCCACATTCAGTGGACCGGCCCGTGCCGTTTCCGCCGGGCGGTCCGGCTCGCCTACGCTCGCACACATGACCAGCACTGACCTGCCGGAGCAGGACGCCCCGCGTTACGTTCGCCTCACCATCGAGCTCATCGCCGAGATCATCGACGAGCAGGCTCTGAAGACCGCCGCCCTGACCCAGGTCGAGGGCGACGAGTACCTCGACGACGAGGAGCGTGCCCAGTCCGTCGAGGCCATCGAGTTGGACCCGTCCGGCTCGCTCGCCCACTTCGTCGACCCGGTCGCCCTGCTGGGCGACGTTCCCGGGGTCGAGCTGACCTCCGCCACCTGGGAGTCCGCCCGGACCGACTTCGACCCGGACGAGGAGTCCTGGGACGAGTACCAGGTCGGTCAGGACGACTGATCCCGGCCCGGCCCCTCGCGAAACCGCCCGTTCCGGATCACCCGGAGCGGGCGGTTTTGTCCGTTATCGCGGGGTCTTGAGTCGATCTTGCGTAATCTCATACGATCTCAGCCACTAAGTGACGGAACCGCTTCGCCCTGTATCGCGTTGTTTTGTCCGTAACGCCCCGACGAACAGGAGATCGCGAAGTGACGGCACCGGAGAAGCAGCAGCGTCCCGTCCCCGGCGGCTGGACCCGTCGTGGCGTCATCGCAGGGCTGCTCGGTGCCCCGGTCCTGCTGGTCGCCGCCTGCAACGACAGGACCGGCCCGGGAGGCGGTACCGGTGCGGGAGCCGGCAGTGACAGTGCCGGCGCCGCTGCCAGTGGCGGCAGCGGCGGGGGTGCGAGCGCCGGTGCGACACCCACCCCGAAGACCTCGGTTGCGAAGATCACCGTCTCCCCGGCCGACGGCACCACCGACGCCTCCTTCGGCCGGCCCGTCAGGGTCGCCGTGGCCGACGGCCGGCTCACCTCGGTCAAGCTCGTCGACTCGACCGGTGAGGAGATATCCGGCCGGCTGGCCTCCGACGGCACCGGCTGGACCTCCACCGGGCAGCTCGGCAGCGGTGCCAGGTACCGGCTCTCGGCCGTCGCCGTCGACGGCGACGATCTGGAGGCGGACTCCGACACCCGCTTCGCCACCGCCACCCCCGCCGACACCTTCGTCGGCTACTTCTCGCCCGAGGACGGCTCGGTCGTCGGTGTCGGCATGCCGGTCACCATCCGGTTCAGCAGGCCGGTCACCGACCGCAAGGCCGTCCAGCAGGCCATCACCGTGGTCGCCGACTCGGGCGTCGAGGTCGTCGGGCACTGGTTCTCCAGCACCCGGCTGGACTTCCGCCCCGAGACGTACTGGACCAAGGGCGCCAGCGTCACCCTCAGACTGCGGCTCAAGGACGTCGAGGGGGCGGACGGCGTCTACGGCACCCAGTCCAGGGACGTGCGCTTCACCGTCGGCCGCAGCCAGACCAGCGTCGCCGACCTCCGCGCCGACACCCTCACCGTCACCACCGACGGACAGGTCACCGCCACCTACCCGATCATCGGCGGCTCTCCCCAGCACCGCACCTGGGAGGGCAAGCTGGTGATATCCGAGCAGTACCAGCAGACCAGGATGAGCTCCTCGACCGTCGGCCTCGGCGACGAGTACGACATCCCGGACGTGCCGCACGCCCAGCGCCTGACCACCTCGGGCACCTTCATCCACGGCAACTACTGGTCGCCCGCCGCCGCGTTCGGCCGCTCCAACACCAGCCACGGCTGCATAGCCCTGCGGGACGTCAAGGGGGCGGGGGATGCGGGGACCGACGGCGCGAAGTTCTTCCGGAGCTCGATGGTCGGCGACGTGGTCGAGGTCGTCAACTCCGGTGACCGCACGGTCGATCCGACCAACGGCCTGAACGGCTGGAACATGTCCTGGGCCGACTGGAAGGCCGGCAGCGCGATCTAGCCGGGCCCCGGGTGGTGGAGCTGCCGGGGGATCCGGAGGTGGCGGTGGTGCATGTGACAGCGCTCGGATCCGGCTGTTCCATGCACGGAGTCAAGAGGGGTTAGTGAAGCGATAATCGCATGACTGAGCGTTGGATGCGTGCTTATCTGTGGGAGGTTTCGTATGCCCCTAGCCGCGCCCGACTGCGGTGCCGGGGGCCTGGTTCGACAGGGGAGCATCCCATCAACACCGCCCGCCGAGGGTTCGGCCGCGCCGCCCTCGCCTCCATCGCCTGCACCGTCGTGCTCGCCGCCGGACTGGCCGCCTGTGGCACCGTCAAGGAGCTCGGCGCCGCCGACAAGGTGTCAACCGCCTTCGAAGGGCTGGGTGATGGCAAGTCGCTGAAGGTCGAGCTGTCCGTCGACGCCACCCCGGCGGAGCTCATCGCCTTCAACAAGGCGGTGGACCCCGGGAAGCCGATGGAGCAGCAGAGTGCCCAGGCCGTCGCCGGGCTGACCTTCGCCTTCTCGCTGAGCTCCGACAAGCCGCTGAAGGACCTCGACTCCTTCAAGAAGGCCAAGGGTTCGGGCGACTACAACGCGATGTACTCGGACCCGGCGTTCAACTTCTCGTACACGCTGGCCGGCAAGGACGGCAAGGTCTACCTGGACGTCCGCCAGGTCAACGCCAAGATGTACGCGAAGCTCGACGTCGAGGGCTTCCTCAAGCTGGTCGGCGGGGAGGCGCCGTCGATCGGCGAACTGGCCGATTCGCTCCCGACCGACGCCAAGGCCGCCAAGGACGCCCTGGCGGGCAAGTGGATCTCCTTCGACCCCAGGACCATGGAGCAGATCGGCAAGGGCGCCGGCGCCGGCCGCGGTGTGCTTTCGCCCGCACCGACCCCGGACGCCAGGACCACCCAGGAGCTCGGCAAGTCCGTCCAGGGCATCCTGTCCCGGCGGCTCGCCTTCGAGGACAAGGGCACCAAGGACGGCGCCGACCACATCGTGGTCTCCGCTCCCGCGCGCGGGCTGGTCGAGGACCTGCTGAAGGCGTTCAGGCCGCTGGCCAAGGACGTTCCGAACCTGGCCGGTCTGCCGACCGCGGCGCCGACGGGGGTTCCGGACCGCAAGCTGGACCTGGACCTCTACCTCAAGGACAAGGCGCTCTCGTCCGCCTCCTTCGACCTCGCCCAGCTGTCGGAGAAGGCCGGTAAGGACGTCCACCTGCCGGTGAAGGTCGCCTTCGGCAAGGACGCCACCGCTGCTCAGGCGCCCTCCGGCGCAACCGAGTTCACCGCAGCCGACTTCCAGGGCGTCATGACCGCCGTCCTGATGGGCGGCATCGGCGAGGCGGGCGGCGGTGTCGGCCACCGCCCCGGTGCGGGTGCGGGTACCGGCTCGGGTTCCGGTTCCGGTTCCGGCTCTGGTGAGGGCGGTGGCACCGGCGGCCCGTCCAGGGCCACGGGTTCGAAGCTGACCGACGACCAGGTCAAGGAGCTGGCCAAGGCGGGCGGCGTCTCCGAGGAGACGATCCGCCTGATGGCCGAGAGCGGCCTGACCTACGACGACTTCAAGGACATGATGGAGAGCTAGGACTGACGCCTGGTCCGCTCTGCGGCCGTCGGCCTCGCAGGTTCCGCCGGAGCCTGCGAGGCCGCTGTCGTTTCCGCCCCTAGCTGCGGCAAAGAACCAGGCACGGGCAGGCAATATGCCTGTGATTTCACAGGTTTGTCTTTCGCATACGGAAATCTGGAGACTTCCATCAACACCGTTCGTCGCAGGGCCGGTCGTGCCGCCCTCGCCGCCGTCGCCGGTACCGCCCTCCTCGCCACCGGCCCGGTCGGATGCAGTTCCGTGCGGCAACTCGGCACCGCCGACCAGGTTTCACGTGCCTTCGCGCAGTTGGGCGAAGCCAGTTCGCTGAACGGCGAGCTGTCGCTGGACGCGACCGCGGACCAGATTCTCGCCTTCGACCGGGCGGCGCACACCGACGAACCGCTGTCGCGGACGCAGGCCGAGGGCCTGGCAGGGCTGACCTTCGGTTACTCCTTCCACGCGGACAAGCCGCTGAAGGAGCTGGACTCCGCCCGGCAGGGCGAGGGCGCGGCCGATGGCAACGGGCTCACCACCGCGTCGGGCCTCGACTACGCGTACCGGCTGACCGGCAAGGACGGCAGGTCCTACGCCGAGGCTCGCAAGGTCGGCGGCACGGCCTTCCTCAAGGCCGACACCGAGGGCCTGGCCAGGCTCTTCGGCGCCGACACGGCGGAGTACCACGACGTCGTGGACGGCGTTCCGGGCGGTCTCGGCCTGGCCGAGGCCGTGCTGGCGAACAAGTGGGTCGCCTTCGACACCAAGGGACTTGAGGCGCTCGGCGGCCGACCGGGCGCATCCGGGCGCCGCGGTCTGCCCGCCCCGGTGCCCTCGCTCGGTGCCGGCGCCTCGCGGGACGCCGGCCAGGCGCTGAAGGAAGTCCTCACGCGCGAGCTCGACTTCGCGGACCGGGGCAGCCAGGACGGCGTCCGGCACCTGGTGGTCTCCGCTCCGCTGCGCGCGCTGGTCAACGACCTGCTGGCCTCGTTCAAGCCGTTCACCAAGGACCTCCCCGCCCGGTCCAGGCTGCTGGACCGGCTCCCGGTGGACGTCCCGAGCCACCGGGCCGGGCTCGACGTCTTCGTGAAGGACGGGACGGTCTCCTCGGTCGGCTTCGATCTGGCCCAGCTGCTGGACGACTCGGCTGCCGACGCCCGGCTGCGGCTGAAGCTCTCCTTCGCCGAGGACGGCCCCGCTCCCCAGGCCCCGAGCGGAGCCGCGACCTTCACGGCGTCGGACCTGCTCGACGTCTTCGACGCCCTGACCGCGGGCGCCGACCCCGGCCTGGCCGGCTTCCCCGGCGGCCACGGTCGCTCCGGCGGGAGCGGGACCACCAGGCCCGCCCCGGCCGCTCCGCTGACCGAGGACCAGATCCGGGAGCTGATCGCCGACGGGCTGTCCAGGGAGGCGGTCCTGATGTTCAACCGGTCGGGGTTCGACTTCGACCGCCTCAAGCAGTTCGCCGAGGACCGCAGGACGGCCGTCGGCTCCCCGGCGCGCTCCGCGACCTGACGTCCGCCCGCCGCAGGACTTGAGGCGGCCGCCCCGGATCAGCCGCCGGGGTGGGCGGCCGAGGTCAGCCGTCCGCCTTGGCGACGCCGATCGGGCAGCTGGCTCCGGTGCCGCCGAGGCCGCAGTAGCCGTTCGGGTTCTTGGCGTCGGAGAGGTACTGCTGGTGGTAGGGCTCGGCGGCGTAGAACGGGCCGGCCGGGAGGATCTCGGTGGTGATGGCGCCCAGGCCGATGGCGGTGAGGGCGGGCTGGAAGGCGCCCCGGGAGGCCTCGGCGGTGGCGAGCTGGGCAGCGGAGTGGGTGTAGACGGCGGAGCGGTACTGGGTGCCGTGGTCGTTGCCCTGCCGGAAGCCCTGGGTGGGGTCGTGGGACTCCCAGAAGGTCTTGAGCAGCGTCTCGTACGAGACCACGGCCGGGTCGAAGACCACCCTGACCACCTCGGTGTGCCCGGTCAGCCCGGAGCACACCTCCTCGTACGTGGGGTTGGCGGTGTGGCCGCCCTGGTAGCCGACCAGGGTGGTCCAGACACCGGACAGCTGCCAGAACTTCCGCTCGGCGCCCCAGAAACAGCCGAGCCCGAAGTCGGCGACCTCGAGACCGGCCGGGTACGGACCGGTGAGCGGGGTGCCGAGCACGGTGTGCGGTTCGGTGAGCGCGGACGGCGCGACGTCCCGGCCGGGCAGCGCCTGCTCGGCGTTGACCAGGGCGTTCTTGTGGCGGTTGAACAGCAAGGCCTGCTCCAGGTGACTCCAGGGCCGCGCCCGCCGGTGGGCGGCGGGCCGGGACGGGCGGGTGGCCCCTGGTGCAACGTCCCGCACCCCGGCGGGATTCCGGGCCCGGGGGTCGTAGCGGCGCGGCGGGACCGGACACCGGCCGAGGACCGACGAGGACTGACGCTGTCCGACCGGTTTGCCGAGTGGCGCTCCGAGAGAGCACTAGGCTCACCGGTATGACCGAGCACCAGCTTCCCCAGGGCTTCGAGACTCTTGCCATCCACGCGGGTCAGGAAGCAGATCCCCAGACCGGGGCCGTCGTCACGCCGATCTACCAGGTGTCCACCTACAAGCAGGACGGTGTCGGCGGCCTCCGCGGCGGCTACGAGTACAGCCGCTCCGCCAACCCCACTCGGACCGCGCTCGAGGAGTGCCTCGCGGCGCTGGAGGGCGGCAGCCGCGGCCTGGCCTTCGCCTCCGGCCTCGCCGCCGAGGACACCCTGCTGCGCACCGTGCTGCAGCCGGGCGACCACATCGTCATCCCCAACGACGCGTACGGCGGCACCTTCCGCCTGTTCGCCAAGGTGCTGACCCGCTGGGGCGTGGAGTTCGACGTCGCCAACATGCAGGACCTGGCCACCGTGCGGGCGGCACTGCGTCCGAACACCAAGGCCGTCTGGGTGGAGACGCCCTCCAACCCGCTGCTCGGCATCGCCGACCTGACCGGCCTGGCCGAGATCGCGCACGGCGCGGGCGCGCTGCTGGTGGTCGACAACACCTTCGCCAGCCCGTACCTGCAGCAGCCGATCGCGCTCGGCGCGGACGTGGTGGTGCACTCCACCACCAAGTACATGGGCGGGCACTCGGACGTGGTCGGCGGCGCGCTGGTCGCGGCCGACGCGGAGCTCGGCGAGCAGCTGGCCTACCACCAGAACGCGATGGGCGCGGTCTCCGGCCCGTTCGACGCCTGGCTGGTGATGCGCGGCATCAAGACGCTGGGCGTCCGGATGGACCGGCACAGCTCCAACGCCGAGAAGATCGTCGAGCTGCTGAGCCGCCACCCCAAGGTCTCCCAGGTGCTCTACCCGGGCCTGGCCGAGCACCCGGGCCACGACATCGCCGCCAAGCAGATGAAGGCCTTCGGCGGCATGGTCTCGTTCCGGGTCGTCGGCGGTGAGGAGGCGGCGGTCGAGGTCTGCAACCGCGCCCGGCTGTTCACCCTCGGCGAGTCGCTGGGCGGGGTGGAGTCGCTGATCGAGCACCCCGGCCGGATGACCCACGCCTCGGTGGCGGGCTCCGCCCTGGAGGTCCCCGCGGACCTGGTCCGCGTCTCGGTCGGCATCGAGTCGATCGACGACCTGCTCGCCGACCTCGAGCAGGCGCTGGGCTGAGTCCCCGCCCGGGTGCGGGGAGCCGCTTCACGGGCGGCCGGGCGGCTCTGCGGAGCGCCGGTCGCGCGGTTCCCCGCACCCCGAGGGGTCGGCCGGGCAGCTCGGTGGCGGGCGCCGCCCGGCCGTGGCCTGCGAGACTGGCCGCATGCAGAGTTGGCCGATCACCACGGACGACGTCCGCGGTGCGCACAAGATGCTCGCCGGGGTCGCCCGGGTCACCCCGATGGAGAGCAGCCGGCACCTGTCCGCGCTGATCGGCTCCCCGGTGCACCTCAAGTGCGAGAACCTCCAGCGCACCGGTTCGTTCAAGCTGCGCGGCGCGTACGTGCGGATCGCCGGGCTCTCGCCGGTGCAGCGCGCCGGCGGGGTGGTCGCGGCCAGTGCGGGCAACCACGCGCAGGGCGTGGCGCTGGCGGCCTCCCTGCTGGGGGTGCGCTCCACCGTGTTCATGCCGGTCGCCGCCCCGCTGCCGAAGGTCGCCGCCACCCGGGAGTACGGCGCGGAGGTGCGGCTGCACGGCGCCACCGTGGACGAGGCGCTGCAGGCCGCGCGGCGGTACTCGGAGGCGACCGGCGCGGTCTTCATCCACCCGTTCGACCACTGGGACATCGTCACCGGGCAGGCCACGGTCGGCCTGGAGATCCTGGAGCAGTGCCCGGAGGTGCGCACCATCCTGGTCGGGGTGGGCGGCGGCGGCCTGATCGCCGGGATCGCGGCTGCGGTCAAGCCGCTGAGACCCGACGTCCAGGTGATCGGCGTTCAGGCGGCCGCGGCCGCCGCGTATCCGCCCTCGCTGGCCGCCGGGCGGCCGGTCACACTGGACCACTTCGGCACGATGGCCGACGGGATCATGGTCGGCCGCCCCGGTGACATCCCGTTCGAGGTGGTCAACACCCTGGCGGACGGCATCCGTACGGTCTCCGAGGAGGCGCTCTCGCGGGCCCTGCTGCTCAGTCTGGAACGGCTCAAGATGGTCGTCGAACCGGCCGGAGCCAGCCCGATCGCGGCGATGCTGGAGCAGCCGGAGAGCTTCCAGGGCCCGGTGGTCGCGGTGCTGTCCGGCGGCAACATCGACCCGCAGCTGATGCAGCGGGTGCTGCGGCACGGCCTCGCGGCCGCCGGCCGCTACCTCTCGCTGCGGGTCCGCCTCGCCGACAAGCCGGGCTCGCTGGCGGATCTGCTGGCGGTGCTGACCCGGGTGGACGCCAACGTGCTGGACGTGGCGCACGTGCGGATCGACCCCAGGCTCGGACTGGCCGAGGTCGAGGTGGACCTGCATCTGGAGACCAAGGGTCCCGGGCACTGCGCCCTGGTGGTCAGCGAGCTGGGTGACGCGGGGTACGTCGTCACCCAGTAGCCGGGCGGGCGTCGACTGTCCGACAGGTGCTGTCAGTGGTGGCTGGCAGGATTTGAGATCACGGCTTCACGGCATGTCGTCATGCCGGAGGTCCGAGCCTTGACGCGATATATCGCAATCTGCCATTCTCGCGATGTATCGCGTTTGCGCCCCGGCGGGCCAGGCAGCCTTTTCGGGTCATAACAGACAGAACGCACGAATCGCTACAGGAGATGAGGCAGGCCCATGGCGCCAGCCATCCAAGCCGAGAACCTGGTCAAGACCTTCGGGAACGTCCGCGCCCTGGACGGCGTCAGCCTGGACGTTCCCGAAGGCACGGTGCTCGGCCTGCTCGGTCCCAACGGAGCCGGGAAGACCACCACCGTCCGCGTCCTCACCACGCTGCTCCGGCCCGACTCGGGTCGGGCCACGGTCGCCGGGGTGGACGTGCTCAAGCACCCCAACCAGGTGCGCAGCCTGATCGGCCTCTCCGGCCAGTACGCCGCCGTGGACGAGTACCTGACGGGCCGTGAGAACCTCCAGATGGTCGGCGAGCTCTACCAGATGAGCTCCCGCGACGCGAAGGCCAGGGCACTGGAGCTGCTGGAGTGGTTCAACCTCACCGAGGCCATGGACCGCACCGCCAAGACCTACTCCGGCGGTATGCGCCGCCGCCTCGACCTCGCCGCCGCGCTGGTGGTCCGGCCGCCGGTGATGTTCCTGGACGAGCCGACCACCGGCCTCGACCCGCGCAACCGGCTGGCACTGTGGGAGGTCATCGAGACCCTGGTCGAGCAGGGCACCACCCTGCTGCTCACCACCCAGTACCTGGAGGAGGCCGACCGCCTCGCCCACGACATCGCCGTGGTCGACCACGGCAGGGTGATCGCCCGTGGCAGCGCCGACCAGCTCAAGGCGCAGATCGGCGGCGAGCGGGTGGAGGTCGTGGTGCACGAGCGCGACGACCTCACCGAGGCCCTCGCCGCCCTCACCCCCTATGCCAAGGGCGACCCGGCGGTGGAGAAGAACACCCGCCGGATCACCGTTCCGGTCAGCGGCGGCGCCAAGGTCCTCGCCGACGTGATCCGCGAACTGGACGCCCGTTCGATCGAGATCGACGACATCGGCCTGCGCCGCCCCACCCTGGACGACGTCTTCCTCTCCCTCACCGGCCACGCCGCCGAGGCCGGGGAGAACGGCGAGCAGCAGCCCGCAGCCAAGGGCCGCAAGGGACAGGCCCGTGAAGACAGCCACGGAGAGGGCGCCTGAGATGACCAGCACCACGGCCACCGAACACGCCATCGGCCACGCCGTCCCCGCGCAGCGCCGCGGTATCGCCGCCACCCTGCACGACTCCTGGGTGGTCGCCAAGCGCAATCTGCGACGCATGACCCGGATTCCCGAGATCGTGGTCTTCGGGCTGATGCAGCCGGTGATGTTCGTCCTGCTGTTCTCGTACGTCATGGGCGGCGCGATCCAGATCCCCGGGACGCACGCCAGCTCCTCCACGTACACCCAGTTCCTGATGGCGGGCATCTTCGCCCAGACCGTCACCTTCGCGGTGGCCGGTGCCTCCGCCGGTATCGCGGAGGACATGACCAAGGGCCTGGTCGACCGGTTCCGCTCGCTGCCGATGGCCCGCTCGGCGGTGCTGGTCGGCCGGACCCTCGCCGACCTCTGCCAGACCGCGTTCACCCTGCTGGTGCTGGCCGCGGTCGCGCTGCTGGTCGGCTGGCGGATCCACGACGGCCTGCTGCGGGCGCTGGCCGGCTTCGGGTTGCTGCTGCTGCTCGGCTACGCCTTCTCCTGGATCGGCGCACTGATAGGCCTCTCGGTCCGCAGCCCGGAGGCGGCCACCTCGGCCGGTCTGATCTGGCTCTTCCCGCTGACCTTCATCTCCAACGCCTTCGTGCCGATCACCAGCATGCCGGGCTGGCTGCAGACGGTGGCGTACTGGAACCCGTTCAGTGCCACCGTGCAGGCCGCCCGTGACTTCTTCGGCAACCAGGTCGGCCCGGTGGACCCGGCCTGGCCGATGCAGCACGCCGCGCTGGTCTCGGTCGCCTGGTCGCTGGTCATCATGGTGGCGTTCTCCTGGCTCTCGGTCCGCAAGTACCGCTCGGCGGCCGGCTGACCGCCACCGGGGACGGCCGCGGGCCGCCCGGCAGGAACGCCGAAGCGGCCGTGCCCCTCGAAGGGGCACGGCCGCTCTGGTGTCCGCAGGGGTCGGATCAGCCGTTGTACGGCTTGACCTCGACGATCTTCACGCCGGCCTGCTTGCCGTTCGGCAGCTCGTAGCTCGCGTCGTCGCCGACCTTCTTGCCGTCGATGGCGCGGCCGAGCGGAGACTGCGGCGAGTAGATCTCCAGGTCGTCGCCGACCACCTCGCGGGAGCCGAGCAGGAAGACCATGGTGTCGTCCAGGTCGCCGTCGAAGGCGACGGTCACAACCATGCCGGGGGCCACCACGTCGGAGTCCGCGGGGGCCTCGCCGACCTTGGCGCGCTCCAGGAGCTGGGTGAGCTGGCGGATGCGCAGCTCCTGCTTGCCCTGCTCCTCCTTGGCCGCGTGGTAGCCGGCGTTCTCCTTGAGGTCACCTTCCTCACGCGCGGCCTCGATCTTCTGGGCGATCTCGATGCGCCAGGGGCCGGTCAGGTGCTCCAGCTCGGCCTTGAGCTGGTCGTAGCCGGACTGAGTGAGCCAGGTCACGTTCTCGCTGGTCTGGGTCACGGGTGCTCCTCGTCGGTGCTGGGCTGTGCTGAGGGTTGGTCGTCAGCAGGGGTGGTGCCGTCGTATCTGGAAAAGGTGGGGCGGTCGTACTACAAAGCAACGCCCGCTCCCGGGCCGTCCGGCGCGGAAGGGGCGAAACCACGAGCCTAACAACTTCCGATCCCGAGTGGGAGAGGCCAGGACCGAGCCTGCGGGACGGATTCCCGTCCGGACCGGCGAGTATGCCTCGGCCGGGGACTTTCGGCGCCCCGCTCCGGCCCCTCGCTGCCGGGCCCGCCGGGACCCGCGCTACTTGGCGGGAGTGCACCCGAGGAGTTCGGCGGTGGTGCCCCAGTCGGTGGTCTTCAGGGCGACCACCTGGGTGTAGCTGCTGCCCGCGGCCGGTACCGGGAAGTCGTACTGGCCGACCACGCTGCCGTCCTTGCCCTGGGAACGGACCGTGCAGACCCCGCCGGTGCCGTCGTTCTTGTGCACCGACAGCTGGAGCTGCACCTCGTGCGCGGAGACCGGCTGGAAGGTCGGGACCGAGCCGTTCAGTACCGTCGCCCGCAGCAGGTACGACCCGCCGAGCCAGGCCACCAGGCCGAGGAAGAGCACCCCGCAGACGACGGCGGCGATCCGCAGCCGGCGGTCGGCCTCCCGGTCGCTGCGGCGGCTGTAGCGGCCCTCGGGAAGAACCTGGGTGGGCGTAGGGCTTGAGGTCATGGCGGGCTCGGTCCTTTCGACGAGGGGCGGTCGGCCGACGGAGGGAATGGACGAGCCCTTCAGTCAGTCACTATAGGAGGGGCCCGTCCGCGCCGGAGGCGGCGGGGGAGTCGGCCCGACGAACCGGATATTCCCGGAAGGAACCAGGCGTTGACTGAGCAGTTGCGACTGATGGCGGTGCACGCGCACCCGGACGACGAGTCCAGCAAGGGTGCGGCCACCATGGCCATGTACGTCTCCCAGGGCGTGGACGTCCTGGTCGCCACCTGCACGGGCGGGGAGCGCGGATCCATCCTGAACCCGAAGCTCCAGGGTGACCCGTTCATCGAGGCGAACATTCACGAGGTACGCGCCAAGGAGATGGACGCGGCCCGCGAGATTCTGGGTGTCAAGCAGGCCTGGCTGGGCTTCGTCGACTCCGGCCTGCCGGAGGGGGACCCGCTGCCGCCGCTCCCGGAGGGCTGCTTCGCCCTCCAGGACGTGGCCGAGGCGGCGGCGCCGCTGGTGAAGCTGATCCGCGAGTTCCGGCCGCACGTCATCACGACGTACGACGAGAACGGCGGCTACCCGCACCCGGACCACATCATGACCCACAAGATCTCCATGCTGGCCTTCGACGCCGCCGGTGACCCGGACGCGTACCCGGAGGCGGGCGAGCCCTGGCAGCCGTCAAAGCTGTACTACAACCACGGCTTCCCGATGGGCCGGATCCGTGCCCTGCACGCCTACCTCACCGAGCACGGCCACGACTCCCCGTACGGCGAGTGGATCGCGGGCTGGGAGAAGAGCGGCCGCAAGGAGCGCGAGATCACCTCCCGGGTCCGCTGTGAGG
>NZ_JYJF01000540.1 GCF_000955975.1 Saccharothrix sp. ST-888
CCGCAGCACCACACTCGGGTCGTGCGCGCGAAGTCGTGCCGGGCCGCTGACGGACGATTCGACGGCGCCACCCTGCGTCCTAGCAATGATCGGTATGCGGCACGCCGCGGGCACCCGTCCGTCGCACGTCCGCCCCTGCACGTCCTCCCACACGTAGCGCCCGCAGCAGTCCGTTTTTGCGGTTCCAGGGCTGGCCCGCCGAGCTGCAGCCACATGCCGTGCGTCTCTACCTCGCCGGGGCAGACCTGCCAGGGGTAGGGCCTCCCCGCGTTCCAGCGCTTCCGCCGGGGCTTCGCGGCCACCCCTCGCCCCCCCAGCTCCAGTTCCCCGGGGGAGGGGGATGGCGGCACGCGACGGACGGCG
>NZ_JYJF01000541.1 GCF_000955975.1 Saccharothrix sp. ST-888
CTACCACGACGTCGTGGACGCCCTTCCGGGCGGTCACGGCTGCACCGAGGCCGGGCTGGCGAACTAGTGGTTCGGCTTCGACCCCAAGCGACCTCACGTGCTCGGCGGCCGACCGTCCGCCTCGGACCGCCGCGGTCCGCTCCTCCTCATCCCCTCCCACGGTGCCATCGCCTTCCTCTACCCCTGCGCGAGCTGGTCAACGACCTGCTGCGCTCGATCAAGCCGTTCACCAAGGATCTCCCCGCCCGGTCGAGGCGGCTGGACCGGCTCCCGGTGGCGGTCCCGAGCCACCCGGCCGGGCTCGAGGTCTTCGTGAACGACGGGACGGCCTGCTCGAGCGGCTTCGTGATGGCCCAGCCGCTG
>NZ_JYJF01000542.1 GCF_000955975.1 Saccharothrix sp. ST-888
ATCACGGGGCAGCGGTCCGCGCGTGGGGTGATCCGGACCGGACGTATCACTCGCGGACGGTTCGGGCGTACGCGGTCACCTACCTGGCCATGCCCCACAGCCCGGGCACCGGCCCCGCCGCGCGACGCACGCTCTACAGCGCGGCAGCCGCGATCGGCGCGGGCGCCGTGCCGCGAAGCGCCGTCGAGAACGGCAGGGTCAGGACCAGCACCCCCACCGCCGGCCCGGCCGCGTACCAGGCGGCGAAGACGAACGGACCCGCGCCCCCGCCGGCCCCCTGCCGCGCGGAGTACATGAGGTCCTGGCGGGTCACGCCGCGGCAGGCGTTCACCAGCCCCGCCCCGACCATGGCGGGGACCGTGG
>NZ_JYJF01000543.1 GCF_000955975.1 Saccharothrix sp. ST-888
GCGCGCGGCTTCCGGCGGATGACGCGCGGCGGTCCGACGGCCCTGTCGGTCGACGCCGGGCTAGCCCTGTTTCGTGGCTCCGGCGCGTTGCGAGACTCAGTCCTTGGGACTGCCCGTATAGACGTGGCGGGGCCTGGCGGCGCTCCGCGCCGATCTCGCCAGGTCCGTCCAGTATCGAGACGCCGGCTCGGCTCCGGGCGCATAAGGCGTCCAGGCAGCTGTTCGCCCGAGCGTAGTTGCCGTAGCCCCCGTTGCCGAAGACCCCAGCGGCGGAGGAGGACAGCACGAACTCCGACAGGTCGAGCTCCCGGGTCAGCAGGTGCAGGTTCCACGCCGCGTCCACCCTCGGGCCCAGCACGGTGT
>NZ_JYJF01000544.1 GCF_000955975.1 Saccharothrix sp. ST-888
GAACACCAGCGTCGCCGGCAGTCGGAGACCCGTCGCGCCGTTGAGCTCATTGCGCAGCTCGACCGCCGTCAGCGAGTCGAAACCGAGCTCCTTGAACGCTCGGCCCGCCTCCACGGCAGCGACCTCCGGATAGCCAAGCACCGAGGCCACCCTGGCACACACCAGGTCGAGCAGCACCGTGTCCTGCTCGGCCTCGGAGAGTGCGACCAGGCTTCGGGCGAGGCTCGAACCGGTCGCCGCATCAGCGGAGTTGGACTCGACGGTCCGGCGAACCGGCGTCCTGACCAGTCCGCGCAGCAGCGGCGGCAGGGTGCCCGCCCGGGCTTCGGCGCGCAGCGCCACCAGGTCGAGCTGCATCGGCAC
>NZ_JYJF01000545.1 GCF_000955975.1 Saccharothrix sp. ST-888
CGCGTCGAGGGCCGTGGCGCTATGGGCGGCGGTGAGGCTTGTGATCAGTGGCCGTCCGGTGCTCGCCTGCGGCGTCCGGGTCGCGTTGGAGGCCCACACGCCCGCGTAGCAGTCGGCCTGGAGCCCCAGCTTCACCGAGGCGGAGTTGGCACCCTGCCGGGCCGGGCCGACCCGGTCCATCGTCCCGGTGGGGTTCTGGAGGTGGTGCCCGTACTCGGGCGCGACCACGTACGGCGCGGCGAACGGGCGGCCGCTGGGGCCGAACCGGGTGGGCAGCTCGTTGAAGAACCCGGGGTCGAAGTAGGCGGTCTCGTCGGCGGGGCAGTAGAACGGGCCGACAGCCGAGGTGGCCGGGCCGCAGG
>NZ_JYJF01000546.1 GCF_000955975.1 Saccharothrix sp. ST-888
ACCCGGCCCTGTAGGTGGGGTTGACCAGCAGCACGCGGCCGTCCTGGTCGCGGATCAGGACCAGGGCGCCGAGGCGGCGCGGGGGCTGGTCGGCGCGGGTGATATCGGCATGCGTTATCGGCTCTCCTCAGGGTTGAGGCCCCGGCCAGCGATTTCGGGGGAGTCTTGGTCGGCCGGGGCTGTGGGCCCGCTGTGCCGGTGTGCCTACCTGGCTGCAGCGGGCGTCTGGGGGTGCTTAGCGCCAGGGCGAGGACGCGAGCAGGGCGGCGGCTACTGCCGCGATGCAGGTGCCCGATGGGATGTGGGCGAGGACTGGTTGACGGCGGTCCGGCCGCTTCCGGCGTCGGCGCGCGGCACCCGCG
>NZ_JYJF01000547.1 GCF_000955975.1 Saccharothrix sp. ST-888
CCCTCGGAAGCAACGCGGCCACCCCGGCCCCCCCCCCAGCTTGTTTTGTTTCGTTCGGCCCCACCCACCGCGGCCCCCCCCTTGTGTTGTTGGTTGGGGGGGGCCCCGGGCGCCCCCCCCGCCCGGCCCGCCCCGGCCCGCCCGGTGGCCTGGGGCCCCGCGGGGGATCGCCCCCCCCCCCCGCCGCGGCACGCCCCCGACCTGCCGTGCGGCGCCGCGCCTACCCTCCGAGAGATGGCCCCCTCAGCCCACCGACCTCCCGATCCGCGCGGCTCGGTCCCCGCTCGGTCCGGGCCCGCCCGGCGCCGGGGCGGGCTCTGGCTGGCCGCCTGCGTGTCGACGGCCGTCCTGGCCACCTCCGG
>NZ_JYJF01000548.1 GCF_000955975.1 Saccharothrix sp. ST-888
CCGCGACCGGGACGGCCGGCTGCTGGCGGGCGGCGGCATCGGCGACGCGGCGGCCGCCGGGCGGGCGCTGTCCGGGCGTACCACCGACGCGCTCCCGCTGCTCACACCGTTCGGGCCGCCGGCCGCCTTGCTGGCCGAGCCAGCCGGGCGGGAGGCCAGGCACTCATGCGCGGTGCCGACGCCTCCGCAGGAACGATCAAGTCGGGCGGCGCCACCCGCCGCGCGGCCAAGATGGTCATCCTCGACGTCGACCACCCCGACATCGAGGACTTCATCGAGACCAAGGTGAAGGAAGAGGAGAAGATCCGCGCCCTGCGTGACGCGGGCTTCGACATGGACCTGGGCGGCGACGACATCACGTC
>NZ_JYJF01000549.1 GCF_000955975.1 Saccharothrix sp. ST-888
GTCCAGCAGGAGCACCAGGACAACGGCCAGGACGGCCATGACTACGGCGCCCGCCACCGCGAGCCGGGCCCGCCGACGCCCCCACAAGGCCCCGCGCCCGGGCCGTTGGGGCCCAGGAGGAGCCCGGCGCCGGGCGGGCACGGCGTCGCGGTGGTCGACAAGCACCCGGCCCGGCGCCGGCCCAGCCGAAGGCGGGGGCCGGCCCGTCGGCCCGGCGCCTCTGGGAGCAGGCGGTCGCCCGACTCCCGCCGGCCGACGTCCGGGAGCCCGAGCGGGGCCGGCACTGGCCCATCCACGGACAGATGGGGAAGAAGGGGTCGGTCCTGCCCCTGTCACGCCCGGGGTCCGTGGCCAGCTCCGGG
>NZ_JYJF01000056.1 GCF_000955975.1 Saccharothrix sp. ST-888
CGGGCCGGACCCGGCAACAGTCGGCCCCGGCGACCGCGCGATGGCCGGGGCCGACTGCTTTCCGAATTCCGACTGCTCGGTGCGCCGGGCGGGGAACCGGGCGCAGCATTTCCGTGGTCATGGCGACCGGCACGTCGGCCCCGGCCCGGCTGCACTCGAAGTCCCGGGCGAACCTGTCAACCGCAGAGTGCCCCGCTCCCCCGCTCGGTCGACCCGGTGTGGGTCAGTCCACCGGATCGGCCCGGTCCGTCGACGGTTCGGAGGCCGACGCGGCGAGTTCCTGCCGGTGCGCCTCAAGCGCCTTCGCGAGCACCTTCGCACGGAACGGATTCGCGACGTCGAGGGCCTCGGCCACCGCCACCGCCTCCTCCAGCATCGCCAGGCGGATGCCGGGCAGTTCCCGCAGCCGGTGCGAGCGGGCGGCCTCCACCAGTACGTAGGCGAGCTTCGACCCGTACACCGCCGGGCTGACCTCTGTCAGCACCCGGTACACCCACAGCGCGTCCCGCCCGCGAAGCACCCTCCGGTCGGTGCTGAGCAGCTTCATCCGCGCCCGCAGTACCGCATCCTGATCCATCGTTCCCCCTTCGTCCCGTCACCCTCCATCCCCGTCACCGCCGACGGCGGCGCAGCGCGACGTACGCGCCGGCACCCGATGGCAGGTGCCGACACGTGCGTCGGAGAGTGGATGCCGTCGAGTCTGCGGGTCACGGCCGGGCGCGGACAAGGGTGAACGGGCGTGCTCTGCGCCCTACCGCCGTGGCCCCCGACCAGGCATGATGGACCCGACACTCTGCCGCAGGCGGTGCGACCGGATCCCCCACCCGCAGGCACCCGGGCCCGATGACGGCGAGTCAGCCGAGCGCACTCCGTCGGCGAGGGCCACAACACACCTTCCCCGCAACGCCCCGCCGCTGCCGGGTGGACTCCGCCGCGCCGGAAGAGGAGCCGTACGCGCGCTGTGAGGGGTGCCTACAGGCAGCGGGAGCGGACCGGGCGGGAGCGGACCGGGCGGGACCGTGGCTCGGAGGACGGTGTCGGCATTCCCCAAGATCGATTCGGTCTAGGCTGGTGGGCTGTCGTGTCTGCCGTGGAGGGGGAATTCTGGTGGCCAATGCGGGGCTGACGCATCAACTTCGGTTGTTGTATGCGCAGATGGGGGATCCGTGGCTGCTGGTCGGGGAGTTCCGGTCGAGCGTGGTTCTGGTGCCGAGGACTTCGGCGGGTCTGGTGTGGACCGGCGATGAGGGCGGGTTGCGGTGGATCTTCGCGTTCAGCTGTGAGGCGGAGTTGACGGCTTTTGCGCGGGCGCGGGAGTCCGAGGGCGATCGGCTGGATTATCTGACGGTGTATGGCTCGCGGTTGCTGGATGTGGCGGTGCCGGCCCTGGGGGTGCCGGGTGGGGTGGCGGTCGATGTGGCGGGGAAGCAGCCGATGCTGTTCCCGCCGGTGCGGGGGATCGTGCCGGATGCGGTCGCGCTGGACGCGGGTGCGGGTGCGGGTGTGCTGGGTGGGGGCAGGGGCTGATGGCCGAGTGGTACCGGGTCGATCCGGAGGCGTTGAAGCAGACGGCGGCCGGGATCAACGATGCGATCGGTGAGTTGAAGTCGATCGGGATGGTCGAGGGCGCGGAGGTGGGGCGCGGTTTCACCCATCTCGAGCTGACGGGTGTGCAGGCCGGAAGCCAGGACGTGAAGGCGGTCTTCGACGAGTTCTGCGAGCGCTGGTCGTGGGGAGTCCGCGCGCTGGTGCAGACGGGTACCGACATCGCGGAGAAGCTGCACCTGTCGGCGGGGCTGTACAACGACCAGGAGCAGTACGTGTCGGGGGTGGCGAAGGATGTGGCCAACGCCGCGCTGGGCAATCCCGATCTGACGCGGGAGCAGGTGGAGGGCCGGTCGTGGGGCAGGACGCTCGCGGACAACCCGTTCACCCAGGTCCGGGACGCGGACTACTCGGCGAAGTCCTACCAGGACGCGGCGGTTCACACGGCGGCCACCTGGAAGAGCGAGGAAGCCGACCTGCTGTCCAACTCGCAGCTCCAGGCCATGGCGGCGACGGCCGGTGACCTGGACGGGCTGGCGACCAGGCAGGCGAAGGCCGCGGCCGCCGGGAAGGACCTCAACGAGCAGTACGCGAAGCTGACGGGCGGGGGTGGCTGATGGGCGTCCTCGGCGATATCAGGAGCGGCTTGGGCGAGTTCGTCGATGTGAACGCGCACATCGTGGGCAAGGGCCTGGACCTGGTCGGCCTGCACGACGCGGCGCACACGGTGGACAGCTACGGCGACCGGATCGCGGACGGTCTCGGTGCGGCGGTCGGCGAGTTGAACCTCGGGCAGAGCGACGATCCGAAAGAGCTGCTGCACGGCGACGCGAAGGCGGTCGGGGAGACCGCGCAGCACCTGCAGAAGTTCGCCCAGGCTTTCGAGGAGACCGCCGCGGGGCTGACCCGGCTGGACTCCGAGCACTGGCAGGGCCAGGCGGCGGAGGCGTTCCGCAGGAAGTTCTCGCCCCAGCCGAAGGCCTGGATGGTCACTGGTGACGCGTGCGCGGCGGCCGGGAAGGCCCTGGAGACGTACCAGGGCACGATCACCTGGGCACAGGACCAGGCGCAGCAGGCGATCGAGGCCTACAACGCGGCGAAGAAGGCGTCCGAGGACGCCCGGAACGCCTACAACCGGCAGGTCAGCCAGTACAACAGCGCGCTCGACGACTACAGGCGGGCGGCCTCCGCCGGGCAGAACGCCACCCCGCCCGCCGCGCTGGGGGAGTTCCACGACCCGGGTGAGGCAGGCCTCAAGCGGGCTCAGGAGATGCTGCGGGCGGCGCGCGGGCAGCGTGACGACGCGGCGCGGACCGCAGCGCAGGCGATCATGGCCGCGACCGGTAGCGCACCAAGGGAGCCGGGCCTGTGGGACCGGATCAACCTGGATCTGGTCGACGTCAACGCGGGTGCGACGGTCGGTGTGGTCCACTTCGCGGGTGGCGTCGTCAAGGGCGCCACCGATCTGGTGAAGTTCGCGCGGGGCCTGAACCCGCAGGACCCGTACAACGTGACGCATCCCGCGCTCTACCTCGACCATGTGAACACGGTCGCCGCGGGTCTGGTCCACACCGCCAACCACCCGACCGAGCTGGCCTCGGCCATCGTCGGCTCCGGCTGGGGCAAAGACCCGGCGGAGACCGGCGGCACGGCGGTGTTCAACCTGCTGTCGGGCCTGGCCACCGGCGGCGGCAGCGAAGCCGCCGCCGTGGGCGGCAAGGTCGCCATCGACGCCGCGGCGGCTGCAGGCGAACGCGGCGGGATCCGGGCGGTCGAGAGCGCCGGCCAGAACGCCGCCGAGAAGGCCGCGGCCAACAGCGCCGAACACGCCGGCGCCCCGGCACTCAACCGTCCCGCCGCGCCCGCATTCGACGTGAGTGCCTTCCCCGAGCATGTGCGGCCCACCGAACCCGCCGCCGTCCGCCCGACCGCCCCCGAACCGGCCCCCGTCCACGCACCGGAGCCCGCTCCCGTCCACAGCCCGGCCACCGAGCCGACCGCTGTCCACTCCCCGCCCCCGGAAGCAGCCCCGGCCCACACCCCCGAACCGGCCCCACCCCACGAGCCCGCTCCAGAACACGCCCCCGAGCACAGCCCCGAGCCGGAGCCTGCCCCTGAGCACGAGCCGAGTCCTGAGCATGACCCTTCCCCGAGCCACGAGCACGCCCCTGAACACGCGCCCCAACCCGAGCGCGAGCCGCCGGACTTGTATCGCAACAGCGACCCTGCGGCTGACATACGGCGGGCGCAGGACCTGACGGATATGAAAGCCGCGGAGGCCGACATCTCCAAGGGCACCCGCAGAATGATGGACGACTACGACATCACGGACTTCGGCAAATCGTGGAATGACGATGTCAGTCGACTTCCCCAGTCACAGAAGGACGCAATCGACGCCTATACGGAGGGCAGCGGGCAATTCAACCGGTCTCTCCGTGGGCAGGAGAACGTGACGGCGGAAACGGCAGGCAGAATTGCCGAACTCGACAAGGCGATTTCGGTCCATCCCGTCCCGGAGGATGTCGTGGTGAGCCGAGGGGTCGACCTCGGCTATCTGGACATGCCCTCGGAGAACATGCCAGGAAAGACCTTCACCGAACCCGGTTACATGTCCACCACTCCCGGCAGCGACGTGCCCGCCGCATTCAGGGGCGAGCCGGCGATGCTGCACCTCAGGGTCCCGGCGGGAACACCTGCGCTTTGGGTGGAGAGTGCAGGAAGGTTTGGCTCCGCCGAGCGAGAGCTGCTCCTCGGCCGAGGGCGGCAGTGGCGTGTCGATAAAGTAATCACGACTGCGGACGGCAAGGTCCATGTCTACGGCGAGGTGCTGTGATGGCGAAAAGGGATGACCAGTGATGCCCAGCGACTGGACCAGTGATCGTCTCAACGAGCCGCTGATGTTCAAGATGGTCAGCGAGGGGCCCCCTCGATACGCGAATAGCACGAACAAGGCTGTCGAGTTTTACACCGTGGTCAACGACTACGCCGAGGTGACCGGTTACCTCTGGATCTGTGACGCCGACGACGCGGCCAGCTTCGAACGGCGGCTCGCGAGCCGAAGCCTGAACGCCGGAAACTTCTGGTACGCGAAGCTGCTGGGTGCCAAATCCCAGGGGCTTTCCCCGACGCAGGCCGTGCAGGAGCTCTCCGCGGACCCGGGGCACCCGTTCGACGGGCACATCGTCCCCGACTCCAAGGCCGTGGCTGCCAGCGTGGCAGCGGTTCGGGAACTGGCCGCCGAGGGCTGGAAGCCCCCGAAGCAGCCGGTGCCGCCGCTCGGCTACCTCCCCGACCCGCCGATCACCGACGAGCAGCGCGAGGCGGCAGCGGCCGGAACCGGTTGGCTGTACAAGGTCGACGAGGGCTACGACCCGTCAACTCGGGTCCCGTCGAACGCGGTCGAGGGCGCCTGGCAGGTCGTCAACCCGCGGGCCGCCCTCGTGCGCTTCTGGCACAACCCGGCCTACGGCTCGGCCCCCGCAACCGCGTCCGCTTCCGCTTCCGGCGAGGCGAGCCCGGTGCCGCCGCTGCGGGCGGGCCGCCGCCCGGCCGGCCGGGCGCTGCTGGACTGGCTGGAGGACCCACAGGCACCCCGGCTCTGCCGGGTCGCGGGCTCCTCCGGCAGCGGCCGCACTCACCTGCTCACCTGGCTGGCCGCCGCCTGCCCGGCGGACAACCCCCACATCGGCCGCCGGGTCCACGCATCGCTCTGCGCCGAGGGCCTGACGGTCCGCAGCGCCACCTGGCTGCTGGCCGCGCGGCTCGGGGTGGTCGCCAGGACTCCCACCGATCTGATGGAGGCCCTGCAGGACGGCACACCCCGGGCGCTGGTGGTCACCGACCTGGACCGGGCCGGCGGCGACCTGTTGCCCGACATGCCGGAGCGGATCGCAGCGGAGCTGCTGACCCCGCTGCTCCAAGTCCCCTGGCTGCGGCTGCTCGTGGAAACGGCCGAGGGCACGCCGGCCGCTGCCGCCCTGCACGCCGCCGCACCCGGTGCGGCCGTTCTGGACCTGGACGATCCCTGCTGGACCGACCGGGAGCGCTTCGCCGCCTGGTGCACGGGTCTGGGCGGCTACCCGGTGGCGGCCGCGCAGGTCTATCCGAGTCCGGGTCTGGCCCAGTTGGCCGCCCGCACCTCGGCCGGGGCCGGTCTCGACCCGGATATCCCGCCCGCCGACCGGGCGTCCGCGCTGGTCGGCGCCTGGTGGGCCGTACTGCCCGACGAACTGCGTCCCGCGGTGCGCACGTTGGCCACTGCCGGAGAGCCGGTCACCCTTGCGGCGTGGGCCGCCCTTCCGGACGCCGGCGGCCCTGAGGCCGTCCACCGGGCAGCCGGATACCTGCCCCCGCCGACCGACGGCCGGACCTGGCGGCTGCGGCCCGACCAGCTCGCGCGGCAGGTCGACGCCGGGTCGCCGCCGGTCGATCACGCCGCCCTGGTGGGGCGGATCACCGCCGGGCTCCCGCGGACCGGCCAAGGACGACCGGACCCGGCAGGCACCGCACCGGACTGGCTGGGGCTGCTGCTGCGACACGCCGTACGGGCGGGCGCGGCCGAGCAGTTCCTGACCGATCCCGAGTTCCTCGTCCACGCGGATGCGCCCGCCGTGACCGCCGCCCTCGACCACGCCGAGGCCGCCGGCAGCCCGCAGGACGAGCTCGCCAGGGCCTGGCACCTCGCCGGGCCGGTGATCGCCGGCACCGCCGATCCGACGGCACGCGCCGCCGCCCTGCACGCCTGGCTGGCGGGGCGCGACCAGGAGAGCGCCGACCGGCTCGCCGCGAGGTCGGGCCAGGGCTGGCGGGCACTGTGGTCGTACCCGGCGGACGACGAGCGGGTGCACCGGGCGGCTCCGGGTGCGGGCCCGTTCGCCGGTCTGCTCGCGGTGGCTCTCGGGCGCGCCGTCGGGTTCATCGAGCTCGAGACCGGCCAGAACTCCCGGAAGACCGGCCCGTTCCGGCCCCGCGACCGCTGGATGGCCGACCTGGCCTGCGGCGACGACGGCGGAGTGTACGTACTGGACCGCAAGGGCGTCGTCACCTCCGTACCCCTCGGCGGCGATCCCGGTCCACCCACGGATGCGGCCGAGGGGCTCCCCAAGGACATCGACAACGGGGTCTCCGCCATAGCCACCCTCAGCGGGGACGAAGGCCGGCTGCTGGCCGTCGGGGACGGCGGCGGCGGGGTGCTCTACGCCCAGGTCGACGTCGGGAGGATCCTGAAGCCCGATCAGCCGCTCCACCAGGGCCGGGTCACCGGTGTCGACCTGACCCGGACGGACGGCGGCGTGCTGGTGGTGAGCGGCGGCGCCGACGGCAGGGTGTGGAGCTGGATGCACGGACGAAGCCTGATGCAGGACCCGATCGACGCGCGCGACAGCCCGGTCACCGCCGTGGCCGTCGCCAGCACACCCCAGGGCCTGCTGATCGCCTCCGCCTGGGCCGACGGCCTGGTCCGCCTCCGCCGCTGGGGTGCCACCCCGGCCGTGGTCGACCTCCGCCTCGGCCTGCCCGCCGGCAGCCTCGTGATCGACCCGACCGGTCTGGTCTGCCTCGCCCTCCCCGAGGGCGTCCTCGGCCTGACCCTCGACTGACCACCGGCCGGCACTCGGCTGTCGTGCGTCGCCGGGTCGGCCGTTCCGGCTGCGGACCGGACGGGTGGCCGACGGCGTCGCGGCGGTTGTCGGGCCGGGCCGAGGCGGCGCGCTACGGTCGCTGCTCGCCCGGGCAGACCTCTGCGGCGAAGTCGTCCGCGAGCATGGCGATCTGGGCCCGGCCCTCGATCTGGGCCAGCCACTGCTGCGGCAGCAGCCCGTCGCCGTAGTGCGCGCCCAGGAGGTTGCCGCAGATCGCGCCGGTGGAGTCGCTGTCGCCGGAGTGGTTGACGGAGAGCAGGAGAGCGGACTCGATCGGGGTGCGGTCCTTCCAGTACGTGGTGCGGACCAGCGCCGCGTAGACGGCGATGGCCAGCGCCTCCTCCGCGATCCAGCCGCCGCCGAGGCTCTCCACTCGCTCCGGGGTCGCCGGACCGGCCGCGGCGAGGTCGACCGCCTTGCGCAGCGCGGCGGTTGTCTCCTCGTGCCCGGGGTAGCGGGCCAGCAGCTCCATGCCGAGCCGGACCGCGGCCGCCAGGGACTGGCCGGTCACCAGGTGGCTGATCATGGCGGCGAAGGCACCGGAGGCGTAGTAGCTGGTCGGGTGGCCGTGGGTGATCTGCGCACAGCGGGCCGCGAGTTCGAAGGAGTACTGGGCGCTCCCGTCGGTGAAACCGAACGGCGCGGAGCGCATCACCGAGCCGCAGCCCTTCGCATCGGGGTTGACCGGGCCCGGAGTGCCGTCGATCGCGCTGCGCGGGTCCGGGACGTGGTTCTTCGGGATGCCGTACTCGCAGGCGCGACCCGGGGCACGGCGCGCGTACAGCCAGGGCTCCTTGCGCAGCCACCCGGTCCGGTACGGGCTGCTGAGCTCGGGCTGCGGTGCGTCGTGCTGCTGGGTGTCCAGCCAGCGCAGGTACGCCTCCTGCACCAGGGCGGTCTCCGCGCCACCGGTGCCGTCCGCCATGATGCGGGCGTAGCCGCGCAGCCAGCCCTCGGCCGTGAAGAGGGTCATCTGGGTGTCGTCGGTGATCCTTCCGACCACACCGTGCCGGTCCGGGACCAGCCCGGTGATGCCGGTCTCCCCGTACTGGGCCTCGACCGTGACCATGGACTTCATCTCGATCGGATTGCCCAGCGAGTCACCGATCGCCCCGCCGAGCAGACAACCACGGACCCTCGCGCGGTAGGCGGCCAACTCGTCCCACGACAGATACCTCACCTGCAGGCCCCCCTTCTGAGCTGATCAACCGCCACGCATGCTATCCCCCGGTCGTTCGCGCGCGTTCGGGCGGCCGTGAGCAGGGCGATTCCATGGCACCGTCCGGGCCACGACAGGTACGGCCGGGCCTTCGACGCGGTCTTCGGCGCCAAGGACATGGAGGTGGTCAGATGCGCGCCGCAGCTGCCTCGGAGAGCGCACGTGCGCGCAGGTGATCGGTGGTCTCCGGCGCGAGGCCCTCGACCATGTGAACGTGCGAACCAGCTGCGGCAGGGCATGTCGGGTGTGCACAGCGCCCCCGGGGGTCTCACACTCATTCGTGCTTGCGGTCGGGGCCTGGACCGGAGTGACCTGCGCTCCACCTTGGTCCGGTAGCGTGCCCCGGATCGCGGTCGGATCGCGGTCGGATCGCGGTCGGGTCCGGTGAGTGAGGGAGTGCGAGATGGGTGAGGCCCAGAGGCCCGCAGGGGATCGGGAACTGCGGCGCCACCTGGGGGTGTTCGATGCCGTGGTGATCGGCCTGGGCTCGATGATCGGGGCGGGGATCTTCGCCTCGCTCGCCCCGGCCGCATCGGCGGCCGGCTCCGGGCTGCTGCCGGGTCTGGCCCTGGCGGCGGTGGTGGCGTACTGCAACGCGACCTCCTCGGCCCGGCTGGCCGCCAACTACCCGCAGTCGGGCGGGACTTACGTCTACGGCCGCGAGCGTCTGGGTGATTTCTGGGGCTACCTGGCCGGTTGGGGATTCGTGGTCGGCAAGACCGCCTCGTGCGCCGCGATGGCCCTCACCGTCGGCTCGTACCTATGGCCCGCGCAGGCACACGCCGTGGCGGTCGGCACCGTGGTGGCGCTCACCGCCGTGAACTACGCCGGTGTGCGGAAGTCCGCCTGGCTGACCCGGGTGATCGTCACGGTCACCCTCGCGGTGCTCGCGGCCGTGGTCACCGCCTGCCTGGCCGGCGGCAGCGCCGAGGCCGCGCGGCTGGACATCGGCTCCGATGCCAGCCCCGGCGGCGTCCTCCAGGCCGCCGGGCTGCTGTTCTTCGCCTTCGCGGGCTACGCGCGCATCGCCACCCTCGGCGAGGAGGTCCGCGACCCCGAGCGCACCATCCCCCGCGCGATCCCACTCGCCCTGGGCATCACGCTGGCCGTGTACGCGGCCGTCGCCCTCGCCGTCCTGGCCGTCCTGGGCCCCGACCGACTCGCCCACACGCAGCACCGTTGGCGGATGCCGTACGCGCCGCCGGCGCACCGGTCCTGGCGCCGGTGGTACGGGCCGGTGCGGCCGTCGCGGCGCTCGGCTCGCTGCTGGCCCTGATCCTCGGGGTCTCGCGCACCACACTCGCCATGGCCCGCGACCGCCACCTGCCGCACGCGCTCGCCGCCGTCCACCCGCGCTTCCACGTTCCGCACCGCGCCGAGATCGCCGTCGGGACGGCGGTCGCCGTCCTCGCCGCCACCGCCGACCTGCGCGGCGCGATCGGCTTCTCCTCATTCGGCGTGCTCGCCTACTACGCCATCGCCAACGCCTCCGCCTGGACCCTCACCCCCGCCGAAGGCCGCCCGCCGAGGATCGTCCCGGTCGTCGGCGCGCTCGGCTGCCTGGTCCTGGCTTTCGCCCTCCCCCTGACCTCGGTGCTCTCCGGAGCGGCCGTGATCGCGCTCGGGGCCGCCGCTCACGGTCTGCGCAGGGCGTTCACCCGGGGCCAGAGCCAGGGCCGTTGACAGCTCATGGGGTTTCGTTCTCCGTCCCACCGAGTGGTGCAGTTCGCCCGACGACACGTTGCGCGTCGGTGGACGGGGCGTTCCCGGTCGTGGTGAATCTCCGAGGGGTCTCGGTCAGGTACGGAAGAGTGCGACCTTGAGGGCGCCGTTCTGCCCGGCCTCGGCGAAGACGTCGTAGGCGTCCTGCATCTCGTCGAGCGCGAAGCGGTGGGTGACCAGCTCCCCGACGTCCAGGCGGCCACCGACGAGCATGTCGAGGAGCAGCGGCGTGCTGCTGGTGTCGACGAGTCCGGTGGTGATGGTGACGTTCCTGATCCAGAGGTCTTCGAGGTGGAGCGTGGCCGGCTTTCCGTGGACGCCCACATTGGCGACTCTTCCGCCGGGGCGCACCACCCGGGTGCACAGTTCGAAGGTCTCGGGCACTCCGACGGCCTCGATGGCGACATCCGCGCCGAGCCCGTCGGGTGTGAGGGCGCGGACCGTTCGGTCGTCGGCCTTCGCGGCGTCCACCGTGGCATCGGCGCCGGCCCGCCTGGCCGCGTCGAGGCGGCTCGTGGCCAGGTCGAGCGCGATCAGCCGGGCCGGACTGTAGAGACGGGCCGTGGTGATCGCGGCGAGGCCGATCGGCCCGGCTCCGACGACCACCACCGTGTCGCCGGGCTCGACGCGGCCGTTGCGGACGCCGACCTCGTACGAGGTGGGCAGGATGTCGGCCAGCAGCAGTGCGCTCTCGTCGGTGACACCGTCGGGGAGCCGGTGCAGCGAGTGGTCGGCGAACGGGGTGCGGACGTACTCGGCCTGGGTGCCGTCGACGAGGTGGCCGAGGATCCAGCCTCCGCCGCCGGTGCACTGGCCGTACACGGCCCGACGGCAGTACCCGCACCGGCCGCAGGCGGAGATGCAGGAGACCAGGACGCGATCCCCGACGGCCACCGTCCGCACGCCCCGGCCGGTCTCGACGACGGTGCCGACCGCTTCGTGGCCGAGGATCCGGCCGTCCGCCACCTCGGGGACGTCGCCCTTGAAGATGTGCAGGTCGGTGCCGCAGATGGTGACCGCGTCCACCCGGACCACGGCGTCCTCGGGGTCCCGGACCGTCGGCTCGGGTACGTCGCCCCAGGTGCGGCGTCCCGGGCCGTGGTAGGTGAGTGCCTTCATGTCCCGATCCTCCCGTCGGCTGTCGAGCGGGCGGCGCCGGTGCACCGTCCCCTTCAGCTCCAGGGTTCTCCGGGGCGGCGAGGTCCGCCATGGGCCGGGTGGCCCCGGCTGCGGGCCGGTGGACCCAACGGGCCCCGGTTGGACGTGTCCGATGTGCCCTGCCGGACTGGGCAGTGGTATCCGGCAAACCTCGGACGGGACCGGCCGCCACCGTTCCGAGGGCCGAGGCCCCCGGCACCGTCGCCCGCCCCGACCGCGCGGCGGCCAGGCCGTGCAGCGCGGGAAGGCGCGGTTCGGCAGAGAATGGCGGTTGCCCCGTCTCCGTCCGATCGGCGCGGGACTGCCGGTCAGCGTGGGACGGGCCCCTCGGCCCTGCTGTTCGGGACGTGCTGTGCGTAGCGTACAAGCAGAGCCCGCAGAGAGGCCGTGGCCACAGCACCCGGTGGAGGAGCCATGACAGCCACCAGCGAACGCCGTCCGATCGTCCTCGGCGTCGACGCCCTGGACCGGGGGCCGCTGGCGGCGGCCTGGGCCGCCGACGAGGCCGCCCGCCGGGACCTGCCGCTCCGGCTGCTCCATGTCATCCCGCCACGGTTCCGGGACCCGCGCGGCTACGACGAGTCGTTCCACGCGGAACTCTGGCGCACCGGCCGCCGGCTGGTCGAGAAGACCGCCTTCCTCGCCCGTGGGAGACACCCGGACCTGGAGATCTCCAGCGACGTCGTGGACGGGCACGCGAGCCACGTGCTGGTCGAGGAGTCGGCGCATGCCGAGCTCGTCGTCCTCGGCTCGCGGGGGCTGTCCCGGCTGGAGGAGGTGCTCAGCGCACACTCGGTCACCGCCCCCGTCAGCGCCCGTGCGGCGTGTCCGGTGGTCGTGGTCCGCGAGCCGGAGCACGTCACCCAGGACCCGCCCTGCGTGGTGGTGGTCGGGGTGGACGGCAGCCGGTCGTCCGCCGCCGCCGTGGACTGGGCCTTCGACCTCGCGTCGCGGCGCGGCGCCGTCCTGCGGGCCCTGTGGGTGTGGCAGCACCTGCCGTTCCTCCCCGTCGACGAGGACGCCGTGGTCCAGCGACTGCGCGGGGAGCTGTACGAGGCCACCTCCGGGCAGACCGGCAGGTACCCGGAGGTCGAGCTGACCCACGAGGTCGTCCGTGGCCACCCGGTGGAGGAGTTGGCGAAGGCTTCCGCCGACGCCCTCGCCGTCGTGGTCGGGCGACGCGGACACGGCGGCTTCACCGGCATGTGGCTCGGCTCGGTCCCGCACGGGCTGCTGCACCGCACCCACTGCCCGGCCGTCATCGTGCCCGTGCCCTCCGACGCGCAGTGATCACCGGGCGGCGGACGGCGGCGGGAGCGGCTGCTCCGAACCACGTTCTGTGACCGGTGCGTTGTGGGCGGCTCGACGGCAACCGGCCGACCGGGCCGGTGTTGTCACATGTCGAGTTCGGATTCGATGCGGCGGGCGTGGTGGCGGGCCATGGCGAGGTTGGCGCGGGTGCGGTCGAGGACGAGGTAGAGGAAGAGTCCCTGCCCGCCGGGGCGGGTGAGCGGGCGGATGAGGTGGTACTGGCTGGTCAGCGTGGTGAGGGTGTCTTCGAGGACCTGGTGGTGGAGGCCGAGGACGTCGAGGGAGCGCCGGGTGGCGCGGACGATGTCGGTGCTGCCGGCTGCGGCGAGCGACAGGTCCAGGTCGGGCAACGTGGCCAGAGTGCCCAGGGCCATGCCGCTCTCGGCGTCGACGATGGCCGCGCCGAGGGCGCCGTCGATGGTCAGGGCGTCCTTGAGGGCGGTTTCGATGCTGGACATGTGCTCCTCCGTAACCATCCGTGTTCCTGGTCGGCCGCCGGGGGCAGAGGCGCCCGACGGCCTTGTGTGATCTTGAGGGTACGTATGCGATCGGCGTCAGTCAGCCGGATGACAACTACCGACCGGAATCGACCGTTTATCGTTCGAGATCGACTTGCAATGACCACAACTTGAAGAATTCTTCATTTTCCTAGATGCTGTTTCCCGTAATTGGGCCAGTGGTGGGGGCCGGGCCGGGGAGACTTCGGTCCGAGAACTCACGCGGGCGAGGGCCGCCGGTGACGCGGACGGCGAACGGGCGTACCAGGGCCGGGCGGCCGAGCTGGCGCGCACGGCCGCCCACCACGGGATCGGGCTGCCGCACGCGGCCGCCGAAGAGGAGGACGCGAGCTGATGGCCATCCCGCTGTACCAGGCGAAGGCGGAGTTCTTCCGCACGCTGGGCCACCCCGCCAGGATCCGGGTTCTGGAGATTCTGCAGGACGGTCCGCGCCCGGTGCGCGACCTGCTGGCCGCGATGGAGATCGAACCGTCCAGCCTCTCCCAGCAGCTCGCCGTCCTGCGCCGTACCCGGCTGGTCACCGCGACCCGTGAGGGCAACACCGTGGTGTACGCGCTGAGCACGCCCGACGTGGCCGAGCTGCTGCGCGCCGCCCGCCGGATCCTGACCGAGATGATCGCGGACCAGGGCGAGCTGCTCGCTCAGCTGCGGGAGCCCGCCGCTTCGGAGACGGCGGTATGAGTGCCGTCCGCGTGCCGGTCGGGGAGCACGCGTGGGATCGGCCGCGCGCGGTGCCGCCGAACCGGCCGATCCCGGCCCCGTAGTCCCCGGCCGGCCCGGCCGCCACCCGCGCATCCGCCCCCGACCGGGCCGTCCTTCCATACGAACCGAGGAGCACCGCCCATGAGCGACGCCGTCCGCGACGAGAAGACCAAGCGCAAAGCCATGATCATCCGCGCCTCGATCTACATCTTCGGCCTCCACCTCTTCGCCGGCTTCATCGGCCTGCTGTTCCTCCTCGGCAGCCGACACCACTGATCCCGGCCCCGTCCCCGTGGAGAGGATGGCGCGGCGGGCCGAGGCCGTGCGTCACGTCTCCGCGACGGCTTCCAGCGGGCTCAGGGCGGCTGCCCGGCGGGCCGGGACGGCTGCCGCGACCGCGCCGATCGTGAGGGACACCAGGCACACCAGGAGCAGCGTCCCCCAGGGCAGCGCCAGGGAGTACTGCGCCATCGCGCCGTTGGCCGGCGCGCCGACCGTCCAGGCTCCGAACAGCCCGCCTGCCAGGCCCAGGAGCGTGCCGAAGGCGGCGACGGTCACCGACTCCAGGCGGATCATCCGCCGGATGCCGGTGCGGTCCATGCCGATGGCGCGCAGTACGCCGATCTCGCGGGTGCGTTCCGAGACCGACATGGCCAGGGTGTTCACGATGCCGAGTGCGGAGATCACGGCGCCGATGGCGAGCAGCCCGTACATCAGGGTCAGCAGGTCGCCCAGGGTGCCGGCGGCCTCGTGGACGAGTTCCTCCCGGTCCTTCACCTCCAGCAGCGGGCTGTTGCCCACGGCGGTGCGCAGTCGGTCCTCGGTGCTCTTCGAGATCGCGCCGCTGTCGGTGCGGACCAGGATCCGCTGGACGGAGCCGGGCTTGAAGCTGTTCTGCTGCACCTCGGTACGGGCGCCCAGCGCGTCGCGGGCGATGGGGTTGTCCTGGTAGACGCCGACGACGGTGTACTGCGTGAAGTCCCGGTCGCGGCCCATCCGGGCGTTGAGCCGGCTGCCCGCGCCCACGCCCTGTTCCCGGGCGACGGTGCTGGAGACGGCGATCCGGCCCGGTCCGAGGTCACTCAGGGAGCCGCTGACCAGGTCGAGCTTCATCACGGCGTTCACGGTGCCGGGGTCGACACCGGAGATCTCCCGGACCTGGCCGCCGGTGAACAGGACGGAGTCCGTGACGGCGGTCGCCGTCCGCACCCCTGAGGTGTCGGCCACCCGCTGCACGGCGGCCGGGTCGATGCCGGTCATGGCGGTGCGGGTCGGTCTCCACGGTCCCGGCGGCCGCCGCGTGCTGCGCGTCGGCGGCGGTGACCGAGGCGTCGAGTCCGGTGCGGGCCACGGCCTCGCAGACGACGGCGCCGAGCGGCACACGGGCCTGGACCGGCTGTTCGGCGCCGGCGTCCAGCCGGGAGATCTCCAGCAGGTCCTCGATCAGGCCGCGCAGGTCGCGGACGCGGGCCCGGAGCAGGTCCTCCGTCTCACCGGGTGGCAGCAGGTCGGCGGCGGCCAGCAGACCGCCGACGGGGGTGCGCAGTTCGTGGGCCACGTCCGCGGTGAACTGGCGCTCGGTGCGCAGCCGTCGGCCGAGGCTGTCGGCCATGAGGTCGACGGTGGCGGCGATGTCGGCCACCTCGTCGCGGCCCTTGGTGGGCCCGGTCCTGGCGTCGAGGTCCCCGGCGGAGATCCGGCCCGCGGTCTCGGAGACCCGCCGCAGTCGGCGGCTGATCAGCCCGGCCCCGCAGACCGCCAGGGGCACGGCCGCCGCGAGCGAGAGCAGCGAGGCCGCCGCCATGCTCACGTCGAGTCGGTGCAGCCCGTAGAGCTCCGGGCTCATGTTGACCTGGACGGCCAGCACCCGGCTGCCCCCGCCTCCTGCGCGCCGGACGACGAGACGGACGGCGCACCGGACGCCACCGTCCCGGCGGCACCGCCACAGGCCGTGAGCGTGAGAACGGTGGTCGCGGCGAGAGCCGCAGCGGCGAACGGACGGCCGTGAGCCGACATGATGAACCCCCCTTACTTCCCGGCCAGTTGGACGCAAGCGGCCGGAGCTTCGGTTGCTGACACACCTCTACACGCCGACCCCGCCCGCCAGGTGACGCCTGTTTCCGTCCTGCGACAGACAACCTGCGCAACGGCACCACACCCTCGGCAACGGCAACGGCAACCGAGCCAATCCGTGTACGCACCAGCCGCGCACCGCACGCCTGGAAACCCACCCTCGCCGATCCGGCGGGAGGCGGATGGAACAGGCGACCGACGCCCCCTCTAGACTGGACGCGCCCCGGGGTCGGCGGCCGCATGGCTTGGACCGGCTTGAGGAACCCCGCTCAGGCTGATGGGCCGTCTCCGGATACCCTCGCCCCGTCCCGTTGAGGAGCAGTCATGTCCGCAGATCGACCAGGTGCCGTCGTGCCCCCGAGCTTCCAGGCGCTGTCCGCGGACGACCCCCACATGGTCGCCGGATACCGCCTCTCCGCCCGTCTCGGCGCCGGCGGCATGGGCCGGGTCTATCTGTCCCACACGCCGGGCGGCCGACCGGTGGCGCTCAAGGTGGTGCGGCCCGACCTCGCCGAGGACCCCGAGTTCCGGCAGCGCTTCGCCCAGGAGGTGGCCAACGCCCGGCGGATCCACGGGCTGTACACCGCCCAGGTGGTCGACGCAGGTGTGGACGCCGCCGTCCCGTGGCTGGCCACCGCCTACGTACCGGGCCCCTCGTTGCAGCAGGTGGTGCAGCGGTACGGTCCGCTCCCGGAGCGGACCGTACTCCTGCTGGTGGCCGGCATCGCCGAGGCGTTGCAGGCCATCCACGGCAGCGGGGTGGTGCACCGTGACCTCAAGCCCGCCAACGTCCTGATAGCCACCGACGGTCCGCGGGTCATCGACTTCGGCATCGCCCGTGCCGCCGACGCCAGTGCTCTGACCGCCACCGGCCTGCGCATCGGCTCGCCCGCCTTCATGGCACCCGAACAGGCCCTGGGCCTGACTGCCACATCCGCCACCGACGTGTTCGCCCTCGGCGCCCTGGCCGTCCACATCGCGGGTGGCGCGCCGCCCTTCGGTGACGGACCGGAGTCGGTCGCGCTGTACCGGGCCGTCCACGAGGAGCCGGACCTCACCCGCGTCCCGGCCGGGCTGCACGAGCTCCTTCGGCACTGTCTGGCCAAGCAGCCCGAGCACCGTCCGACCACGGCTCAGGTGATCGAGGCCGCCCGGCTCCACCCGGCCGTGAGCGGGGACCTCAGGTTCACCGACGACTGGCTGCCGCACCAGGTCAGTTCCGAGCTCGTGCAGCGGGCCGACCTGCCCCAGGCTCCGCCCCCGCCGCCTACCGCCCTGGCCACCCTGGCCACCCTGCCGGACGTCCCCCGGCCCGGAACGCCCGCCTCCCCCTCTCCGGTTCCACCGCAGGAACCGAACCCGCATCGACGCACCCGGTCGGGGTCCGTACGGCGGCGTTCACTGCGGAGAACGGCACTGACGGCCACCGTGGCTCTGCTCATCGGCGCGGCGGGGGCGTTCGCCCTGTTCGACTACCTCAGTCCGGACGACACCTCGACCACTGACAGCGACTCGTCCTCGGGCCAGTCGGCCTCGCCCTCGGCACCCGGCTCGGATTCGGCCGAAGCGGCGCCCGGCTACACCGCCGTCTACACCGGTGCCGAGCTCACCTCGCCGGACCACAGCTACGAGTTCGACATCAAGACCGGCAAGGTGGCGCCCGAGGGGTCCGCGACCTGGTACGTCGGGCGCACCGCCGACGAGTTCTACGTCCCCGACAGCAGTGACGCCTACATCGGCCAGGACGACCAGCTCGGAACCGCCGACTGCCTTAGGGGCGTCGACAGCCAACCGGTCACCCGGCTGCAGTTCAGCGTTCTGCAGCCCGGTCGAAGCTTCTGTGTCCGCGCGCAGGGCAGCCAGGACGTCGCCATCGTCCAGGTACTCTCGGCCGCTTCGGGCGACGGACCCGTCAAGATCTCCATGGACTACTACCGCTACGACGGCTGATCCGCCGGAGGCGGTGACGGACCGGCTGCGGGCACTCGGCGATCAGGTCGGGCGAGGACGGGGGTGCGTCCCCGGGTACACCCGGGGACGCACCCCCGTCCTCGAACAACGTGGCAGCGCCAGGGAGTTACGTCCCGTTGCGCTGCCCCCCCGGGGGGCGGGTCAGCGGGACTTGGCGGTGGCCCGGACGCCGAAGTGGACGTAGCGACTGCCGTCCGCCAGAGCGTAGAACACCACGGGTATCCAGGCGTCCTTGTCGTTGCGGCGGCCGGCGAACACCGTCTTCGACGGGGTGTCCGAGACCGGGGTCAGGTGCCAGACCAGCGGCTCGAAGGTGCCTGCCAGGCCCTCGATACCCTCGTACCTCAGGTCCAGTACGCCCTCGCCGGAGGCGGCGGCGGTGATGGTCATGAGGAAGCCCTCGCGCTTGTACTCGCCGATGAACGGCTCGGTGTCCACGGCGAGGTGCTGCTCGGCCGGTCCGAACCGGGGCATCGTCACCCCGGCGAGGGTGGCGCTCAGTTCGCGGCACAGGGCCTCGTGGACCTTCGGCGCGGCGCCCCCGCCGTTGGTCAGCAGCGCGATGGCGATGCCCTTCTCCGGGATGGCGCGCAGGTAGGCGAGCTGTCCGAAGGTGCTGCCGTCGTGGCCGAACCCGCGCGCGCCGTCCCACTCGAACAGGCCCCAGCCCAGGCCCCAGTGGGCACCGAGGAACCACTGGTCGGGCATGTCGACCTCGCGGGTCAGCATCGCCTCGACGGCCGCCGCGGACATCACCCGGGTGCCGTCCGGCGCCGTGCCGCCGTCGATGAACAGCCGGGCGAACCGCACCACGTCGGCGGCGGTGGCGCTGATCCCGCCGTACGGACCCGCGGAGCGGGGCAGCATGTTCCACAGCGGGGTGGGTTCCGGGTCCTCCCCGGGCTCGCCCATGTGCCCCATCGCGGCCCGGAAGCGCAGCACCTCCTCGGGCAGCGTCATCGTCTGCCCGAGTCCGAGCGGGTCGCAGATCAGTTCCTTGAGCGCCTCGTCCCAGGTCCCGCCGGTCACCACCTCGACGATCCGGCCGAGGACGTTGTAGGCGGTGCTGGAGTACGACATGGTGGCGCCGGGCGGGTTGGTGAGGCCCACGTTCCGCACGCCGTCGAGGTAGCGGGCCAGGCAGTCGTCGCCGCGGCCCGTGTCGTTGACGTAGTCGCCCTCGATGCCGCTGGTGTGGTTGAGCAGTTGCCGCACGGTGATCGTCCGGCCGGCCTGCGGATCGGCGACGGTGAAGTCCGGCAGGACGTCCACGACGGGTGCGTCCAGGTCCAGCTTCCCGGCGTCGGCGAGGATCATCACCAGCGCGGCCGTGTAGCCCTTGCTGATCGACCCGATCTGGAACACCGAGTCCGTGGTGGTCTCGACGCCGGTCCGGGTGTGCAGGGTGCCGCTTGCCAGTTCGTGGACCTCCCCGTCGGCGAGGACGGCCAGGGTCGCCCCGGGGATGCGGTGGGTGGTGATGAGTTCGTCGAGCCGGTCCTGCCAGTGGGCGTGGTCGAAGGCCCCGGAGCCGCCGTCCTTGCCCAGTGCCCGGCTCACGGCCTGCGCCGCTTCCCGGTTGGTCCGGTCGACGAGCTTAGCGACCTCCTGTTCCACGCGCTGCGAGAACTCCTGGTACCCGTGCTTCGACATGACATCCTCCCCTGGGATGGTGACGCGATCGGTGTGGCCGGCGGTACGGTGCCCGGACTCCTACGGGCCCCTGCGCCTCGTGGAACTCGGCTGCGGCGCCCGAGTCTTGGAGCTGTTCGGTGCCCTAGTCGGCCTGCCGGGGCCGCCTGCCGACCACGGCGGCCAGCGAGGCCATCGTCGTGCGCGGCGGCTGCTGGAGGTCGCGGTCGGGACGGATGACCGGGGCGGCCAGGACGCGGACCAGGGCGCCGAGTGCGAACCCGTAGGCCGTCACCAGTCCGTGCCCGTTGGACTGGGCGAACCACAGGGCCAGGCCGGCGACCGGCGCGGCGAGCGCCAGCAGCCGGTCCGTCCGGACGGCCTTGCCGGTTCCGGCGCGCAGCAGGAGGGCGGCGGCCAGGGTCGCGGCGAGGAAGTAGGTGGCGCCGGAGCTCCCCGCGAAGTTGCGGGGATCGGTGTCGGTACGGTCGGACGAGCCGAAGAGGGCGTCGATGTGCTGCGGCAGGAGGATGCCCGCGGCGAACAGGCCCAGCATCAGGGGGCCGCCCCAGAACCACTCCGCCAGGGCGGCGATGACGGCGAGGGTGGCGATGTTCCACGTCGCCCCGCCGATGCCGCCGTTCTGCATGAAGACCGAGGTGATCACCCGCCACCAGCCGGACTTGGCAGGGTCGCTGTCGAACGCGTCCATCGCCCCGGACCAGCAGAGCTGGGTCAGCACGCCGCCGAGCGCGACCGCGGTCAGCCCGATCGCGGTCCACGGGAGGCGTCGTCGGCCCACCGTGCCCTCGCCGATCAGCGCCAGCCCTGCCTTGAACATCAGCACCATCAGCCCTGCCGTGGTCACGTTGAACACCACCGCGCCCATCGTCACCACCCCCCTTCGAACACCGTTCGGAACGATCTCACGGCGACATTAGCGCTGGCCACGGCAAGATTCAAACAGTGTTGGAAAAAGGACGCCGGACCGGACCCGTGAAAGCCGATCGCAGACCCCGGGGCCGCTTCTGAACGGCCGTCAGCGCGTCGGGCGCGTCGACGGTCCCGTCCGGAGATCAGCGGTGTTCCGCCGAGTCCAACAGCCCTCCCCCGCCGGGGTCCGGCACGATTGCGACCTCGACGCCGGCCGGGGCGGATGCTCTCCGCACCCGCCCCGGCCCGCCTCCCCGTGACCGCCGCCTTCACCCGCACTCCGCCTGCTACCGACGGGTGTTCGGGAGATTCACCGACACCGGCACCGGCAGGCCCCCACCGCGCATACGGCGCGTACCGGTGCTGGACTCACCGACCGTCCGCCCGCAGCAGTGCGCTCGGCACCTGGCCGCCGGCCGGCCGGGCGGCGGCACGGCGATGGGGAACGGGCCCCGCCGGTCCGGCGGAAGGCGCCACCGACAGCCGCAGCGCGTCCGCCACGGGGCTGTCCGGCGCACAGACGTCGACCGCCACCGGGCCGCCTGCCGCGCCGCCGGACGACAGCGGGGGGAGCACCGCGACACCGTCCGGACCGGTCCGGACGTCGGCCTGCGGGCAGTGCCCTGTGGTCAGCGCGAACACCGCGCGGGGAGACTCGGCCAGCGTGAACCGCAGGCGGACCCCCGCGACTCCTCGGCCACCGCGAAGAGCACGGATCCGCACCGGCCCCGCACCGTTGAGCGCCCCGTTGAGCGCCCCGTTGTGCGACCCGTCGCCGCCCTCGACGAGCGCGAGGGCGTCGATCTTCGGCTCGGCCCCGGGCCCGGCCGTGACCGTCCCGGCCAGGGGTACCGGACCGTTCCGGCCGATGACCGCCAGGCCGTCCGCCCGGGTGCCGGCTTCGGCGTCCTCGGCGGCCTTGACCGGGATCACGTACATGAGCGGGCCGCAGTCGTCGCCCGTGGTGTTCAGGTGCGGATTGCCGATCACCGTGAGCGTCCGCCCGGAGTCCTCGATCCGGCAGCTGTCCAGGCATCCGGTGTGGGAGCTGCCGTAGTGGTACGTCGGCACCCCGGTGAAGACGAAGCCGCCGGGGGCCGTGAACCGCTGCCGTACTCCCCCCGGCTGCACCCGCCTGCCGACGCAGGCTTCGAGCGCCACCGTCAGGACGGCCGCCTGGCCCGGCGCCGCCTCCGGCACACTGTCCTGACGTACCGTCAGTGCCGACTCGTCCAGCTCCGGGGTCGGGGCGACGACGGCCACGGTCATCAGGACGGTGTGCTCCTGGAGGCGGCCCCCGGTTTCGTGCCTGACCGTCAGCTCCGCCGTGTAGGGCCCGGGCCGGACGGTCTCGGCGACGAAGACCCGGAACACCCCGTCCAGTGAGCCGTCGTCGGTCCGCAGCCGCGCCCCGGGGAAGCTCCGCTCCCACTGCCCGGCCGGACCGCCGCGGCCGGACAGCGCGGTCAGGCCCTCCGGCAGGGCCAGGACCACCGTGACGTCCTCGCCGCGGGCGGTGGCCGGTCCCCGGTTCCGGAGCCTGGTCCCGAGGTCGAACGGCAGTCCTCGCTGCACCACACCGGGACTGACCGGCTCGCTGACGAGCTCCGCGGCCCCCGGCCGCTCGGGGGACTGCGCGGCCGGCGGCATCCGGCGCACGCGGTGGCCGGCCCAGTCCGCGACGTAGAGGGCCCCGGACCGGTCCAGCGCGAGGCCGGCGGGGTAGTAGAGCCGGGCGGACGCGGCGGGGCCGCCGTCTCCGGTGCTGCCGCTGCGGCCCGTCCCGGCCACGGTGGAGATCCCGCCGTCCGGTGTGACGCGGCGGACGCGGTGGTTGCCCCAGTCCGCGACGTACAGGCCCCCGGAGCCGTCCAGCGCCAGCCCGAGCGGCTTGTCGAGCCGCGCCGCGACTGCGGGGCCGCCGTCGCCGCTGTCCCCCTCGGTGCCCGTGCCCGCCACCGGCAGCAGCAGCCCGTCGGGGGTGACCTTCAGGACCCGGTGGTTGTGGGTGTCGGTGAAGTAGAGCGTCCCGGAGCGGCACAGCGCGAGGCCCGAGGGGTAGTACAGCTCGGCGGCGGTGGCCGGTCCGCCCTCGGCGGCCGTGCCGAGCGCGGCGCCTCCGCCGGCCACCGTCGTGATGCGGCCGTCCGGCGCGATCCGCCGGACTCGGTGGTTGCTGTGATCGGCCACGTAGAGGTGTCCGAAGCCGTCCAGCACCAGCCCGATCGGCTGGTTCAGCAGGGCCTCGGCCGCCGGCCCGCCGTCGCCGCCGAAGCCCCGGACTCCGGTACCGGCGACGGTGGTCAGCCGGCCGTCCGGGGAGAGGGCCCGGATCCGGTGGTTCTGCGTGTCGGCGATCAGCACGTTCCCCGCGCCGTCGAACACGATCCCCGACGGGTGGTTCAGCAGGGCGTCGACCGCCGGTCCGCCGTCACCACCGAAACCCCGAACTCCGCTGCCGGCGACGGTACTCACCCGGCCGTCCGGGGAGAGGGCCCGGATCCGGTGGTTGTGCGTGTCGGCGATCAGCACGTTCCCCGCGCCGTCGAACACGATCCCCGACGGGTGGTTCAGCAGGGCGTCCACCGCCGGCCCACCGTCACCGCCGAAGCCTCGGACCCCGCTCCCCGCCAACGCGGTGATCGTGCCGGGTACTGCCAACTGCTCGGTCCTGGAGCTGTCGAGAACGGAAGTCACGGTGCGGTCTCCTCCGAGTTCTGGTCGGGACGGCCGGTGCAGGCGGCTCAGGCCGCCGAAAACCCGCGTACGGACGTTCGTCAGGGCTTGCGCTCCGACTGGATGTGGAACTGGTATGCCTGCCGGCCGGCAGAGTCGCGTCTCCCAGTTCATTCGTATACAAGTGACAGGCGAGGGGGAATCACCCGATCAGGTGAACCGTCGGCCCGGCCACCTCGGCTCGAACCGCATCGGGGAACCGCGTCAGGGAACCGACTTGAACCAGTCGACGGTCAGCCTGAGGCCGTCCGGCAGCGGCATCGGGGTCACCTCCGGGAAGAGGGCGCGCAGCCTGGTGTTGTCGGCCTGCGAGTTCCTGACGTCGCCGGCCCGGGCGGCCGTGTACCGGACCGCGGCGCGCAGGCCGGTGGCCGATTCCAGCTCGGCGATCAGGGCGCGCAGCGAGGTGCGGGTGCCGAAGGCGAGGTTCACCGGGTCGGGATGGACGACCTGGCCCACGGCTGCCGCGCCCAGCACCTGGCAGACCGTCTCGACGTGGGTGAAGTCCCGGCTCTGGTTCCCGTCGCCGTGGACGACCAGCGGCTGCCCGCCGAGCAGTGCGCTGATCCAGGTCGGCACGACCGCGGCGTACGCGTGCCCGGCGGGCTGCCGGGGGCCGTACACGTTGAAGAAGCGGAACGGGAGGACGGGCAGGCCGTAGCAGTGGTGGTAGGCGGTCAGGTACGCCTCCGCGGTGAGCTTGCTGACGGCGTACGGGCTCCTGGGGACGGCTCGCAGCTCCTCGTGCTTGGGCAGGTGCGGGTTCAGTCCGTAGACCGAGGAGGAGGATGCCGCGATCACCTGGGGGCCGCCGGCCCGGCGCGCGGCCTCAAGGACCTGCAACGTGCCGGTGGCGTTGGCGCGGTGGCTGGCCAGCGGATCGCGGACGGAACGCGGCACGGACGGCAGGGCGGCGAGGTGGACGACGGTGTCGACGCCGCGGAACACCCGGTCGAGCAGGCCGGGGTCCAGGATGCTGCCTTCGGAGAACTCCACCGCGATGCCGTCCAGGTTCGCCCGGTTGCCGGTGGACAGGTCGTCGACCACCCGGATGTGGGAGATCTCGGGCCTGGCGGCCAGCGCGTGGGCGAGGTTGCTGCCGATGAATCCGGCGCCTCCCGTGATCGCGATCCGCACAGCGGGGTCCTCCTGGTCACAGGGCTTCGGTGCGGTCGCCGCCGACGCGGTGTCGGCAGTCCAGCACGTAGGCGGAGTGGGCTTCGATGGCGTCGTAGTCGAACTCGTCGTGGTCGGCGAGCAGCACGACCGCGTCGGCGGCCCGCAGTTCGTCGGGTGTGGCGCAGACCCGCCGCACGCCGGAGAGCTCCTGGCTCCCGGTGTGCAGCGCGTCGATCACGTGCGGGTCCGCCACCCGGACCTCCGCGCCCAGCCGGCCCAGCAGTTGGATGATCCGGGCGGCCGGAGTCTCCCTGGCGTCACCGGTGTTGGCCTTGTAGGCGAGGCCCAGCAGCAGGATCCGGGCACCGTTGACGGCCCGTTCGCGCCGGTTGAGCGCCTCGATCAGCCGGCTGACGACGTAGTCGGGCATGTGGCTGTTGATGTCGTTGGCGAGCTCCACGAAACGGAACCGCTGCCCGAGGGTCCGCTCCACCCGCCAGGACAGGTAGGAGGGGTCGATCGGCAGGCAGTGGCCGCCGACACCCGGGCCGGGCACGAACCGCAGATAGCCGTACGGCTTGGTGGCGGCGGCCTCGATCGCCGCCCAGACGTCGATGCCCAAGTCGTGGGCGAACATGGCGAGTTCGTTCACCAGCGCGATGTTGACGTGCCGGAAGGTGTTCTCCAGCAGCTTGCTGAGCTCGGCCGTCCGGCAGTCGGCGACCGGGACGACGGTGTCCACCACGGTCGCGTAGAAGTCCCGGACGCGCTCCAGCGAGGCCTGGTCGATCCCGGAGACGATCTTGGGGGTGTTCACCAGGTTCCACTGCCGGTTGCCCGGGTCGATGCGCTCGGGGCTGTAGCCGAGGTGGAAGTCACGGCCCGCGACCAGTCCTGACGCGGCCTCCAGGATCGGCTGGACCACCTCGTCCGTGGTGCCGGGGTAGGTGGTCGACTCCAGGACCACGGTCGCGCCCCGGCGCAGCCGGCCGCCGATGGTCCGGGCCGCCTCCCGGACGTGGGAGAGGTCAGGGGTGCCGTCCCGCAGCGGGGTGGGGACGGTGATCACCGCGATGTCGAAGCCGGCGCAGCCGGTCAGGTCGAGGCCGGCCCGGTAGGCGCCGGACGCGAGCAGCGGGTGCAGCCGCTCCGAGGCCACGTCCGCCACGTAGGACTGGCCGAGGACGAGCCGTTTGACCCGGTGTTCGTCCACGTCGTAGCCGAGGACCCGGTGGCCCGCCTCGGCCGCCCGGACGGCCAGCGGGAGGCCGACGTAGCCCTGGCCCGCCACCACCACGCGTGCGTTCCTCATGCCGCCCCCGAATTCCGTTGTCCTCACCATGGTTTGAGGTCCAGCCGCCGGGCCAGATCGGACTGGATGAGACCCTTCGGGTCGTATCTCCTGACGATCCCGCGCCATTGGTCGATCTCCGGATACATCCGCTCCAGCTGTTCCTTCGTCACGCACGAGTCCTTGGCCAGGTAGACCCGCCCGCCCAGGTCGATCACGACCTCGGTGAAGGACCGGAGCACGCCGAGCACGCCCGCTCCGTCGGGGATCTGGGTGCTCAGCGTGCAGCCCTCGCGGGGGAAGGAGAGCAGGCCCGGGGAGCGGTGGCCGCCCAGCCGCTTGGCGACGGTGAAGTAGCTGTGCAGGCCGGCCCGGTCGAGCATGCCGCCGAGTATGCGCACGGCCTCGTCGAAGACCTCGGCGGTCACCGTGAACTGGTACTCGTGGAAGCCCCGGCGGCCGAACAGGTTGCTGCGGAACTCGAAGCGGTCGCCCCAGTAGTTGAGGTCGATCACGTGCATCGTCCGGTCCAGCCGACGGTGCGCGAGATGGCGCAGCCGGTCGAGGCTGCCGAGCACCACCGGGGTGGCGAGGTTGACCCGCAGCGCGCCCCGGCGGCGCGGATCCCGGTCGCGGGGCTGGTCGGCCGCGACGTGCTCGGCGCGGTAGTGCAGCCCGGACGCCTGCCGGCAGGGGTGCCGCAGCCAGCCGAACTGGTAGCCGCAGTCGGCCTGTTCGAGCAGCCGCCCGAGGCCGGAGGTGCGGGTGAACGGGACGGCGCGCACCCGTACCGTGTCCGAGACGACGGGCACCAGCCGCAGCCGGGCCGAGGTGATCAGGCCGGTCAGCCCGATCCCGCCGATGGTCGCGGCGAACAGGTCGGGGTGGCTGTCGGGCGAGGCCGTGACCAGGCTGCCGTCCACGGTGAGCAGGGTGAGGTCGAGGACGTGGCTGCCGAAACTGCCCTGGCGGGTGTGGTTCTTGCCGTGGATGTCGTTGCCGATCGCACCGCCGACGGTGGCCCAGCGGGTGCCGCCGTAGACCGGCACGGCCCAGCCGCTGCCGCTGACCGCGAGGTGCAGCGCCAGCAGCGGGGTCCCGCTGGCGCACTCGATGACGCCGTCGGCGCGGTCGAAGTCGAGGATGCCGTGCAGTTCCCCGGAGGTGATGGTGGTGCCGTTCGAGACGTACGCGCAGTCGCCGAAGCTGCGCCCGGCGCCGCGGAAGATGACCGGGCCGGCCAGTTGGTCGAGAGCGGCCGTCATGGCCCGGTTGTAGGGGACCAGCCGGGTGCGGGTGGGCAGCAGGTGGGACCAGCTCGCGATCGGGACCTGGGTGTCAGCCACGGCGGCCTACCTGACTGATCGTCAACTGTCCGGGTGTCGGTGCGGGGTGCGCGAAGAAGTCCCGGACGGCGTCGGCTATCCGGTCGATCTGGCGCTCCCCCAGCGTCGGGTGGCTGGGCAGCCTGAGCAGTTGGGCGTCGGCCCGGCGGGAGTGGACCAGGTCGGCGGTGGCGGCGGCGAACTGCGGTAGCCGCGAGCAGTCGCGGAAGTCGCCGGCGGTGGCCGTCACCCCGCGTCCGGCCAGGAAGGCGACGAGGCCGGGTGGATCGGGGACGTGGATCCCGAAGTACGCGGCGTTGGAGAGCCCGTGGCGGTCCTCCGCCAGCCAGCCGATCTCCGGCATGCCGGCCAGGCGCTCCCGGATCCGCTGCCGCACCGCCCGCCTGGCCCGGATGTTCGCGTCGAGCCGCCCGAGCTGGGCCGCGAGCATGGGCCGCATGAAGTCGCGGTAGGGCGACCGGCCGTCGGGGTCGAAGCGGTAGCCGGGGTCGTTGCGCGCGGGTTCCAGAATCCGGCTCAGGCCCCCGTGACCGCGCCGGGCCAGCGCCCGCGACAGACGCAGGACGGGCTCGACGGACCAGTCGGCCACCGGTGTCTGGGTGACGGCCGAGCCGGCGGCACGCGAACCGAGCGAGACGAACGCCTCGACGGGTGAGGGGTGGTGGCCGGGCAGCGGGCCGGCCGCCGCGAGGTCCTCGGGCACGGCCAGCATGCCACCGCCGAAGGTGTTGACGATCTTCTGGATGCCGAAGCTGAACAGTGCGCCGTCCGAGTCCGCACCGACCTGCGCGCCGTCCGCCGTGCGGGTGCCGACGGCGTGCGCGCAGTCCTCGAACAGCAGCAGCCCGAACCGGCGGCAGACCGCACGGATGGCGGGCAGGTCGGCGGGGTGCCCGAACATGTGCGTGACCACGACCAGGCGGGTCCGTTCGGTGACCAGGGGGGCGATGCGCTGCGGATCGAGGCAGAGGGTCTCCGGCTCGATGTCGGCGAACACCGGCACCAGGCCCCACTGCCGGAGCACGGCGGCGACCACGTAGAAGTTGAATCCGGCCAGCACGACCTCGTCGCCGGGCGCCAGGCGGCCGCGGCACAGCGCGAGGAAGGCCCACAGGGCGTGGCGGCCGGTGGGCATCGGCAGCAGGCGCCGGCCGGTGAGCCGGCCCGCCCAGACCGATTCCAGCGACAGCTGCCGGTAGGCCCGGCCGCGTCCGGGCGCGGCCAGCAGGGGCAGGTAGTCGGTGGTCCGCAGACAGGAACTGTGGCACGGAATCACTCGGTGCATGGCCGGCCTCCCCCGGTCGGACGTCAGTTGTCCCAGTGGTAGCCGTCGAGGAAGGCGAACGCCTTCGCCTCCCGGGCCACCCGCGCGATCAGGTGCGGCGGCCACGGCTGGGTGTGGCGGCTGCGGTGCGGCGTAGGGTAGAGCAGGCCGACGGCCTGGTCGAGATGCTCACCGTCGGCCTTGAGACCGACGAACTCGCACAGCTCCGCGGTGAGTTCACGAGGCCGCGCGAGGAACTCCTCGTGCCGCACGTGCAGCACCCCGGCTCCGCCGCGGTGTTCGGCGATCGACGCGACCTCGCGGCAGATGGCGAAGTACGCCGCTGTGGTCGACTCCAGGTCCGACATCCGCCGCAGCGCCCAGGTGGTGATGTTGTCGTAGGGGTTGCGGGTGACGTGCACCAGCCTGACCGGCACGCCCCAGCGCCGCTCGAAAGCGTCCAGCGCGGCCGGGTTGCGGGCCAGGCGCAGCGCGGTCAGCCGGCCCTCCTGGTCGCCGATCACCCGCAGGTCGCGGGTGCGGCCCTGCCAGGAGCCGGGTATCGCGTAGCTGTAGCCGGTCAGCCGGCGCCCGCCGCGGGTGAAGCGGCGGACATTGCCGACGATCATGCTGGTGAGCATCGCCGGGGAGTAGCCGCGCTCGATGTAGCGCATCGCGTCGAGCCGGTGGGCCACCAGCGCGTCGGGGTGGGCGTCCAGCACCGAGCCCACGGCGCTGTGGCCGCTGCGCGGATGGCCGATGAACAGGCAGCAGGCGGCGAGGTCGGCGCGCTCGTACCGGCGGGCCCGGGCGTGCACCGAAAGCGAGTCCCAGCGGGTCGCCCAGGACTCGCGCAGTTGCAGCCAGGCGCCGTTGTCGAGCGCGGAGCGACGGATCCGCAGGCTCATGTGCACACCCCTCCCCCGGTCTCGGCGGCCGGGAGGTGCCCGCACCGCTCGCTCATGCCACACCGCCGCGCACGTCCCGGTGCCACAGCGGCGCGCAGCTCCACCGCGCGGCACCCTCGACGAAAGCCCCGCTCGCCAGGGACACCAGCGGCGTCGATCCCGCGCTCAGCACGGCCAGCCACAGGAACACGAACCAGTGGTGGACGTACGGGTAGTACCCGGCGGAGCGCAGTGTCCGGCCGATGCGCCACAGCCCCAGGCCCAGCACCGCACTGCCGGCGGCGATCCACGGGCCCGCCGGCTGGGACAGCAGCAGCCGGACCGTCAGGCCGGCGGCCACTGCCGCCAGTACCAGCAACCGCAGCAGCATCCACCACCGCTCGGCGGTCCGCGAGCCGCGCCAGCTGGCCGAGTTGATCGACCGCACGGCGGTACGCGGCAGCTTCTCCGTGTACGAGAAGTGCGCCCCGACGGCAAGCGGGAGCGCGAGGAGGAGCGCGTTGCTCCCGACGGTCGTCGGCACGGAGACCACGGGGAACAGCGCCGGCGCCGCGACCAGCACGACCGCCGCGTCCCGGTGACCGCCGTGGCGCCCCCGCAGCGGCCAGCCCCGGCGCCCGGTGGTCACCTTGGCCACGTAGCCGAAGACCGCGGCCAGGCAGAGGCTCCAGCCCAGGCAGCGCGCCAACGACGCCGGCCCGCCCTGGCCGGCGAGCCGGCCGGCCAGCGCCGGGGCGAGCAGCAGGGTCGCGGCCAGCAGCGGCACCCCGAGCAGCAGCGCCGGTGTCCGGGGCCGCCAGTCGGGCCGGGCGATGTTGCCGCGCGTGCGTTCCGGCTGCGGCCGGGTGTGCAGCTCCCACCACCGCGCGCACAGGCGCTCCGCGAGCTGCGGCCGGGTGCCCACCGCCGGCGGCTCAGTGCTCGCGCCGGAAGGCGGCGTCGACGTACTTGACTTCGTCGGACCGGGCATCCCGCACCACCTCCAGCACATCGCACAGGACGAAGCCGAGACGGGCCGCCTCGGCGGTGAAGTCGGCGAACCGGTAGCCGCCCGTGAAGCGCCTGGCGACCGACACCTCGGCGATCAGCAGCTCGGTGTCCCGCAGGAACTCCCGTGCCCCCGCGAGCACTTCCAGTTCGAAGCCCTCGGTGTCGAGCTTCAGCAGGTACGGCGGCCGCAGCCGGCCGGCCGTCCGAAGCGCGTCGAGCGTGGTCACCGGTACCGCGCGCGCCTCCAGCGGGTCTCCGGTCGCGGTGAGCGCGGTGCGTTCGAGGAAGGAGCTGCGACCCGCCCGGCGCGGCTCCAGGCGCAGGTCCCGGATCTCCTCCTGGCGCCCGGCGGCGCACAGGTGGTACTCGCCCCGCACACCGCGCAGGATCTCGCGCAGCTGCGGCTCGCACTCCGCCCGGGGCTCGACCAGCACGTGGTAGGCGTCCGGGAACGCCTCGTACAGCACCGGCGTGCCCTGGGACACCCCGACGTCGACCACGGTCCGCGGGCAGCCGGCCAGGGCGCGCAGGCGTTGCGCCGGCCAGCCCGGCCCCGCCATGGGGCTTGGCCGTGTCATGGCGTCTCCATCCGGTAGGTGGTGATCAGGGGCTTGTGGTCGGACGGGGAGAGGCCGTCGACGAAGAAGTCCACCGCCTCGGTGGACATCGGCGCGATCGGTCCCCGGTGCAGCATCCAGTCGGCGACGCTGGGTATCCCACCGGCGGTCGGCACCGACGGGATGGTGGGCCGCGGCGTACGGCCGAGGGCCGAGAAGGAGTCGTCGAGGCCGGCCTCGCGCAGTACCCGCAGCGGATGGAAGAAGTCGTTGAGGTCCCCGGTGAAGACCACGGCCTCGCGCGCCGGGGCGATCCGGGCGAGCGCCGCCGCGGTCGCCCTGGCCTGGGCCGGGCGCGGGCTGATACCGGTGCGCAGCTCGCTCGGGTGGCCGGGCCAGGTGTAGTGGGCGGTGGCGACCACCAGGGTCGTGGCCGGTTCGTCGCACCGGCGCAGGCGGACCCAGTACAGCCCCCGCTCCGCCTCCGGTTGCCCGATGTCCTCGCGCCCGTACGCCACCGGCTCGAACAGGCCGCGGTGCCAGTAGATGGTGCTCTCGCTGCTCCAGCCGGGGAACGCGTCCGCCACCCGGTCGTGACCCTCCAGCGACGCGTCGATCGCCGTCCGGACCTCGGGCGACAGTTCCTGGACGGCGAGGATGTCCGGGCGGTGGCCGCGCAGGAACGCATCCAGCGGCCGCGCCCGGTCCGGCCAGCGCCGGGTCCGCCAGAGGTTCAGCGAGCAGACCACGAACCTCGGCTGCGCGGCGCTCACCATCCCGCCTGCCGAGCCGCCCGCTTGGCCGTGACGACCTCCTCGATCAGCTCCGCCCACCGGCCCGCGGCCGTCCGGGGAGCGAGCAGCTCCTCGGCCAGGCGCCGCCCGGCCAGGCCCATGGCGGCCCGCTCGTCGGCGGAGAGCTTCGCGAACCGCCGGACGGCTTCGGCGATGCCGTGCGGCTCGCGCGGGTCGAAGAGGAAGCCGTTCTCGCCCTCCCGCACCAGCCGGTGGTTGTCGCTGACCGCACTCGCCAGGACGGGCAGGCCGCAGGCCAGCGCCTCGCACACCACGTTGGGCAGGCTCTCGTACCGGGAGGGCAGGCAGAGCACGTCGGCCTGCTGGTAGAGCGGGACGACGTCGGTGACCGGAGGGTGCACCCGGAAGACCTCCTCCAGCCCGGACCGGCGCAGGACGTCGAGCAGTTCCAGGTACGGGCGCGAGCGCTCCGAGGGCGTCTGCCCCCGGAAGAAGTTGTTGCCGTACCAGTCGACGGTGACCTCGAGCGCCGGGTCGGTGGTGCGCAGCAGCCGCAGCGCGGCGGCCAGCGCGAGGAAGTTCTTCTCCGGGCGGAAGCGGCCGACCGCCAGCACCCGCAGCGCCCCGTGCGGGGGCGGCGGGCTGTCGGCCGGCCGGAAGTGCTCCAGGTCGACGCTGTTGGTGATCTGCCGCAGCCGGGGGCCCAGCCACGGCGCCGCACCCCGGACGTACTGCTCCAGGTGCACGGAGTTCGCCACCACCGCGTCCGCCAGGCGGTGGAACTGGAAGTACGTCAGATCCCGCACGCTGCGTCCGCCCTCCTTCCCGGTGCGCTCGGAGACGATCAGCGCGAACCGCCGCGCGGGCAGGCCGGTCAGCTCCGCCAGCAGGCCGGGCCGCCGCAGGAAGGCGATCACCACGTCCGGTTCGGCGGCCCGCACGATCCGCCGCAGCGCGCGCAGCCGCCGCCAGGGCGGCATCACCGGGACCTCCGTCACCTGGACACCCGCGCGCTCGAACTGGCCCCGGAAGTGGTCGCGGTGGTTGTAGTCGACCAGGTGGTACGCCACCAGCGACACCCGGTGGCCAAGACCGCCGAGCTGCACGGCCAGGTTGTAGAGCTGCCGCTGCGCACCACCGGTGGTGAGCGCCTCGATCAGGAACACCACGCGGCGTCCGCCCGGGCCGCTCACGCGGGACGTCCCCAGGTCACCCGGCCGAGCACGGTGAAGCTGAGCACGCCGTCCCGGGCGTACGGGCGCAGCAGCCTGCGGAAGCCCTCGCGGAACGCGCGGGACCGCTCCAGGCCGAGGTCCTCCACCCGGAACGCCTCCCTGGAGTGGAAGGAGGTGATGTAGTCCTCGACCGGCTGACGGACCGTCAGCCGCGGTGTGGTCCGCTCGCCCTGCCGCTGGAACAGCCCCCGCCGCTCCAGCTCGGCGGTGATGTCCCGGCGCGGGCGGGAGGTCGCCCAGCCGGCCAGGTAGCGCTCCTCGGCGGCCCGCCACGGCACCTCCCGGGTGCTCCTGGGCACCGCCAGCACACCGGCGTCGGTGAGCAGGCGGCGGCAGTGCGGCAGGACGATCTCGCAGCGCATCCAGTGCAGACTCCGCCCGGCCGTGATCAGGCCGTACCGCTCGTCGGTGTCGAACTCCTCGGCCGTGGCGCAGATCCACCGGATGGCGGGGTGATCACCGCCCGGCAGCCGGCGCCCTTCGGCGATCATCTGCGGCGCGGCGTCCAGCGCGTCGACCCGCCGGACGTGCGGGGCGAGCCGGCGGGCCAGTGTGCCGGGGCCGCAGCCCAGGTCCAGCACGATCCGCGGCTGCGAACCGAGCAGGCCGAGCAGGATCTCGTCGACCTCGGGAGGGTACGGCGCCCGCCGGCTGTACGCCCGGGCGACGCCCGCGCTGCGGTAGCGCCCGGCCAGTGCCGCTCGGTCGCGGTCGGCGCCGGTCGGTGGCTGGGCCCGCTCGTTACCTGCCCCCATCGTCACTCGCTCCTCTCGTCCGGGGTGCCCCGAGGCCCCGCTGCCAGGACAGATACTGCGCGGTGGCCGCCGCCGCCTCGCCCAGGCGCGACGGGAGCCGGCCGGGCTCGGCCGGGGCGAAGATCCTCGGCAGCAGGTTCGGGGCCGCCTCGGCGGTGAGCAGGCCGCGCACCGCGGCGAGGCCCAGCCGGTACCCGCCGGCCGGGACCTGGCGCGCCGCGTACGGCCCGATGTCGGCCGTGCCGCCGTTGGGGTAGGCGAAGTACCGGCACGGCCCGCACAGCGTCTCGATCTGCCGCCTGCTGTCGGCCAGTTGGCGGCGCACCTCGGCCGGGCTCTCGCGCTCGTGCAGGATCGCGTGGTCGTGGCCGTGCGAGCCGATCTCGGCTCCCGCCCGGGCCAGCGCGCGTACCCCGGCCCAGTCCAGCACCGTGTCGGCCGCGAACCTCCGCTCGACCTCCGGCCAGTCGTCGGCCGGCAGCAGGCCCTTGAGCTCCCCGACCAGGCGGTGCACCACCCGCAGGTCGGCCGCCTTCAGCACGGGCAGCAGGTCGGCCACGGCCAGCCGCCGCGAGCTGCGGTCGCCGAGCCGGTACGTCCGGGCCACGCTCGGCAGCCGCACCTCGCCCGGCGGCGCCGTGTGCAGTGCCGCGCGCAGCACGTGGGTGGGAAACCGCTCGCCGGTGGTGATGTGACGGGTGCTCACGAACACCGCGAACGGGATCCGTCGCTCGCGCAGCAGCGGCTCGGCGACGTCGAGGACGTTGCGGTACCCGTCGTCGAAGGTGATCGCCGCCTTGGGCGCGCCCAGCGGCCGGCCGTCCAGCAGGTGGTCGGCGAGCACGTCGAGCGGGACGAGTTCGTGGCTGCGGGCGAGCTGGTCGAGCTGCTCGCGGAACGTCTCGGCGGGCACCTGCACGGTCTGCACGTCCGGGTCGACGGCGTCCGCGGACACCCCGTGGTAGCAGAGGACGGCGGCGGTGCCCGGCGGGGGCGGGAGGATGTCGGTCACAGTCCGGTGTCACCCAGGCTCTCGGAGACGTACAGGCTCGGGGGGTCGGGCAGCAGGCCGGCCGGGGCGCGCAGCCGTCCGGTCGGTGGCGGTGCCGCGCCCTGCCACGCCCCGAGCCGGCGCAGCCGCCGGGTGACGCGCGGCTCCAGCGGCGGGACGTGCACCAGGGCGCAGCCCGCGCGCCCGGCCTCGGCGGCCGCGCCCAGGCACAGGGTGTCGATGGCGTCGGTGTCCGAGAAGTCGGCCCACAGGTCGCGCAGCCGCAGCACGGACACCCCCTCGGCCTCGACGCGCTGCGCGACGGCGAAGCCGCACAGCGCGCCGTCCCTCAGCGCGGCCAGCAGGATCTTGCGGTGGTGGGCGCCGGCGAAGCAGTACCAGCGGACGGTGGCGGCGGACCGGAGCGCGGCGCCGGTGAACTGACGGCCGGTCCGCTCCCACAGGGCGTCGAAGCGCTCGTCGGTGTCGGGTAGCACGACGGCTTCGCAGCCGGGCGGTGTGCGGGGTTCGCTCCCGGTGCCGGGGCGCGGGGTGATGCCGAGCCGGGCGGCGTAGGCGCGGGCGGCCGGCCCGGTCCTGCTCAGCGGGCCGGCCGGCAGCAGGCTCACGGTCGAGTCGCCGCCGAGGAGCGGCGAGAAGCCCAGCCGGTCCATGATCAGCCGTGCCCGGGCGTTCGGGGTGGAGTACACGGCCACGCCGCCCCGGGCGGCCGTGGCGTGGGCGAACAGCAGCGCGAGGCTCTCGCCCCGGAACTCCTCCCGCACCCGCCAGGTCGTGGCGTTCCAGACCTCCACCGGCCTGCCGTCCAGTTGCAGGTGGGAGGGCACGTTGCCGAGGAAGCCCACGACCGCGCCGGCCTGGTGCAGCAGCCAGCCGCGCGGCTGCGCGCCGGTGAAGGCGGGGTTGCGGTGCCACCACAGAGCGAGCCGGTCCTGCCAGAACGCCGGGCCGCGCCGTTCGCCGGGGAAGGTGCCGAGGAAGTCGACCAGGGCCGGCTCGTCGTCCGCCGTCACCACGCGGACCGGGCTCATCGGCTCGCCTCCGCGGCCGGCGGCACGTACCGCAGCTTCTTGCCACGGTTCGTCGGCAGCCCGGCGCTGCCGACCAGTACCTTGACCGGCACCTGGTGGCGGGGCAGCCGGGCCCGGCAGTGGCGCTTCACCTCGCCGGCCCTCCGGCGCGGATCCGCCGGGGCGTCGACCCGCACCCTGGCGCAGACGACGGCGCCCATCAGGGCGTTGGGCTCGCCGTAGACGCGGACGTCCCGGACCCACTCCAGCTCCTGGATCACCGCCTCGACCTCCTGCGGGAAGACCTTGTCACCGCCGACACTGATCAGGTCCGACGCCCGGCCGAGGATGCGCAGGTACTCGCCGTCGCGCTCCACCAGGTCGCCGGTGACGAACCAGCCGTCTGCGGTGAAGGGGCTCGGCGCGTTGAGGTAGCCGAGCATCGCGGCCGGGGTCCGCAGCTGCAACACGCCGTCCACCACCCGGTGTTCGACGTCGAGCTTCAGCCACAGCGACTCGCGGGCCCGGGAGTGCGACGGGAACGCCCCGACCTCGATCAGCCCGTAGGTCTGCTTGATCCGGGTACCGGGCAGGGCGGCGTCGAGACGGTCCAGGGTGGCCTGCGGCATGGCCTCGGAGCCGTAGGTGATCAGGCCCAGGGAGCCGAGGTCGTGGCGTTCGTGGGCGCGGCTGAGCAGCATCAGTTGCAGGAAGGTGGGCGAGGTCGGCAGCACCTCGATGCGGTGGCGCGCGACGGCCGCGCACACCGTGTCCGGCCGGCGGTCCGGCAGTGCGTACAGCGTGCCGCCGGTGGCCAGCGTGTGGAACAGCGTGTTCAGGCCGCCCAGATGCTCGAAGACCAGCATGGCGGGCATCCGCAGCGGCGGCCGCGGCTGCCTGAACCGGGCGAGCAGGGCGTCGGCATCGTGCAGCACCGCCTTCGGGCGCCCGGACGAACCGGAGGTGAGCAGCAGCAGGCCGGGCCGCCCGCGCCCGCGCAGTTGCGCGATCAGCGGGTGCACCGGGGGCTGTGGCGCGGTGCCCGGGGTGATGGTCCAGCCATCGGCCGCGTCGATGCCGACGCTGCCCCAGACCGGGGCGACGGCGGCGATCCCGGCGGCCACCGCCGCCGGCCCGTCCCGGTCGACCGGGGCGACGATCGCGTCCCGCTCCAGGAGCGCGAGCAGCAGGGCCGTGGTGTTGGGCGAGTAGTCCGACTCCACCGTCACGACCGCGCCCGCGGGAAGCGAAAGGCGGTCGAAGCGGGAGTGCCAGTCGGCGATGGCGGCAATCAGCCAGCAGTACGAGTAACCCCGGTCGCGCCAGCTCATGAAGTCGCTCTCCCGACTTCCCGGCCGGTCGCCGATCAGAAATCCTGTGTCCATCGATTCTCCGACGATCGGGGTTCAGACACCGCCGTAGTAGAGCGTCTGGCCGGTCATCATTCCGGCTCGCTCACTGAGGAAGAAGTCCACCGCGTGGGTGATTTCCGCCAGTTCTCCGAAACGGGGAAAGGCGAGCCGGTCCAGGACGCGCTCCGCGAGGTTCTGCGGTGGAATGCCGCGGACCAGATCCGTGTCGATCGGCGGGGGGCCGATCGTGTTCACGGTGACTCCGTAGGCCGCGTATTCCTTGGCCAGTACCGAAGTCATCGCCTCGACCGCCGCCTTCGACGCCACATACGCGCTCTCCCCCTCCAGCTTGAGCGGGACGGCGATGGTGGAGAAGTTGACGATACGCCCGTGGCGTTGACGGCGCATCAGTTTCACGGCTTCGCGGGAGAACAGGAACGTGCCGACCACATTGGTGCGCAGCACTCGTTCGAGAGTGGCCACGGGTGTGGTCATCGCCAGGTTCATGGACGCGATGCCGGCGTTGTTCACCAGGGCGTCCAGCCGGCCGTGCCGGGCCCGGACCGTACGGAACAGCTGCGTGACCGCGGGCTCGTCGGCCACGTCGAGGCAGGCGTGGGTGTAGTGCTCGTCGTCCAGATCGCTGGGCTGCCGGCTGCAGCCGTAGGTGTGCCAGCCGCGCCGGGCGAAGGTCTCGGCCAGGTGCCGGCCGATCCCCTTGCGCGAACCCGTGATGACGATGACCCGGTCATGCTCACTCACCCGCCCCCCTCCCGGGAAGCTCCGAACCGAGCACTTCCGCCGCATAGTTCGCCAGCGAAGCAACAGACCGGAACGGGCTGTTCCGCTGCGATAGCGCCTTGTCGTCGACGAGCGAGACCGAAACCGAGAACTCGTCCTGGAGTCTGAGTTCGGTCTCGGCCAGCAACTCCACCAGCCCCAGCGAGTCGAGCCGGCCCTCCGCACCGAACAGGGCTAGTTCCGGAGCCTTTTCCAGGGTCGCGCCGGGCGGCAGCCCTTCGTTCACGACATCGATGGCTTCGTAGATAAGACGGAGAATGACCGTTTCGCGCGTCATGTGCCGGCAGAACCCTTCTCACGGACAACGCTATGAGACGAAGTGGGTCGGCAAAACAACAAGAACAGTCGGAGACAGTGGGTGTACGCTACGCTGTTGAATGCGGCCCGTCAATGCCACCGTCACAGTCTGACCGACCGTCAATGATTGTCGAGAGGGCATCGCATGACGGCCTCGAACCACATCCGCACACCGGCCGACCGCCAACTCCCGGCCTCCGAGCGGAGCCATCCCCAGGTGCTCTCGCACCTCGACGCCCTGGAAGCCGAGTCGGTGCACATCTTCCGCGAGGTGGCAGGCGAGTTCGAGCGTCCGGCGATCGCCGACGCCCGGCTGCTGGTCCTGCCGGACGCCGGCCACGTCTCTATGGAGGAGCACCCGGCCCGCATCGCGCGCGCCTTCCGCGATCTGATCACCACTCGGGCGACAAGTGGGGCCCGCTGACCGGGTGGAGCGGGCAGGCCGGCGGCCGTCGCGACGTCACGCTCGACCCGTGGCCGGTGGTCAGCTGCCCGCGGTCACGGCTTTGAGCTCGTCGAGCGACTCCCGGATGAGCTGCGACAGGTCTGGCTGGTTGATCGAGTCGGCCGAGTCGACCGGGTTGATCCAGCGTTCGAACGCGACCTTGAAGACAGCGATCCCCGTCTCGGCAGCCAGACTCGCGGCCGGCTCCGTGACGCCGCGTCCGCGCAACGCGTCGGCGATCGCGGAGGCGAGCGAGGCGAGCTTGATCAGCTCGCGCTCCCGGAGCTCTGCGTTCGCCGCGATGACGGCCTGGCGCTGCCGGGCGTGTTCGCGGCGCTCCCGGAACGGGGCGGCGGCAGCTTCGAGGGCCGCGGCCACGGCGTCGATCGGCGCCATGGAATCAGGTGCGCCGACGACGGCGTTCACGAAGAGCTCCTGCAGCGATCCCGCGCCCGCGAACAGGACTTCGCGCTTGTCGGCGAAGTGCCGGAAGAACGTCCGTTCCGTGAGTCCCGCCTGCTTGGCGATCTCCGCCACGGTGGTCTGTTCGAATCCGCGCTCAAGGTAGAGCTCCAGTGCTGCCTGCTCCAGCCGGCCGCGCGCGTTCGGCTCCCATCGACTCATGCCCCTGATCCTATGTGATGACAGCAGCTGCCATCACATGTACGCTGATGACAGTCACTGACATCGGTCGTCCCGGCGCAAGCTCTGCGCCGCCGGACGGCTGACCGAACTGGAGGCTTCCCATGCGCGTTCTCATCACCGGCGCATCCGGCTGGATCGGCTCCGCAGTCGTTCCCGAGCTCATCGGCGCGGGCCATCAGGTCGTCGGGCTCGCCCGCTCGGACGCCTCGGCCGCCGCCCTCACCGCGGCCGGGGCCGAGGTGCACCGGGGCACCCTCGACGACCTCGACACCCTGCGGAGTGCAGCCGCCGCGTCGGACGGCGTGATCCACCTCGCGTTCAAGCACGACATCGCCTTCTCGGGCGACTACCAAGGCGCCGCCGACGCGGATCGCCGCGCCATCGAGGCCTTCGGCGAGGCGCTCGCGGGCTCCGATCGACCGTTCGTCATCGCCTCCGGGGTGCTCGGGCTCGCACCGGGTCGGGTGGGAACCGAACGGGACGGGCATGCTCCCGAGCCGGGTGCGAAGGCTCCGGCCGGCGGCCCGCAGGCCCGGATGGCCAATGCGCAGCTGACGCTCGCCCTCGCCTCCCACGGCGTCCGCTCGTCCGTTGTGCGGCTTGCTCCGACGGTTCACGGTGACGGAGACAACGGGTTCCTCGCGACCCTGGTCGGGATCGCCCGCAGCAAGGGTGTCTCGGGCTACATCGGCGACGGCTCCAACCGCTGGCCCGCCGTGCACCGGCTCGATGCCGCGCGCCTCTTCCGTCTGGCGCTGGAGAAGGCCCCGGCGGGATCGACGCTGCACGGGGTCGCGGAGCAGGGCGTGCCGGTCCGCGACATCGCCGAGGTGATCGGGCGGCACCTCGAACTGCCGGTGGCCGCCACCAACCCCGAGGACGCGGGCCAGCACTTCGGCTGGCTGGCCGGCTTCCTCGCGGCCGACAGCCCGGCCTCGAACACGCTGACCCGCGAACTGCTGGGGTGGCAGCCCGCACATCCCGGGCTCCTCGACGACCTCGACCAGGGCCACTACTTCCACACCCCGTCCGCATGACCAGCCGCACCCGGGGGGATCGGCCTCCCGGCTTCGCCGATCCCCCCGGGTGCCGTCTGAACCGCAGTGGACATCCCGGTCGACCGATGGGCTCGATGACCTGGGCCCGATGACCGGCGAACTCGTCGGACCGGGGTGACCACTACACGGCGGAGCCTCGACCTTGGAAGCCCGACGGACACTCCTTCGCTCTGTGTGCACATGGAAGCCCGCTGAGATCGAGAACGGCTGGCCGGCACACCGATCAGTGCTGGCAGTGGAGTTCGGGGAATGCCCTCCGTGCTGCCCGCTCCCTGGCTACGGTGCAGTCGTGCCCGTGGAGTTTCCGGGAACGGCTGCTCTCCACCGAGTACTACATCCGCCACGACCCGCTCTCCACGGCAACACCCCGGGGCGAACTGACGACCTGACAGGCAGAGCCGGGCCTCCCCCACCTACGGTGGCCGCGGTCCACGATGGCGGGAAGGGGCCCGGCCGGTCATGGAACATCCCTGCGGGGAGACGGCACCGATCAGCACACCATGCGGTGTCCCCGGGCACCGATCTCCGTTGCCCGGTAAGGAAGTTCCGCTCTACCGGCCAAGCGCGGCCATCGCCGCGTTGTGCCCGGGGATACCGCTGACGCCCCCGCCTCGTACGGCGCCCGCCCCGCACAGCAGGACGTTGGCGTGGGCGGTCGCCACGCCCCAGCGGTCGCCGACATCATGACCGTAGGGGAAGGCCAGTTCCCGGTGGAAGATGTTCCCGCCGGGGAGGCCGAGCTCGTGCTCCAGGTCCAACGGGCTCTTCACTTCGATGCACGGGCGTCCGTGGTCGTCCGTCGCCAGGCAGTCTGCGAGTGGTTCGTCCAGGAACGCGTTGAGCGGCTCCAGGACGGCTTCGAGCGCCGCGTCGCGGATCGCGGCGCCGCCGTCCGCGAAGAGGCGGGCCGGCAGATGCAGCCCGAAGAGCGTGAGGGTCTGGTAGCCCTGGGCAGCGAGGTCGTGGCCGAGGATCGAGGGGTCGGTGAGGGAGTGGCAGTAGATCTCGGAGGGAGCGGCCGCAGGCAGCCGTCCGGCTGCGGCGTCCCGGTACGCAGCCTCCAACTCGCGGTAGGACTCGGCGATATGGAAGGTTCCGGCAAAGGCCTCCCGTGGGTCCACCGAACTGTCCCGGAGTCGTGGCAGCCGCCGCAGCAGCATGTTCACCTTGAGCTGCGAGCCCTCCGGCCCGGGGGCGGCCGGCCGCTCGCCGAGCAACCGGGCCAGGGTCTGCGGCGCGGCATTGCACAGCACCTGCCGGGCCCCCACCCGGTGCTCGGTGTCCCCGGCGCGGTAGGTCACCTCCGCAGTGGTGCCATCGGTGGCCACTGCCGTCACCTCGCAACCGGTGCGGAGCTGCGCACCTGCCGCCCGCGCCGCGTCGGCCAGCGCCTCGGTGAGCGCGCCCATGCCGCCGATCGGGACGTCCCAGTCCCCGGTGCCACCGCCGATCACGTGGTAGAGGAAGCACCGGTTCTGACGCAGTGACGGATCGTGGGCATGCGTGAAGGTGCCTATCAGCGCGTCGGTCAGGACCAGCCCCCGGACGAGGTCGTCCGCGAAGCGGCGCTCCAGAGCCTCGCCGATCGGCCGCTCGAAGAGTTCCTCCCAGGCCTCCGGGTCAGCCACCCGCCGCTGCAACTCCGCGCGGCTCGGCAGCGGTTCGGTGAGCGAGGGGAAGACCCGCTCGGCCACCCTGCGGGTCATACCGTAGAACTCGCTCCAGGAGTCGAACTCCTTTTCCGAACCGGTCAGTTCACGGAAGCCGGCGGCGGTCCGCGCCTGGTCCGAACCATCCACGAGCAGTCCGGTCGACCGGCCGCCGCGCACGGTCGGAGTGTACGAGGAGATCCGCCGCCGCTGCACGGCGAAGCTCAGCCCCAGCTCGGCGATGATCTTTCTGGGCAGCAGGCTCACCAGATAGGAGTACTGGGACAGCTGTGCCTCCATACCGGAGAACGCCCGTGTGGACACGGCCGCGCCGCCGGTCCGGCCGAGCCGCTCCAGGACCAGCACGCTGCGCCCGGCGCGGGCCAGATAGGCGGCGGCGACCAGGCCGTTGTGGCCACCGCCGACGATGACGGCGTCGTAGCTGGAGCGACCGGGCGGCGACGGTGCGGTGCCAGGAGCGAACTCGGGCTGCATGCGCCCGTCCTATCAGGGCGCGCTGGTGTTGACCAGTGGGCCGACGTCCGGATTCGACGATGTCCGGAGACGCGCGAGTACAGCAAATGTATGTCCGCGAGCGGTCCGAGGAATCGCCGAGCGGGCGAGCTCACCGAGAAGATCGCCACCAGCAACCGCGGCGTCCCCGCCCCTACCGCCCAGGGCAGCCTCGGCGTACACCTGACGTACTGGCTTGAGACCGTCGCCGTCCACCGCCTCCGCGAGAACACCCACACCCGCTACACCGCCTGCGTCCGGCTCTACCTCATACCCGGCCTCGGGCGGAAGAAGCTCGCCAAACTCACCGCCAAGGACGTCCGCACCTGGCTCGACCAGCTCCGCACCCGCCGCCAGTGCTGCGCACGCGGCCTCGACGCCGGCCGCGACCCCAACGCACCGGAGGCAGCCGGTCGGCCGCGCTGCTGCGCGATCGGGAAGTGCTGCGGCAAGCGGCTCTCCCCGCTGACCCTTGCCTACGTCCACTCCGTGCTCAAGTCCGCGCTGGAGCACACCGTCCGCGAGGAGGAGATCCCGCGCAACGTCGCCCGCAACGTCCGCATGGGCACACCCCGACCCCGCCGCTTCGAGCCACTCACCGCCGACGAGGCACGTCAGTTCCTCGCCGCTACCCACGGCCACCGGCTTCAGGCACTGTTCGAACTCGCCCTGCGCACTGGTCTCCGCAAGGGCGAACTCCTGGGGCTGCGTTGGAAAGACCTCGACCTCGCGGGCGGCACTGCCAGCATCCGCCGTACCCTCGGACGGTCCGATCCGGGCCCGCGCGAACGCCATGCTCCGCCTCATCGACGCCTACGACTTCGAGATCGATCTGGCCGACAGGTGGCTACGAGCCCGCCTCGCCACCCACACCGGCTACCACGCACTGTGCACCCTGCCCGGCGTCGGCCCCACGCTCGCAGCCGTTCTCACCGCCGAGATCGGCGAGGTCGACCGCTTCTCCGATGCCGCTCACCTGTGCTCCTGGGCCGGTATGACACCACGTCACCGCGAGTCGGACACCAAGGTCCACCGAGGACGCATCACCAAGCAGGGCTCCCCGCTCGTGCGCTGGGCCGCCATCGAGGCCGTCCAGAGGATTCCCTCCGGCAGCTGGCTCACCTCCACCCGGGCCGCCATCACCGAACGACGCGGCCGCAATATCGCCACCGTCGCGGTGGCCCGCAAGCTACTCACCCTGGTCTACTACGGCCTGCGCGACGGCGAGATCCGCGCCCTACGTCGAGACGAGGCCGCAGCATGACCAGGCACCGTGCCGCGTCCGGGCGCGAGGCCGCGCAACGTCTGACCCCCGCCAAGGCGGCGAGGTCGCCCCGCTGATTGACCCCGCCCGGCCGCACGCCGCACCGCTCCATGCCCCACCCCGGGGCGAAGGGATGACCGGCAGCCGTACCCACGACCTGCCCACCCGGCACCGCCCGGACCCTGGAGACGACACCAAACACCCCCACCACAAGCCCCACCAGGAACCCCGCACCACCACACGAGCACTTCCGGCACCAACATCATCGCGAGCCGCCGCCCGGCCTCAAGGCCGTTCGTCCTCGGCTCCGCCTGCGGGCGCTCCGCCTTGACCCACGGGACGCCCTGCCCGCGTATGCCCAAAACCAGCCGGAACAGCCGACAAGCAAGCCAC
>NZ_JYJF01000550.1 GCF_000955975.1 Saccharothrix sp. ST-888
TCGGCGAGCGGGGCCGCCGGGAGGAGGTGGCCGGCGAGGAGCGCGGTGAAGAAGCGGTTGAGGTCGGAGTTGGTGGAGATCAACTGGCCTGCGGCGCAGCCTGCGGAGGGGTCCAACTCCGTGAAGTCGCGCCGCGGTCCGTGCGCGGGGTTGCGTTGGTAACGCTGGGGGTGCGGCTCACGGATGGTCATATCCCCAGGAGCGCGGCTGCAGGTATGCCGCAGCCCGATGCGCTTCATGCTGCGCCGGTCCATCTCCTCCGCGAGGGTGCGTCCGCTGACCTTCTGCACGATCGGGCCGGCCACGACGGATTTGGCGTTCCTGTACCCCCTCGGCCTCCCCGGAGTCGCCTCGGCCTTGTG
>NZ_JYJF01000551.1 GCF_000955975.1 Saccharothrix sp. ST-888
CAGCCGGCCTGGTCACCGGCCCGGAGGGCGAGTTCGACGAAGGCCGTGCCCGGGAGCAGCACGGTGCCCATGACCGCGTGGTCGGCGAGCCACGGGTGGCTGTCGAGGGAGAGCCGGACGGGGAGAGGGAAGACGTCGCCTGCCGCCCGTCGCACGCCGGCACCCGGCTCCGGCTGCGGTTGGCTCCGGGGTGCTGCCGTGAAGTCGGGCGGCTGCGTCGGCGCCGGGGGCGCCCGTCCGGTCGACCTGCGAAGATACGGTTCCCAGCGGGAGCGGTACTGGCTCGGGGCCTCCAGCCCGGGCGGCGACGGCGCGGCCACGCGCCTGGGCGCCGCCGACTACCCGCTGCTCGGTGCCGCCG
>NZ_JYJF01000552.1 GCF_000955975.1 Saccharothrix sp. ST-888
CGCGCCACCACCGCCAAACAGCCCGAAGGCGGGAAGGATGAGGCCGACCGCAGACGGCAAACCCCAGGGGCGCGGTTTGCACTCACCCACCTCAGGAGAGCGCGCGGGTAGGCGGGCGAACATTTTGGGAACCACAACGAAATCCGGGCCCAACAACAGCGCCGGTGGGGGGATCTTTGTGATAACACGAACGTCGGGATCCAGGCGAGCAGGATGTAGACGAGGAGCGCGGAGATGCCCATGAAGAGGCTGATCTGCGACGCCAGCGGTAAGGGCTACATGAAGTCGGTGGTGACGGGTGGGGGGGTGCAGGAGAGGATGAGGGGTGGCGAGCCGAGGCGGCGGACAGCACCGTCGTGGG
>NZ_JYJF01000553.1 GCF_000955975.1 Saccharothrix sp. ST-888
GGCACGCGGAGTGCGGGCCGGCGCCTTCCTGGTCGAACCCGATGGCACGGCCCTGACCCGGAACGCCGGACTCATCGACGCCGGAGCGGTGGCGGTCGAGGTTCAGGAGGCATTCCCGCTCCAGCAGGCCGCCCGAGCGCACAGCCTCGGCGAGACGCGCCGTACGCGGGGCAAGCGCGTCCTGACCGTTGCCTGCTGAACCTCGACCGCCACCGATCCGGCGTGGATGAGGCCGGCGATCCGGGTCAGGCCCGTGCCATCAGGTTCGACCAGGAAGGCGCCGGCCCGCACTCCGCGTGCCTCGGCGGCGTCGCGCAGCTGCTCGGAGACCCCGGCGGGGATCGCGACGATCAGGCCGCCG
>NZ_JYJF01000554.1 GCF_000955975.1 Saccharothrix sp. ST-888
CACCAAGACGGTCGCTGCTGCCGAGCCAGCGGGTCTTGCGCTCTCCGCACGGTGATTCGGGACGGACGCCCCGACGTGCTCCGCCCCTACCTGCTCCTGCTGGTCGCGGGGCTCGCTTAGGTCGTCGCCCGGTCCGCCCTCTTCCTCCCCAGACGATTCTGCCGGCAGGCCGGAAGCCAACCTGCTCGGCCACCGCCCTGCTGGCCGGTCTCGTCTCCCGCGACAACCTCGTGGACCGGCGTGGCCGCTGTGCGACCAGCTGGTCCTGGGACCCCTTGGAGCGGCCCGGAGTCGAGCACCGGAGGGAACCGGAGGTGATTCGGCACGGTGCCGTCCGCCGGCTCTGGGGGGCCGGGGACTC
>NZ_JYJF01000555.1 GCF_000955975.1 Saccharothrix sp. ST-888
ATCAACCTGGGCTTCCGCACGACATCCCGATCTTGGGCCTGCGCATAGACTTGGTGCCTTGAGGCCGCGAAGCCCGGAGCAGTGCTCGGGCCAACTCCGCACGGTGGATGTGCGCGCCGGACCCGGTCGCTATCGCGCCCGTCAGCCCGTGGGCACAGCATCCCGTCGGGGGTCGACGGGCAGGCGTCAGTCGCTACCGTTGGAGGCCCGACCGCTCACGCTGCGCCGCAGTTTCACCTGGACGGCCTTCGACACCACCGGACCGAGCCCGTCGAGCACTTGGAGCAGCGGGCCGAGATGGTCAAGTGGCGCAAAGGCTCCGGCGGCTCCGTGGGGATTGACACCCCGGTAGAGCTGCAAC
>NZ_JYJF01000556.1 GCF_000955975.1 Saccharothrix sp. ST-888
CGTCACGATCGGTACCACGCAGTCCGGTTCAACGTACCAGATGACGGACGCGAGCCGAGCTGGGAGGTACACCACCAACATGACCAACGGCACCTCGGCCAACGGGACGCTGTGCACCAAGTCCACCGACACCTCGGGCGACGACCAGATCGGCAGCAAGGAGTCGGCCGCCGTCGACACCGACTACGGGGTGGCGGGGACGCGGCCGCTGGGGAGCGAGCCGACGGTGACCCCGGCCCAGGCGGGGGCGGCCTGGTTGTAATCGGTGCTGCCCGCACCGTACAGGTCGGTGGCCGCGCTGAGGGTGGCGGTACGGGCCGCCGCGTAGTCGGTGGTGGAGGTCATGTAGGTGGTCAGCGCG
>NZ_JYJF01000557.1 GCF_000955975.1 Saccharothrix sp. ST-888
GGGGGAGCTTGATGGGAAGCCGGGGTGCCGGCCTGCGGTAGGCGCCGCGGACCAGGCGCTCGATGCCGTACTCGGGGTTGAGGCGGACGTGGGTGGCGACCTGGTGCAGGGGGACGGCGGCCAGGCCCCGGCCGTTGCCGACATAGGGGACCCCAGTGCCCCCGCGGACCACCACCACCTCCATCTCGGGCCCGTCCGCCAGCGGGCCGGTGCCGCCCGGGAGGAGCTTGCCCAGCCGCCCGTTGATGTGGTGGTCGCAGGCGAAGCGGAGCTGCAGCACCTGCCCGCGCCCCACCACCCCGGAGGGCCCGCCCCGGTCGCCGACCGCCCCGCCCAGGAAGTCGTCGTGGGTCTTCAGTTC
>NZ_JYJF01000558.1 GCF_000955975.1 Saccharothrix sp. ST-888
CGGCGCACCGGTCCGCTGGTCCGCGCTGCACGAACACCGCAAGCCGCGCAGGGTGCCGCTGCCCACCTACGCGTTCGACACCAAGCGCTACTGGATCGACGCCCCGGTCAGCCGCGAGAGCACTGCCGCCGGCATCGCCGTGGCCACCGCCGCCTCACCGGCCGTCAGCCCTCGTCAGACGGTGGCCTTCGAACCGCCGATCCCCGAGCCCCCGGCTCCTGACCGGCCAGAGGTCGTCCGCTCCGCGTACACCGGCCCCGTCTCCGACACCCTGACCACCGTCATCAACCTCCTCGAGGAAACGCTCGGCACCAGCTCCATCGGACCCGACGACGACTTCTTCGACCTCGGCGGCGACTC
>NZ_JYJF01000559.1 GCF_000955975.1 Saccharothrix sp. ST-888
CCGCAGGGTGTGCCGGTGTTCGCCTGGAAGGGCGAGACGCTGGAGGAGTACTGGTGGTGCACTGAGCAGGCGCTGACCTGGCCGAACGGCCAGACCCCGAACATGATCCTGGACGACGGCGGTGATGCCACCCTCCTGATCCACAAGGGCGTCGAGTTCGAGAAGGCCGGCGAGGCCCCGGACCCGTCGACGGCGGACAACGACGAGTTCCGGATCATCCTGGAGCTGCTCAACCGCACCCTGACCGAGTCGCCGTCCAAGTGGACCGAGGTCGCGGCGACGATCAAGGGTGTGACGGAGGAGACCACGACGGGTGTCCACCGGCTGTACGAGATGCACCGGGACGGGAAGCTGCTGTTC
>NZ_JYJF01000057.1 GCF_000955975.1 Saccharothrix sp. ST-888
GTTCGGCGACGACGGCCGCCAGCAGCAGCGTGGTCAGGGCGGCGGACCCGTTCAGGGCCTGCAGGGTGACCATGGTCGCCAGCAGGCTGCGGTGGGCGAACGGTCCGGTGTGGTCGGTGGCCGCCACGACGGTCAGCACGGAGACCACCAGGAGGCAGGGGGCCGCCCCCGCCAGCTGGAACCGCAGCGCGGCCCAGATGAGGAGTGGGAAGACCAGGAACAGCAGGTCGAGCGCGGTGCGGGTGACCACCGCGGTCACCGCGGCGGTGCTGATCAGCAGGACCGCCGGTTCGACCCACTGCCACGGGTCGAGGTCCCGTGGCACGTGGGCGTTGCGGAGGACGAGCAGCAGCGGCGTGACCACGAGGACGCCCATCGCGTCACCCGTCCACCACGCCGACCAGGTCGACCAGAAGCCGCTCGGGGGGAAGTCGCCGTGCAGGAGGAGGCTGCCGGCGCCCGTGGTCGCGCTGATCAGCATTCCGCCGAGCGCGCCGAGGAAGACCAGCGCCAGCCCGTCGCGCAGCCGGTCCAGTTCGACCCGGAAGCCGACGCGGCGCAGCAGCAGGCAGGCGCAGACCGGGGCGAGGGTGTTCCCGATCACGACCCCGAAGTTGGCGAGGTTCGGCGGACTGATCGACACGCTCACCAGCAGCGTGCCGAGGGCGATCCCCGGCCAGATCCGCAGACCCAGGAGGAGCAGGGCGGTCAGGGCGATGCCGGTGGGTGGCCAGAGCGGGGTGACCACCGCCCCCGCGACGACCACTTGCTGCAGCAGGCCGAGTCGTCCGGCCGCGAGGTAGGCGGCGGCGACGGCGATGATCTGGAGGCCTGCTGCGGTGAGACGCCGGAGTTCCTGGTTTCGCACCACAGCAGCCATCAGACTACGTTCCGTAGCCGAGCTCGGCGTGACACGCGCAGCGCGGGTGGCCGGGTGCCGCCGCTGCCCGGGCACGGCGTACCGCACCCTGCGCAGCCGCCCGATCTGACCCGGGCCGGCTGCCGGGCCGGAGTCGGAGTCGGCGGGGACGGGCCGGAGCCGGAGGCCCGGGGCGGGTCGCCCGGTCAGGGGGGCCGTGGGTCGGCCGTCCGGTCGTGGCAGAGGACCAGGACCGCGGCGTCGTCGGAGTGGCCGGTGAGGTCGGCGACCCTGAGAACCGCGGCGGCCAGTTCACCGGGGTCGGTGCCGCTCCGGCCGGTGAGCCGGTCCTGGACCACCCGGACCACCCGGTCGAGCCCCGCCTCGATCGGGAAGGAGGGCCCCTCGATCACCCCGTCCGTGAACAGCACGAACGCCCCGGGCTGCGACAGTCTTCGCCGGGCCACCGGGTAGACCTCGCCGGGCACGATGCCGAGCGGCAGCCCGCCCTCGTCCTGGGCGATGCCGCTGCGGCCGTCCGTGGTGGCCCAGACCGCGGGCACATGGCCGGCCCGGGCGTCGGCCAGCTCCCAGGTGAGCGGGTCGAAGCGGAGGAAGGTGCAGGTGGCGAAGAGCCGGGTCTCCATCGACAGCAGCAGGTCGTTCGCCCGGCTGAGCACCTCGCCCGGATCGGTCGAGGCGGCGGCCACCGCGCGCAGCCCGATCCTGACCTGTCCCATGAAGGCGGCCGACTCCACGTCGTGGCCCTGGACGTCGCCGATGGAGAACCCGAGCGTCCCGTCCGGCAGCCAGAACCCGTCGTACCAGTCGCCGCCGACGGCGAGCCCGTTGCGGGCGGGCGCGTACCGGGCGGCGGTCCGCAGGCCGGGTATTTCCGGCAGGGCACCCGGGAGCAGTTCGCGCTGCAGCGCTTCGGCCAGTTCCACCCGGGCCTGCTGGAGTTCGGCCCGCTCCAGCGCCTGGGCGGTCAGCCGCCCGAGCTCGTTGAGCAGGTCGTCGGCGCTGGTGGGCCGGGAGCGGTGTCGGGGCATGGACCCTCCGAGGTGCACCGGGTTGTCCGGTCGCCGCAGGACTCCGCGCGGACGGCGGATGCCTCGGGGCCTCGTGGCCCGGCTGCCACTGCGCCTCAACGGCGGGCCCGGCCCGCGCTGGACTCGTAGCGAAACCCCGCATTCATCATATTTCTGCGCTGCGGGTACCGCTGGATGGAGCAGTGCCCCTGCCGACGGTGCACGGGAGGGTGATTCCGGGCGCGGCGGGAGGTCGCCGAGGGGCGGTCGGGCCGGGGGAGTGGCCGGCCGGTGGCTTCCGGGCGCGGAGGTCCCCCGGTTGCACGGCGGGCCGCGTGCCCCCGTAAGCGACCGCTCCCCGTAAGTACCCACACTCCGGCAAGCACCCCGCAAGCGCCCGGGGCGCCGCCGGGCCGGTCAGTGCCAGAGGGCGTCGAAGGCGTGGACGGCCTGCCGGGCGGCGGGGGCGAGGGTGGTGGTGTCGGTGGGGGAGTCGGCCGGTCGCAGGAGGTGGTCGACGTCGGGGAGGGTGACCAGGCCGGGACCGGTGGTGCCGGCGGCCGCCAGGGCGGCGACGAGCGGGCCGGTCGTGGAGCAGGGGATGTCGGGGTCGGCGCTGCCGCAGGTGACCATGGTCCTGGTCCCGCCGGTCAGCCGACGGGCCAGGTCGGGCGGGTGGACGGCGTCGTCGGTGCGGACGTACTCGGTGTCGTCGTTGAAGCCCTCGAACACGGTGGCGATCGTGCCGGGCATGCCGGTGGTGTCGGCGGTCCCTCCCGCGCGCAGCTCGGCCACCGCCTGGGCGATGGCCTCCTTGACGGTGGCGGCCTGGGCGGCGGTCAGCCGGTCGGTGGCGACGGTGGCGTCGAGCTGCTGGTCCAGCCGGAGGGTGGTGAGGTCGAGCAGGCGTTCGTCCTGCGGTGCCAGCAGGGCGAGCCCGGCGGGGGCGGGCCGGCTGAGCGTGGCGACCTCCAGGGCGACCATCGCGCCCTCGCCGTGTCCGGCGAGCAGCAGCCGGTGCGGGTCGGTGGTGGGCCGGGCGGCCAGGAACCGGTAGGCGGCGTCGGCCTGGCGGACGAAGGCGGCCAGGTCGGGTGCTGCGGCCCGGCCCGCGTAGGCGCCGAGGCCGGTCAGACCGGTGCCGTACTTGTCGTAGCGCAGGGTGGCGATTCCGTCGTCGCCCATGAGCTGGGCGAGGCCGGCGAGGGTGTCCGGTTTGAGCTGGGGCTGGTTGCCGTCGCGGTCGGTGGGGCCGCCGTCGGGGAGCAGCAGGGCGGCGGGGAGCGTGCCGCCGGCGGGGCGGGCCGGGATGTGCAGGGTGCCGTAGGTGGTGGTGCCGTCGACGAGGAACGAGATGTTGTGGTCCCCGGCGGCCAGGTCGGTCCCGGCGGCGACGCCGGCCGAGGCGCTGGACGGACCGGGGGTGGCCGGTACGGCGGGCAGCCCGGCCTGGCCGGTGGCGCAGCCCGTCAGCAGTGCGGCGCCCAGGACCGGTGCGGCGGCCCTGACCAGGGCGGCGGTGGCGGCGGTCGGAGCCGTCGCGGCGCGGTGCGGCCGCCGGCGTAGGCGCATGGGGTGCTCCAGGTGAGAGCGGCGGCCGCCGGTGGGTTGTGGCGGACCGCGATGCGTCCAGGGACTCAGAACCCAGGTATAGGCGATGGCCGGGCGTCCCGCGAGGCGGTGGCGGCTGCCTCGGGTGCGGGTGTCGGCATGGGTGCCGGGCGCCGGGGCGGGTTGCTCCGGCCGGGCCGGGGGAGCCGGAAGTGCTCGGATCGTCAAGGGAGTTCGCGCCTGCGCCGGGGCGGATGCGCCGGGGTCTCCTGCCGCGTGCGTGAGCTCCCGCCGGCCGGACCGCGGGTACCCTGCGGAGCCGCTGTGACCTGCGGATGGTCACGGCGGTGGCGCGCCGCCCGGGTCGAGACCGGGCCGGGGTGCCACCGGCGGGCGGCCTGCGGGTCTTCGGTAGCCGCCGAGAGGGCGCCGAGGGGGACGCCGAGGGGGGCGGCCGGGTTGCCGGGTCGGGTACCGCCACCGCTGCGCCCGTCGCTCGTTGCACGTAGGCGAGTGGTGGACGGCTTACACCCCTGCGGGTGACTTCGAGGGAGTGCCTTTGTATGCTTCGCTCATTCTCTACACGTCTGTAGAACTTGGTGGGAGGCCCGTGAGGGCGGCCCGGGCGTCGGAGCCGGCGTTCGGGCGTTGCGTGTCCAGGTGGTGACGAGGGCGCACTTGCGCCCCTGTGCCGCCCGTCCGCTGCCCATCCGCATCGGCCGGGTGCCGGGGCCGGACGTGGTAGTGCAGCAGCCGAGCGAACAAGGGGTGTGGGCATGGCGGGACAACGGGCGCGCGCGCCCTACGACGAGGCGGAGGTACGGCGTCAGCGCCCGGTTCCGTCCGCCCGGCGTTCGGGCGAGGGCACGGCGCGGCGGACCGGCGGGGCCCCGCCGTGGCGTCCGGAGCGGGCCGGACGGGTGCCGGGCCAGAGCGGGCGGTCCGCCGCGCCGGGGACCCGCCGTCCGGCGGCCGAGGGCGCCGGAGCGCGCGGCGGCCAGCGGGACGCACGCGCGGCGGACGTCCGACGCGGTGCCGGGGCCCCCGGGGGCCGGCTGCCCGCGGTCTATCCGGCGATCGGACTGCCGCTGCTCGGCGCGGCGGTCGATGCGCTGTTCGGGTCCGGGGTCGGCGTGGTGTTCGCGGTCTGCGCGGTGCTGGGTGCGGCGCTCGCCACGCTGGTCAGCAGCCGGGCCGGCTGGTGGTGGGTGGTCACCTCCGCGCCCGTGGTGGTGCTCGTGGTCGCGGTCGGGACCGAGTACCTCGCCGACGGCGACCGGTACCAGGGCAAGGCGCTGGCGACCGGGGCACTGCGCTGGGTGACCCACGCCTTCCCGGTGATGGCGGCGGCGGTGCTGGCCGCGCTCCTGACGGTGGGCGTACGGAAGCTGAGCGAGGGAAGGGGCCGTCGTGGCTGACAGCGGGCAACGGCAGGGACAGGGACCGCAGCAAGGACAGGCTCGGCCGCGCAGGCCGCAGGGCGGTCGGCCGGGTCGGCCCGGCCGGTCGCGACTCTCGCCGGCGCTGGTCGCCGGACGGGCCGCGGCCTGCGCGGTCTCGGTGGCGGTGCTCGGCGCGAGCGGCTTCACCTGGTACGAACTCAAGGACCTGTCCGACGGGTTGACCACCTCCAGCGCACTGGACGAGGCCAGGCGCAACGCGCCGCCGCACCTGGACAAGTCCGTCAATCTGCTGCTGATCGGCCTGGACAGCCGCAAGGACATGGACGGCAACGACCTGCCGCCGGACGTGGTCGAGAACGAGCTGCACGCGGGCAGCAGCAGCGACATCGGCGGCTACAACACCAACTCCCTGATCGTGCTGCACATCCCGGCCAACGGCGGCAAGGTGACGGCGCTGTCCGTCCCGCGCGACGACTACGTCCAGACGGTCGGCGCCGACGGGAAGATGCACAAGGTCAAGGAGGCGTACGGGATCGCCAAGGACGCCGCCGAGGGCAAGCTCCAGGGCAAGGGCCTGTCCAAGGCCGAGCTGGAGCGGCAGAGCCGGGAGGCCGGGCGTTCGGCGACCATCCAGACCGTCCAGAAGCTCCTCGACATCCCGATCGACCACTTCGCCGAGGTCAACCTGATCGGCTTCTACGACATCGCCACGGCGCTGCAGCCGATCAGGGTCTGTCTCAACCACCCCGTGAGCGACCCGATCATCGCCCGGACGGCCACTCACGAGGGCGGCGGCACCGGGCTCAAACTCCCCGCCGGGTACAGCGACCTGAACGCGGCGGATGCGCTCTCCTTCGTCCGCCAGCGGCACAACCTGCCCAACGGGGACCTCGACCGTACGCACCGCCAGCAGGCGTTCATCGCCTCGGTCGAGTACAAGCTCAAGCAGCAGGGCGTGGTGGGCGACCTCGGCCAGATGCAGAAGCTGTTCAACGTGGTGAAGAAGGACGTGGTCATCGACAACCGGTGGGACATCCTGGACTTCGCCCAGCAGGCACCCAACCTCACCGGTGGCAACGTCGAGTTCAACACCCTGCCGATCAGCGGCTTCAGGACCATCGGCGGCGAGGCCGTCAACACGGTCAACCCCGACCTGATCAAGCGGATCGTCCAGCAGCTCTTCGGCCACGACCAGGCGCCCGTGCCCGCCCCCTCCGACAGTGGTGGTGGCGGCGGTGACTCGGGGGCCTCCCCGGCGGCGGACTCCGGCAGCCCGCTCAAGGGCACGGTGGACGTCTACAACGCGTCCAACGTGCCCCGGGCGGCCGCAGGCGAGTCCAAGGCGCTGACCGACCTGGGCCTCAAGGCCGGGCGGGTCGGCGAGGCGGGCAGCCACCCGAGGTCCACCACCGTGGTCTACGGATCCGGGGCCAGGAGCAGTGCCGGGCAGGTCGCGGCCCGGTACGGGGTGACCGCGACCGCCTCCTCGGCCGTCCCGGCGGGCCGCATCGTGGTGACCCTGGGCACCTCGTACACGGCCTCGTCGGTCACGGCCTCGAACGACCCTTCGGACGGCGCGAGTTCGGACCAGGGCGCCTCCGCACCGAGCGGCGGCGGCGATGCCACGCCGGACCCGGCGTCCACGCTGCCGATGCAGGGCCCGGCCGTGAAGGCGGGCGGCATCCCCTGCGTCGACTGAGACGGACCGGCTGCGTCGGCTGAGACCGGTCGCGCTGGGCCGCCCGGCGGGGTGGCCCTGCTCCGGCGGGCCCTACCCGGCGGTGGGGAGCAGCCGGGTGCCCGAGGGGAGGGAGCCCTGGGCGGCGGCGGTGCGCAGGTGGTCGAGGAGGGTGGCGCGCAGCTGGGCCGCTGCCCGGGTGAGCGGGACGTCGCGGCCGTGGGCCAGCGCGATGGTGCGGCCGAGCCCGGGGCCGGCGAAGGCGGCCAGGTGGAGGCCGGAGCGGGCGGCGACCATGCCGGGGACGACCGCGGGGCCGAGCCCGGCCCGGACGAAGCCGAGCACGGCGTCCAACTCCCCGCCCTCGACGGCGAACTGCGGTTCGAACCCGGCCGCCCGGCAGGCGGCGAGTGCGCTCTCCCGCAGGGCGTACCCCTGGCGGAACATCACCAGCGGCCGGTTCCGCAGCTCCTCGACCCGGACGCGCTTGCGGGGCAGGCGGGTCGAGGAGACCAGGACCAGCTGTTCGTGCAGCAGTTCGGTGACCTCCAGTGCCGGCGGGGCGACCTCGCCCGCCTCCGGGGCGATGATCAGCGCGAGGTCGAGCTCGCCGCTGCCCAGCGCGCCGACCAGGTCCTGGGAGCCGCCCTCCCGGACCGCCAGCTCGACGCCCGGGTGGCTGCGCCGGAACGCGCTCAGCACGTCCGGCACCAGGCTGCCGCACAGGCTCGGCGGGGCGCCCAACCGCACGCGCCCGCGCCGCAGTTGGACCACCTCCTGGACGGCGAGCCGGGCGCTGTCCGCGTCGGCGAGGATGCGCCGGGCGAGCGGCAGCAGGGTGGCTCCCGCGTCGGTGAGGGTGATGTTCCCCCGGGTGCGGTGGAACAGTTCGGCGCCCAACTCCTGCTCCAGCGACCGGATCTGCTGGGAGAGCGAGGGCTGCGAGACATGGGTCAGGTCGGCCGCCCGGGTGAAGTTGCGGGTCTCGGCGACCGCCGCGAAGTAGCGGAGCTGCTGCAGCTGCATGCCCCGACTATAGGCAGCCACGATAGTCCCCGCCTATCGTGGTGAGCCGCATCATGTCTTGGACGTACCGTGGGGCGCGTTCCTACCGTGGCTGGCATGGCACTGGCGACTGGGACGGGCCGGAGGCGTCCGTCGACTCTCTCGACACTCTGGCGCTCGACCGTGGGCAAGAAGGCGGTCATGGCCGTCAGCGGCGTGATCATGCTGCTCTACCTGGTGGGGCACCTGCTCGGCAATCTGAAGGTCTTCTTCGGCCCCGACGAGCTCAACGGGTACGCGGCCTGGCTGCGGACGGTCGGCGAGCCCTTCCTGCGGCACGGCTGGTTCGTCTGGCTGGCCCGGGTGGTCCTGCTGGCCTCCGTGCTGGCCCACGGCACGGCGGCGTACCAGCTGAGCCGGCGCGACCGGGCGGCCCGGCCGCAGGGGTACGCGCACCGGCGGCGGCAGTCCGGCTACGCCACCAGGACGATGCGCTGGGGCGGGGTGATCCTGGCGCTGTTCGTGGTCTGGCACCTGCTGGACCTGACCACCCTCACGGTGAACCCGAGGGCCGAGGCCGACCACCCGTACCAGAACCTGGTCGCCTCCTTCTCGACCTGGTACGGCGGCGGCATCTACATCGCGGCGATGCTCGCGCTGGGTCTGCACATCCGGCACGGCTTCTGGAGCGCCGCGCAGACCCTCGGCGTCAACAACCCGCGCCGCGACCGGGCGTTGAAGGCTGCGGCCAACCTGCTCGCCCTGGTGCTGACGCTGGGCTTCATCTCCATTCCCGTGGCCGTCATGACCGGAGTCGTCCGATGACCTCGTACCTCGACTACACCGTGGGACAGCCGATTTCGGACGCCAAGGCGCCGGACGGGCCGATCGAGCAGCGCTGGGACCGACGGCGCTTCGAGGCGAGGCTGGTGAACCCGGCCAACCGGCGCAAGCACCGCGTGATCGTCGTCGGCACCGGGCTCGCGGGCGGTGCAGCCGGCGCCACCCTGGCCGAACAGGGCTACCACGTCGAGCAGTTCTGCTTCCAGGACTCGCCGCGCCGCGCGCACTCGATCGCCGCGCAGGGCGGTATCAACGCCGCCAAGAACTACCGCAACGACGGCGACAGCGTCCGCCGGCTGTTCTACGACACCGTCAAGGGCGGGGACTTCAGGGCGCGGGAGTCCAACGTCCACCGCCTGGCGCAGATCTCGGTGGAGATCATCGACCAGTGCGTCGCCCAGGGCGTGCCGTTCGCCCGCGAGTACGGCGGACTGCTGGACACCCGCTCCTTCGGCGGGGTCCAGGTCTCCCGGACCTTCTACGCCCGGGGCCAGACCGGACAGCAGCTGCTGCTCGGCGCCTACCAGGCGCTCTCCCGGCAGATCGCGGCCGGCCACGTCGCCATGCACCCGCGGACCGAGATGCTGGACCTGATCGTGGTCGACGGCCGGGCCCGGGGCATCGTCGCCCGGGACCTGGTGACCGGTGAGGTCTCCAGCCACCTCGCGGACGCCGTGGTGCTGGCGAGCGGCGGCTACGGCAACGTCTTCTACCTCTCCACCAACGCCAAGAACTCCAACGCGACGGCGATCTGGCGCGCCCACCGGCGGGGCGCCCACTTCGCCAACCCCTGCTTCACCCAGATCCACCCGACCTGCATCCCGCGCTCGGGCGACCACCAGTCCAAGCTCACCCTGATGAGCGAGTCGCTGCGCAACGACGGCCGGATCTGGGTGCCCAGGGCGGCCGGCGACAGCCGGCAGCCGCAGGACATCCCCGAGCAGGAGCGCGACTACTACCTGGAGCGGATCTACCCCGCCTTCGGCAACCTGGTCCCGCGTGACATCGCCTCCCGCGCCGCCAAGGTGGTCTGCGACGAGGGGCGCGGCGTCGGGCCCGGCGGCCAGGGCGTCTACCTCGACTTCGCCGACGCCATCGGCCGGTTGGGGCGGGCGGCCGTGGCGGCCAGGTACGGGAACCTGTTCGAGATGTACGAGCGGATCACCGCCGAGGACCCGTACCGGGTGCCGATGCGGATCTACCCCGCGATCCACTACACCATGGGCGGGCTGTGGGTGGACTACGACCTGCAGACCACCGTGCCGGGCCTGTTCGCGATCGGCGAGGCCAACTTCTCCGACCACGGCGCCAACCGGCTCGGCGCCAGCGCGCTGATGCAGGGACTCGCCGACGGCTACTTCGTCCTCCCCGCCACCCTCACCGACTACCTGGCGCGGCAGCCGGGCGCGCCCGTCGAGGCCGGCCATCCGGCGGTCCTGGAGGCCGTCGCGGACGCCACCGGCCTGCTCGACCGGCTGCTGGCCGTCGACGGCGACCGGACCCCCGACTCCTTCCACCGCGAACTCGGCGGACTCCTGTGGGACGAGTGCGGCATGGCCCGCGACGAGGCCGGACTGCGCCGAGCGCTGGAGCGGATCCCGCAGCTGCGCACGGAGTTCTGGCGGCGGATCAAGGTGCCGGGCACCGGCGAACAGCTCAACCAGTCGCTGGAGAAGGCGAACCGGCTGATCGACTACTTCGAGCTCGCCGAACTCATGTGCCTGGACGCCCTGCACCGCACCGAGTCCTGCGGCGGCCACTTCCGGGAGGAGAGCCGCACCCCCGACGGCGAGGCCGAGCGCAGGGACGAGGAGTTCTCCTACGCGGCGGCCTGGGAGTTCACGGGCACCGGCAGCGCCCCGGTGCTGCACCGGGAGCAGCTCGCCTTCGAGTACGTCCACCCCACCCAGCGGAGCTACGCATGAACCTCACCCTGCGGATCTGGCGGCAGCCCGGACCCGACGCACCCGGCGCGCTCACCACCTACCAGGTCGGCGGGATCAGCCCGGAGATGTCCTTCCTGGAGATGCTGGACACCCTCAACGAGGAGCTGATCCTGCGCGGCGAGGAGCCCGTCGCCTTCGACCACGACTGCCGCGAGGGCATCTGCGGCGCCTGCGGCATGGTCATCAACGGCCGGGCGCACGGCCCGGAGCGCACCACCACCTGCCAGCTGCACATGCGGCACTTCAGCGACGGCGACACCATCGACGTCGAGCCCTGGCGGGCCGCCGCCTTCCCGGTCGTCCGCGACCTGGTGGTGGACCGCTCCGCGTTCGACCGCGTCATCGGCTCCGGCGGCTACATCACCGCCCCGACCGGCAGCGCCCCCGAGGCGCACGCCACCCCCGTCCCCAAGGAGACCGCCGACCTGGCCTTCGAGCACGCCGAGTGCATCGGCTGCGGCGCCTGCGTGGCGGCCTGCCCGAACGGCTCCGCGATGCTCTTCACGGCCGCCAAGGTGGTCCACCTCAACCTGCTGCCGCAGGGCGCCCCCGAGCGCGGCAGCCGGGTCCGGGGCATGGTCGCCGCGATGGACGCGGAGGGCTTCGGCGGCTGCACCAACACGGGCGAGTGCGCCACCGCCTGCCCCAAGGGCATCCCGCTCTCGGGCATCTCCGTGCTCAACCGCGAGTACCTGCGCAGCCTGCGGTAGCCCTTCGGGGTGCGGGCCGCCGCATCAGGGGCGTGGGAGGTCGACTCCCGCGCCCCTGAGGGTTTTTCGGCGCAGCCAGGCGGCTTCGCGTCACCCGCGAGGAGCCCTCGACCTGACGGTGTTCGGTGTGATGGGTTGCCCGGGTTTTCCGCCGGACGGCACGATCGCAGAGCGGATTCGGCCCGGGGTGGCAGCACCACACCCGTGAGATGGAGCAGGGGAGAACGGGATCGGTGCAGAGGTTTTGACGGCAACGTCGAGTACGCCTCGGAAGGTGTCGATGGCCGAATACGCCCTTCCGATGCGCCGTAGACACGGATCTGCGCCATGTCTTCGTAAAGCTGCCTGTGCCAAGCAGGGTCCGTGGGACCCGCCGGGTGCTGATGCACGCATCACACGACAATTCTTGACGAGAGGAATCCTGTCTCATGTGCGGCCTTACCGGTTGGGTGAGTTACGGGCGTGACCTGTCGGCCTTCGCGGACCTCGCCGACGCGATGACGCACACCATGGAGTGCCGCGGCCCCGACGCCGGCGGGCTCTGGACCTCCGAGCACGCCATCCTGGGACACCGCCGACTGGCGATCATCGACCTCGAGGGCGGCAAGCAGCCCATGATCGCCGCCGACGCGGAGATCACCCAGGCGGTCCTGACCTACACCGGTGAGGTGTACAACTTCCGCGAGCTGCGCGAGGAACTGAAGGGCCTGGGCCACGAGTTCCGCACCACCAGCGACACCGAGGTGGTGCTGCGCGCCTACGTCGAGTGGGGCACCGGCTTCGCCGAGAAGCTCAACGGCATCTACGCCTTCGCGATCTGGGACGCCCGCACCGAGGAGCTGCTGCTCGTCCGTGACCGGATGGGCGTCAAGCCGCTGTACTACTACCCGACGTCCGACGGTGTGCTCTTCGGCTCGGAGCCGAAGGCGATCCTGGCCCACCCGGAGTCCGAGGCGGTCATCGACCGCGAGGGCCTCCAGGAGATCTTCTCCATCGTGAAGACCCCGGGCCACGCGGTGTTCCGCGGCATGCACGAGGTCCGCCCCGGCACCATCGTGCGCTTCACCCGCGAGGGCCACCGCGAGGAGCGCTACTGGCAGCTCCAGGCCGTCCCGCACACCGACGACCAGGACGCGACCATCGCCAAGGTCCGCGAGCTGCTGGAGGACATCGTCGACCGCCAGCTGGTCGCCGACGTCACCGTCGGCACCCTGCTCTCGGGCGGTCTGGACTCCAGTGCGGTCACCGCGCTCGCCGCGAAGGCGCTGAAGAAGCAGGGCGTCGAGACGCCGATCAAGGCATTCTCGGTCGACTTCACCGGTCACGAGACCCGCTTCCAGTCGAACGTCCAGTGGGCCGACCCGGACACCCCGTACGCGATCCAGGTCGCCGAGCACGTCGGCGCCGAGCACATCGTGGTCGAGCTCAACAACGAGGACATCCTCGACGACGACGTCCGCGACCAGGTGCTGCGCGCCCAGGACCTGCCGGTCTCCACCGGTGACATGGAGTACTCGCTGCTCATCCTGTGCCGCGCGCTCAAGGAGCAGATGACCGTCGCCCTCTCCGGCGAGGCCTCGGACGAGCTCTTCGGCGGCTACACCTGGTTCCACGACGAGGGCGCCGTCAACGGCGACACCTTCCCGTGGCACCACCCCTTCGAGCAGGCCGGCGGCATCGGCGCGCTGCGCACGGTCGGCCTGTGGGACCGCCTCGGCCTGACCGAGTACGTCAAGCAGCGCTACGAGCAGGCGCTGGCCGAGGTCCCCCGGCTGGAGGGCGAGAGCGGCCTGGAGGAGCGGATGCGCGAGCTGACGTACCTCAACCTGACCCGCTGGGAGAACTTCCTGCTGGACCGCAAGGACCGCATCAGCATGGCGGTCAGCCTTGAGGTCCGGGTGCCGTTCACCGACCACCGCCTGGTCGAGTACGTCTACAACACCCCCTGGTCGATCAAGAGCTTCGACGGCCGGGAGAAGAGCCTGCTGCGTGCCGCGATGCGCGGCCTGCTGCCGGACGAGGTGCTGGACCGCAAGAAGAACCCGTACCCCTCCACCCAGGACGAGAAGTACGAACTCGCCCTGCGCGACCGGGTCGAGGGCATCCTGGTCGAGGGCGCCCCGGTCTTCAGGATCGTGTCCGAGGAGGAGGTCCGCCGTCTGCTCGACGTCCCGGCCGGCTCCTACAACGTGGGCGGTCCCTGGAGTGCCCGCGCCATCCTCGAGCGCCTGATCGAGTTCAACAACTGGGTCACCGAGTACAACGTGACGGTCGACATCTGATCGTCCCGGCCGCCGTGCGCCACGCCCCGATCGGACTCCCCGTCCGGTCGGGGCGCCGTGCTGCCGCGAGCCGTCAGACCTCCTCGTCGGCGGAGAGGCCGACCCGGAGGGTGAGCTTGATGGTGCCCCGGTTGCCGGAGCAGCGATTGCCCGAAACGGCGCTTCCCACCGCGCGGTTCAGGGCGTCGACGGTCTCGTCCAGCAGGCCGCCCCGGTACCGGCAGTAGATCCGCCACCCGGACGCCCGCCCGGCCACCCATGATCTCCGCCCCAGGGCCTTGCCGATCGCCTCGGCCATCGCCCGGCACCGGGCCGACGGCTCGGGCCCGGGGACCACTCCCAACTCCCGGAGCGGTACACCGGATTCGACCGAACCGCTCGGTGCCTCATCCATCACTGCGACGTTCAATGAAGCTCAGTCCCCCTGTCAGGTCAGCCGGTTGATGCGCCGGACCTTCCGGAGGAGCTTCGCCCGTCTGGCCGGCCGACGCCGGAGGCAACGGCACCGCTGCCACAGCCCGGGGCGAGTTCGGCGAGGTCTGACCGGCCGCCGCTCCTGCTGCTCCGAGGCCGCCGAGTGTGAGATCGCCTGGCGGGCGGAGCCCGAGTCCAAGGGGTAGTCCCGGCCCTGCCGGGCCCGCTCCTGCCCCGGGGACCTGGATCGCGCTGGCGCAGTGGGGCGTCGGATGATCGAATGGGGTGCCGTGACGGCCTCCGACACCCACCGCGCCATCGACGCCGTCTGGCGGATCGAGTCGGCGCGCCTGATCGCCGGGCTCACCCGGATCGTCCGCGACCTCGGGCTGGCCGAGGAGCTTGCCCAGGACGCCCTGGTCGCCGCGCTGGAGCAGTGGCCCAGGGACGGCATCCCGCGCAACCCGGGCGCCTGGCTGATGACCACCGCCAAGCGCCGCGCCATCGACCTGCTGCGCCGGCAGCAGCGCCTGGACCAGCGGGTCGCCGAGCTCGGGCGCGACCTGGAGAGCGGGCAGTCGACGGGCATCGCGGACGGTGACGCGGCTCTCGAAGCCGTCCTCGACGAGGCGATGGGCAGTATCGAGGACGACCTGCTGCGGCTGGTCTTCACCGCCTGCCACCCGGTGCTCTCCACCGAGTCCCGGGTCGCGCTCACCCTGCGGCTGCTCGGCGGGCTGACCACCAAGGAGATCGCCCGCGCCTACCTGGCCCCCGAGGCCACCGTCGCGCAGCGGATCAGCCGCGCCAAGCGGACCCTGGCGGAGGCCGAGGTCCCCTTCGAGGTCCCGTACGGGGACGAGCTGGCGCCCCGGCTGGCCTCCGTCCTCGAAGTCGTCTACCTGATCTTCAACGAGGGCTACTCGGCGACCGCGGGCGACGACTGGATCCGCCCCGGGCTCTGCGAGGAGGCGCTGCGCCTCGGCCGGATCCTGGCGGGTCTCGCCCCCCAGGAGCCCGAGGTGCACGGCCTGCTCGCACTGATGGAGATCCAGGCGTCCCGGTCCGCCGCCCGGATCGGACCGGGCGGCGAGCCCGTCCTGCTGCTGGACCAGGACCGCTCCCGCTGGGACCACCTCCTGATCCGGCGCGGACTCGCCGCCCTCGACCGGGCGCAGGCGCTGGTCGCCCGCACCGGCGAGCCGTTGGGCAGCTACGCGCTCCAGGCCGCCATCGCCGCCTGCCACGCCCGCGCCCGTACCCCGGACGCCACCGACTGGCCGCAGATCGCCGCGCTGTACGGGGAGCTCGCCGCGCTCGCGCCCTCGCCGGTGGTGGAGCTGAACCGGGCGGTGGCCCTGTCGATGGCGTACGGGCCGGAGCAGGGCCTGGCCGTGGTCGACGGCCTGCTCGCCGAACCCGCCCTGCGCGGGTACCACCTGCTGCCCAGCGTGCGCGGTGACCTGCTGGTCAGGCTGGGCCGGTTCGCCGAGGCGCAGCGGGAGTTCGAACGCGCCGCCGGGCTCACCCGCAACACCCGCGAGCGCGAACTGCTGCTCCGCCGGGCCGCCGACTGCGAGTCGGCCGGTTAGGGCCCGCACCTCCCGGTAGCGCGGGCGGGCCGGGCGCGCGGCCGAGAAATGCTGGCGTTGACGTCGGGGTCAAGGTCTACGGTCGTCCTCATGCGGATCGGAGAACTGGCCGAGAAGGCGGGCACCACCACGCGCACCCTGCGCTACTACGAGTCGCGCGGGCTGCTGCCCGCGCGGCGCAGCGGCAACGGCTACCGGGCGTACGGCGAGGACGACCTGCGGCTGCTGCGCCAGATCCGGTTGCTCCAGGACTTCGGCTTCGAGCTGGAGGACACCAGGCCGTTCGTGGAGTGCCTGCGGGCCGGGCACCGGGCCGGGGACTCCTGTCCGGCTTCGCTGGAGGTCTACCGCAGCAAGCTGGCCGAGCTGGACCGGTGCATCTCCCGGCTCCAGGAGGTCCGCGACCAGGTGGGCTCCCAGCTCGCCAGGGCGGAGCTGGAGGCCGAGGCGGCACAGCCCGGTGGGCCCGAGCCGCGCTGTGAGCTGACCGCGCATACGACTGAGACACGGGCCGAGACGCCGACCGAGACAGAGGGGAACTGAACCATGGTGCAGATTACGGGAGTCGAGTCGGTCACCGACCAGAACTTCGCGGCGGAGGTGCTGGAGTCCGAACTGCCGGTGCTGGTGGACTTCACGGCCGACTGGTGCCCGCCCTGCCGGATGATCGCGCCGGTGCTGGCGGAGGTCGCCCGGGAGGAGGCGGACCGGCTGCGGATCGTCCAGCTGAACGTGGACGGCAATCCGGAGACCCAGGCGGCGTACGGGGTGCTGTCGATGCCCACGCTGATGGTCTTCCGGGGCGGGCAGCCGGTGAAGAGCATGGTCGGCGCGCGGGCCAAGGCCAAGCTGCTGCGGGAGCTGTCCGAGGTGATCTGACAGTCATCTGACGCATCATCAGGTCGACGTCGTCAGTCGCGCAGCAGTCGGCGCTCCTTGGCGACCGCGACGGCGCCCGAGCGGGTGTCGACGCCCAACTTGGCGTAGATCCGGCCGAGATGGGTCTTCACGGTGGCTTCGCTGATGAACAGGGCGCGGGCGATCTCGCGGTTGCCCAGCCCCTGGGCGAGCTGGGCGAGGATGTCCTGCTCCCGGTCGGTGAGGTGCGGTACGGGGGTCCGCAGCTGGGCCATCACCCTGGAGGCCACCGGCGGTGAGAGCGTGGTGCGGCCCCGGGCGGCGGCGTGGACCGCCGCGAACAGCTCCTCCGGCCGCTCGGCCTTGAGCAGGTAGCCGGTGGCCCCGGCGGCGATCGCCCGGTTGATGTCGGCGTCGGTGTCGTACGTGGTCAGGACCAGGACGTACGGCGGCCCCGGGCGCTCGGCACCCTGGTCGGCGCCTCGGGCGGCGCCGCGCTCCGCGCTCCGGCCGGTGATCCGCCTGGTGGCCTCCACCCCGTCGATGCCGTCGCCGAGTTGGAGGTCCATCAGGACGACCTGCGGCTTGAGCTTGGCCGTCATGGCGACGGCCTCCTCACCGCTGCCGGCCGCGCCGACCACCTCGATGTCGTCCGCGCTGCCGAGGAGCGCGAGCAGTCCGGCGCGGACCACGGCGTGGTCGTCGCAGACCAGCAGGCGGATCCGGTTCTCGGTGTTCATCGGTCCTCCAGAGGGGGCGCGTCCAGCGGGATCGCGGCGGACACCACCGTGCCCTCGCCGGGAGTGCTCTCGACGGTCAGGGTGCCGCCCAACTGCCGTACCCGGGCGCGCATCGCGGGCAGGCCGTGGCCACGGTCGGGGGCTGCGGCACCGGGGGCTGCGGGGTCGGCGGCGGTGGGGTCGGTGGGATCGGCTGCCGTGGGGTCGGACCGGAAGCCGGTGCCGTCGTCGCTGATGTCCAGGACGACCTGGTCGCCCAAGTAGGAGAGGGTCAGTGCGGCGGTCCGGGCGTGCGCGTGCTCCCGTACGTTGGCCAGCGCGCCCTGGGCGATCCGCAGCAGCGCGGACTGCACGGCGGCGGGCAGCGGTACCGGGGTGCCGTCCAGATGGCAGTGCACCGGCAGGCCGCTCTCGGCGGACTCGCGGGTGGCGAGCGCCCGCAGGGCCTGGTCCAGCCCTGCGCCGTCGGCGAGTTCGGCGGGGGCGAGGTCGTGGACGAAGCGGCGCGCCTCGGCCAGGTTGCGGGCGGCGATCCTGGCGGCGGTGCGGACGTGTGTCCGAGCCGTCCGGGGGTCGCCGTCCCAGGTCCGGTCGGCGGCCTGGAGGAGCATCCGCTGGCTGGACAGCCCCTGGGCCAGGGTGTCGTGGATCTCCATGGCGAGGCGCTGGCGTTCGGCGAGGGTGCCCTCGCGGCGTTCGGTGGCGGCGAGTTCGCGGCGGGTGCGCACCAGGTCCGCGATCAGGGCGCGCTGCCGCGCGGCCTGCCGCTCCATGTGCAGGAAGACCGCCGTGGCCAGCCCCGCCACGGCGGGCGGGGCGAGCAGCGCGACCGGGTCGAAGCCCGCCGTCAGCCGCCGTTCGGCGAGCACCACCAGCGCGGTCATCGCCGCGACCAGCGGGATCGCGGCCCGGGCCGGGAGCGTGCGCAGCGCGGTGTACACCAGCGGGACGGCGCACCAGGCGAAGCTCGGCGCGAGCAGGACCAGCACCACCCACTGGCCCACCACCAGCACCAGCAGCAGGACGGGCAGCGGCACTCGCGCGGCCCACCCCGCCGGCCCCGGACGGACCGGGCGCTGCCGCCGGCTGCCGGGCAGCGTCAGCCCGGCCAGCTGCACCAGGGCCAGCACGGCGCTCAGCCCGACCACCCAGGCGGCGCGTCCGCTCTCGCCGTGGTGCAGCAGATAGCGGGTGAGCGAGGCGACCAGCAGGAGCAGGAATGCGCCGTACATCACCACGCCCAACAGCGCGGGCCGGTCCGGCGGGACGTCCGCGCCGGGATGCCCGGTCGTTCTCGGACCGGCGGGCGGCGAGGGCCCGTCGTCGCGCTGCGGTGCCGGCACGCCGGGCTCCTTCCGACTGGGTGAGTGGTGGGGGCTGGAGGACTGGGTGGCCGAGTCGGGGACTTCGTCCGGCCGGACGCTCGTCCCCGCTGCCTCCATCCTCACCCCGGTCCGGCCGCCCGGAGTCAACCGATCAGTCGACCCGGCGAGTTGTCCTGGTATGTCCGGTCCACCTGGGCCAGCATGGGCCGCATGCCTCAGATGACCGAGACCGAGTGGCGGGCCTTCCTCTCCGCCGGTACCCGCACCGGAAAGCTGGCCACCACCAACGCCGACGGCAGCCCGCACGTGGCGCCGGTCTGGTTCCTGCTGGACGGCGACGACCTCGTCTTCAGCACCGGCCGGGACAGCGTCAAGGGCCGCAACCTGGCCCGCGACGACCGGGTGATGCTCTGCGTGGACGACGAGCGGCCGCCGTTCTCCTTCGTCCTGGTCCGGGGGACGGCGGCGCTCGGCGACGACCTGGCCGAGGTGCGGGAGTGGGCCGGCCGGTTCGGAGCGCGCTACATGGGTGCGGACCGGCGGGAGGAGTTCGCGGCCCGCAACGGTGTCCCGGGGAGCCTGCTGGTCAGGGTGCGGATCGACCACGTGACGGCGGTGGGCGGCGTGGCCGGCTGAGCGCCGGCCGGCCCGGGCGGCAACTCGGGCCGGGTGGACCGGGCTTGATCGATACGATCAGCGGATGAGCGATCACAGCGTGCCGGACCGCGCCCCGGCCGGGACCACCGAACCGACCACCCGCAGCTTCCTCTTCGCGCTCGGCAGTGCCCGCCCCGACGGCAACGCCGAACTGCTGGCCAGGCTCGCCGCCGAGCAGCTCCCGGCCGAGGTCCGGCAGCGCTGGATCCGCCTCGACGAGCTGGACCTGCCGGCCTTCGAGGACCTCCGCCACAACGGCGGCGACGGCTTCACCCGGCCCACCGGCGTGCTCGGCGACCTGCTGGACGCCACCCTCGACGCCACCGACCTGGTGATCGTCTCCCCGCTCTACTGGTACTCGGTCTCGGCGAGCACCAAGCTCTACCTGGACCACTGGTCCGGCTGGCTGGCCGTCCCCGAGCTGGACTTCAAGCGGCGGATGGCCGGGCTGACCCTCTGGGGCGTCTCCTCGTACGCCGCCGTGCGCTCCGGCGCCGACCCGCTGGTCGGGACTCTTGAGCGCTGCGCCGGCTACTTCGGCATGGGCTGGGGCGGTGTGCTGCTCGGCCGGGCCAACCGGCCCGGCGACATCGTCAGCGACGAGGAGGCCGTGCTCGCCGCGAAGACCTTCTTCACCCGGTAGGCGCGCGCCCTTGACCGCCCCTCGCGTACGGCCCGGGGCGCGGGGGACGACCGGCACCCCGGGCCCCCGCGCCGCCCTCTGACGGGTCGTTCAGACGCGGCACAGGCGGGGCACGGCCGGCACCGCCGCCAGGAACGCGAGGGTCGTCAGCACGAACGGCCAGGTGAACGCGTGCCCCCCGAACGGCGCGGCCAGGGCCGTCAGTGCGGGCGTCAGTGCGGTGGCGGTGGCGGCGCCGACCAGGGCGTACGCCACGCTCCAGACGCTGCGGGCGACGAACACCCCGCTCAGTGCCATCGCGACCAGGACCCCGCTGTAGCCGAGCAGGCCCCGGCCCACGCTGTCGGCGGGTGAGCCGAGCGCCCAGGCGGTCAGCAGCGCGGTTGCGCTGCCAGCACAGGCCATCAGGCCCGCCCAGCGGTCGGCGGCGACGAGGCCGGCCAGGAACAGCAGGCCGACGTACCACTGGGGCATGAAGAAGATCTGCCCGATGTCGGCGAAGAAGCCGTGCCAGAGCTGCTCCCAGCTCGGCTCGGTCGCGCCGGTGGCGCCGGTGGCGGGCACGGGCAGGGCCGCGAGCCCGGGGGCGTCGTGCCAGAGCCGCCGGAAGGCGGGGGCCCCGGCCGTCATGGCGCTCGCCACCAGGCAGAACGGGGCGGTCAGCGCCGACAGGTGCCAGGCCGTCAGTACCGCGCCGAGCGCCGCGGTGACGATCACCGAGACGACGGAACCGGCGACGGCGGCCAGGACGGTGGCGGGGCGGTCCGCCCCGAGGAAGACCGCTGCGCCGACGGCCACCAGACAGCCGTTGTAGCCGTGCAGGCCCTGCCGGACCGCTTCGCGGTCGAGGCCCAGTGCGTACGCCGTGCCGGTCGCGACCGCGCTCCCGAGCAGACCGTAGAGGCCGTACCGCCAGCCGGCGGCGAACAGCGCGGCGGTGAAGAACAGCCCGCACAGCGCGCTGGGCATGAAGTCCACCTGGGCGATCCCGCGCAGGACTTCGGCCGGCCACCCGAGGGCCGACGGGCGGGTGGCTCCCGCGGACTCCTGCCCGTTGCTGCTGCGATCCATACTCCGCACCGTTTCCCGCTCCGGCTTGTCCAGGGCATGGCGAACACCGCCGGTCTGCCCGCCCTGACCTGCTCGTGAGCGGGCCCGGGAACCGTACTCCGGGGCATGACCGGCCCGCTCGGACGCGTAAAGCCATCGACCTTTCACATGGTGCTACCGTCACCGTGCTGAGCTGCAACAATCTGTTGAATTGGCTGGTCGGAGCCGGTTGCTTGGCCGGATTTCGTTATGAAGTTTTACTCGGATCCGCTGAGGGCCGATGGGTGACCAGGCGAGGGCGCGCGCGGTCCACGACGTTCGCACAGCCGTGTGCATGCTGGAGCAAGGCCGGGCGGCCGTGCCGGGTTGACTCTCACGCAGCGTGAGGCAGCAGGCTGAGGTCAGCAAGGAGGGAGCGAGCCCGATGAGCACGTACTCGGTGGGACAGGTGGCGTCGATCGCCAAGGTGACCGTACGGACCCTGCACCACTACGACGAGATCGGACTACTGTCGCCCGGCGGTCGTACCCCGGCCGGCTACCGCCAGTACGAGGACACGGACCTCGACCGGCTGCAGCAGATCCTCTTCTACCGCGAACTCGGGTTCCCCCTCGAAGAGATCGCGGCCATCCTGGACGACGACTCGGTCAGCCCGACCGAGCACCTGCGCCGTCAGCACCGGCTGATCAGCGCGCGGATCACCCATCTCCAGGAGCTGGCCGCAGCCGTCGAACACGCCATGGAGGCACAGAAGATGGGCATTCAGCTGACACCCGAGGAGAAGTTCGAGGTCTTCGGCAGTGACTACCAGGAGAACTGGGAGGACGAGGCCGAGCGGCGCTGGGGCAACACCGACGCCTGGAAGCAGTCGCAGCGCCGCACCGGCCAGTACGGCAAGGAGGAGTGGCAGCGGATCAAGGCAGAGATGGACTCGCTGAACTCCCGCCTGGTGGAGGCGTTCGAGGCCGGCCGGCCCGCCGACAGCGCCGAGGCCATGGAGCTCGCCGAGGCGCACCGGCGGCACATCAGCGACAACTTCTACGACTGCACCTACGAGATCCACCGCTGCCTCGGCGCCATGTACCTCGCCGACCCCCGCTTCACCGCCACCTACGAGAACCTCGCCCCCGGGCTGGCCCAGTGGCTCCACGACGCCATCCTCGCCAACGCGGAACACCGCGCCTGAGACCGCCGGGGACGGTCGGGGCAAAGGGAACGGCCGGGCTCCCCGGTGGAAAAGGGGGGCCCGGCCGTTCGGGGGTCGGGACCGGTCAGCCGGCGAAGCCCGCCATCCAGGCCTCGACCTCGTCGGAGCGGCGGGGCAGCCCGGCCGAGAGGTTCTCGTTGCCGTCGGCGGTGACCAGGATGTCGTCCTCGATCCGGACGCCGATGCCGCGGTACTCCTCGGGGACGGTCAGGTCGTCCTGCTGGAAGTAGAGGCCGGGCTCGACGGTCAGCACCATGCCGGGCCGGAGCAGCGCGTCCACGTGCTCCTCGCGGCGGGACACCGCGCAGTCGTGCACGTCGAGACCGAGCATGTGCCCGGTGCCGTGCAGGGTCCAACGGCGCTGGAGGCCCAGCTCGATGACCTTCTCGACGTCGTAGACCGAGGCGTCGAGCAGACCCCAGGCGAGCAGGTGCTCGGCGAGGACGCGCTGCGAGGCCTCGTGGAAGTCGCGGAACCGCCCGCCCGGCCTGACGGCCGCGATACCGGCCTCCTGGGCGGCGTACACGGCGTCGTAGATCTTGCGCTGCAGATCGTTGAAGCGGCCGTTGATCGGGAGGGTGCGGGTGACGTCGGCGGTGTAGAGGGTGTGGGTCTCCACGCCCGCGTCCAGCAGCAGGAGCTCGCCGGGGCGGACCTCGCCGTCGTTGCGGACCCAGTGCAGGGTGGTGGCGTGCGGACCGGCGGCGCAGATGGAGCCGTAGCCGACGTCGTTGCCCTCGACCCGGGCACGGCGCCAGAAGGTGCCCTCGATCCAGCGCTCGGAGGTGGCCACGGCCTGGCCCAGCTCGCGGACCGCGTCGGTGAAGCCGTTGACGGTGGCGGCGCAGGCGGCCCGCAGCTGGCCGATCTCCCACTCGTCCTTGACCAGGCGCAGGCCGCTCAGGAAGATCTTCAGCTCGTCGTCCCTGTCGGCGTCCAGGACCGTGGCCAGCGCGGCCTCCAGGCCGGCGTCGTAGCCGCGCACGATCCGGGTCGGGGCCCCGTCCGCGGCGGCGTCGGCGAGCTCCTCGGCGGCCTTGCGGACGTCCCGCACGGGCAGGCCGAACAGCGCCTGCGCCTCGGTGAGGCTGTTGCGGCGGCCGACCCAGAGCTCGCCGTTGCCGTCCAGCCAGAACTCGCCGTTCTCACGGTTGGAGCGGGGCAGCAGGTAGAGGTGGAACTCGTGGCCGCTCGCGCCCGGCTCGCCGACGAGGATCGCGTCCTCGGTCCGGTCGCCGGTGAGGTGGACGTACTCGCTGGCCGGGCGGAAGTTGTACTCGGTGTCGTTGGAGCGGGTCTTCAGGTTGCCCGCCGGGATCACCAGACGCTCGCCGGGGTACGCGGCGGAGAGCTTGGCACGGCGCTCGGCGGCGAACGGGGCCTGCTCGACGGGCTGCAGGTCGCGCAGCTCGGTGTCGGCCCAGCCGGTCTTCATCGACGCGGCGAGTTCGTCGGAGATCCCGCCGTAGAGGCCGTTCTTCCGGCCCTGGACGGGCTGCTCGGTGGCTTCCAGGCCGCCGTCGGCTGCGCCTTCGGGGTTCTCCGCTGCCGCCGGGGTGCGGTCCTCGGTCACGTACGTCGCCTCCTTGCGAGTGGTACCGCCCCGGACGCGTCGGATCGCGACGCGCGTGGGCGGTCGTGCGTCCCATGGTACGGATGCCCGGCCGAACGGTTGCTCGGATGCTTCTCCGGCCCACCGGGCCCGGTCGGTCCTACTCGAAGCGGGCCGCCAGCAGCACCAGGTCGTCGGTGGCCGGTGCGGGGCCGCCCTCGGGGTTGTCCTCGGGGCCGCCTCCGACGGCCGGGCAGACGGCGAGGAGGTGGGCGCAGAAGCGGTCCGGGTCGAGGCGGACGTCGCGCGGTGCGTCGGCCGCCGCGCGCCGCAGCGCGGCCTGCCCCGCGTGCAGGGTGGCACCGAAGCGGCGGGCCAGACCCTCGGTGTAGAGCAGCAGCAGGTCGCCGCGTTCGGCGTCGAGCTCGACCCCGGGGGCCTCCCAGCAGGCGAGCATGCCGAGCGGTGCGGAGAGCGAGGTCTCGACGAAGTTGGCGCCGTAGCGGGTGACCAGGATCGGCGGGCAGTGCCCGGCACCGGCCAGGGTGATCTGCCGGTCCTCGGGCTGTACCCAGGCGTAGACGGCGGTGGCGGTGCGGGCCGGCTCGGTGGTCTTGAGCAGCAGTTCGAGGTCGCCGAGGACGGAGACCGGGTCCTCACCCTCCAGGACGGCGTACGCCCGCAGTGCGGCCCGCACCCTGCTCATCGCGGCGGCCGCCCCGGGGGCGGAGGCGGGCCCGGCCCCCGGGCCGTCGCCGGAGACACTGCCCACGGTGAGGCCGAGGGTGCCGTCGGGCAGGGCGATGGCGTCGTACCAGTCGCTGCCGGTGGAGTGGTCGAGTTCGGCGGGGACGCAGCGGACGGCGAGTCTGAGGCCGGGGACGGTGGGCAGCCGGTCGGGCAGCAGACCGCGGCGCAGCGCCTCGGTGGCCCGGCGGGCGCGGTCGGCCTCCAGCTGTCCGGCGAGCAGCCGGGCGGCGAACTCGCAGTACAGCCGGGCGAGCTGGCGCCGGCGCAGGTCGGGTTCGGCGGGCTCGTCGTAGAACCAGACGACGGCGCCGAGCGGTCCGTCCTGCTCGGTGACGAGCGGCAGGGCGTAGCAGGCGCCGAGGCCGAGCTGGCCGGCGACCTCGCGGAAGCGCGGGCCGGCGGCGGGGTCGGTGGTGAGGTCGGTGATCAGCAGCTGTCCGGGGCTGCCCGGACGGCTGAGCAGTCCGGCGAAGGGGCCGTGTTCGGTGGGTACGGTCTCCAGCGCGCCGAGCCCGGCCTGGTCCAGGCCGAGGCCGACCGGGCGTCCCGAGCCCGGGACGGTGGTGGTGATCAGCCCCCGGCTGGCGCCGAGCAGGGCGGCGCCGGAGTCGAGGACGGTGGTCAGCGAGGCGGCGAGCCCGCGGGTGGCGGCGAGTCGGCCGGTGTGCTCGTAGAGCGCGGTGAAATCGGACAGCCATCCGGCCAAACGGTCCTGCAATCCGGGCCCGCTTCCCGCGTCCGCGGGGTACCCGCCGTCGGCCGCCCGGTCCGGGCCGGCCGGGTACGTACCGAGGCTCCTCGCACCGGGGCCCGCCGGGCCGGTGCCTGCCAGGCCGGTGAGGTCCGCGAGGACCGGGCTCCCGGCGGTATGACCGGTCGGGGCGAGCTCCCCGCCGCAGCGGTCGGCACCGAGGGTGAGCAGGGCCAGGCCCGGGGCGGGCCCCGGCGGCGGGCCCGGTACGGCTTCCGGACCGGCCGGGCCGGCGGGCCCCGGCAGCGGCAGGTCGAGCGGCTTGGCGTCGGTCATTCCGCCCCAACTCCCCACAGACTGGTGTGTGTCACGCAGGACTCCCAGGAGCGCACAGAGGACTGCGGCACACAAAAGGATCGCACCGCACAAAAGCATTGCTACGTCACTACTCGGCACCAATCCACCACTTGTACACAGGCCGATCGGGGCATGTCCAGAATCGGGACGAGCTCGGGCGCTCCGATCCGGGCCCGGTGAGCCGCAGGCCGCGGCCGTCCGCGAGGCCCGGAGGGCGGTCGGGATCGTAGGCTCCGGCGGCCCGGAACCCGGCGCTGCCGGACCCGACTCACCCGTACGGTGGAACCGTTGCGCTCTCGACGGCGTCCGTCCAGTCGGATGGGCGATTCTCGTTCCAGGGGCCGACCCGAGGTCCGTGCCTGCCCGTTCGCATCCCGTGTCGTGATGCCCTGTTGTGATGTCCTGTCGTGGTGCACGCCGTCGGTTCGAACCGGTCGGGACGGTCCGAACCGCCAGTGCGGCCAGTGCAGTTCGAACAGCCGGTGCAGTCCGAACGGCCCGAGCGGCCCGAACCGGTCCGACGATCCGACGGACTGACGGCCCCGAGCCCGCCGGACGCCGCCCGAGCCCCGACGGTCGCGCCTGAGCCCAACGGTCGCGGAAAGGAACGAGCGCTCATGCAACGTACGAGCTCCCGGCTGACTTGGTTGGGCCGGAACCCCCAGAGCCGGCCCTCCCCGGGGTCGTGCCGCCCGCCCGCCCGGTGGCCGCGCCGGAACTGGCTGCGCTGGCCCGCCAGTCGGCGCCGGACGCGCACCGCGCTGCTGCGCACCGCCCTGGCGGCGGTCGGGCGCGGCTGGCCGGTGCTCCCCGGCGCGTACGCCGTGCCCGGACCGCTCGGGCCGTGCTCCTGCGACGAGGCGAGGTGCCCGGTGCCGGGCGCGCACCCGCACGACCCGCCGCTGCTGGCCGCCAGCACCGACGCGCGGATGGTGAGTTGGTGGTGGGGCGAGCGCAGTCCGGACTCGCCCGTGCTGCTCGCCACCGGCCGGGCGGTCTGCGCGGTGAGCCTCCCGGCGGAGGCGGGGCGGCGGGCACTGGAGTACTTCGACCTGCTCGGGCTGCCGCTCGGCCCGGTGCTGGCGAGCAGGCACCGGTACGTCCTGCTGGTGGCGCCGTACACGCTGGAGGGGCTCGGCGGGCTGCTCGCGGACCTGCCCTGGGTGCCGGGCTCGCTGCGCTTCCACGGGCCGGACGGCTATCTGCTGCTGCCGCCCTCGCGGACCGGAGCGGGCTCGGTCCGCTGGGTCAGGGCACCGTCCGAGGGAATGCCCCTGCTGCCTCAAGTCGAGCCGCTGCTGGGCGGGTTGATTGCGGCGAGCCGGGCCGTTCCGGGGGACAGCCGGCTGGCCTTCTGACACCGGCCGACCAGCCCGGGAAATGAAAGATCCGGCCGCTGGCGACGGGGGATGCACCAGCGACCGGACTGTTTAAATGCTAACAAAGATCCGCGTCCGCGCCAATTTGTCCACGGGTCATCCACGAGCCGTGCCACCTGCTGATTTCCCCGAACCAAGGGGGAAACCGAGGGGGAATGTGACGCGAGTCACTTTTCCTTCTGATGGATTGTCAGTTGAGCGTCACCTGGCGGTTCACCAGGTTGGCCCGGGCCCGGCGCTCGTCGCCGGTCAGCGGGGTGGCGTCGGCCGAGGCCAGGGCGGCGAGGGTGTCCGCGAGGCGCTCGGCGAACTCGGCGGCGGGCTTCTCGCACTCGTCGGCGGTCATCGTCGAGGGCAGGTCCCAGACCGGCACGGTGAGGCCGTGCGCGCGGAACGAGCCGACCAGGCGGGTGTCCTGGCCGAGCGAGGACTGGTCGGCGGCGGTCAGCCGGGCGAGCGCGTCCAGCAGGCCCTCCTCGGGGACGGTCATCACCCAGCGCAGGTGGTTCTTGTCGGTGGCGGCGCACCAGTACGCGGCGTCCACCGATGCCAGCTTCTCGGTCGGGATGGCGGAGGCGTTGGCACGCTCCAGCGAGGCGGCGACCTCGCCGGTGGCGCCCTCGGCGTCCTCCAGCCAGAACTCGAAGCCGCTGAACACGCTCGGAGTGAACGCGGCGTTCACATCGAGCAGTTCCTGCAGGCGGCGGCCGCCGGCGATGGTGCGGCGGGCGGGGACCGGGGTGCCGGGCTCGGTGGCCAGGGCCAGTTCGAGGGCGTCGGCCAGGTCGCGGCTCAGGTCGCCGGAGGAGGACTGGGTCTGCAGACCGAGCAGGATCGAGCCGTCCTGGCGGCGCAGCGCGGGCCAGGCCAGCGGCAGTACGGTCGCCAGGGTCACCGAGGGCACCTCGCCGACCGCGCTCGCGGCGGCCTCGGCGGTCAGCGTCAGCGGTGCGGTCGCGGCCGGAACCAGCTCGCGCAGCGCCACCCAGTCGGCCTCGCCCGGCAGGCCCTCGAACGGGCGGTGCACCAGTTCCTGCACCGCGTGCGCGGCCTCCCGGCCGTGGCAGGCCTTGTAGCGGCGGCCCGAGCCGCACGGGCAGTCCTCACGGGCGCCGACCACGGGGACCTCTCCCGTGCTCACGGTGGTGGACGGACGGCGCTGCGGCGACTTCTTCGCGGCCTTCTTGGCCATGGTGCGGCTCTCCCGGGAACGGCGACGACTTGCTCCCGGGCAGCCTACTGAGGTTTCCCGCCGATGTCGGGCACCTTGTCGCCGCCCGGGGCGTGGGGCCCGGTCCGGTCAGCCGTGTGCGAACCGGGGGCGGGCTGCGAGCAGCCGGGCCCGGTGGGCCAGTTGCACCTTGCAGGCGCCCTGACCGCACGTCGGGCCGGGCCCCTCGGGCCGACCGATCCCGAAGCCGACCGACTCCTGAATCCAGCTGATCCTGAATCCGACTGATTCCGGGTCCGAATCCGACGGTGCCCGAAGTGCGGCGCTCCCGGGGTCAGGCGCTTCTGGCGCCCGGTGCGCAGTGCTCCCGGATGGGCAGCAGGGCCCACACGGTCACCTGGCCGGGTGCGTCCCGCACGCCCCAGTCGCTCGCCAACTGTCCGACGATGCTCAGGCCGCGGCCGCCGCGCGAGGTCATCGAGGGCCGGGCCGGCAGCGGCCGGGTGGCTGCGCCGCCGTCCGTCACCTCCAGCGCGAGCAGGTCCTCGCCGTGCAATTGCCAGCGCACCAGGATGCCGCCGGTCTCGCCGAGATCGGGGTCGAGCAGATCGGCCGCCGCCGCGCTCTCCACCTCGTCGCCGAGCGCTGCCGGGATCGGCAGTGGACGGGCGTATCGACAGGAATTGCTGAGCAGTTCGGAAAGGATCAGTACTGCATCGTCAATCACCGCATCCGGTATCTCGCGGTCTCCCAGATCACGCCGCAGCCTCCGCCGCGCGACTGCGACACTGGCAGGGCCGTGCGGTACGGCCATGGTCGATGAAGTGGGACCGGACTTGACAAGCACAGCGTGCGCGACCATCAACGCCACCCCCGGACCTCCTTCAGCATTCGCCGAGGGATGGATGCCCCCTGGGAATCCGTCGGAAACGACCGGTCGGTGATCCTGGCGGGACATTTCCGGGTGCCGCAACTCACGGTACGCAAATGGTGATTACCTGCTCACGCACCGTTGTGAAAGCGTATGGAATTCGCCAACCCGAGTGTCTTGAGCCGTGTTTGCGCCGCTGTTTGCGCCCTGCTTCACGCCCGCGTGCACCAATTCACCTGACAGCGGCGGCGCCTGTCACCGGCCCGGTCGCCGGGCGTGCGACAGGGGTGCCGCCGGGGTGCCCGATGGCCTGCTCAGCGGCCCAGTTGGGCCAGCACCTCGCGCGGGCGGTTGGTGATCAGCGCCTCCACGCCGAGCTCCAGGCAGTACTCGACGTCCGCCGGATCGTCCACCGTCCACACGTGCACCCGGTGCCCGGCCCGCCTGAGCGCCGGTACCAGGCGGGGGTCGGCCCGGATCAGCTCGATGCCGGGGCCGGCGATCCGGGCACCGCCGGGCAGCGCCCTGGTCCGGCCGAGCAGCGGCAGTCGGCGCTCCAGCAGGTAGACGGTGGGAATCGCCGGTGCGGCGCGGCGGATCCGGCGCAGCGAGAGCTCGGAGAAGCTCATCACCCGGACCGCGGACTCGGCGGACATCGCGGGCAGCAGGCCGTAGTGCCCCAGCATGCGCAGCAGTTCCGCCTCGGTCTGGCCGCCGTGCCGGGTCGGGTGCTTGGTCTCGATCGCCAGCTCGATCCGCCGCCCGGCGTCGGCGACCAGTTCCAGCAGCTCGGCCAGGGTGAGGATCGGGCTGGGCTCGGGCGCCTCGGGCGACTTCCAGGAGCCGAAGTCCAGCCGGGAGAGTTCGGCCAGCGTCATCGCGGACACCAGCCCCTGCCCGTTCGAGGTGCGCCGGACCGTACGGTCGTGGACGCAGACCAACTGGCCGTCGGCGGTCAGCCGTACGTCGCACTCCAGGCCGTCGGCCCCCTCCTCGATCGCCCGGCGGTAGGCGGCCAGGGTGTGCTCGGGGAGGGCAGCGGAGGAGCCCCGGTGCGCGATGACCCGGACGGCCTCACGGTCGAGGGTTCCTGGTGCCGACGCTGAGAGGTTCCGGGTTTCCACGGCACCAAGCCTACGAGGCCCCGGATGGCCCGGAGCCGTCGGCACGGGGAACTCGTGGTGAAGAAAACCCGTGCCGGGAGAAATGGGGCGGAAAACGAATCCGCCCCCGGGTTCGCTCCGGGGACGGATCAGTTCGAGAAGGGCGGACCGGGTCAGCCGACGGTCTCGTCGCGGCGGAGCCGGGTCAGCAGCCAGGTGGCCAACGCCGGTACCAGGAAACCGAACAGCGAGGCGGAGCTCCACTCCTGCGGCGTGAAGTGCACGGCGGACTGGAGGTCCGTCCACAGGCCGGTCCACCAGTCGGCGATCGGCGTCGGCGCCAGGAACTGGTAGGTGGCGAAGCCGAGCAGCCACGGCGCCAGCATCAGCCAGCGGGTCGGGGCGTCCTGGTCGAGGTTCCAGCCGCGGCGTCCCGCGCCGAAGAAGTAGTCCACCGCGAGCACCGCCAGCAGCGGCACGAACACCGAGCCGATCAGGCCGAGGAAGTTGTAGTACGAGGCGGTGAACTCCTGGATCTGCAGCGCCAGCACGGTGACCAGCACGCCGATCCCGCCGGTCAGCACGCGGCGGTCCACCCGGGGGAACAGGTTGTGGACGGACATCGCGGTCGAGTACACGTTGGCGAACGACTGGTCGGTCTCCCGCAGCACCAGCACCAGCAGGAAGACCCAGCCGGCCGCGACCCCGGTGAACGAGGAGAAGATCTTCGACACGTCGCCGCCGGACTGCAGCAGCGCGATCAGGCCCACCGCGTAGCACCAGACCTGGGCCACCGTGTAGCCGGAGAAGGTGCCCCAGAACGCGCCGCCCCGGGTGCGCGAGTGCCGGGTGTAGTCCGCGGCCAGCGGGACGAAGGAGACCGAGACGGCCACGATCGCGTCGGTCGCGTGCAGGAAGCCGTTCCAGTTGCCCGCGCCCGGGTCGGGAAAGCCCTGACGGCCCAGCTGGACGGTGAAGTACACCATCGCCAGGCCCACCGCCGCGGCGACGTACCTGCGCAGCACCGCGATCGAACCCAGCGGCCAGATGGTCAGCACCGTGGTCACCGCACCCGCCAGCACCACGAACAGCCAGCGCCAGCCGTCCGTGCCGACCACCGCCTGCGCGCCCATCGCGATCACCATGAGCTCGTAGACGCCCCAGCCGACGCACTGGGCGATGTTCAGCACCGTCGGCAGGTAGGAGAGCCTGGTGCCGAACAGGCCGCGCAGCGAGGCCATCGCCGGGGCACCCGTCCGGGCGCCGATCAGCGCGGCCACGCCGAGCATCGCGGTACCGATCACCGTGCCCGCCACGACCGCCGTCACGGCCGCCGCGAAGGACAGCTCGGAGCCGGCCGCGCCGAGCACGGTGGCCGCACCGCTGAAGCCCATCAGGCTGACCCCGAGGTTGGCCCAGAGCGCGAACTGGTCGCGGAAGCCGAGCGTGCGCGGCGGTGCGGTGTCGAGCGTCAGCGGCGCCTCGGAGCGCTCGGAGGCTCTTGCGGACGCGTCAGAGGGTGGTGCAGAGACAGCCGACATGGCCGATGCTCCCTACGCCGGCATTACCCGGACAGGTTCGAGCGGTCTGCGCTCCCTCGTGCCCGCCGCCATGATGTATGGCGTACGGTCCGATCAGCGCACTCTCAGCCTGGATGGTCCAAGCTCCCGCGTGTCAGTTTGGAGCGGCCAGGGTAACCGCCGGGCGCCGGAACCCCCAAGGCCCGGGGGCGGCTGTCCGGATCGCGGACGGGCGGTGCACCCTGTCGGTGGAGTATCTGTCGGGGGCATGTCGGGATTGGTTAAGGATTCTCACGAGTTCTTCAGAACGCTCCTTACGGCATCTGAATCCCGGATGCGAAAAACTATGGGCCAAGGTCCTGTCAGCTATGGAGGTCGTCCGTGAGCACCGAGCACGCGAGTGGGTCCACCGGGCCGGAGGAGGCGCGCACCTCCGACGGTCAGGGGGTGGTGGGTCCGGCTCATGACACCGGGACGGCCGACGCGCCGCCGGTCGTCGAGTCCGCGCCGACGCTCTCCTTCACCAAGCTGAGCGCCCCGGAGGACGCCGAGCCTTCCGAGCCCGCCGCTGCTGCGCCCTCCGCCGCCGCGCCGGCCCCCGGCTACCTGGACGCCCCGCCGCCCGCGGCCCCGGCCGCGCCGGGCTACCTGGACGCGCCGCCGCCGGTGGTCCAGGCCCCGCCGCCCGTTGCCGCCATGCCGCCCGCCGAGAACCCGTACGCTGCGCCGGGCGCCCCAGCCGCCCACGGCATGCCGACCGAGCAGATCACCCCGCTCGCCGCCGAGGGGCAGCCGCACCACCCGTTCGGCGCAGGCCAGCCGCTCGGCGGCTGGGGTGCGCCCCCGGCCGGTCCGGGCGAGCCCGGTGTCCCCGGTTACCCGGACGACTTCGGCGGCCCGAAGCCGCCGGCCCGCAAGCGCGGCGGCCTGGTCGCCCTGATCGCGGCGGTCGCCCTGGTGGCGGGTCTCGCGGGCGGTGCGGTCGGCGCCGCGGTCAACGGCAGCGGCGGCAGCACGGCCAACTCCGGCGCCAGCCACACCAGCACCACCATCCAGGCCGGGGACAAGACCGTCGACCGGGCGCCCGACTCGGTCGCCGGGATCGCCGCCAAGGCGCTGCCCAGCGTGGTCACCATCAAGGCCCAGGGCTCGCAGGAGTCCGGCACCGGTACGGGCTTCGTCTTCGACACCGAGGGCCACATCCTCACCAACAACCACGTGGTCGCCCCGGCGGCCAACGGCGGCAAGCTGACCGTCAAGTTCTCCGACGGCTCCGCCTACACCGCCTCGGTGGTCGGCCGGGCCCAGGGCTACGACGTGGCGGTGATCCGGCTCGACAACCCGCCGACGGACAAGCTGGTCCCGCTCCCGCTCGGCGACTCCGACAAGGTCGCGGTCGGCGACGCCACCATCGCCATCGGCGCGCCGTACGGCCTCGAAGGCACCGTCACCACCGGCATCGTCAGCGCCAAGGACCGCCCGGTGGCCTCCGGCGACGAGACCGGCGCGCAGTCGTCCTACATGAACGCGCTGCAGACCGACGCCTCGATCAACCCGGGCAACTCCGGCGGGCCGCTGCTCAACAGCTCCGGCGCGGTGATCGGCATCAACTCGGCGATCCAGTCCAACACCGGTGGCTCCAACGGCCGGGCGGGCAGCATCGGCCTGGGCTTCGCCATCCCGGTCAACCAGGCCGCCCGGGTGGCCCAGGACCTGATCAAGACCGGCACGCCGGTCTACGCGATCCTCGGGATCCTGCGCAACGACGACTACAAGGGCGACGGCGCCCAGATCCAGACCGGCCCGGTCCAGGGCACCCCGGCCGTCACCCCGGGCGGCCCCGCCGACCAGGCCGGCCTCAAGGCGGGCGACGTCATCACCAAGCTGGGCGACCACCCGATCGACAGCGCCCCGACCCTGGTCAGCGAGATCTGGACGTACAAGCCCGGCGACAAGGTCTCCGTCGAGTACACCCGCGACGGCAAGACCGCCAAGACCACCGTGACCCTCGGCGAGCGCAAGGGCGACACCCCCTGACGCCCTGCCGGTGAAACCACCCCGCTCCGGAAACGTCCCGCTCCGGAAAAAGGGTGTGCACCGAATCCCTCCGGACCCGTTAGGCTGACCCCCGCCAGGAGGGTTGCCCGAGCGGCCTAAGGGAACAGTCTTGAAAACTGTCGTGGCGTGACCCGTCACCGTGGGTTCAAATCCCACACCCTCCGCACGTGGGCGTAGTCCCAGCTCAGGGCGGGTACCGGCTGATTGCCGGTACCCGCCCTTCGCGTTCCCGTCCCGGGGTGTCCCACCCGGGTGCCGGACCTGTCCAGCGTGTGTGGAACGTTCGTGGAACGGATCGGCGGGCGGGCCGGTGCCGCCGGTTTCAGGTGACGAAGTCGACCGGGGGCGGTTGGCGGTCCTGACGGTGCTCAAGCAGAGTTCCGGGCGTGGGCAGGGCCGTGGGCTCCGGTCTGCGGCTTGCCCGCTGTGCCTCGGACGGCGACGGCGGGAGCTGCGACAGCAGCGTCGATGACGGCCTCTCAGCGCCCTGCGCCTGTTCTGCAGACTCCCGTGCAACCGAGCCGCAGCACCCCTGGAGAGGAGCCCTGAGCAGCTGATGACTACTCAGATCCCGAGCAGTGCAACCGATTTCGAGTGGACCGAGCTGGACCGCAGGACCGTCGACGTGGCCAGGGCCCTGGCGGCGGACGCGGTCGAAGCCGCCGGACACGGGCACCCGGGCACCGCGATGAGCCTGGCCCCGGCGGCGTACCTGCTGTTCCAGCGGCTGCTCAGGCACGACCCGAGCGACCCCGCGTGGGCGGGCCGGGACCGCTTCGTGCTCTCCTGCGGCCACTCCAGCCTCACCCTCTACATCCAGCTCTTCCTGTCCGGCTACGGCCTGACCCTGGACGACCTCAAGGCGCTGCGCACCGCCGGCAGCCTGACCCCCGCCCACCCGGAGTACGGCCACACGCCCGGCGTCGAGACCACCACGGGACCGCTCGGCCAGGGTTTCGCCAACGCGGTCGGCATGGCGATGGCCGCCCGCCGCGAGCGCGGTCTCTTCGACCCCTCGGCGGCGCCGGAGCAGAGCCCGTTCGACCACACCATCTGGGTCTTCGCCTCCGACGGCGACCTGGAGGAGGGCATCAGCCACGAGGCCAGCGCGATCGCCGGCCACCAGAAGCTGGGCAACCTGGTCGTGCTCTACGACGACAACCACATCTCGATCGAGGACGACACGCAGATCGCCGTCTCCGAGGACGTGCTGGCCCGGTACGCCGCGTACGGCTGGCACGTGCAGCGGGTGGACTGGACCGGGACCGGCGAGTACGTCGAGGACGTCGCGCAGCTGCACGGCGCGCTCGACGCGGCGCGGGCCGAGACCGGCCGGCCCTCGATCGTGGCGCTGCGGACGATCATCGGCTGGCCCGCGCCGACCAAGCAGAACACCGGCAAGATCCACGGCTCCGCGCTCGGCGCCGCCGAGGTCGCCGCCACCAAGCAGGCGCTCGGCCTGGATCCGGCGAAGTCCTTCGACGTCCCGGCCGAACTCCTGGACCACGCACGGCAGGTGGTCGAGCGCGGGCGGCAGGCCCGGCAGGAGTGGGAGAAGTCCTTCGGGGACTGGCGGGCCGCGGAGCCCGCCCGCGCGGCCGAGTTCGACCGGATCTCGACCAGGACCCTGCCGGCGGGCTGGAGTTCGGCGCTGCCGGAGTTCCCGGCCGGTACCGAGGTGGCCACCCGGAAGGCCTCCGGCGAGGTGCTCTCGGCGCTGGCGCCCGTACTGCCCGAACTCTGGGGCGGATCGGCCGATCTGGCGGAGAGCAACCTGACCACGATGAAGGGCGAGCCGTCCTTCGTCCCCGAGGAGCTCCAGACCGCCGCCTTCAAGGGCCACCGCTACGGCCGCACCCTGCACTTCGGCATCCGCGAGCACGGCATGGGCGGCATCCTCAACGGCATTGCGCTGCACGGCGGTACGCGCCCCTACGGCGGCACCTTCCTGGTCTTCAGCGACTACATGCGCCCCTCGGTGCGGCTCGCCGCGATGATGAACCTCCCGGTCACCTACGTCTGGACGCACGACTCGATCGGCCTCGGCGAGGACGGTCCGACCCACCAGCCGGTCGAGCACCTGGCCAGCCTGCGCGCCATCCCGGGGCTGGACGTGGTCCGTCCCGCCGACGCCAACGAGACCGTCGTCGCCTGGAGGACCATCATCGAGAACACCGACCGGCCCGCCGGCCTCTGCCTCTCCCGGCAGAACCTGCCCGTGCTGGAGCGCACCTCCGCCACCGGTCTGGCCGCCGCCGAAGGCGCGGCCAGAGGCGGCTACGTCCTCGCCGAGGCCGCCGGCGACGCCCCGGAGGTGATCCTGATCGCCACCGGCAGCGAGGTGCCGATCGCGCTGCGGGCCAGGGAGATCCTCCAGGCCGAGGGCACCGCGACCCGGGTGGTCTCGATGCCGTGCGTCGAGTGGTTCGACGAACAGGACGCCGCGTACCGGGAGTCGGTGCTGCCGCGCGGCGTCCGGGCCCGGGTCTCGGTCGAGGCGGGCTCCTCGCTCGGCTGGTACGCCCTGGTCGGTGAGGCCGGCGAGTCGGTCGGCCTGGACCGCTTCGGCCTGTCCGCGCCGTACCAGACCCTGTACGAGCAGTTCGGGTTCACCCCCGAGCGGGTCGCCGCCCACGCGCGCAGCAGCCTGGCGAAGGCGCGCGACCGGGACTGACCGCCCGGCGGACACCCGCAGCGACGGCCGAGGGCCCGACCACCCCACCCGGGGTGGTCGGGCCCTCGGCCGTTTCGGCGTCCGCCGGCTCGGGCTCCGATCTGACGCAGTACCGGGACCACTCCCTCTCCTGAGGCCGGTCTGGTGAAGTCGCCCGGCTGCCTTCCGAACACCCGGACGACTGACCGAAATTCCGGCCGACTATTTCGAAAAATAATCAGCTGATGATTTGCGCTGGCTTTTTTCGGAAGCCCGGGTGGACTATTCACAATGCGTTCATGGGTGAAATTGACAGAGTGCTCGATACTTGACGAAGATGCCGGACGGCCGTTGACCCTCGTGTTTTGCCTGCACAGACTCGTGGAAAAGGTCGGCCCTTCTCTCGGAATCCAGTACGAATGCGGGCGGCCTGGCCGGCGCGGTGCACTCGGCGCTGTGGGCGAATTCGGCGATCTCCGATTTCCGGGCAAGTGATCAATTCATGACCACGGAGGTAATGAGTGAGTAGCGACGCAATTGCGACGCGACCGGCTGCCGCCGGTCCGACGCTGTCGGAAAGCGGGATCGACTACTGGAAGTCGTTCCCCGCCAAGCAGCAGCCGGAGTGGGAGGACCAGGAACTCCTGGCCGCGGTCACCTCCGTGCTCGCGGACCGCCCGGGACTGGTGAACTCCGTCGAGGTCGCCGAGCTCCGCGCCCTGCTGGCCGAGGTCGCGGCCGGCCGGGTCCAGGTGATCCAGACCGGTGACTGCGCCGAGGACCCGGCCGAGTGCGAACCCGGCTACGTCACCCGCAAGGTCGGCCTGCTGGACGCGCTGGCCGGCGCCATGTCCATGAACTCGCTGCGCCCGGTGATCCGGGTCGGCCGGATGGCGGGACAGTTCGGCAAGCCCCGCTCCAACCCGACCGAGGTAGTGGACGGCGTCGAACTGCCGGTCTACCGCGGCCACATGGTCAACAGCCCGGAGCCCGACCCCGAGCTGCGCCGTCCGGACCCGAGCCGCCTGCTGGCCGGCTACGAGGCCGCCGGCACGGTCATGGAGACCCTGCGGGCCCGGTCCGCCGCCCGGCTCCCCGCGGTCGGCGCGCCGGTCTGGACCAGCCACGAGGCGCTGCTCCTCGACTACGAGGTGCCGCTGATCCGGTACGACGACTTCGGCCGCACGTACCTCTCCTCGACCCACTGGCCGTGGATCGGGGACCGGACCCGCCAGCTGGACGGGGCGCACGTCGCCCTGCTGGCCTCGGTGGCCAACCCGGTCGCCTGCAAGGTGGGCCCGAGCATGTCCGTCGAGGACGTGCTCACCCTCTGCGAGAAGCTCGACCCGGGCCGCGAGCCCGGCCGGCTCACCCTGATCGCCCGGATGGGCGCCGACAAGGTGGCCGACCGGCTGCCGGAGATGGTGGCGGCGGTCCGGGCGGCCGGTCACCCGGTCATCTGGCTCACGGACCCGATGCACGGCAACACCGTGAGCGGTCCCGACGGTCTGAAGACCCGGCTGGTGGAGACCGTGATCAAGGAGGTCACGGAGTTCCAGAAGGCCGTCACCGAAGCCGGTGGCGTGGCCGGTGGAATTCACCTGGAGACCACACCGGACGATGTCACGGAATGCGCGCACGACGCGGACTGCGTGGCGGGTGTCGGCGAGAAGTACACCAGCTTCTGCGACCCCCGGCTGAACCCGGAGCAGGCCCTAGAGGTCGTCGGTGCTTGGCGGGTCTAGTAGTTGCACGAACAGGCTGAGCGGTGACCGCAGCCGCCTCAGGAATATCCGACCGGCAATGGTCGATCATCTTCGATCGGTGGGGTCGTTATGAGTGTCCATGGGATGGAAAACAAGGTCGCGCTGGTCACCGGCGCGGCCGGAGGTATCGGTGAGGCCGTGGTTCGGGCCCTGGTCGGGCGCGGAGTCACGGTGGCCCTGGTCGATCGGAACGGCGATCGGCTGGAGGAACTCGCCAAGGAGCTGCGGAACGACGGCGGACGGGCCGAGGCCTTCCCCGTCGACGTGACCAGCAGCGCCGCCGTCGAGACCGTGGTCGCCGAGGTCGAACAGCATCTCGGCGGCATCGACTACCTCGTCAACGGCGCGGGCGTGCTCCGGCTCGGGCAGGCCAGAGACCTCACCGACGACGACTGGACCACCACCTTCGCGGTCAACACCACCGGGGTCTTCTTCACCTCCCGTGCGGTGGTCAACCGGATGCTGGGCCAGGGACGGCGCGGCGCCATCGTCACGGTGGCGTCGAACGCGGCCGGTACGGCGCGAATGGACATGTCGGCGTACTCGGCCTCCAAGGCCGCGGCGACCATGTTCACCAAGACCCTCGGGCTGGAGGTCTCCAAGTTCGGCATCCGTGCCAACGTGGTGGCCCCCGGCTCGACCGACACCCCGATGCTGAGCTCCCTGTGGGAGGACAGCAGTGCGGCCAGGGCCTCCATCGACGGTGTGGCCTCGGCCTACCGGGTGGGCATCCCGCTCGGGCGGATCGCCCAGCCGGAGCACATCGCGGACGCGGTGCTGTTCCTGCTCTCCGACATGGCCGCGCACATCACCATGCACGAACTCACCGTCGACGGCGGCGCGGCCCTCGGCCACTGAGTGCCCGGGACCACCGAGTACCGAGGCCGCCGGGCACGGCGGCCGGTGGCCTCCCCGCCACCGGCCGCCGTCGCCCGGCAACACCTTCCAGCTGAGAGGACATCTCCATGGGAATCCCCGCCATCACGGCTTACCCGATGCCAGGGCAGGGCGACCTGCCGGAGAACATCGCCCAGTGGACGGTGGACCCGAAGCGCGCGGTCCTGCTGATCCACGACATGCAGAAGTACTTCCTCAAGCCCTTCCCGGCCGGCGAGTCCCCGGTGACCGACCTGGTCGGCAACGCCACCCTGCTGCGCGAGCGGTGCGCCGAACTCGGCGTCCCGGTGGCCTACACCGCCCAGCCGGGCGGGATGACGCCGGAGCAGCGCGGCCTGCTGAGCGACTTCTGGGGGCCGGGCATGACCATCGACCTGGAGCACAAGCAGGTGGTCGAGCCGATCCAGCCCGCCGAGGGCGATCTGGTGCTGACCAAGTGGCGGTACAGCGCGTTCCACAAGACCGAACTCCAGCAGTTCATGCGGGAGCAGGGGCGTGACCAGCTGATCGTCTGCGGTGTGTACGCGCACGTCGGCGTGCTGATGAGCACCTGTGACGCCTTCACCCTCGACATCCAGCCGTTCCTGGTCGGCGACGCCATCGCCGACTTCTCGCTGGAGTACCACCACCGGGCCCTGACCTACGCGGCGGAGCGCTGCGCGATGGTGGTCACCGCGAAGACCGTGCTCGACCAACTCGGCTGAAACACCCGAAGTCTGACGCTTCATCAGTTCTGAACCGCCGCCGACCCGCACCGACCGCACGCCGACCTGGAGGGAACACCATGACGTACACGGGGGCCGGGAGCCCGGAGAGCCTTGCGCTGCTGGAACGGGTGCTCGCCGAGCAGCCGCCGGCCTTCGCGCTGCTGCACCGCCCGGAGACGGGTGCCGCGGACGAGATCGACGTACTGATCGGTGCGGTGTCCGAGGTCGCGACGCTGGCGGACATCCCGCTGCCCACCGACCCGGCCGGGGCGCCGGCCACCGGGCGGGCGGAGCACGAGGTGCTGGCGCTGGTCCCGTACCGGCAGATCGCCGAGCGCGGCTTCGCGGCCGCCGACGACGGCTCTCCGCTGATCACCCTGACCGTCGCGGAGCAGGGCGCCCTCCCGGTCGCCCAGACCGTCGACCGGCTGCCCGACCTGCCGATCGAGCTGGTGGACGGCCGCTTCGACGTGGACGACGAGGCGTACGCCGAGATCGTCAAGGAGATCCTGGCGAAGGAGATCGGACAGGGCGAGGGCGCCAACTTCGTCATCCGGCGGGCCTTCGTGGCGGACATCTCCGGGTACTCGACCGCTGCCGCGCTCACCTTCTTCCGCCGCCTGCTGGAGCGCGAGCGCGGCGCGTACTGGACCTTCGTCATCCACACCGGCGACCGGACCTTCGTCGGGGCCACCCCCGAGCGGCACGTCAGCCTCTCCGGCGGAGTCGCGGTGATGAACCCGATCAGCGGCACCTACCGCTACCCCGAGACCGGGCCGACGCTCGCGGGCGTGCTCTCCTTCCTGGCCGACCCCAAGGAGGCCAACGAGCTCTACATGGTGGTGGACGAAGAGCTCAAGATGATGGCCCGGATCAGCGAGTCCGGCGGCCGGGTGACCGGCCCGCACCTGATGGAGATGGCCCGCCTCGCCCACACCGAGTACTTCATCGAGGGGCACACCACCCGCGACGTGCGCGACATCCTGCGCGAGACGATGTTCGCGCCCACCGTCACCGGCAGCCCGCTGGAGAGCGCGGCCAAGGTGATCAGCCGGTACGAGCCGGCCGGCCGCGGCTACTACAGCGGCGTGGTGGCCCTGATCGGCCGGGACGCCGGGGGCGGCCGCACCCTGGACTCCTCGATCCTGATCCGGACGGCCGACATCGACGCCTCCGGGCGGCTGCAGATAGGCGTCGGCGCCACCCTGGTCCGCGACTCCAAGCCGGAGTCCGAGGTGGCCGAGACGACGGCCAAGGCCGCCGGGCTGCTCGCCGCCTTCGGCGCGAAGGGCGCACCCGGGTCCGGCGCCGGCGGCACGGTGACCGGTGCCGGGCTGGCCCGGCACCCCGACGTCCTGAAGGCGTTGGCGCAGCGCAACGTCGCGCTGGCACCGTTCTGGCTGGAGTCGGCCACCACCCGCACCCGCCCCGTTCCGGCGCTGGCCGGCCGCCGGGTGCTGGTGGTGGACGCGGAGGACACCTTCACCGCGATGTGGGACCACCAGCTGCGCTCGCTCGGACTCGCCGTCACGGTACGGCGGTTCGACGAGGAGTACAGCTTCGACGGGTACGACCTGGTGATCCTGGGCCCGGGGCCGGGCGACCCGCAGGAGACGGACCACCCGAAGATCGCCCACCTGCGCCGGGCGACCGGCCGGCTGCTGGGCGGCGAGCTGCCGTTCCTGTCGGTCTGCCTGAGCCACCAGGTGCTGTGCCGGGCCCTGGGCTTCGACCTGGTGCGCCGGGACCTGCCCAACCAGGGCGTGGCGAAGAAGATCGACCTCTTCGGCCGGACCGAACTGGTCGGCTTCTACAACACCTTCGCCGGGCGCAGCGACTCCGACCGGGTCGCGGTCTCCGTCCCCGGCCTCGACGCGGAGGTGGAGGTGAGCCGCGACCCGGAGACCGGCCAGATCCACGCCCTGCGCGGGCCGGGCTTCCGCTCGGTGCAGTTCCACCCGGAGTCGGTGCTCAGCCAGGACGGCCTGGCCATCATCACCGACGCGCTGACCTCCCTGCTGGCGTGAGCCCGTAGGGCGCGGGGAACCGCCCGACCGGTCCGGTGACCTCGCCGGCGCGCCGGCCGTGCGGTTCCCCGCGCTCCGGGCGGCTTTCCCGGCCGGGCCGGGCCCCGTGCACCCCCGGTGGTGCAACATCCCTCGTGAGGAGAACACATGCGTGCCGTAGTCGTCTGGTGGGACCTGGCCGAGTCCGACCGGAGTATCGACGATCTCCGGGACTTCCTGCGCGAGGAGGCGGTGGAGCGGTTCACCGGCTTTCCGGGCCTGGTGCTGAAGACCTGGATCTCGGACCGGGAGAGCGGGCGCTGGGGTGCGATCTTCCTCTGGGAGTCGGCCGAGGCCGCCGCACAGCAGCTCCCGCCCCGGGCCGCCGAGTTGATCGGCTACCCGCCGAGCCACCGGTTCGCCTTCGACGTCGAGGCGACCGCCGAGGGCACCCACCAGCTGGCGGCGCTCGCCGGTCTGTCCGGCCTCGGCCTGGCCCTCGAAGGCGCCTGAGCGCTTCCTGCTCCCGCTGCTGATCCCCAGCCCTGTTCCCGCTCCTGATCCGCTCCAACAGCACGGAAGTGACGGTGAGTTCAGATGGACAGACCGGTGGCCGTTCTGATCGGCGCACCCGGTTCCGGCAAGTCCACCGTGGGGCGGCTGCTCGCCGGCCACCTCGGTGTGCGGTTCAGGGACACCGACGCGGACATCGAGCTGGCCGCGGGGCGTCCGATCCCCGAGCTCCTGGAGCACGAGGGCGAGGCCCACTTCCGGGTGCGCGAGCGCGAGGCGGTCCGCCGGGCGCTGGCCGAGCACCGGGGCGTGCTCGCGGTGGGCGGCGGAGCGGTGCTGGAGGAGTCCACCCAGCGGCTGCTGCGGGAGCACACGGTGATCCACCTCGCGGTCCGGGCCGAGCAGTTGGCGGCCCGGATCGGCGCGGCGGAGACCCGCCCGCTGCTGGCGGACGACCCGCAGGGGCGGCTCCGCACGGTGATCGCGGTCCGTACGCCGATCTACCGCAGGCTGGCCACCTTCAGTGTGGCGGCCAACGGTCCGTCACGTGCGGTGGCCGGGCGGATCGCGGTGCTGCTCGCGGCCCGGGACACCGCGGCCGACGCCGCCCACGCGGCCCAGTACGCGGCCGGGCTGACGCTGGCCGACCTGCGGCTCCAGGTCGGCCGGTGAAGAAGTCGCACCTGACCACTCCTGTCACATATGCCGCTTCTGTCACGGGAGTTCATATGCGAAATACCGGGTGGCTCGTACACCAATAGTTGATCTTCACCACTCCTCCCCCTCTAACATGGGCGCAGACCTGAGGGGGGTTCCACCATGACCGGACCGCTGAGACGGCTCAAGGCCGCCGCCGTGAACATCGACGGCGTGATGCTGAACGACACCTTCAGCCCGGTGATCCATCACTTCATCACCAGCCGGGGGGGCCGGTACTCGGCGGAGACCGAGCGCCGGATCTTCTCCCAGCGGCAGGCCGACGCCGCCGTGGTGATCGCCGAGGCCGCCGGGGTGGACTGGTCGGTGGAGCGGACCCTGGAGGTGTACTTCCAGGAGCGGGCCGAGTACCTGCTACGGGACCCGAACCGGCTGCTGGCCGGCGCCGTCCCGCTGGTCGGGCGGCTGCGCGGGCTCGGTCTGCGCACGGTCTGCTACGGCGGCCTGGACCGCTCCCACTTCGACCGCCACCTCGGCGGCCACACCGGCCTCTTCGATCCGCCCGGGTACGTCTGCACCAACGACTTCCGCCCGGGGGTCGAGGAGATCGTCACCGAGGTCTTCGGCCTCGACCACGACGAGGTGCTCTTCATCGACGACGTGGCCCGGGTCGGCGAACACGCGAGAGCCCTCGGCGTCCCCTTCATCGGTCACCCCTCGGACTTCCGGCACGGCTTCCAGCGCCAACTCATGCGCGAAGCCGGGGTGCGCCACATCGTCGACTCCCTCGACGCGATCGACGAGGCCCTGATCCGCACCCTGGACGAGGAGGCCGAGGCTGGCGAGGTCTGGTCGCCGCAGACAGTGGCCGCAGTGGGCTGACCACCGCGAACCCGACCGGCCACGAACCCGACCGGCCACGAACCCGACCGGCCA
>NZ_JYJF01000560.1 GCF_000955975.1 Saccharothrix sp. ST-888
TCTTGGCGGCGAGGAAGGAGTTGGCGGCGACCTTGACCAGCTCGGCGGTCGGGAAGTCGGTGACCACGAACGGGACGCACTCGGCGATCGGCGTCGCGTACACCTCGCGCAGCAGCTGCTCGGCACGCTCGCTCCGCAGGCCCGCCACCAGCCGGTTCGGGTGCAGGGTGTCCCCGACGGCGTAGCCCTCGCGCAGGAACTCCGGGTTCCAGGCGAGCTCCGCGTCGGCGCCGGCGGGGGCGAGCTCGGCCCGCCGGTCGGCCCGGCGGGCGGCGCTGCCGACCGCGACGGTGGACTTGCCGACCACCAGGGTGGCCCGGGTCGGGTAGGGCACGCTTGTGTCGAGCGCGGCGTTCACCT
>NZ_JYJF01000561.1 GCF_000955975.1 Saccharothrix sp. ST-888
TCCTAGCCCTGGACGGCAGTGAACGTCCCGGCCACACCCACGCCGACGCCGTCCGCGAGCGTCGCCGCCTCGCCGGTCTCCAGCCGCTTCACGGCGACGGCGTGCCGCACCCCGGGGCCGTCGACCCGGACCAGCGACCCGGGAACGGCCGCGGCAAGGCGGGCGGTCCGGACGACGAGGACGGGCTATGCCAGCGCCAGTAGTCGGCGTAGAGGCAGATGGGCTGGCCGGTGCCGTTCCCGGGTGGCTGGTTGGGGGCCAGGGCCCCGGGGGGCGGCCCGCCGCTGGCGTGAGGGGGCTGGAGACCGGCGAGGCGGTGAGGCTCGCGGACGGCCTCGGGCTGGGTGTGGACGGTACGG
>NZ_JYJF01000562.1 GCF_000955975.1 Saccharothrix sp. ST-888
GCCAGCGCTAGGAGATGCCAGCGGGTGCACTGTAACCTGGGGGGGCCGTCGTACTCGGCCACGGCTGGAAGCGCGCCGGGGTTTCGCAGGCCGGCGATCCGGTCCATGGTGTCGTCGAGCCGGTCGAAGTGGGGGAGCGACTGGAGGCCGAGAACGATGTCGTACGTCTCCCCCGCGCGCAGCAGGTCGCGGACGTTCGCGGTCCGGAAACGGTCCCCGTGACGCAGGCCGAGCTTCCGGGCCTGGTCGGTCCGCGAGGCGAGGCGGCGCGGGCAGCTGTCCACTCCTGTGATGTGCTGGTGGACGCCGCAGCGGCCCCAGATGGCCTCGTTGCCCCCGCTGCGGCAGCCGCGCGACAG
>NZ_JYJF01000563.1 GCF_000955975.1 Saccharothrix sp. ST-888
GGTGAGCGGTGAGTAGCGCTCCACCCCCGCGCGGATGACCACCTGGCGGGACGGCGCCGTGGCCGCGCTGCGGGTGTTCGGCGCGGTGTCCACGAACACGGCCGTCCTGCACCGGCTCCCCTTCGACGTCGCCACGCAGGAGTACGGCGCCGGCCGTCGGGCCGCCGCGGTCCGGCGTCGACCGCCACCGTCGATCTGAACCCCGTGGCTGTCCGGGTCGCGCCGCGCCCGGTTCTCGCGGCGCTCGCCCATGACGGAGGCGCGAGCAGCACCGTTCAGGTTGGGCTGTGCGGACAAGTGGCGGTCCGGGGCGGTCTCGGGGAGGCGGCCGTACTCCTGAGCGGCGAGGTCGAAGGTGA
>NZ_JYJF01000564.1 GCF_000955975.1 Saccharothrix sp. ST-888
CGCCTACAGCCGCGTGCACTACGGGCAGAACTACGCCAACGCGTCCTGGGATGACAGCTGCTCCTGCATGACGTACGGCGACCGCGCGGGCAACACCCACCCGCTGACCGCCCTGGACGGCGCGGGCCAGGCGATGAGCCACGGCGTGAGCTCGCACACCCCGGACCTCAACCACTGGGGCTAGTCCGGCGGTCTGAACGACGCCCCCTCGGACATCATCGGCACCGGCGGCGAGTGGTACGCCAACCTGGCCGCCGACAAGCCCGACTACCTGAACGGCGAGAAGATCGACATCAACGCGGACGGCACGCCGCCCCGCCACATGGACAAGACGTCCAAGCACGGCGGCCCCGCCGCC
>NZ_JYJF01000565.1 GCF_000955975.1 Saccharothrix sp. ST-888
CTACTTCGTCCGGGGACTGCTGGCCGGATCGGTCAAGGGGTGAGAGGTGTTCCGTCGTGGCCGTCGTGGCCGTCGTGGCCGTCGTGGCCGTCGTGGCCGGCGTGGCCGTCGGGGCAGTCTTGGTGCGGGCGGGGCGGTAGGCCGGGGGGGGGGCGGATGGGCGCGGCCTCCTCTCGGTAGACGTACCGCTGCTTGCCTTCTTCAGCCTGCAGCCCTACGTCGTCCGGGGGCTGCTCGCCGGATAGGCCATCGGGTAAGAGGTGTTGCTTCGTGGCAGCCGTGGCCGTCGTGATCTTGGTGTCCGTCTTGGCCGTCGTGGCCGTCGTGCCCGTCGCGATGCGTTCTGAGCGCAAGTCCG
>NZ_JYJF01000566.1 GCF_000955975.1 Saccharothrix sp. ST-888
GTGCAGCCGGTGGCCCTCATCCCGTACGCGAGCGCGTCGGCGAAGCCGTGGGCGCCGGGGAAGGAGCGCAGCAGGGCGGACTGGGTGTTCAGGAACCGCGCGGCGCAGGCCGTGAGGCCCCCGGCGCCGCGGATCTTCATGAACCCGCGCGGCAACCTCAGGTACGGTCTGCACCGGGCGGCGGGGACCAACCGGAACCGGTGGTCTTGGCCGGGTTTATGAAGATCCTCCGGGCCCGGGTCCTCGCCGGCTTCGCCGGACGGGTCGTCAAACACCACCCCGCCCTGCTGCCCTCCTTCCCCGGCGCCCACGGCGTCGCCGACGCGCTCGCGTACGGGGTGAAGGTCACCGGCTGCAC
>NZ_JYJF01000567.1 GCF_000955975.1 Saccharothrix sp. ST-888
CTCGATGTCGATGCCGTGGTCCATCAGCTCCAGGAAGTAGTTCTCCTTGCCGAAGATGTCCTGGTAGGCGCCGGCGGCCTTGACCGCCTCGTCGTACTGGCCGAGCCGCAGCCGGGTCTGCACCTCGCCTGACAGGCAGCCGGTGGTGGCGATGATGCCCCTCGCGTTCGGCCCCAGGCGTCCTGGGCAGGCCCGGGGCCCAGAAGACCTGATTCTTATGGAACCGAGACGCGGGTGCGATGTACGCCGCGATGGCGGTAAGCGGCTTGACTGTGCAGTCCTTGGCCTTTTGAACGAAGCCGTAGGCCCCGAACAGTTTGCCGTGGTAGCTAATCGCCCCCGCACGCATGACCTACC
>NZ_JYJF01000568.1 GCF_000955975.1 Saccharothrix sp. ST-888
GCCTGCCCGGCACCGTCGCCTCGCCGTGGCAGGACGGCGGTGTCTACCTGATCACCGGCGGCGCCGGGGGACTCGGGCGGATCGTGGCGAGGGAGATCGCCGCCTCGGTGGGCAACGCCACCGTGGTCCTGACCGGCCGGTCGCCGCTGGACGAGCAGCGGCGGCGCGAGCTGAACGCCCTGCGCGCCGGCGGCCTCACCGTCGACTACAAGCGCGCCGACGTGGCCGACCGGGACGCGGTGGCCCGCGTACTGGCCCATGTCGCGGACAATCACGGGCCGTTGACCGGGATCGTGCACAGCGCGGGCCTGGTCGCCGACAACTACCTGATCCGCAAGGACCCCGAGGAGCTCGCCC
>NZ_JYJF01000569.1 GCF_000955975.1 Saccharothrix sp. ST-888
GGGCGAGCTCCTCGGGGTCCTTGCGGATCAGGTAGTTGTCGGCGACCAGGCCCGCGCTGTGCACGATCCCGGTCAACGGCCCGTGATTGTCCGCGACATCGTCGAACAACCTGGCCACCGCGTTCCGGTCGGCCACGTCGGCGCGCTGGTAGTCGACCGTGAGGCCGGAGGCGCGCAGGGCGTTCAGCTCGCGCCGCCGCTGCTCGTCCAGCGGCGACCGGCCGGTCAGGACCACGGTGGCGTTGCCCACCGAGGCGCCGATCTCCCTCGCCACGATCCGCCCGAGTCCCCCGGCGCCGCCGGTGATCAGGTAGACACCGCCGTCCTGCCACGGCGAGGCGACGGTGCCGGGCAGGC
>NZ_JYJF01000058.1 GCF_000955975.1 Saccharothrix sp. ST-888
CGGGGATCGTCGCCGAGGCGATGGTCGCGCTGGTGCTGGCCGACGCGGTGAGTGAGAAGTTCGGCGGCGACAACGTCTCCGAGACCCGCCGCAACGTGCAGAACTACCTCGACCACCTGATCGTCCGATGACCGCGCCGCTGGTCGTGCTGGTGGGCCCGCCCGGGTCCGGCAAGAGCACGGTCGGCCGCCTGCTCGCCGAGCGGCTCGGGGTCGCCTTCCGCGACACCGACACCGACATCGAGCAGCTGGCGGGCAAGCCGATCCCGGAGATCTTCGTCGACGAGGGCGAGCCGCACTTCCGCGAGCTGGAGGTGCGGGCCGTCCGCGCGGCCGCCGAGACCCACGACGGCGTACTGGCGCTCGGCGGCGGCGCGGTGATGGCCCAGGCCACCCGCACGCTGCTGGCGCCGCTGCCGGTGGTCTTCCTGGAGGTCGCCCTGGGCGACGCCGTCAAGCGGGTCGGCCTGGATGCGCCGCGCCCGCTGCTCGCCGTCAACCCGCGCGCCCGCTGGCGCGAGCTGATGGAGGCCCGCCGCCCGCTGTACCTGGAGGTGGCCACCGCCGTGGTGGACACCGAGGGGCGCACCCCGGAGCAGGTCGCCGACGCCGTACTCGAAGCACTGGAGCTGAAGAAGCCATGACGGACACCGTCACCATCCACGTCGGTGGCAGCGCCGGCCACGACCCGTATGACGTGCTGATCGGGCACCAACTCCTCGGTGAGCTGGGCAAGTTGATCGGCAACCGGGCGAAGCGGGTGGCGATCATCCACCCGGAGGCGCTGGCCGCGACCGCCGACGTGATCCGTGAGGACCTGGCCGGCGAGGGCTACGAGGCGATCGCCCTCCAGGTGCCCAACGCCGAGGACGCCAAGAGCGCCGAGGTCGCCGCGTACTGCTGGTCGGTGCTCGGCCAGACCGGGTTCACCCGCAGCGATGTGGTCGTCGGCCTCGGCGGCGGTGCCACCACCGACCTGGCGGGCTTCGTCGCGGCCACCTGGCTGCGCGGGGTGCGCTGGATCTCGATGCCCACCACGCTGCTCGGCATGGTGGACGCGGCGGTCGGCGGCAAGACCGGCATCAACATCGCCGAGGGCAAGAACATGGTCGGCGCCTTCCACCCGCCGGTCGGCGTGCTGGCGGACCTGGCGACCCTGGAGACCGTCCCGAAGCACGACTACGTCAGCGGCCTGGCCGAGGTGATCAAGGCCGGGTTCATCGCCGACCCGGCGATCCTGGACCTGATCGAGTCCGACCCGCAGGGCGCCACCAGCCCCGCGGGCCCGCACACCCTGGAGCTGATCCGGCGGGCGATCCAGGTCAAGGCGGACGTGGTCTCCGGCGACCTCAAGGAGGCCGGCCGCCGGGAGATCCTCAACTACGGCCACACCCTCGGCCACGCCATCGAGCGCAACGAGCGCTACAAGTGGCGGCACGGCGCGGCGATCTCCATCGGTATGGTCTTCGCCGCCGAACTCGGCCGCCTGGCCGGGCGGTTGGACGACGAGACGGCCGACCGCCACCGTACGGTGCTGGCCTCGGTCGGCCTGCCGCTGACCTACCGGGCGGACGCCTGGCCGAAGCTGCTGGACGCCATGAAGATCGACAAGAAGTCGCGCGGCGACCTGCTGCGCTTCGTCGTCCTGGACGGCCTCGGCAAGACCTCCGTGCTGGAGGGCCCGGACCCGTCCCTGCTGGTCGCTGCCTATGCGGAGGTCTCGGGATGACCCGCGTGATCGTGCTCAACGGTCCCAACCTGGGACGTCTGGGCAGCCGGGAACCGGACGTCTACGGCGCGACCTCGTACTCCGGGCTGGTCGAGCGCTGCACGGCGCTCGGCAAGGAGTTCGGCTTCGAGATCGAGGTCCGCGAGACCAACTCCGAGCAGGTGATGGTCGAATGGCTGCACCAGGCGGCGGACGAGGGCACGCCGGTGGTGATCAACCCCGGTGCGTTCACGCACTACTCGTACGCGATGCGCGACGCCGCCGCCCAGCGGACCGCACCACTGATCGAGGTGCACATCTCCAACCCGTACGCGCGCGAGGAGTTCCGGCACACCTCGGTGATCGCCGCGGTCGCCTCCGGCACCATCGCGGGCTTCGGCCTCGGCTCGTACGAGCTGGCGCTGCGCGCCATCGCCGAGCAGCTCACCACCCGCTGACGCCCGATCAACGGCAGCTCGCGGACTGCTGATCCGCAGCTGACCTGCGGCTGACCGGCAGCTCACCGGCCCGGCGGCGGACTGTGCCCGCCGCCGGGCCGACGTGTAGTGTCGCCGCTTGGGAGGTGTCAGTGACGCAGTACGCAGGGGGAGGACAGGTGCCGCCACGGCCGCCGGCGCCGCCGAACGTCCACCCGAACCAGCCGGCGGGCGGGCAGCCGCCGTACCCTCCCCAGACCTCCGGACGAGGGGCCCCGCTCCAGCCTGCCGCGCACTCCCAGCAGCAGCCCCATGCCCAGTCCCACCCCCAGCCGTACACCTCGCAAGCGACGGTGCCGCTGGCCGTCGTGCCGCCGGGTGGGGCGACCGGCCACTTCATGCTGCCGCTGGGCGCGCCCGTGCAACTGCCGCCACCCCCGCCGCTGCACGCCGCCACCGGGCCGATCGCCGTGCTGCTGATCGGTCCGGCCGGGGCGGGCAAGACCACCGTGGCCAGGCACTGGGCGGAGCGCCGTCCGACACCGACCGCGCACATCAGCCTGGACGACGTCCGTGAGTGGGTGCAGTCCGGCTTCGCCAACCCGCAGTCCGGCTGGAACAACGCCTCCGAGGCCCAGTACCGGCTGGCCCGCCGCACCTGCGGCTTCGCCTGCCGCAACTACCTGGCCAACGGCATCTCCTGCATCATCGACGACGCCGTCTTCCCGGACCGGCCGGCCATCGGCCTGGGCGGCTGGCGGCGGCACATCGGGCCCGGCATGATCCCGGTCGTCCTGCTGCCCGGCCTCGACTCCGTGCTCGGGCGCAACGCCCGGCGCAGCGGCAACCGGCGGCTGAGCGACGACGAGGTGGCCCGGATCCACGGACGGATGGCCGGCTGGTACAACTCCGGCCTGCCGATCATCGACAACTCGCAGCTCGACGTCACCGCGACGGCAGCCGCCCTGGACCAGGTGATCGTCGCTCAGCTCTCCGGCCGCCCGGCCTGAGCACCACCGCCCCGGGCAACGGCCTCCAGGGGCGCGGGGAACCGCGCGAACGGCCACCCACGGCCCGGAGCGCCGGGGGGCTGCGCGAAGGGGCCGCGCTGCTCCCGGACGGTTGCGTGCGCATGCTCCCCGCGCCCCCTCCCGGGCGCTCCGCCGACCCGCTACCGAACGGCTGCCGCCGGGCGCCGCCAGGTCGCGACGGCCGCCGCGCCGATCCGGGCTGTCGGTGCGGGCTGCGATGATTGTCGGGTTGCAACGGATCGATCGGGGGAGCTGCCGCCCGTGCCAGAAGGCCACATCATCCACCGCCTCGCCATCGAGAACGCCAGGACCTTCGGTCTCCGCCCGGCCAGGGTCTCCAGCCCGCAGGGCCGCTTCGCCGACGGTGCGAAGCTGATCGACGGGCAGATCCTGGCGGAGGCGGAGGCACACGGCAAGCACCTGTTCCTCGGTTTCGAGGAGGGGGCCTGGCTCCACATCCACCTGGGCCTCTACGGCGGCTTCACCTTCGGCACGGGGCCGGCCCCCGACCCGGTCGGCCTGATCCGGCTGCGGCTGGAGAACGACGGCGCGTACGCGGACCTGCGCGGCCCCAACACCTGTGCGCTGCGCACATCCGCCGAGAAGGCCGCCGTGCACCAGCGGCTCGGCCCCGATCCGCTGCGCCAGGACGCCGACCCGGACGCCGCCTGGCGGCGGATCTCCCGCAGCGGTACGACGATAGCCGCGCTGCTGATGGACCAGAAGGTGCTGGCGGGCGTGGGCAACGTCTACCGCGCCGAGGTGCTGTTCCGGCTCGGTATCGCCCCGCACCGGCCCGGCCGCGAGCTCTCCCGCGCGGAGTGGGACGCCGTCTGGGCCGACCTGGTCGCACTGATGCGGGACGGCGTCGGGGCGGGCCGGATCGACACCGTACGGCCGGAGCACACGCCCGAGGCGATGGGGCGCCCGCCCCGGGTGGACGGCCACGGCGGTGAGGTCTACGTCTACCGCCGGGCCGCGATGTCCTGCCTGGTCTGCGGCACCGAGGTCCGCACCGAGACGCACGCAGCCCGCAACCTCTTCTGGTGCCCCACCTGCCAGCAGCGCTAGCGCCCCGGCTTCCCGCGCCCACAGGCCGCCCAGCGGCCGCCCGGCGTCCTAGCGGTCGACGATGACCCGCCTGAGCAGCTCGTTGAGCTGTTCGCGTTCGGCGGGGCTGAGCGGGGCGACGAGTTCGGCGTTGGCCTGTTCGCCGAGGGCCTCCGTGCGGTGCAGCAGTTCGCATCCGGCGGGGGAGAGGGTGATCAGGTTCCGCCGGGCGTCCTTGGGGTCGCGGGTCCGGGTGACGAGGTCGCGGGCCTGCAGGTCGTTGAGGACCGTGACCATGTCCTTGGGGTCGATCTTCACGGTGCGGGCCAGCTCGGCCTGGGCCACCGGCTGGTACTCGGCGACCGCGCACAGCACGGCGTGGTGCGGCAGGCGCAGCTCGGCCTCGGCGAGGTGATCCGCGACCAGGCGGTGGCCGAGGGCGGCGGCGCGGCCGAGCAGCCAGCTCGGCAGGGTCTGGAGGCGTCTGAGCGCGGGGTCGGTCATGACCGGAATCCTATCGCCAAAACGTTGGACATCCCCATGGAATTACACCTATCGTTGGGATCGCCAACGAAACGTTGGTGACTCCAACGAAAGGTGCCCCCATGCGCAAGGTCAGGATGCACGGCTACGACGGCCCCTCGGCGCTCCGCCTGGACGAGGTCCCCGCGCCGGTGGCCGGCCCCGGCGAACTGCTGATCCGTGTCGAGGCGGCCGGTCTCACCCTCCCGGTTCTCAAGGTGCTGAACGGCTTCGGCGAGGTCCCGCTGCCGCACACCCCGGGCGGTGACCTGGTCGGCCGGGTGGCGGCCGTCGGCGAAGGGGTGGACGGCTGCCGGGTCGGCGACCGGGTCGGCGGGGTGGTCTTCCAGGACCTGTACGCCGACCTGGTCCCGGTCCAGGCCGCGCTGGTCACGCCGGTGCCCGAGGAGGTCGCCGCGGCCGATGCCCTGGCGGTCGTCCGCAGCGGACTGGTCGCGCTCGCCGCGCTGCGCGCCGGACGGCTGGAGCGGGGCGACTCGGTCCTGATCACCGCCGCCGCGGGCGGGGTCGGCCACCTCGCCGTCCAGCTGGCCCGCGCGCTCGGTGCGAGCCGGGTGGTCGCGGCAGTCGGCTCGGCGGCCAAGGCGGAGTTCGTCCGCGGGCTCGGTGCGGACGAGGTGGTCCGCTACCAGGACGCCGACTGGGGTGCGCCGGTCGACCTGGTCGTCGACAGCGTCGGTGGAGCGGTGCTCCAGCGGGCGGCCGAGGCTCTCGTCCCGTTCGGCCGACTGGTCGTCAACAGCGGTGCGGGCGGAACGCTGGACGCGGGCGTACTGCTGCGCGGCATGCACACCGTCACCGGGCTGTCGATGGCCCGGCTCTCCCGGCTGCGGCCCGGCCTGATCGAAAGCCACCGCGCCGAGCTCTGGGCGCTGCTGGCGGACGGGGCGCTGCGCCCGGTCTCCGCGCGGTTCCCGCTGGAGCGGGCGGCGGAGGCCGCGGAGGTGCTGGCGGCGCGGGCCAACCTCGGCAAGGTGCTGCTCGACCTCTCCCTGAAGCCGACCGCCTGAAGCCGACGGCCTGATGTCGACCGATTGAAGCCGACCATCCACCCCGGCGGCGGCCGCACGCCGCACCCTTGACAGGTCCAGCTCACGGCCTGAAGGATGCCCGATGGCCCGCTCGCGACGACGGGCCGTCAGCATCCGTCGGCGGCCCCGGCGGTGAGAAACGAGGTCGAGGGCTTTGTCAGCGCACCCCGCACTCCGCCGGACGGTCCGGCTGCTGCTCGCCGCCCTGCTCGCCCTGGTCGCCACCCTGACGGCCGGAGCCCCGGCGCACGCCGACTTCGGCACCGACTACCACGACCCGTTCACCGTCACCCAGCCCCTGAAGCGGCCCACCACCGCGTCCTGCGCGGTCGAGGTGATGCACGAGCGGCAGTTCCGGAACGGGTACGGCAACCCGCCGGACACCCCGTACGTCGGACAGCTCACCCCGCCCACCGCCTGTGCGGGCCCGTGGTCGAAGGCGGTGCTCGACCTGCACGGGCAGGTGGCAGGGCGTCAGTTCGACCGGCTCTTCACCGTCCGGGTCGGCGGCGTCGAGGTGATGATGTCCTCCACCCCCGAGCCCTCCCAGGACGGCATCGAGTGGCGGGTCGAGCACGATCTCACCCGCTACGCGCCGCTGCTGAACACCCCTCAGCCCTTCGAGTTCGACCTGGCCAACGTCACCGACTCCACCTACACCGGCGTCTTCACCGTCTCGGCCACCGTCACCTACTACACCGCCGACGCCGCCTGGCCCGCGCCCGAACAGGCCGACCGGCTGCTCACCACCGGCGCGTTCAGCCTCACCCAGGCCGCGCCCTCGGCCGCCAGGGACCTGGTCTTCCCGGCCAATCTGGAGCGCCTCACCGCCGAGGTGTACGCCAGGGGCGGCGGCGCCTGTGAGGAGTTCGCCTACGCCTCCGCGCCGGACGACTTCGTCTCCCGGAACCCCGGGCTCGGCTACTGCGGCAAGGGCCCGTTCCGCGAGCTGCGGCTCGCCGTGGACGGCCGGGTCGCCGGGACGGTCTGGCCGTACCCGGTGATCTACACCGGCGGCTGGGAGCCGCTGCTGTGGCGACCGGTCCCCGGCATCTTCGCCTTCGACCTGCCCGCCTACCAGGTGGACCTCACCCCGTACGTCGGTCTGCTGCTCGACGGCCGTCCGCACTCCGTGTCGATCACGGTCAACCAGGCCGAGAAGCAGGGCAACGACGCCTGGACCGGCCAGGTCAACCTGTTCGCCGGGGTGGACCACGGCAGCGCCAGGACCACCGGTGCGCTGACCGACTACCGGGTCGCCCCCGAGGCCGCCGTCTCCACCACGCTGGACGACCAGGGCGGCGGGAGCGGCGCCTGGCAGGTCACGGCGGTCCGCCACGACCTCGCCCGGGGCTGGGTGCAGACCTCGCACGGCCGGGTCGCCACCGAGGTCCGCAGCGAGCTGAGCTTCCGCTCGGGGCAGCAGCTGCGGGACAAGGGCAACGACCTGGTGCTGCACAACGACGCCGACCTGACCCGGACCACCTCCAGCTGGGGCGGGGGTCCGCACCGGGTCCACACCGTGCACGAGGGCGAGCCGCTGGACGTGACCTACCGCAGCACCTCGGACTCCGCCGGGAACTCCGACCAGCGCACCGCCATGCGGCTCGGCTACCACCGCAGCGACACCACGGCCGCCGGTGCCAGGATCACCGCCCGCTCGACCGTCGACCACACCCTGAGTCCGAGCGCCCACCGCCAGAGCGGAGCCACCACCGTCCGCACCGCCGACTCCACCGAGAGCTACCGCGCCACCGGCCCCGACGGACCGTACGCACGCACCGTCACCACCCACGACGGCTGGCCGGTGAACGGCGGCTGAGGGGGCGTCCGACGGCGTGATCCGGCGGCCCCGGACGACCCCTGGCGGCCGTCCGGGGCCGCCGGCTGCTACTTCAGCGCCGCCAGGCAGAACTGCACCAGCCCGGCGTCGACATCCTTGATGATCCTCGCCATCTCGGCCCAGGGCGGCTGGAACTCGGTGCCCCACTCGACGGTGTAGCCGAAGATCTTGCCCTTCGCCGGATCGGCGAGGTGCCGGGAGAAGGCGTAGTCGTCGCTGGTTCCGCTGGTCGGGTAGAGGTCGTAGCCGGCCTTCGGCGTGTAGGCGGTGCCACGGACGCTCTGCAGCCCCTGGCAGAACTGCTGGGCGAGCAGGGTCGAGGTGTCGAAGTCGTCCTTGGCGATGAACTCGCCGTAGGCGTCGTGGGCGATGCCGCGCCTCCCGTCGAAGGCGGGGTTCAGGAAGGTCATGGTCTCGTCGGTGGACTGGTCGTCGTCGTCGCCCCAGACGTAGAGCATGTCCTCGGAGTAGCTGTGCACGTCGACGAACCACCGGGTGCGGGGGTAGGAGTCCAGCAGCGCGCGGACGTTGCGCGTCTCGGGTTCGGAGAACGCGCCGGGTCCGTGGAACACCTGGTAGTCGCAGGGGTCGGCGGAGACCTGGACCCCGGAGGCCGGGGCGAACGCGGTGGCGAAGTCGAACAGGAAGTCGTAGTTGCGGTTGATGTCCACCCCGACACAGGCGGCGCGGCCGCCCGAGTGCGCCGGGTTGCGGTTCTTGCGCCACATCGGGTCGACGGTCTGGCTGTAGTGGCGGCCGTCCGGGTTGACCAGCGGGAAGAGCACGAGGTCCATGCCCTCCACCACGGCGCGCACCTGCGCCGAGCTGAAGCTCGCGGCGCCGTAGCGCAGGCCGGTGCCGACGTGGTACGCCTCCAGCAGGTCGGCGGCGAGGTGGACGAGGATCTCGCAGCTGCCCCATTCGCGGGCGTGCACGCCACCGATCAGCACGGCGCAGTCCCGGGTGCCGGTCGGGGCGGTGCCGATCCGCAGGGCATGGCAGGTCGTGCCCTCGATCGAGGTCTCGGGCAGGGTGACGAGTTCACAGAGCGCCGGGTACGCGGTCGACAGCTTGGCCACCGCGGAGGCGACCTCGGCGGTGTTCAGGTACGACATCTCGACCTCCTGAGGTCAGTCCTGCACCTTGAGGCCCAGGCCGCGCGGAACCTGTTCCCCGGCGGCGTACCGGTTGCCCTGCCCGACCTCCGCCTGGCGGGCGCGTCCGGTGGCGGAGGCGTCCTCGATCACCTGGACCGTCACGCCCTCGCGCTGGAGCGCCTCGGCTTCGTCCGGGGAGACGTACGCCTCGACACTGATGCTCCCGCCCTCGCCGCGGCTGGGGCGTCCGCCGACGTCCGGCCGCTTCTCGCGGAGGAGAGCGTGCAGTGTGGCAGGGTCCGTGGCCGTGACGCGGACCCGGAGAATCGTGTCGCGAGTGGACATGGCGACCTCTTCCGGGCGCCGTCGGAGCGCTCATCGCAGAAGTCGACGACGGCGCGGCCTGTGTAGGGATATGTAGGGATATGGCCTATATGTACCTCGTATCCTCAGCCTGCTCTTCCGTCGTAGAACGCGTCAAGGGGGGCGTCGGGCACCCGGCTCAGCAGGCTGTCGAGCCCGTCCAGCAGTTCCTGCTGGTCGTCGTAGTCGGCGAGCAGCGGGACGAGTGCCCGCAGCCTCGGGTACTGGTCGGCGGCCAGCCGGTGCAGGCCCAGCCGCAGCATCGGGTCCGGTTCGTCGGGGTTGTCGATCACCTGGCGCTTGTCGACCAGCAGGCAGCCGAGGTTCCAGGCCACGAACATCCGGTAGACCATGAGCGAGGCGGCGTGGTCGAACCCGGCGCGGCCGAGCACGGCGAAGATGTGCTCGGTGAGCTGGAGCATCGGGGCGGGGCGGCGGGCGATCGGGACGCTCAGCGGGCGGGTGGCCACCAGCGGCAGGATCTCGGGGTGGGCGTGCGCCACCACGGCGAACGTCCGGGCGATGCGGCGCAGCTCCGCGCGCCAGGCCTGGCCGCCCTCGGCCGGTTCGGTGGCCTCGGCCGAGGTCCGCAGCACGGCGTTCACCTCGGCGAAGAAGGCTTCGACCAGGCCGTCCACCAGGGCTTCCTTGCCCGGGGTGTAGCGGTAGATGGCCATCGACTCCACCCCCAGCTCGGCGGCCAGGCGGCGCATGGTGAGCGCGGCCAGCCCCTCCCGGTCGACCAGTGCGACGGCTGCGGAGAGCACCAGGGGCCGGCTCAGGCGCCCTCGCTTCTCCGGAGTGCTCCGGTCGGGCTCCGCTGCCATGTCGGCCTCCCTCGCCTGCCTGCGGGGACGCACCCGGGCTGTTGTCGGGTGACACCAAAAGGATACAAGGTATGTATCAGGCATAAAGCGACATGAACCGAGATGCCTCGGACGGCTTGCGCGGCCGGGGTCAGTCCTGGCGGCCCAGCACCCCGTGGGCCAGGACTTCGGCGACGGCGGTGTCGACCAGCCGGTAGCGGATGATCCGCCCGTCGCGCTCGCCGCTGACCAGCCCGCCGGCGCGCAGCAGCCGCAGCGCCTGGGAGACGGCGGGGTCGCGCATTCCGGTGGCGACGGCGAGGTCGGTGACGGCGAGCGGTCCCGTCTCGTACAGGGCCAGCAGCAGCGAGAGCCGTCCGGGGTCGGCGAGCAGCGCGAAGCGCTCGGCCCAGGCCCGGACGTGCTCGGCGTCGCCGATCGCGGCGATGGCCTCGCAGACCCGGTGCCCGTCGATGGTCCTACGGTCGGCGCGGTCGGCGGGGACGAGATGCATGGCTCGCATTCTCGCAGCAGACCCTGTGATACCGGACACCTGCACAGCTGTGCAGGCTTGCAGTAGTAGCGCGCGGACCCCTACGGTTGTGCCGCCGTGGTGCTCGGGAAGACCGGTGACAGACCTTCAGGGGTCTCAGACCGGAGCGGCCCTCGCCACTGTGATCGGGAAGTACCGGCACCATCCCCGTCCCCGCCTGGGCCGGGCGGCCACTGGACGCAGCTGCGTCCGGGAAGGCCGGGCGCCGGTGTGTTCGACCCGTCAGCCAGGAGACCGGCCACGGCATCTCACGAAGTGATCCACGAGGTGCTGGAGCGTGACCCGCAGATGACCCTGCCCGGAATCGAGGCCGCCCCCGCGGCGGCCCCCGCCCTGCCGGCCTTCCGCTGGAAGCGCGAGGACACGGTGCGGACCGCCGGCCTGATGGCCGTGATCCTGGCCATGCACGTGCTGGCCTTCGGAACCCTGATCTTCCTGGTGGTGCCGGAGAAGTACGAGGTGGGCACCCAGGTCTACGGGGTCGGCCTCGGCATCACCGCCTACACCCTCGGTATGCGGCACGCCTTCGACGCCGACCACATCGCCGTCATCGACAACACCACCCGCAAGCTGATGGCCGACGGCAAGCGCCCGGTCTCGGTGGGCTTCTGGTTCGCGCTCGGGCACTCCTCGATGGTGGTGGTGATGGCCGCGCTGGTGGCCGGGGGCGCGGCGCTGGCCGGGACGCTGATGGACGATCAGTCGACCACCCACCAGGTGCTCGGCATGGTCGGCACCACCGCTTCCGGGGTCTTCCTCTACCTGATCGCGGCGCTCAACCTGGCCGCGCTGGTGGGCATAGCGAAGGTGTTCCGGGCGATGCGCGCGGGCCGGTACGACGAGAGCGAGCTGGAGGCGCACCTCAACTCGCGGGGCCTGATGAACCGCATCCTCTCCCGTGCCACCCGTTCGATCACCCGCCCCGGCCAGATGTTCCCGGTCGGCATGGTGCTCGGTCTCGGCTTCGACACCGCGACCGAGGTCACCCTGATGGTGATGGCGGGTTCGGGTGCGGCGGCCGGTCTGCCCTGGTACGCCATCGTCTGCCTGCCGCTGCTGTTCGCGGCGGGGATGAGCCTGTTCGACACCCTCGACGGCACCTTCATGAACTTCGCGTACCAGTGGGCGTTCTCCAACCCGGTCCGCAAGGTGTACTACAACCTGACCATCACCGGCCTGTCGATCGCGGTCGCCTTCATCATCGGCACCATCGAACTGGTCGGCGTGCTGCACGAGAAGCTCGACCTCACCGACCCGGTGACGGGCTGGATCGCCGGACTGAGCCTGGACAACGTCGGTTTCGTGATCGTCGGCCTGTTCTTCGTGGTCTGGGTGGCGGCGATCGGCTACTGGCGCTTCGCCAAGGTCGAGCAGCGCTGGACGACGGAGTAGACCGCAATCTCCGGGGCGAACTGCGGTCGGGGGCACCGGAAGCGGCCGTCCGCTGCGCGCGGTTCCGGTGCCGCTGACCGCAGTTCGCCTCCGGGGGTACGGCGGCCGTCGGGGCGGCGAAGCCGGCGCACAGTGGCCAGAGCAGGCCGGGCGCGGACTGGTAGAGCGCTCCGCCGAGCGGCGGCGCGAGCACGGTGCCGCTGGTCGAGGCCCCCGTGTAGAGGCTCTGGAAGCGGCCCTGGAACTCCTGCGGCGCGCTGTCCGCGACATAGGCGGTCGCCGGGGTCTTGTAGAGGATCTCGCCCGCCGTGACCAGCAGTATCAACACCACCGCGGTGCCCACCGAGGCCCCTGCGGCGAGCGCGGCGAAGCCCGCGCCGACCAGCAGCAGGCCGGTCCCGATGATCCGCAGCGGCGCCCGGTTGCGCAGCGCGACGCTGGCCGGCAGCTCCAGCAGCAGGATCGCCCCGCCGTTGACCGCCAGCACCAGGCCGTACACGCCGGTGCCGATCCCGTGGTCGGCCAGGAACACGGGCAGGGTCGAGTACTGCTGCCGGTAGACGGTGTCGACCACGACGATCGCGGGGAGCAGCACCAGCAGCGCGGGCCTGGCCCGCAGGGCCGCCCACAGTCCGCCCCGGACGGTGGCCCGCCGGCTTCCGGGCCGCCGGCCCGGATCCCCGAACTGCTGCTCCCGGGGGCCGACGGCGAACCGCGCGACCCGGTCGCGGCCGGCTGCGCCACCGTCCTGTACTGCTTCCCGGGGGTACCCGCCCGGCTGGTCGGCGGTGCCCGGCGCGCCCGGCTGCACCCTGGAGTCCCTGAGCTACCGTGACCGGCTCGCCGAGTTCACCGCCGCCGGTGCCGCCGTGCACGGCGTCTCCACCCAGCGGCCGGACGAGCAGCGCGCCTTCGCCGAGGCCGAACGCCTCGGCTTCCCGCTCCTCTCCGACCTCGGGCTCGACCTCACCGGCGCGCTCCGGCTGCCCACCCTGCGAGCCGCCGGGACCACCCGGCTGAAGCGGCTGACCCTGGTGGTCGACCGGGACCGGACGATCCGCGAGGTGCTCTACCCGCTCACCGACATCACCGCGAGCGTGGCGGCCGCGCTGCGGGCGGTCCGGGGCGTCCAGGCAGATCGGGCCGCCACCCGATCCGGTCATGCTGTCCGCCCGTCGGCCCGCTGAACGGGCGGTAGCCGGTCGGGCTCCGTAGGCTCGGGGCCATGTCTGATGCGTACGCGGCCCGGCGGGAGCGGCTGAGGGAGCACTGCAGTGCTTCGGGGGCCGACGCGGCGCTGATCACCCGCTCCGCGAACGTCCGCTACCTCACCGGCTGCCCGCCCTGCGGGGCGAGTCTGCTGCTGACCCGGGACCGGGTCCTGCTCGCCGTGCCCGACGACCTGCCGCCGGACGACGTCGGCGAGCACCCGATCGGCGAGGACATCCCCCGGCTCGCCGTCCCGGGGGAGAGCGACACCGCGCTGGCCGCCGCCGAGGCGGCGGGCCGGCTGCGGGTCCGGGACCTCGGGGTGGAGGAGCACGATCTCACCGTCAGCCGCCACCGCGGCGTGACCGAACAGCTGACAGGTGCACGGCTGACGGACCTCGGCCGGGCGGTCGAGCGCCTGCGGGTGGTCAAGGACGAGCACGAGATCGCCGACCTGCGGATCGCCGCCGAGATCGCCGACCAGGCGCTCGGCGAGCTGCTGGAGTCCATCCTGGTCGGCCGCACCGAGCGGCACCTGGCGATGGAGCTGGAGCGCCGCATGATCGACCACGGCGCCGACCGGTCCGCCTTCCCGGTCTCCGTCGGCACCGGCACCCACTCCGGCCAGGAGTCCCACCAGCCCACCGACCGCCGGGTGGAGGAGGGCGACTTCCTCACCGTCGTGCTCGGCGCGCAGTACCGGGGGTACGGGGTCTCCACCGCGCGCACCTTCGTGATCGGCGCGGCCCCCGCGCCCTGGCAGGTGGAGCTCCACCGGCTGGTCTTCCGGGCCCAGCGGGCCGGACGGGAGGCGCTCGGGCCCGGCGTCCCGCAGCATGTCCCGGACCAGGCGGCCCGGGAGATCCTGCAGGCGGCCGGCCACACCGAGCGCTCCGCGCGCCCGGTCGGACACGGAATCGGTCTGGAGATCAGGGAGGCGCCGCGCCTCGGTCCCGCCGACATGGGTAAACTGGACAACCGCGTGCCGGTCACCGTCGGCCCTGGGGTGCACATCCCGGGCAAGGGCGGGGTCCGGATCGAGGACACGCTCGTCGTACGCCCCCTCGAAGAGGGCGGGCCCGAGCTGCTCACCATCACAACCAAGGAGCTCCTCGCCCTGTAGGCCACGGCTTCGCCGTCGCGGCCCGGGACGCCACCCCCCTTGGTTCCTTGACAGCTATATCAGGAGTAAGTGCGCCCGTGGCTTCCACGAACGATCTCAAGAACGGCATGGTCCTCAAGCTGGAGGGCGGCAAGCTCTGGTCCGTCGTCGAGTTCCAGCACGTCAAGCCCGGCAAGGGCCCGGCCTTCGTGCGCACCAAGCTCAAGGAGGTCCTGACCGGCAAGGTCGTCGACAAGACCTTCAACGCCGGCACCAAGGTCGAGACCGCCAACGTCGACAAGCGCGGCATGCAGTTCTCCTACAAGGACGGCGAGCAGTTCGTGTTCATGGACACGGACACCTACGACCAGGTCCACATCGACCCCGCCGTCGTCGGTGACGCCGCCAAGTACCTGCTGGAGGGCTTCGACGCCCTGGTCGCCATGTACGAGGGCTCGCCGCTCTACATCGAGCTCCCGGCCTCCGTCGAGCTGGTCATCTCGCACACCGAGCCGGGCGTCCAGGGCGACCGCTCCACCGGTGGCTCCAAGCCGGCCACGCTGGAGACCGGCGCCGAGATCGCCGTCCCGCTCTTCATCGTCACCGGCGAGAAGATCAAGGTCGACACCCGTGACGGCAGCTACCTCGGTCGGGTCAAGTAACCGTGACAGCTGCACGCAGCAAGGCCCGCACCCGGGCCTTCCAGATCCTCTTCGAGGCCGACCACCGTGGTGTCGACCCGCAGCGGGTGCTCGCCGACTGGGTCGCCCGCGCGCGCGAGCCCAAGCCGGACGAGGGCACCCCGCAGGTCGGCGAGTACACCATGGAACTCGTCGAGGGGTACGTCCAGCACGCCCGCCGGATCGACGAGCTGATCTCGCAGTACGCCGTGGGCTGGACCCTCGACCGGATGCCGATCGTGGACCGCAACGTCCTGCGGCTCGGCGCGTACGAGCTGATCTGGGAGGACAGCGTCCCGGATGCGGTCGTCCTGGACGAGGCGGTCGAGATCGCCAAGGAGTACTCCACGGATGACTCCCCGGCGTTCGTCAACGGCCTGCTCGCGCGGTTCATGGAGCTCAAGCCGACGATCCGCCGCAGCTGACCGCTTCGGATCATCGCTCTGCGAAGGCCCGCCGGATCTTGTGTCCGGCGGGCCTTCGCATGCCCCGGGATGGTGGCGTATGTTGGCTACCGACCGGTAACTTTGCAGCAGCGAAGGGCGAGCCACCCATGACCACCGCGATCCGAAGCGAGTTCGACCGGGGCATCGCCCTGACCCCGCGCCCGGGGGAGCCGGGCCACTACGACGGTGAGTTCGACGCGGGCTGGCAGATCGGCGGCGGCATCAACGGCGGCCTGCAGCTCGCGGTGGCCGGACACGCACTCTCGCTCCTGCACGGTGACCCGGCTCCGAACGGGGAAGGGGGTGTACACGCCGACCCGATCTCGATCAGCGGCTACTACCTCTCCGCCGCCACCCCGGGACCGGTCGAGGTCCGGACCGAGACGGTCCGCCGCGGGCGCAGCCTCTCCACCCGTACCGCCTCGCTCAGCCAGGGCGGCAAGGAGCGGCTGAGAGTCTTGGCCAGCTACGGCGACCTGGCCACCGCCGAGGGCGAGGTGCACACCACCGCCACCCCGCCGCAGCTCCCGCCGCCCGAGCGATGCATCAGCGTCGCCGAGGCGCCCAAGGCGATGATCTCGCAGGCCGCGCTGCTGGAGCGGTTCGACCTGCGGCTGGACCCGGCGACCGTCGGCTGGGCCGTCGGGCAGCCCTCCAAGGCCGGTCGCATCCAGGGCTGGTTCAAGCTGGCCGACGGCCGCGAACCCGACCCGCTGATGCTCCTGCTGGTCGCCGACGCCCTGCCGCCGGTCACCTTCGACCTCGGCATGCCCGGCTGGGCGCCGACCGTCGAACTGACGGTCCACCTGCGGGCCAGGCCGGTCCCTGGCTGGTTGCGGGTCGTGCACTCCACCCGCAACCTGGCCGGCGGCTACTTCGAGGAGGACGCCGAGGTCTGGGACGAGTCCGGCCGCCTGGTCGCCCAGTCCCGCCAGCTCGCCCGGGCCCCGCGCCCGCAGTAGCGGCGCTCGGGGGAACCGCCCGACGGGCCCGCAGGGTCCGGCGCGCGGTTCCCCGCCGCCCATCGCGGTTCCGGGCGGCCCCTCGCGGCGTGGAAGGCTCACGGCTGGTTACTGAGCTGTGACACGCCGTACGTGTGCGACTCGCGGGGATGGGGAGGAAGAGGACCAAGCGGCATCCCGCCGCCACCCCGGTCACAGGAGCACCAGATGTCGCGGAACAGTCACACCCCCCGGACCTTCCGCTGCACCGTCGGTACGTCCGGCCGGGACCGGATCCAGGCCCAGTCCCGCCACCGCAGCGAGCAGACCTTCGTCACCGGCATCCTCACCTGCCACGCCGACTTCGAGCGCGCCCGCCCCTGGGGGCTGACCGACGCCGCCGACTTCGACAGCTACCTGCTGGACACCGCCGTGCTGCTGGCCGAGGCGCAGCAGGCGTACGGCAGCGTCCAGGCCAGGATGTTCCACCCCGGCGACTTCGCCGACTTCTGTCTGCTCCAGCACCTCGACCCGGCCGAGACCGCCGCCCGCGACCGCTACCTGCTCAACCCCGCGCTCCGCACGCAGTTGCTGCCCTACCAGGGCGAGGAGCTCTCCGGTGACTTCATTCCCCGACTGGTCCGCGCCAGGGAGAACGGCCTGACGCTGCGCCATATCGACCTGTTGCTGGACGGGAGCCTGTACAGCAGTCCCAAGGGCGCGCAGGAGGCGCCGGACCCGAGGGTGCGGTCGGCCTTCGAGCAGGGCGGCGAGCTGTTCCGGCGGATGCTGGTCGGCGCGGGCTGCGGTGCGTACCAGTTCCGCTGCGCGGTGGAGGCACCCGGCGGACGGCTCACGGCGGATGCCCGGATCCTGCACTGGGAGGACGGCGTGGTCAGGCTCAACGACGAGGATCTCGACCTGGTCCGCGCGGTGTTCTGCGCCGGCCTCGCGCTCGAACTGCCGGGCGTGGCGGCGCTGTACGGCTCACAGGGCGGGGCGGGCAGCTGCGGCGAGTACCGGCAGGTGGCATGGGCCTGGCAGAGCACCGGCTTCGGCTGGGCCCCGGCGCGGCTGAACCTGGGGGAGGTCGTGGCGGAGCCGGGCTTCACGCTCGGCTCGGTCTGCTAGGCGGGCCTCCGGGCGCCCGGGCGGTCGGGGACCGTCCGGGAGCGGGGGCGGCTGAAAGACGTCACGGCGAGGTCCACCGACCCCGCCGTGACGTTTCTGCACAACCGACCGCAGATCAGACGGTGTCGTCCTCGCGGACCGCGCGCCGCGCGTCCGGGTTGAGCACGCCCCAGCTGATCAGCTGCTCGGTGAGGATCGACGGCGACTGGTCGTAGATCACGGCCAGGGTGCGCAGGTCGTCCTGGCGGATCGAGAGCACCTTGCCGTTGTAGTCACCGCGCTGGCTCTGGATGGTGGCGGCGTAGCGCTGCAGCGGGCCGGCCTTCTCGGACGGCACCTGGGTCAGTCTCTCCAGGTCGAGCACCAGGCGCGGCGGCGGCTCGGCCGCACCGCCCGGGGTGCCGCCGGGCAGCAGCTCCTGCACCGGGACGCCGTAGAACTCGGCCAGCTCGGCGAGGCGCTGTACCGTCACCGCACGGTCGCCGCGCTCGTACGAGCCGACCACGACCGCCTTCCAGCGCCCCTGGGACTTCTCCTCGACGCCGTGCAGGGAGAGCCCCTGCTGAGTGCGGATCGCTCGGAGCTTGGCCCCGAGTTGCTTCGCGTAGTCGCTGGACATTGGTCTCCCCGGACGAGATTGCTTCGCGTTGAGTGGTGAGCCACGAGGATCGCGGGTGGGTGACCGCTCACCCGACCACTCCACCGGTGGGTGCGTCGGTCGTCTCGTAACTCACTGTGAGGTTACGTAGAGTGAGGTAGTTGCGTCAAGCCGAATGGGGCAGTCGTGCGAATAGCGCGGGCGGCTGCTGTCAACCGCATGCGTCCGACCGGGTTGACCTGGGGGTGGTGGGCGGGCGACCGTGCGTCGGGCGCGAGTGAACCGGACTGTTAGGATGGCTGGAAGCTCTGGGTGCGCCCCGGGCCACCCCCCAGACATCCTTTAAAGCCCGTCCTGTGAGGCGGGGAAGGAGGTCGGCTTCGGCATGACCACACGCATTGACTCCACGCGTCCGCCGCACCAGGTGCTGGACGCCACCGACATCGCCCGGGTAATCACCCGGATCGCCCACGAGATCGTGGAGCGCGCCAAGGGCGCCGAGGATGTCGTGCTGCTCGGCATCCACACCCGAGGGGTCCACCTGGCCCGGCGGCTCGGCGCCAAGCTGACCCAGATCACCGGCCGCGAGATCCCGCTCGGCACCCTGGACATCACCATGTACCGGGACGACCTCCAGCTGAAGCCGGCCCGCGCCGCCGAGCACACCGAGGTCCCGGCCGACGGCGTCGAGGGCAAGCTGGTCGTCCTGGTCGACGACGTGCTCTTCTCCGGTCGCACCATCCGCGCCGCGCTCGACGCGCTCAGCGACATCGGCCGCCCGCGCGCCGTCCAGCTCGCCGTCCTGGTCGACCGGGGCCACCGCGAGCTGCCGATCCGGGCCGACTACGTGGGCAAGAACCTGCCGACCTCACTGCGCGAAGCCGTCCAGGTCCGGCTCTCGGAGGTCGACGGCCGGGACGCCGTCCTGGTCGGCGACCGCGACTACACCGCGCGCTCCACCCAGGCCATCGCCGGGGAGTGACGGGTGAAGCGCCCCACCCGCACCCGCCCCACCCGCAGCAACCCCGCCGTCGCCGAACCACCCCGCACCAACTTCCCGGAGGCCGCTCTGTGAGCAGCTATCTCATTCGCAACGCCAAGATCCTCGGCGGCCCCCCGCAGGACGTCCTCGTCGCGGACGGAGTCATCCAGCAGATCGGCACCGGTCTGTCGGCCGAGGCCGACATCGACATCGACGCGCACGGGCTGATCCTGCTGCCCGGCCTGGTGGACCTGCACACCCACCTGCGCCAGCCCGGCAAGGAGGAGGCCGAGACCGTCCTCACCGGGAGCCAGGCCGCCGCGATGGGCGGCTACACCGCCGTGCACGCGATGGCCAACACCAGCCCGGTCGCCGACACCGCCGCCGTGGTCGAGCAGGTCTGGCAGCTCGGCAAGGAGTCCGGCTACTGCGACGTGCAGCCGGTCGGCGCCGTCACCGTCGGCCTGGACGGCAAGGAGCTGGCCGAGCTCGCGGGCATGCACGACTCCGCGGCCGGGGTCCGGGTCTTCTCCGACGACGGCAAGTGCGTGGACGACGCCGCGCTGATGCGCCGGGCGCTGGAGTACGTCAAGACCATCGACGGCGTGGTCGCCCAGCACGCCCAGGAGCCCCGGCTCACCGAGGGCGCCCAGATGAACGAGGGCGCCGTCTCCGCCGAGCTCGGACTGCCCGGCTGGCCGGCCGTCGCCGAGGAGGCGATCATCGCCCGCGACGTGCTGCTCGCCGCGCACACCGGCGCCCGGCTGCACGTCTGCCACCTGTCCACCGCGGGGTCGGTGGAGATCGTCCGCTGGGCCAAGGACCAGGGCTGGGACGTCACCGCCGAGGTGACGCCGCACCACCTGCTGCTCACCGACGAGCTGGTCCGCTCCGGCGACCCGGTGTACAAGGTGAACCCGCCGCTGCGGACCGCCGCCGACGTGCACGCGCTGCGCGCCGCGCTCGCGGACGGCACCATCGACGCGGTCGCCACCGACCACGCGCCGCACCCGTCGGCCGACAAGGACTGCGCCTGGGCCCACGCCGCGATGGGCATGGTCGGCCTGGAGACCGCGCTGTCGGTGGTCCAGCAGACCATGGTCGAGACCGGCATGCTGAACTGGGAGGGCGTCGCCGACCGGATGTCGCACCGCCCGGCCCGGATCGGCCGGCTGAGCGGCCACGGCCGCCCCGTCTCGGTCGGCGAGCCTGCCAACCTGGTGCTCTTCGATCCCGCGTACCGTGGGACCGTGAACGCCGAGACCTTCGCCACCCGCAGCCGCAACACCCCCTACCGCGGGCTCGAGCTGCCGGGACGGGTGCACGCGACCTTCCTGCGCGGCGTCGCCACGGTGCTGGCCGGCGAGCTGGCCGAGCAGGGTGACCTGGCATGATCACCCTCGCCGAGCAGCAGGCCAAGGTGACCAACTGGCCCGGTTACATCGGCTGGGCGGTCGGTCTGCTGATCCTGATCGCGCTGGTGTACTGGCTGATGCGGCAGGGCTGGAACTGGCGCCGCACCCTGCAGTCCGATCTGCCGCCGCTGCCCGCCGTACCGGAGGACCCCGGACCGGCGATCCGCCAGGCGGCCGGCCGCTACCACGGCAGCACCACCGCCGGGAACTGGCTGGACCGGGTGGTCGCGCACGGTCTCGGCACCCGCAGCCTGGCCGAACTCACCCTGACCGAACGCGGTCTGCTGGTCCGCCGCCCGGGCGACGCCGATCTGTGGATCCCGGCCGAGCAGCTGACCGGAGCCCGGACCGACTCCGGTATCGCGGGCAAGGTCGTCCCGGCCGGCCTGCTGGTCGTCACCTGGTCGCTCCAGGGCACCGCGCTGGACTCCGGTTTCCGGGCCGACCACCCCGATGAGCACGCCGCCTGGATCGAGGCGGTCGAAGCTCTTGTGACACGTACGAAGACGAAGAAGACGGAAGAGGCCGCCTCATGACCGCACCTGCCCCCACCACTCAGCGCCAAAGGCGGGAGCGAGTGCCTGCCGTGCTCGTCCTGGAGGACGGCCGGACCTTCCGCGGCCAGGCCTACGGCGCGGTCGGCGAGACCTTCGGCGAGGCGGTCTTCAACACCGGCATGTCCGGTTACCAGGAGACCCTCACCGACCCCTCGTACCACCGCCAGGTGGTCGTGATGACGGCCCCGCAGATCGGCAACACCGGCGTCAACGACGAGGACCCGGAGTCGGCACGGATCTGGGTCGCCGGGTACGTGGTCCGCGACCCCGCCCGGATCCCGTCGAACTGGCGCTCGCGCCGCTCGCTGGACGAGGAGCTCACCACCCAGGGCGTCGTCGGCATCAGCGGGATCGACACCCGTGCGCTCACCCGCCACCTGCGCGAGCGCGGTGCGATGCGGGTCGGCATCTTCTCCGGCGAGGCGCTGGCCGACCAGGCGGTCCTGCTGGCCAAGGTGCAGGCGTCGCCCGAGATGAAGGGCGCCGACCTGTGCGCCGAGGTCGCCACCACCGAGAAGTACGTCGTCCCGGCGGTCGGTACGAAGAAGTTCACGGTCGCCGCCCTCGACCTCGGCATCAAGGCGATGACCCCGCAGCGGATGGCCGAGCGCGGCATCGAGGTGCACGTCTTCCCGGCCAACTCCACGCTGGAGGAGCTCTACTCGGTCGAGCCCGACGGTGTCTTCTTCTCCAACGGTCCGGGTGACCCGGCCACCGCCGACCACCAGGTCGCCGTGGCGCGGGGCGTGCTGGAGCGCCGGACCCCGTTCTTCGGGATCTGCTTCGGCAACCAGATCCTCGGCCGCGCGCTCGGCTTCGGCACCTACAAGCTGAAGTACGGCCACCGGGGTATCAACCAGCCCGTGCAGGACCGCACCACCGGCAAGGTCGAGGTCACCGCGCACAACCACGGCTTCGCCGTGCAGGCGCCGCTGGACAAGGTGAGCGACACCCCGTACGGCCGGGCCGAGGTCTCCCACGTCTGCCTGAACGACGACGTGGTCGAGGGCCTGCACTGCCTGGACACTCCCGCATTCAGCGTGCAGTACCACCCCGAAGCGGCGGCCGGCCCCCACGACGCGGCCTACCTCTTCGATCGCTTCGTAAGCCTGATGGCCGGTGCCCCGGCCCGCACCACCGCAGGGAGCTGACCGTGCCGAAGCGCACTGACATCAAGTCCGTCCTGGTCATCGGGTCCGGCCCGATCGTGATCGGCCAGGCGGCGGAGTTCGACTACTCGGGCACCCAGGCCTGTCGCGTGCTGCGCGCCGAGGGCCTGCGGGTCGTCCTGGTGAACTCCAACCCGGCCACGATCATGACCGACCCGGAGATCGCCGACGCCACCTACGTCGAGCCGATCACGCCGGAGTTCGTCGAGAAGATCATCGCCAAGGAGCGCCCCGACGTGCTCCTGCCGACCCTCGGCGGGCAGACCGCGCTCAACACCGCGATCTCGCTGCACGAGAACGGCACCCTCGCCAAGTACGGCGTCGAGCTGATCGGCGCCAACGTCGAGGCCATCCACAAGGGCGAGGACCGCCAGCTCTTCAAGGGCGTGGTCGAGGCCGTCAACGCCAGGATCGGCCACGGCGAGTCCGCCCGCTCGGTGATCTGCCACTCCATGGACGACGTCCTCAAGGGCGTCGAGACGCTCGGCGGCTACCCCGTCGTGGTCCGCCCCTCCTTCACCATGGGCGGCGCCGGCTCCGGTTTCGCCCACGACGAGGAGGACCTGCGCCGCATCGCCGGGCAGGGCCTGGCCCTCTCGCCGACCACCGAGGTGCTCCTGGAGGAGTCCATCCTCGGCTGGAAGGAGTACGAGCTGGAGCTGATGCGCGACAAGAACGACAACGTCGTGGTCGTCTGCTCGATCGAGAACTTCGACCCGATGGGCGTGCACACCGGCGACTCCATCACCGTCGCCCCGGCGATGACGCTGACGGACCGCGAGTACCAGACGCTCCGCGACATCGGCATCGCGATCATCCGCGAGGTCGGCGTCGACACCGGGGGCTGCAACATCCAGTTCGCGATCAACCCGGTCGACGGCCGGGTCATCGTGATCGAGATGAACCCGCGCGTCTCGCGCTCCTCCGCGCTGGCCTCCAAGGCCACCGGCTTCCCGATCGCCAAGATCGCCGCCAAGCTGGCCGTCGGCTACACGCTGGACGAGATCCCGAACGACATCACCGAGCAGACCCCGGCGTCGTTCGAGCCCACCCTCGACTACGTCGTGGTGAAGGTCCCGCGCTTCGCGTTCGAGAAGTTCCCGAGCGCCGACGCCACGCTGACCACCACCATGAAGTCGGTCGGCGAGGCCATGGCCATGGGCCGCAACTTCCCCGAGGCGCTCAACAAGGCGCTGCGCTCGCTGGAGAAGAAGGGCAGCCAGTTCTCCTGGGTCGGTGAGCCCGGTGACAAGGCCGAGCTGCTGACGAAGGCCCAGGTCCCCACCGACGGCCGGATCAACACCGTCATGCAGGCCATCCGGGCCGGTGCCACCCAGGAGGAGGTGTTCGAGGCCACCAGGATCGACCCGTGGTTCGTCGACCAGCTCTTCCTGCTCGACGAGATCGCCACCGAACTGGCCGAGGCCGAGAAGCTCGACCCCGAGCTGCTCCGGTACGCCAAGCGGCACGGCTTCTCCGACCAGCAGATCGGCGAGATCCGCGGCCTGAAGCCGGACGTGGTCCGCGAGGTGCGGCATGCGCTCGGCATCCGCCCGGTCTTCAAGACCGTGGACACCTGCGCCGCCGAGTTCGCCGCCAGGACCCCGTACTTCTACTCGTCCTACGACGAGGAGACCGAGGTCGCGCCGCGCACCAAGCCCGCGGTGATCATCCTCGGCTCGGGCCCGAACCGCATCGGCCAGGGCATCGAGTTCGACTACTCCTGCGTGCACGCCTCCTTCGCGCTCGCCGACGCCGGGTACGAGACCGTCATGGTCAACTGCAACCCGGAGACCGTCTCCACCGACTACGACACCTCCGACCGGCTCTACTTCGAGCCGCTCACCCTGGAGGACGTGCTGGAGATCGTCCACGCCGAGCAGCAGGCCGGCCCGCTGGCCGGTGTGATCGTCCAGCTCGGCGGCCAGACCCCGCTGGGCCTGGCCCAGGCGCTCAAGGACAACGGCGTGCCGATCGTCGGCACCCAGCCCGAGGCCATCGACCTGGCCGAGGAGCGCGGCGCCTTCGGCCGGGTGCTGCGCGACGCGGGCCTGCCCGCGCCCAAGCACGGCACCGCCTTCTCCTTCGAGGAGGCCAAGGCGATCGCCGACGAGATCGGCTACCCGGTCCTGGCCCGCCCGTCCTACGTGCTCGGCGGCCGCGGCATGGAGATCGTCTACGACGAGGCGTCGCTGGCCTCCTACCTGGAGCGGCACGCCGGTCTGATCTCCGAGCACCCGGTGCTGATCGACCGCTTCCTGGACGACGCGGTCGAGATCGACGTCGACGCGCTCTACGACGGCACCGAGCTCTACCTCGGCGGCGTCATGGAGCACATCGAGGAGGCCGGCATCCACTCCGGCGACTCGGCCTGCGCCCTGCCCCCGATCACCCTCGGCGGCTACGACATCAAGCGGCTGCGCACCTCCACCGAGGCGATCGCGCGCGGTGTGGGCGTCCGCGGCCTGATCAACATCCAGTTCGCGCTGGCCGGGGACATCCTGTACGTCCTGGAGGCCAACCCGCGCGCCTCGCGGACCGTGCCGTTCACCTCCAAGGCCACCGCCGTCCCGCTGGCCAAGGCCGCCGCCCGGATCTCGCTGGGCGCGACCATCGCCGAGCTGCGCACCGAGGGCCTGCTCCCGGCCGAGGGCGACGGCGGCACGCTGCCGGCCGACTGCCCGATCTCGGTCAAGGAGGCCGTGATGCCGTGGAGCCGCTTCCGCGACATCCACGGGCGCGGCGTCGACACCGTGCTCGGCCCGGAGATGCGCTCGACCGGCGAGGTCATGGGCATCGACAAGGTCTTCGGCACCGCGTACGCCAAGGCCCAGTCCGGCGCGTACGGCGCGCTGCCGACCAAGGGCAAGGTCTTCGTCTCGGTCGCCAACCGGGACAAGCGCAACCTGGTCTTCCCGGCCCGCGCGCTGGTCGACCAGGGCTTCGAGGTGCTGGCCACCGCCGGTACCGCCGAGGTGCTGCAGCGCGGCGGCATCCCGTCCACGCTGGTGCGCAAGCACAGCGAGGGCGAGGGCCCGAACGGCGAGAAGACCATCATCCAGCTGATCCACGAGGGTGCGGTCGACCTGATCATCAACACCCCGTACGGCACCGGCGGCCGTCTCGACGGGTACGAGATCCGCACCGCCGCCGTCTCGCGCGGCGTGCCGTGCCTGACCACCGTCCAGGCGATGGGCGCGGCGGTCCAGGGCATCGACGCGCTGCTGCGCGGCGAGGTCGGGGTGATGTCGCTGCAGGAGCACGCGGCGCTGATCAACGCCGGCCGTCAGTAGTCCGATCCCAGTGGGGGGCGCCCGTGCCGGCGCCCCCCACACCCATGCTCAGGAAGGGCTCAGCGCCGTGTACAAGCTCCTGTTCAACCTGGTCTTCAAGAAGATGGACCCGGAGAAGGCCCACCACCTCGCCTTCTTCTGGATCCGGCTGGCCGCCTCGGTGCCCGGCCTGCGTTCGCTGGTCCGCCTGGTGCTCGCCCCGCGCGACCCGCGCCTGCGCACCACCGCGCTCGGACTCGACCTGCCGGGCCCGTTCGGGCTCGGGGCCGGCTTCGACAAGAACGGCATCGGCATCGACGGACTGTCCATGCTGGGCTTCGACTTCGTCGAGATCGGCACCATCACCGGTGAGGCGCAGTCCGGCAACCCGGCACCGCGCCTGTTCCGCCTGGTCGAGGACCGGGCGCTGATCAACCGGATGGGCTTCAACAACCAGGGCTCCGCCCGGGTCGCCGCCCGCCTCGCGGCCCGCCCGCACACCAGCTCCACCCCGGTGATCGGCGTCAACATCGGCAAGACCAAGGTGGTCGACGAGGCCGACGCCACCGCCGACTACCTGAAGAGCACCGAGCGGCTCGCCCGGCACGCCGACTACCTGGTGGTGAACGTCAGTTCGCCGAACACCCCCGGACTGCGCAACCTGCAGGCCGTCAAGGTCCTCGGCCCGCTGCTCTGGGACGTCCGCAAGAAGGCCGACGAGGTCACCTCGCGCCATGTGCCGCTGCTGGTGAAGATCGCCCCCGACCTGGCCGACGAGGACATCGACGAGATCGCGGACATGGCCCTGCACCTGGGCCTGGACGGCATCATCTGCAACAACACCACCATCGGCCGGGGCGGCCTGCACGAGTCGGCCGCCCGGATCGAGGAGATCGGCGCGGGCGGGCTGTCCGGGGCCCCGCTCAAGGAGCGCTCGCTGGAGGTGCTGCAGCGGCTGCGCGCCCGTACCGAGGGACGGCTGGTGCTGATCGCCGTCGGCGGCATCGAGACCGCCGAGGACGCCTGGCAGCGGATCGTGCACGGTGCGGACCTGGTGCAGGGCTACAGCGCCTTCATCTACGAGGGGCCGTTCTGGATGCGCCGCGTGCACAAGGGCCTCTCGGCCCGGCTGCGCGCGAGCGGTCACGCCACCATCGCCGACGCGGTGGGTACCGCGAAGGCGGAGTGAACCGGGGCACGGGGTAGCTCCGCAGGGGCGCGGACAGTGCAACGTCCTGCATGGTGGACTCGGCGTCCGTCGGGGTGGGCCGGGCGCGCAGTTCCCCGCGCCCCTGGGGCGGTGCCCGGTTGCCCACATATCCGGGCGAAGTGACAGGGTGCGGGGTGGTTTGGGAGAGTTCGGAGCGTCACGTGCGCACAGGCCAGCCGGAAGGTGAACCACACATGGCCCACCCCGTCCAGACCCGAGCCGAGGTACTCTCCCGGACCGCCGAGGGCTCCTACCACCGCCTGGTGCTGCGGGCACCCCAGGCCGCGCCACGGGTCAGACCGGGCCACTTCGCGACCCTGGCCTGCGCCGACTCGGGCCGGCTGCTGCGGCGGGCCTTCACCATCCACCGGGCCGACCCCGAGGCCGGGACGATCGAGCTGGTCATCGCCGAACGCGGCGAGGGCACAAGGGAGTTGGCCCGCACCCGGGTCGGCGACCGGCTCGATCTGATCGCCCCGCTCGGAACGCCGTTCCCGCTCCCGGACGGCCCGGTGTCCGCGCTGCTGGTGGCGGGCGGCTACGGCGGTGCGCCGATGGTCGCGCTCGGCGAGGAGATCCGGCGCCGGGGCGGCCAGGTCGGCTTCATCCTCGGCGCGGCGAGCGCCGACCGCCTGTACGGGGTCGAGCAGGCCCGTGCGATCACCCAGGACGTCCTGGTGGTCACCGAGGACGGCTCGGCCGGGCTGACCGGCCGGGTCACCGATCCGCTGGCACAGGCGATCAAGGCGATCGACGCCACCGTGGTGCACGCCTGCGGTCCGATGCCCGTGCTGCGCGCCGTCACCGCCACCGCCCTCGACCTCGGTGCCCGCTGCCACACCGCCGTGGAGGAGGCGATGGCCTGCGGCGTCGGCATCTGTATGACCTGTGTGCTGCCGGTGGTCGGGGCGGACGGCGTGAGCCGCTTCGTCCGCTCCTGCACGGACGGGCCGGTCTTCGACGGCGCCCGGGTCCGCTGGGGCGACATCGGCACCGTACCGCCGGACCTGGAGGGCGCCGCCGCGATGGGAGGGCAGAGCTGATGGACCCTCAGGACGTCGACCTCACCGTGCAGTTCGGCCCACTGACGTTGCCGAACCCGCTCACCACCGCCTCCGGCTGCGCCGGATACGGGCGGGAACTGGCCAAGTTCGTCCCGCTGGACGAGCTGGGCTCGGTCACCGCCAAGACGATCATGCCGTTGCCGCGTTCCGGACTGGCCACCCCGCGGATGGCCGAGACCCCGTCCGGGATGCTCAACTCGATCGGGCTGCAGGGTTCGGGCATCGACGCCTTCGTCCGCGGCGAGCTGCCGTGGCTGGCCGAGCGCGGCGCCCGGGTGCTGGTCTCGATCGCGGGGGAGCGCCTGGAGGAGTTCGCCGAGCTGGCCGCCCGGCTCAACGGACAGCCCGGGGTGATCGGCCTGGAACTCAACATCTCCTGCCCCAACATCGCCGACCGCGGCCTGCTCTTCGCCGCCAACCCGGCCACCAGCTACGACGTCGTGCGGGCCGTCCGCGAGGTCGCCGACGCCGAACTGCCCGTCTACGCCAAGCTCTCGCCGGACGTCACCTCGATCACCGAGATCGCCGCCGCCTGCGTCCAGGCCGGCGCCGACGGCCTGTCGATGGTCAACACCGCCCTCGGGCTGGCCATCGACCTGGACACCCTGCGGCCCGCGCTGGCCGGCGGCACCGGCGGCCTGTCCGGACCGGCGATCCGGCCGATCGCGGTGCGCTGCGTCCACCAGGTGCACGCCGCGATGCTGGCCGGCCGGATCCCGCCGGTGCCGATCATCGGCATGGGCGGGATCCGGACCGGCCGGGACGCCCTGGAGTTCGCGCTCGCCGGGGCCGGCCGGCTGGCCGTCGGCACCGCCCTGTTCAACGACCCCACGGCCCCGCTGCGCATCCTCGACGAGCTGCGCACCGAGCTGGCCCGACGAGGCTTCGCCAAGTTCACCGATGCGGTGGGATACGCCCACCGCCCAGTCACCGCTGAAAGGCTCCCATGACTCTCGCTCCCTTCGGCGCCCGCCTGCGCCAGGCCCTCGACACCCGTGGCCAGCTCTGCGTCGGCATCGACCCGCACGCCTCCCTGCTGGCCGCCTGGGGGCTCGGCGACGACATCGCCGGGCTGGAGAAGTTCAGCCGCACCGTGGTCGAGGCGCTGGCCGAGCAGGTCGCCGTGCTCAAGCCGCAGGCCGCCTTCTTCGAGCGCTTCGGCAGCCGCGGCATCGCCGTCCTGGAGCGCACCGTCGCCGAGGCCCGCGAGGCCGGTGCGCTGGTGCTGATGGACGCCAAGCGCGGTGACATCGGCTCGACCATGGCCGCCTACGCCGAGACCTTCCTGTCGCCCGCCAGCCCGCTCTTCTCGGACGCCGTCACGGTCAGCCCGTACCTCGGCTTCGGCTCGCTGCAGCCCGCGCTCGACCTGGCCCGCGCCAACGGCGCGGGGGTCTTCGCGCTGGCGCTCACCTCCAACCCCGAGGGCCACGAGGTGCAGCGCGCGGTGGCCGCCGACGGCGCGAGCGTCGCCCAGAACGTGCTGCGCCGCCTGGCGGCCGAGAACGCGGGTGCCGAGCCGATGGGCTCCTTCGGTGCCGTGGTCGGCGCGACCCTGGCCGAGGCCGGGGTGGATCTGGACATCAACGGCCCGCTGCTCGCCCCCGGCGTCGGCGCCCAGGGTGCGACCGCCGCCGATCTGCCCCGGGTCTTCGGCGGTGCGGTGCGCGACGTGGTGCCCAGTGTGAGCCGCGACATCCTCAAGCACGGACCGTCGGTGACGGCGCTGCGGGATGCCTCGGCGCGCTTTGTCGAGGAAATCGGCGCCGTACTGGGAAAGTGAGCAGCATCACATCTGTTAGCAAAACCTGCTTTCCGACAGGTTGATTTGTCCGGAAAAGTCCTGGTCGGCCTCGGCTGACCAGGACTTTTCGTGTTCTTTTCCTGACGCGCGGGCTCAAGTTGGGTAGTGTCCGGCGATAGGTCACCAAAGGGCTTCGCGAAGCGTTGCTCTTGCAGGTCAGAGCCATTAGGTTCCACTGCAACCGGTGTCCTTGGCACCAAACAGTCATAGCTCATCCCTTCCTTCCACATCCCGAGGTGAACGGCGTGGCTCTTCCGCCCCTTACCCCCGAACAGCGCGCCGCTGCGCTCGCCAAGGCCGCCGATGCTCGCCGGCAGCGCGCTGAGGTCAAGAACAAGCTGAAGCACTCCAACGCCTTGCTGCGTGACGTGATCAAGGCGGGCAAGTCCGATGACGAGGTCATCGGCAAGATGAAGGTCTCCGCCCTGCTCGAAAGCCTTCCGGGCGTCGGCAAGGTGCGGGCCAAGCAGATCATGGAGCGTCTCGGGATCAGCGAGAGCCGCCGAGTGCGTGGTCTCGGATCGAACCAGATCGCGTCGCTGGAGCGGGAGTTCGGCAATACGGCCTCCTGACTCCGGCCCCCGGACTGACCCGTCCGGGCCCCGTGGTCCCCGGAACGTCCGCGATCCGGGATAATCGGTACATGAGTGAACGTCCGCGGCTGACCGTGCTCTCCGGCCCTTCGGGGGTCGGCAAGAGCACGGTCGTCGCTCATATGAGGCAGCAGCACCCCGAGGTCTGGCTCTCGGTGTCGGCGACCACCCGGCACCCGAGGCCGGGCGAGCAGCACGGGGTCCAGTACCACTTCGTCGACAACGACGAGTTCGACAAGCTGGTCGCCAACGGCGAGCTGCTGGAGTGGGCCGTCTTCGCCGGCAACCGCTACGGCACGCCCCGCCAGGCCGTCCAGGAGAGGCTCGACCGCGGCGAGCCGGTGCTGCTGGAGATCGACCTGCAGGGCGCCCGCCAGGTCCGCGAGTCGATGCCCGAGGCGCAGCTGGTCTTCCTGGCTCCGCCGAGCTGGGAGGAGCTGGTCCGCCGGCTCACCGGCCGGGGCACCGAGTCGCAGCACGTGATCGACGAGCGGCTGGCCGCGGCCAAGGTGGAGCTGGCCGCCGAGACCGAGTTCGACACCACGCTGGTCAATACCTCCGTCGAGCAGGTGGCGGCCGAGCTGCTAGCCTTGCTGGGTGTAGCCTGACCAGATCGTTGCCGTTATGGCAGCACCGCTGATCTGATCGGCATTTCTGTTTTTTAGCCACCGTTTCGGAAGGTTTTCGCGTGTCCTCTTCCATGACCGCGCCCGAGGGCATCATCAACCCGCCGATCGACGAGCTGCTTGAGGCCACCGACTCCAAGTACAGCCTGGTGATCTACGCGGCCAAGCGTGCGCGTCAGATCAACGCGTACTACTCGCAGCTCGGTGAGGGCCTGCTGGAGTACGTCGGCCCGCTGGTGGACACCCACGTGCACGAGAAGCCGCTGTCGATCGCTCTTCGCGAGATCAACGCGGGCATGCTCACGGCCGAGGCCATCGAGGCTGCCTGAGCCCGTCGTCGAAGGGGCCCGTCGGACTGTCGTCCGGCGGGCCCCTTCGCTGTGCCGCGGCCGCTTTCCCGCCGTGCCGCGGCCCCTTCGCTGTGCTGTGGGACACGGTCCGGTGCAGTCGGCTTCTGATGCGCCGTAGGGTGGGCGTGACCCCACCCGGAGGAGAGAGACCCCGTCATGAACGCTCGCCCGGAGCAGCCCGACGCCCCCCGTGTCGTCCTCGGCGTCAGCGGCGGCATCGCCGCGTACAAGGCCTGTGAGCTGCTGCGGCGGTTCACCGAGTCCGGGCACCAGGTGACCGTGGTGCCGACCGCGGCCGCGCTGCACTTCGTCGGCGAGGCCACCTGGGCCGCGCTCTCCGGCCGCCCGGCCGCCACCGAGACCTGGGACCGGGTGCACGAGGTCCCGCACGTGCGGATCGGCCGGGAGGCCGACCTGGTGGTGGTCGCCCCGACCACCGCCGACATGCTCGCCAAGGCCGCCCACGGCCTGGCCGACGACCTGCTCACCAACACCCTGCTCACCGCGGGCTGTCCGGTGGTCCTCGCCCCCGCCATGCACACCGAGATGTGGGAGCATCCGGCCACCCAGGAGAACGTCGCCACCCTGCGCCGCCGGGGTGTGATCGTGCTGGAGCCCGCCGTCGGACGCCTGACCGGTGCGGACACCGGCAAGGGCCGGCTGCCGGAACCGGAGCAGATCTTCGAGGCCTGCCGCCGGGTGCTCGCCAGGGGCCGCCTGGAGCAGGACCTGGCGGGACGCCACGTGGTGATCTCGGCGGGCGGCACCCGTGAGCCGCTCGACCCGGTCCGCTTCCTCGGCAACCACTCCTCCGGCAAGCAGGGCTACGCGCTGGCCACCACGGCCGCCGCCCGCGGCGCGCGGGTCACCCTGCTGTCGGCGAACGCCACCCTGCCCGACCCGGCCGGGGTGGACGTGGTGCACGTCTCCACGGCACTCCAGCTGCGCGAGGCCGCGCTGAAGGCCGTACTGGACGCCGACGCGGTGGTGATGGCCGCCGCCGTGGCCGACTTCCGTCCGGCCGAGTACGCCACCGGCAAGATCAAGAAGGTGGACGGGGTGGACCAGCCGCCGATCGTGCTGGTCCGCAACCCGGACATCCTCGCCGAGCTCTCCGCCCACCGGGCCAGGCCCGGCCAGCTGGTGGTCGGCTTCGCCGCCGAGACCGACGACGTGCTCGCCAACGGCCGGGCCAAGCTCGCCCGCAAGCGCTGCGACCTGCTGGTGGTCAACGAGGTCGGCGGCGGCAAGGCGTTCGGACAGGACACCAACGCCGCGGTGCTGCTCGGCGCGGACGGCGCAGAGATCACCGTTCCCGACGGGCCCAAGGAGGCGCTGGCGGATAGGGTCTGGGACGAGGTCGCCGCTCGCCTCGGGTGATCCCGTGCCGGGGGTCGCGAGGAGTCCGGGTGGACGACCGGAGATGAGTGAGGAGATGAGTGATCGGTCTCAAGATTTCGATGTGAGTGCCGTCGGCCGGTAGCTGACCGTTACACTCCAGGAATCAAGTCTTTCCGGATGCCTCCGGACCCCCGGAGGCGTTCAGTCAGCAGCCGCTGCAACCCCAGGGAGCGCTGTGTCTCGCCGCCTGTTCACCTCGGAATCCGTGACCGAGGGACACCCCGACAAGATCGCTGACCAGATCAGCGACACCATCCTGGACGCCCTCCTCAAGGAAGACCCGACCTCCCGGGTCGCCGTGGAGACGCTGATCACCACCGGCCTGGTGCACATCGCCGGTGAGGTCACCACCAAGGCGTACGCGCCGATCGCGCAGCTGGTCCGGGAGAAGATCCTGGAGATCGGCTACGACAGCTCGAAGAAGGGCTTCGACGGCGCGTCCTGCGGCGTCTCGGTCTCGATCGGTGCGCAGTCCCCGGACATCGCCCAGGGTGTCGACACCGCGCACGAGCACCGCGTCGAGGGCGACGACGACGAGCTCGACCGCCAGGGCGCCGGCGACCAGGGCCTGATGTTCGGCTACGCCTGCGACGACACGCCCGAGCTGATGCCGCTGCCGATCACCCTCGCGCACCGCCTCTCGCGCCGCCTGACCGAGGTCCGCAAGAACGGCACCATCCCGTACCTGCGCCCGGACGGCAAGACCCAGGTCACCATCGAGTACGACGGCGACAAGGCCGTCCGCCTCGACACCGTCGTGGTCTCCACCCAGCACGCCAGTGACATCGACCTGGACTCGCTGCTCACCCCGGACATCCGCGAGTTCGTCGTGGAGCCGGAGCTCAAGGCGCTCGCCGACCAGGGCATCAAGCTGGTCACCGAGGGCTACCGCCTGCTGGTGAACCCGACCGGCCGCTTCGAGATCGGCGGCCCGATGGGCGACGCCGGGCTCACCGGCCGCAAGATCATCATCGACACCTACGGCGGCATGGCCCGCCACGGCGGCGGCGCCTTCTCCGGCAAGGACCCGTCCAAGGTCGACCGCTCCGCCGCGTACGCGATGCGCTGGGTCGCCAAGAACATCGTCGCGGCCGGCCTGGCGCAGCGCGCCGAGGTCCAGGTCGCGTACGCGATCGGCAAGGCCGAGCCGGTGGGTCTGTTCGTGGAGACCTTCGGCACCGAGACCGTTCCGGTGCTGAAGATCCAGGAAGCCGTCACCCAGGTCTTCGACCTGCGTCCGGCCGCGATCATCCGCGACCTGGACCTGCTGCGCCCGATCTACTCCCTGACCGCCGCGTACGGCCACTTCGGCCGTGAGCTGCCGGAGTTCACCTGGGAGCGGACCGACCGCGCCGAGGCGCTGAAGAAGGCCGTCAGCGCCTGACCCACACCACCGCGTGCCGCAGGCGGCGGTCACCCTTCACGGGGGTGGCCGCCGCCTGCGGCTGTGCGTCGGGGAGGCGCCTTGCGGAGAGGGACCTTTTCGGGGCAGGGGCGGACCCTTCAGGGGTGCGGGGAACTGCGCGGGGCGGAAGGTGCCGGGCTGGGCCGGTCTTCGGCGGGTGGGTTGCGCCTCCTTGCCCCGGCGAGGTGCGGCCCTGCCGTAAGGGCTGCCGATGGGCCCGTTCTGCGACGTTGTCGGTGCCGGGGGCTATGTTGGGCAGGCCCGGGGTGGCGGGTCGCATGGAGGGCGGATGAGCAGCACAGACGGAGCCGGTGAGCAGCTGGCCTTCATCCGGGAGACGGTCCGCAAGGCCAAGCCCCGGACGTGGCGCGGCGCCCAGCTGGCGGACGACCTGCCGGTGGCGCGGGTGCTGGTCGACAAGGGGCTGCTCCATCTCGACCAGTACTTCGACTACGCCGTCCCCGCCACCATGGCCGAGGAGGCGCAGCCCGGTGTCCGGGTGCGGGTCCGCTTCGGCGCCAGGATCGTCGCACCGGGCCGCCGTGAGGGCGGCGAGCTGCACAGCGGCTTCATCGTCGAGCGCCGGGCCGACTCCGACTACGCGGGCCCGCTGGCCCCGCTCGCCCAGGTCCTCTCGCCGGAGCGGGTGCTCACCCCCGCCCTGCTGCGGCTCTGCCGTACGGTCGCGGACCGGTACGCGGGTTCGCTCGCCGATGTGCTCCAGCTGGCGATCCCGCCCCGGCACGCCAAGGCCGAGGCTGAGCCGTCGGCTCCGCTGCTGCCTCCGCCGGCCCGGCCCGAGCCCGGGAGCTGGGCCCGCTACCCGCAGGGCGCGGACTTCGTGGCGGCGTTGGCCGAGGGGCGTTCGCCGCGTGCGGTGTGGACGGCACTGCCCGGGCCGACCTGGCCGGAGGAGATCGCCCGCGCCGTCGCCGCGACGCTGGCCGGCGGCCGGGGCGCGCTGGTCGTCCTGCCGGACGGCCGGGCGGTGGCCCGGGTGGACGAGGCGCTCACCGCGCTGCTCGGCGAGGGCCGGCACGCCGTACTGGCCGCCGATCTCGGGCCGAAGGAGCGCTACCGGCGCTGGCTGTCGGTCAGCCGGGGCGCGGTGCGGGCCGCGGTCGGGGCCCGGGCGGCGGTCTTCGCCCCGGTCCGTGACCTGGGCCTGGTGGTGGTCTGGTCGGACGGCGACAGCAGCCACAGCGACCCGCGGGCCCCGCACCCGCACGTCCGCGAGGTCGCGTTGCTGCGGGCCACCGAGGAGAACGCGGGCGTCCTGCTCGGCGGGCTGTCGGTGACGGTGGAGGCCGCGCAGCTGCTGCGCACGGGCTGGGCGCGCCCGCTGGCCGCCGAGCGGGAGACGGTCCGGGCGGTGGCCCCCCGGGTGCGGACGGTCACCGACCAGGACCAGGCGCGGGACGCCGCGGCCCAGGCGGCCCGGCTGCCGTGGCTGGCCTGGGAGGTCGCGCACGAGGCGCTGAAGCTGGGCCCGGTGCTGATCCAGGTTCCCCGGCGGGGCTACGTGCCGAGGCTGGCGTGCGGGCGGTGCCGTACACCGGCCCGGTGCCGGCACTGCCTGGGACCGCTGGAGGCGGGCTCGGCCGACGCGCCGCTGGAGTGCGGCTGGTGCGGGCAGCCGGAGGCGGCGTGGCACTGTCCCGAGTGCGGCTCGTTCCGGCTGCGGGCGCAGGTGGTCGGGGCGCGGCGGACGGCCGAGGAGCTGGGCAAGGCGTTCCCCCGGGTGCCGGTCCGCACCTCGGGTCGCGACGCGGTGCTCACCGGTGTCTCCGGGGAGCCGGCGTTGGTGATCTCCACGCCGGGCGCGGAGCCGGTCGCGGAGGGTGCCGGGTACGCGGCCGCGCTGCTGCTGGACGGCTGGGCGCTGCTGGGGCGTCCGGATCTGCGGGCGGGGGAGGAGGCGCTGCGGATGTGGACGGCTGCCGCCGGGCTGGTGCGGCCCGCCGAGCAGGGCGGCACGGTGGTGGTGGTCGCCGAGGCGACGGCCCGGCCGGTGCAGGCGCTGGTGCGGTGGGATCCGGCCGGGCACGCGGCGCTGGAGCTGGAGGAGCGGGCGGCGCTGCACTTCCCGCCGGTCTCCCGGATGGCCTCGGTGACGGGCGCGCCGCACGCGGTCGCGGACCTGCTCTCGCTGGTCCGGCTGCCGGAGGGGACGGATGTGCTCGGCCCGATCGAGGTGCCCGGCGGGCGGGGCGAGGAGCTGGAGCGTGCGCTGCTGCGGGTCGCGCCGGGGCAGGGGGCGGCGCTCGCGGCGGCGCTGAAGGCGGCGCAGATCGCCCGCGTGGCGCTGCGGACGGCGGATCCGGTGAAGGTGCGGATCGATCCGCCGGACATTGGCTGAGCACTTTCCGGGGTGTGGGGAACTGCGGATGGCGGTGAACTGTACCGAGTGCCGATGGGTGGGGTGCACCGCCCCTGCGGGGTCACGCGGTGCACCCTGCTCCCTCGGGAGATGTGCGGCACAGATCTCTTCCGATTCGCGCAGTTCCCCGCGCCCCTGTGTGCTTCAGCCGCGCAGCGGGATGCTCGGGCGCTCCAGGCCGCCCTGGCGTGCGGCGGGGACGGTGCGGGCCAGCGGCTGGGCGCCGGCGGGCAGCTCCTCGCTGCGGTCGGGGCGGGACGGTCCGGGGACGCCCGGTGCCGGCACGGCCGCCGCCAGCAGTTCGCTGCTCGGGCGGCGCATGCCGTACCGCCGGTGCACCGCCTGCTTGGTGACGCCCAGTGCGGATCCGACGGAGTCCCAGGAGAAGCCCAGTGCCCGGTCGAACTCGACGGCCGCCGCGACCAGCGTCTCCACGCTCTCGCGCAGCTCCTGGGCGAGCCGGACGGTGGGGGCGGGCGCACGCCCGTACACCACGAATCCGGCGGAGGTACTGGGCCGACGCGGTCGGTAGACGTTGCCCAGCTGGGCGGTGAGGGTGCGCAGGGAGTCCACCTGTCGCCGCACCCGCTCGATGTCCCGCACCAGCAGGTGCAGGCTGGCCCGCGCCCGCGCGTCGTGGTTGATCTGCTCGGCCATGGCCCTTTGTGCCACCTCTCCGTACGGTGAATCCGGTCGGGACGCGCTCGCGCCCCGGTCAATCCCACTTGACCAACGCCGGACGGGCGCCGGGGTCACGCGCTGCGACCAGACGGGATATGCCAGAAGCTGGGCCGAACGGGCGTCCCGGATTGCATAGACTTCCCCGTGGCCTCCGCAGATGCCCGTACCGAACCCGCGCCGAACCCGTACCGACAGGAGCTCCCAGCCATGGCGATCCAGCCGATCCGGATATTCGGTGACCCCGTGCTCCGCACCACCGCGCGGCCGGTGACCACCTTCGACAAGGAGCTGCGCGGGCTGGTCAAGGACCTCACCGACACCATGCTGGACGCCCCGGGCGCGGGCCTGGCGGCGCCTCAACTCGGCGTATCCCTGCGGGTGTTCACCTACAACGTGGACGGTGTGGTCGGCCACCTGATCAACCCCGACCTCAGCCTCACCGACGAGGAGCAGGACGGCCCCGAGGGCTGCCTGTCGCTGCCGGGGCTGCGCTTCGACACCAAGCGCGCGTTCGGCGTGGTCGCCAAGGGCTTCAACATGTACGGCGACCCGGTGAGCATCGAGGGCACCCAGCTGCTGGCCCGCTGCATCCAGCACGAGACCGACCACCTGGACGGGATCATCTTCATCGACCGCCTGGACCGCGAGCAGCGCAAGGCCGCGCTCAAGGCGATCCGCGAGGCGGACTGGGGCGACGGCCCGGCGCCGACCGTCAAGATCTCCCCGCACAGCACCTTCGGCTCCGCCCGCTGACCTCCGCAAGCCCCCCAGAAAGGCACCCATGCGCCTCGTCTTCGCCGGCACCCCCGAGGTCGCCGTTCCCGCCCTGGACGCCCTGCTGGCCTCCGACCGGCACGAGGTCGTCGCGGTGATCACCCGCCCCGACGCCCCCGCCGGGCGCGGCCGCCGACTGGTCGCCAGCCCCGTCGCCCAGCGCGCCGAGGAGGCCGGGATCGAGATCCTCAAGCCGGCCAAGCCGAGCGATGCCGACTTCCAGGCCAGGCTCACCGAGATCGCCCCGGACTGCTGCCCGGTGGTCGCCTACGGCGCGCTGCTGCGCCCCGGCACCCTGGAGATCCCCGAGCACGGCTGGGTCAACCTGCACTTCTCGCTGCTCCCGGCCTGGCGCGGGGCCGCTCCCGTCCAGCACGCGGTGCTCGCGGGCGACGAGGTGACCGGCGCCTCCACCTTCCGGATCGAGCAGGGCCTGGACTCCGGCCCGGTCTTCGGACTGCTCACCGAGGAGATCCGCCCGACCGACACCAGCGGGGTCCTGCTGGACCGCCTCGCGCACGCGGGCGCCCGCCTGCTGGTCGCGACCATGGACGGCATCGAGGACGGCACCCTGCAGGCCGTCCCGCAGCCCGCCGAGGGCATCACCCTCGCCCCCAAGATCACCGTCGAGGACGCCAGGATCGACTGGTCCCACCCCGCCCTGCGGATCGACCGCGTGGTGCGCGGCTGCGCCCCCGCCCCCGGCGCCTGGACCACCTTCCGCGGCGAGCGGCTCAAGCTCTCCGGCCCGGTCAGGCTGCTGACGGAGGCCGCCGGGCTCGCCCCCGGCGAGCTCGCGGTCGCCAAGAACAGCGTGCGGGTCGGTACCGGGAGCCACGAGGTCGAACTGGGCGAGGTCCAGCCGCAGGGCAAGAAGCCGATGCGCGCGGCAGACTGGGCCCGAGGCGTCCGGATCGAGTCCGGCGAGCTGCTCGGGCTCTGAGCCGCCGCCGTATCCGCCGCCGACCACCTAACCAACGCAGCACTTTTCGAGGCATCAAGTGAGCACTCCCAGCGCCAAGCGCGCCCCCCGTCCGCACCGCCGTCCCAAGAAGGACCCGGCCAGGATCGTCGCCTTCCGCGCCCTGCGGGCGGTGGACGAGCGCGACGCGTACGCCAACCTGATCCTGCCGTCGCTGCTGCGCGAGGCCGAGCAGAAGGGCATGGACCGCCGCGACGCCGCGCTGGCCACCGAGCTGGTCTACGGCACCCTGCGGCTTCAGGGCACCTACGACGCGGTCATCGCCGCCTGCATCGACCGCCCGCTGCGGGAGGTGGACCCGCCGGTCCTGGACGTGCTCTCGCTCGGCGCGCACCAGCTGCTCACCACCCGGATCCCCACCCACGCGGCGGTCTCCGCCACCGTCGAACTGGCCCGTGCGGTGCTCGGTGAGGGGCGCGCCAAGTTCGTCAACGCCGTCCTGCGCAAGATCAGCGCCCAGGACCTGGACGCCTGGGTGCAGCAGGTCGCCCCGCCGTACGAGCAGGACGCCGAGGACCATCTCGCGGTCGTCCACTCGCACCCGCGCTGGGTGGTCTCCGCGCTCTGGGACGCGCTCGGCCGCTGGCAGCCGGACGCCTCCGGCCGGACCGCGATCGAGGAGCTGCTGCGGGCCGACAACGACCGCCCCGAGGTGGCCCTGGTCGCCCGCCCCGGCCGTGCCACCGTCGGCGAACTGCGCGAGGCGCTGCCCGAGGCGCAGCCCGGACGCTGGTCCCCGTACGCGGTGCGGCTCGCCGAGGGCGGCGAGCCGGGCGGTATCGAGGCGGTTCGGGAGAACCGGGTCGGTGTCCAGGACGAGGGCAGCCAGCTGGTCGCACTCGCCCTGGCCAACGCGCCGGTGGAGGGCGCGGACCGGCTCTGGCTGGACGGCTGCGCGGGCCCCGGCGGCAAGGCCGCGCTGCTCGGTGCCCTCGCCGCCGAGCGCGGCGCCGCGCTGGTCGCCTCCGAGAAGCAGCCGCACCGCGCCCGCCTGGTCGCCCGTGCGCTGAACGGCAATCCGGGGCCGTACACGGTGATCGCCGCCGACGGCACGCGTCCCGCCTGGCGGGCGGGCGCCTTCGACCGGGTGCTGGTGGACGTGCCGTGCTCCGGGCTCGGTGCGCTGCGGCGTCGGCCGGAGGCCCGCTGGCGCCGCCGCCAGGACGACATCCCCGGCTTCGGGCCGCTCCAGCGGGACCTGCTGCGCGCGGCGGTCCGGGCCACCCGGATCGGCGGAGTGGTCGGCTACGCGACCTGCTCGCCGCACCTCGCCGAGACCCGTGCGGTGGTGGACGACGTGCTGCGCGCGGAGCCCGGCCTGGAGTGGATCGACGCGCGCCCGCTGCTGCCCGGCGTGCCCGCGCTCGGGGAGGGACCGGACGTCCAGCTCTGGCCGCACCTGCACGGTACCGACGCGATGTACCTGGCGCTGCTGCGGCGTACTGCCTAGCCGCACTTCGGGCGCAGGCGGCGGCAGGGTTTCGGCCGGGTCGGCAGGGGTCGGCAGGCAGGGGCGCGGGCCTCTGGCTGCCGACCGCGCCCCGCGGTTGACCGAGCGGCGGCCCATGCCCCCGGTGTGCTGCCCCCTGGGAGGTCAGGTTTCGCAGATGGCCGTCAGGATGCGCTGCAGCAGGCGGTCGAAGACGGCGTCCGGGGCGCTCGGGGCCGACCCCTCGGCGAGTACCTGGGTGAGCCTCGGGCACCGACCGCTCATGGCGACGCCCTGGAGGTAGCTCACCATCTCGGCGATCCAGCGCGGGCTGTTGCCGGTCGACGAGCGGTCCCATTCGGCGAACTGGCAGAGGAACCCGTTGAGTTGGGAGAGCGCCTCCATCTTGACCGGGCCGGGCCGGTCAGTTCGGTGCGAGCCGACGCGGTGAGATCGGCCTCGCCACTCGCCGGAGGGCTCGGTGGGCAGCTCGAACTCGCCCGCGACCTGGGCGACCATCAGGTCGAAGAGGTGTTCCTTCGGGAGTTCGGCACCCCCGCCCGCTTCGAGGCCGCGATCGGCACCCGGATCGAGGTCACCGTCACGGACGCGGCGCAACTCGGCACGGCCGCAGCCGTGTTGGCCCACCTCGCGGCCGGCGAGCCGGCGATCCGGTTGCCGAAGCGGTCGAACGGCGAGTCGTGGTCACCTCCGGCGCCGGCCGCAGCATCGCCCTGCCGCAGCTCGGACTGCCGGTGCTGTTCCGGTACAGCACCCGGTCACTGCGACCCTGCTCTGGTCGGGGCTGCTGCCGGTGGTGTTCGCCCCGCTGGCGGTCCGCAAATTCGCCTCGCACGGACGGTAGTTCGCAGACCGGACCGAGACTGCACCGAACCGTGGCGGACCGGGACCGATCGGGGCGCGGCTCGCGGTCGCCGGACGCCGGATGCTGGACAAACGGGCTGGTGCGGGCGGAGGGTGACGGCATGAAGTTCACCCATCTCGGCCGTACCGGCCTCACCGTCTCCCGTCTCTGCCTGGGCACCATGAACTTCGGCCCGCACACCGAGGAGGCCGAGGCGCACACCATCATGGACACCGCCCACGATCTGGGCATCAACTTCTTCGACACCGCCAACGTCTACGGCTGGGGTGAGAACAAGGGCCGCACCGAGACCATCATCGGCAACTGGTTCGCCAGGGGCGGCGGCCGGCGTGAGAAGACCGTGATCGCCACCAAGCTCTACGGCGACATGGGGGAGTGGCCCAACGAGGGCAAGCTGTCCGCCCTCAACATCCGGCGCGCGGTGGACGCCAGCCTGCGGCGGCTGCAGACCGACCACATCGACCTCTACCAGATGCACCACATCGACCGGGCCACGCCCTGGGAGGAGATCTGGCAGGCCATGGAGGTCCTGGTGGCCCAGGGCAAGATCATCTATGTCGGCTCCAGCAACTTCGCCGGCTGGCACATCGCCCAGGCCCAGGAGGCCGCCAGGGCCCGCCACTTCCTCGGCCTGACCAGCGAGCAGTCGCTCTACAACCTGATGGAGCGCAGCGTGGAGCTGGAGGTCATCCCGGCCGCCGAGCACTACGGGCTCGGTCTGATCCCCTGGTCCCCGCTGCACGGCGGACTGCTCGGCGGCGTCCTGCGCAAGGAGCGCGAGGGCGTCCGGCGGCTCAACGACCACGCGGTGGGCCGCCTGGAGGACAAGCGCGAGCAGCTCGCGGCCTACGAGGACTACGCCGCCGAACTCGGCCACGAGCCCGGCGACATCGCTCTCGCCTGGCTGCTCTCCCGCCCCGCCGTCACCGCCCCCATCGTCGGACCGCGCACCCTGGAGCAGCTGCACGCCGCCGTCCGGGCAATCGACCTGACGCTGGATCAGAAGGTTCTCGACCGCCTGGACGAGATCTTCCCGGGCCGCCGCCCGGCTCCCGAGGCGTACGCCTGGTGACGTACTCCCGGTAGGGGTGATCCTCGGGCGTGAACGGCAGCGCACGCTCGGTGGTGGACGCTCCGTATGCGGGCGGGTACTGCCCGTGTTCACGGCGTGCTCGCCGTCCCGCCGTGGGGCGGCGAGCGCGTCCGTGCGCCACAATCGGAAGGGTGAAGTCGATCATCCACCAGGTGCCCTACTACTCCCAGTGGGAGTCCCCGGACCTCGCCCCGGACATCCTCGACGGGACGCTGCTCGCCTCCAGCGACCCGCTCTGGGAGCGCTCGGGCGCCCAGAGTCCGGAGGAGTACGAGTACTGGTCCTGGCGGCTGTGCGGGATGGCCTGTCTGCGGATGGCGCTCGACTTCTGGTGGGGTGTCAGTCCGGCCCCCGTGGCCCTGGCGCAGGAGTGCCTGGCAGCGGGGGCCTACATCCGGCACCCGGACGGCAGGCTCGACGGGCTGATCCACGCGCCCTTCGCGACCTACGCGCACCAGCGGTGGGGCCTGGCGGCGGAGGCCCGGTCGCCGCTGGACGCCG
>NZ_JYJF01000570.1 GCF_000955975.1 Saccharothrix sp. ST-888
GCGCCCAGGTGACGTCGGCGACGGTCAGCGCGGTGTACTGGGAGTCCACGGCCGTCTGGAGCGGGGTGTTCCCGAGCGCCGGAGCCGGGACGGGGTGGTCGAAGTGGCATCGGTGGTGGGGAGCACTGCCGTGTTGCAGGCGCTGGACAAGGGGGACGGGGCGATGAGGATCGCCGACATCAGCTGGTACCGGCTCCGCTCCAGATTCAGCTTCGTCCGGGCGTTGGGGCTGTTGCACGACCCGGTGGTGATGGGCCACCTGCTCGGCGAGGTCAGTGCGGACCGCATGTTCACGGCGCAGTCCTACCCGGCCGCGAGCAGGCTCGCCCACCCGTCCGACGACCGCCTCGCCCGGCT
>NZ_JYJF01000571.1 GCF_000955975.1 Saccharothrix sp. ST-888
GGGTCGGCCGCCCGGACGCGGAACGGCCGGTGGGGCGCATGGTGGGCACCAGCCGTTCCGCGCGCGGGCGGCGGACTCCGTTCGGTCGCCCCCGCGGCACCCGCGCGGGCGGCAGGCTGTCCGCCTGGCTTGACCAAGTGGCCTGCCGGGGTGGGCCCGAGGGCTGGGGGAGGGGGTGGGGGGACGCGCTTGGCAGCCATCGCCAGGATCGGGAGCATCCGTCCGGCCACCGCGTGCTTGGTCAGCGGCGAGTCGGCCAGCGCCCGCAGCTCCTACAGCGAGGCCTGCTTGTGCTGCATCCGCAGCTGACCCGCGGCGGCCAGGTGCTCGGGCACCTCGTCCCCGGGGATCTCCAG
>NZ_JYJF01000572.1 GCF_000955975.1 Saccharothrix sp. ST-888
CGGACACCGCCAAGAGGCCTGAGAGCCAGCACGGCGCGGGCAACCAGAAGAGGCCGGAGAACCAGCAGAGCCCCGAGAGCCGGGAGAGCCACGAGAACCCGGCGGTGTGACAGGGCACCCGGTGCGCCGCCCGCGTGCGGTGGGCGCCGCACCGCGCGCCGGGGGCACGCCGGGGTCGCGGCGCAGGTAAGCATGGACGGTGACCTCGCAGCTCGTCCCGCCCGACGTCCAGCAGGCGCTGGAGCTGATCGGCATCTTCGTCTTCGCCCTGTCCGCCGGCCTGCTGGCCGTCCGCAAGAACATGGACATCTTCGGCATCTGTGTGCTCGCCGAGGCGACCGCACTCGGCGGCGGGG
>NZ_JYJF01000573.1 GCF_000955975.1 Saccharothrix sp. ST-888
TTGCCGTGGGACGCGTCGTCCACGCCGACGTCCACACCCAGGTTGGTGCCGGTGCCGCCGAGGTAGTAGTCGATCTCGCTGTAGGCGTGCGCACCGAGGCCCTTGGCGTACGTGGTGCCCCGGATGCCGAGGGGCCGGCCGTCGCCGGACTGCTGTGCGCCGTTGCTGCGATCGCGGTCGACCGGGCACCAGCCGCTGACGGCCGAGGACCAGGCCAGGTCGCTGAGCGGGTGGCTGCCGGCGGCCGGTCCGCTGCCGCAGCTCAGCGGCGGGGCGGCCGAGTCGGCGTGGTCGTAGTCGATGCCGTCGCCGCCGTCGGTGACCACCAGTCGCAGCCGGCCGCCGCCGGTCAGGTC
>NZ_JYJF01000574.1 GCF_000955975.1 Saccharothrix sp. ST-888
CGGTGGTGGCGGGCCTTGAGGTGGGCCTGTTCGTGGCCCAGCAGCACGGCGCATTCGGGGCCGGTGAGGGCGCGGAGCATCCCGGTGGTCACCACGATGCGGCCGGGGTCGGCGGCACGCGCCAGCGGTCCCGGCAGGCCGACGCCGTCTGCGCCGTCCTAGTCCAGCATGGTCCGCGCGCCGCTCTTGCCCGCGGCTCCTCCTACCCCTCGCTTGCTGCCGCCCTGCTTCTGTTGGCCGCCTCCACCCTGCTTCTTCGCACCGGGCACCACCAGCTCGCAGACCTGCGCCGCGCGCGCAGCGCCGCGGACGCGGGGCACACCCGCAGCACCACCGGCCACCTGGCCGCGAACGGC
>NZ_JYJF01000575.1 GCF_000955975.1 Saccharothrix sp. ST-888
GTCCGGGCCACCGGGGCGAGGGCGCGGGCCCCGGTCGGCCGGTGGTCGCGGCCGGGGGTGCCGCCGCGCAGCCCGTGCTCAGTGGCCTCGGCGCAGCCGGCCGGGCGCTGCTCGCGCCAGGCATAGCCGGCCTAGGCCGTGATGGCCGCCCGGCCATTGCCCGCCACCGCCTGTACCATGCGGAGCTCGGGGTCGTCGCCGAGCACGTCGGCGGCTTCACCGCCTCGCGGCCGCGCGCGGTGGGCTAGGCCACGCCCTGGGACATGACCAGGGAGGGCGGGCAGGCCCCCCGCGACTACCTCGCGCTGGCCCTCTCCGGCCTGGCCCGGGAGACCGACATCGGCGTGGTCCAGTC
>NZ_JYJF01000576.1 GCF_000955975.1 Saccharothrix sp. ST-888
CACCCCAGATGCCCTCGGACTTGGGGGCGGCACAGGCCTGCAGCTGGCTCGCGCTGTTGCCGAGGACCAGCGTGCCGGCCACGATCGCGTCGCCGGCCCCCTCCACCCTGGGCGCCATCCCCTCGACTCCGGGGATCAGGACGCCGACGCGGCCGACCCGCCCTTCCTCCGGCTTCTCCAGGTCGGAGATGTCCCACGGTCCGTCGACGCGCGGAGCCGGCCCCAGCCCGCCCCGGTCCCCCGGGTACTTCTCCGTCACGCTCTCGATCCCGGAGTCGGCGGAACCTTCGACGCCCTCCGCCGTCTCGCCCGCGCTGGTGGCATGGTCGGGGACCTGCTCGACCGCGTCCTCGCC
>NZ_JYJF01000577.1 GCF_000955975.1 Saccharothrix sp. ST-888
GTACGTCCTCCCAGAGCGGCAGGCAGGCGCCGCGCAGCTGCATCAGGCCCTCGGGCCTGGCCACCATCCAGATGTGCAGGTGCGCGGAGCCGTCGCCCCACTTGTAGACGTGCACCCGGCCGATACCGCCGAGCGACATCACGGCCCGCCTCATCCGCTGGAGGCGCGAGCCGACCCTGGCGGCCCGCGCGGGCGGCAGGTCGGCGAGGCCGTGGTGGGCGCGGGGCATCAGCAGCAGCATCGACGGCACGGCGGTCGTCCCGGTGCGGCCACTCAGCGGCCAGTGGCTGTCCGTCCACAGGAAGCTGTTGTCGGTGCGGGAGCACTGCTGGCAGTCGGCGGCGGCGGCCTCGGT
>NZ_JYJF01000578.1 GCF_000955975.1 Saccharothrix sp. ST-888
GCGGGGTTGAAGGTGATCAGCTCGCGGGCGATGGCGGCGTTCAACGCGGCCCGGAGCGTCGACCGGACGCGCTGGCGGGTGGCCGGGCCGGTGAGCTTCAGGGAGGGCGGCAACGCGGCAAACTTGGTCCGCTCCTCGGCTAGTCGTGCCCGCGCCTCTGCCTTCGGTTCGCCGGGCGGACCGGCTTGGCCGCGATGCAGCCCTACCGGAAGCCCGCCGGCCCGCCCACCCGCCCGCGCGTCCGGTCGACGCTCCCGGCCGCGTTGAACGCCGCCATCGCCCGCGAGCTGATCACCTTCAACCCCGCCTCGCATGTCGAGCTGGAGTCCGGCAAGCGGCCGAAGGCACTGCTCTG
>NZ_JYJF01000579.1 GCF_000955975.1 Saccharothrix sp. ST-888
GATCCGGGCCGACCGCAGGTGAGTCCGCCACCGAGGGCGGCCAGCCTTTCGCGGAGTCCGGCCAGCCCCCTGCCGCTGCCCGCACGGGGCTTGGGACACCTGTGCACGCCGCCGTCGCCGATCCCCATCCCGCCCCCCCCGTCCCCCAGCCGCCGCCGCGCCGAGCAGCGCCTGGCCTCTCTGGCCCGCAGCCCCCCCCTGCGCAACGCGGTCTGGGTCGTCGCGGTGGTCTGGGAGATGGAGCCCGCGCGGGAGACCCAGGCGCAGCTGGCGGTGGCCGATGAGCGGCTGCGCGTCTCCCGCGACCTGCACGACGTGATGGGCCGCAACCTGACCACCATCGCGCTGAAGAGCG
>NZ_JYJF01000059.1 GCF_000955975.1 Saccharothrix sp. ST-888
GTGCCGGATGGGGATGTCGGACCGGGTCTCGAAGAGCTGGTCGGCCAGGGTCAGCCAGGTCCCGATCGCGGTGCCGCCGGCCGGGTTGAGCTTGCGCAGGGCCTGCTTGGCCTGCTGGCGGGTGGCGTGGTCGGCGACGGCCAGCTTGCCGTTGCCCGGGTAGACCTCGGTGGCGTTGTGGGTGCCCGCGACCACGGCGAAGGCGACGCCGTCCCGCAGCGCGTCGATCGCGACGGCGGTGGCCTCACGGGCGTTGCGCATCTTCGTCGGCGGGTAGTCCATCGAACCCGAGCAGTCGACCATGACGACCACCGCGGCCTCGGCCCGCGCGCTGTCGGCGGACAGCCGCCCGCCCGAGGTGCCGCCGCCGGTGGCGGTGACGGTCACGATCGCGTTCACCTCGCGAGCGCCGTCCGCCAGGTACTCGTTCTGGAAGATGTCGACGCTGAAACTCGGGTGCGACTTGGACAGAGTGGCCATCGCTGCTCCTGTCGAGCGGTGAGTGAGTAGAGCGGTGAGTGAGCCGGGGGAGAGTGGGCCGGGGGCGAAGTGGGTCGAGGGAGAGTGGGCCGGGCGCGAGGGAGGTGGGCCGGTGCCGGAGTGGCGGTGGGTCAGATGGCGGTGCCGGTGGCTGCGGGGGAGGGCTGGTCCGGCAGCGTCCGGAAGGGCTGGAAGTCGACCAGGGTCGGGGCGGGTTCGATGGCGGGCGGGTCGATCGGCAGGACGGCGACGGTGATGTTGTCGTGTCCGCCGGCCGTGACCGCGAACCTCACCAGCGCCTGGGCGGCCGCCAGCGGGTCGGTCCGGGCGTCGGCGCGGACGAAGAAGGCCAGGTCGGTGGCGGCCTCGGCGTAGTTCCACAGGCCGTCGGTGCAGACCAGCAGGACACCGGGGACGTGCGGGGTGAAGCTGACGGTGTGCGGTTCGAGCTCCTCCGCGTCCGCGCCGAGCCAGCCGGTGATGGCGTGCGCACGAGGGTCCGCGTACGCCTCGGCCTCGCCCATCAGCCCGGCGGCGACCACCCTGGCCGCCCAGGAGTCGTCCTCGGTGAGCCGGTACGGGACGGCGGAGACCCGGTCGTCAGGGATCCAGTACGCCCGGGTGTCGCCGACCCAGCCGATGGTGATCCGTCCGGCGGCCGAGATCGCGCTGACATAGGTGCACGCCGGCGCGTTGAGGCTGCCACCGGGCGTGAGCGGTCCGTCCTGCGCCAGCGCGGAGACGGCGTGCGCGGCCGCCTCGATGGCGCCGCGCATCGCGGCCTCGGGCTCCTCGCCCTGCTCCAGGGCGGTCAGCAGGGACTCCGAGGCGGCGTCGACGGCCGCCGCCGACGCCTCGTCGGGCCGGGCGGAGGAGGAGACGCCGTCGCAGACCACCGCGACCACGGCGGGCTCGCCGCCGGGCAGCGACGTGGCGGCCACGGTGAACGCGTCCTCGTTGCGGTGGTGGCGCAGACCGCGGTCGGTGACCCCGGCGACGCCCGCGAGGGAGCGCTCCTGGTGGTCGCGCGGCCGGGGCTGCACGCCCCCGCAGGACTCGCAGTACCCCTCGACGGTGAGCTCGGCCGAACCGCAGTGCACGCAGCTCGGCGGCGCGGCGGCCTCGGTCCTGGGAGCGGCCTCGGGACTGGCCTCGGGGGCGGGCTCGGGTTCGGGTTCGGGTTCGTTCAGGCTTCGGCCGCAGGCGCCGCAGAAGACGTCCTCCGGTTCCAGCGGCTCGGCACAGCTCGGGCACACGGTCTGCTGCGGCATCGCTCTCACACCCACGTCCGGGGGCGGGCCCGGTTCGCCCGCTCCACCATGTCGATCCTGGTCTCGGCCCGGTCGGACAACCGGGCCAACACTCGGTAGGAGTGTTCCAGAGCGAACCGTAGTTCCCGCTCGCTGGCCGGATGTCCGAGCACCTGAACGGCGGCCTTTCCGCCCTCGCCCGGCAGCCCGGCCAGCACCCAGCCGAGCGCACTGTCCAGCACCTCGACCGCCAGTTCCTCGCGCCGCCGGGCGTCCAGGGCGAGCCCGGACAGCTGCTCGGAGCACTGGACCAGGTCCGGTCCGAGCAGCTCCGCCGCGGCCCGGCCGCGCAGCCGGGCCCGGACGGCGCCGATCCGGGCGGCGGTGAAGTGCGTGGACACCTCGGGCACCGCCTCCAGAGCGCGCACCGCGCCCGGCCGGTCCCCGGCGGCCAGCCGGACCCGGGCCAGGCCGAAGGCGGCGCTGACGTAGGCCCGGTCGGTGCTGCCGACCAGCCGGTAGAATTCGGCCGCGTCCTCGCCCGCGCCGAGCAGTTCGGCGCAGACGGCCAGGCCCAGCTTGGGCGCGGCCTCGCCGGGGAAGGCGTCGTAGACGGCGTCGAAGGCCTCGGCGGCCTCGGCGATCCGGGCCGGGGCGGCAGCCCCGGAGGCGCCGGCGGCCTCAGTGCTCCCGGAGGACCCGGAGGACCGGATCACCAGCGCGGCCAGCCCCCGGTACCAGACGACCCGCCAGTCGTCGGGGTGGTCGGCCTCCAGGGCGCGCAGCGCGGCGTCCACCGCGGGGCCGTCCCGCAGCTCCAGGTGGGCGCGGAGTTCGCGCAGCAGCAGCTCGACCGAGGGGTTCGGCGCGGTGGCCAGCGCGGCCAGGGCCTCGGCGGGCGAACCGGCGACCAGGGTGGCGAGGAAGCCGGCGTTGGGGTCGGCGGGGTCGACGCGGGGGGCGGGCAGGGCCAGTGCGGCGGCCGCCGCATCCAGTGGCTCGGTGGCCAACTCGGTGTCCACCACGCGCAGTTCCGGTCCGAACAGGGTGGAGAGCGCGGGGCGCGGACGCCCGTCCTGCAGGCTCAGCACCTCGCGCAGCACGCCGGTCAGCTGGTCGGCCATCTCCTCGGCGGAGGCGAACCGGCGGGCCGGGTCGGGGTCGGTGGCCCGGACCAGGAAGCGGTAGTACGACTCGTACGTGGCGAACAGCGGGACCTGCTCGGGGTCGGGCAGTTCGTAGCGGTAGCCGGTCGAGTAGCCCTGGAAGTCGAAGGTCAGGACGGCCAGGGTGCGCGCCACGGTGTACAGGTCGGAGGCGGGGGAGGGGCCGTGGGTGGCGATCTCCGGGGCCTGGTAGCCGACGGTGCCGTAGATCGGGCCCTCGTCGTCGAGGCGGCGGACGGCACCCATGTCGATGATCTTGAGTGAGTCCTCGGCCTGTATCACGTTGTCGATCTTGAAGTCGCAGTAGACCAGCCCCCGGCTGTGCAGGTGGCCCAGCGCGGGCAGCGCCTCGAGCGCGTACGCGATGGCCTGTTCGACCGGCAGCGGGTCGCGGCGGCCGTCGGGGCTGCGGCGCTCGTTGGCGATGTCCTTGAGCGACTTGCCGCCGACGTACTCCATCACGATGTAGCCGTCGGTCGAGCCGGAGCGCAGATCGGGGTGCTCGACGAAGTTGATGATGCGGACGATGTTCGGGTGGTCCACCTCGGCCAGGAAGCGGCGTTCGGCGATCGCCACCGCCAAGGCGTCCTCGTCGCCGGTGTCCAGCAGGCCCTTGAGCACCACCCAGCGGTCGCTGACCCGCCGGTCCACGGCCAGGTAGATCCAGCCGAGGCCGCCGTGCGCCAGACAGCCGAGCACCTCGTACTGGCCGCCGACCAGATCGCCGCGCGCCAGCTTGGGCGTGAACGAGTACGGCGTGCCGCACTTGGTGCAGAAGCCCTCGGGACGGCCCGGACGGCCGTTCTTCTCCCGGCCCACCGGGGTGTCGCACTTGCTGCAGAACCGCTTGCGCTCGGGCACCTGGGGGTCGGTCAGTACGGCTGCGGCCGGGTCGGGGCCGGGGACCGGAGGCACCGTCACCAGCCCGGCGCCCAGGTTGCCGCGCCGCGCCGTACCCGCACTGCCGCCCTTGCCGCTGCGCACCGAGAGCGAACGGCCGCTGCCGGTACGGGCGGAGCGGTGCGAGCGGGAGCGGCCCGACATCGACCGGGCCGAACCGGTACTGGTCGAACCGGTGCGGGCGGAGTCCGGCGAACCGGTGCGGGCCGAGGGCAGGTACGGCTGGGTCCGGGCGCCCGTCTCCAGCGGAGCCAGCCCGCACTCGTCGCAGTAGCCGTCCGCGTCGATCGTCCCGGCGCAGTCGCCCCTGGTGCACCGGTTGCCGGGGCCGGAGGTGCCGCCGGGGCCCGTCTGCCCGCTCTGCGCGGCCTGCCCGGTCCGGCCGTTCGGCGCGGCCGCCGCCGGGGCCAGCCCGCACTCGTCGCAGTAGCCGTCGGCATCGATCACGCCCGAACCGGAGCAATCCGGCCGTGCGCACGCCTCGCCCGCCTCACCCATGATTCTCAAGCCCCCCGCTCGTCCTGGTACCCGGTCGCCGATCCGCCAACCGCCGACTCCCCGGCCGGCTGCGCAGCCTCCGGCCGCACCGGCCGCAGTGCCTGCTGGAAGCGGCTCACCGCCTCCGCCGCCGCCCGCAGGTCGCACGGTGCGCTCCACAGCAGCCAGCGGGCCTTCTCGAAGCGCTCGACGACCACTGGGTCCTCGGCCACGCCGAGCCGGGCGGCCATCGCCTTGTACGCCTCCAGCCGTCCGCGCAACTCGGCCCGGAGGGCGAGCGGTTGGGCCACCTCGGTGAGCGACTGCCGGGCCCGGGCGAGCTCCTTGGCGGCGGCGTCCTCCAGCGTGTCCAGCAGCGATGCCAGCCGGTGCCACTGGCCGGACTGCTGGAACTCCACCGCCTGGACGATCCGTTCGCGCAGCGCCGAGGCGGGCCCGGGGACGGCCGGGACCTCGGTCGCGGCGATCTTCGCCAGCACCTCGCCCCGGGCGCGCCGGGCCTCCGCCAGCGTGGCGTCGGCCCGTTGCAGCAGGTCGCCGACCTGCTGGAGCCGCTCGTGGGCCTCGTCGCGCAGCCGGAGCAGGCCCTCCAGTTCGACCCGGATCTCGTCCAGGCCGCGTCCGGCGCGGTCGAAGCGCTCGGTGTCCACCACACCCGAGGCCGGCGCGAACGGGCCCGCGCCGGTGGGGGTGTCGCTGCCGCGCTGCGCGGGCACCCGGACCGGGCGCCAGAGCGCCAGCGGGTCGGCCAGGACCTCGGCCCGCAGCGCCGTCAGCTCCCCGCTGAGCAGGGTCAGGTCGTCGCCGAGCGGGTGCGCGCCGGGCCGGACGCCGACCGAGACGGCGAGCATCTGCACCCGGCCGAGCTCGGCCAGCAGCAGGTCTATCCGGGCGGGCAGCGCGGACCAGACCGCGTCGGCGGCGTTCACCACCTCCAGCACGGTGGCGTACCAGGCGTTCATCCGCTCCATCAGCACGTCCAGGCTGACCCGTTCCACCAGCCGGGCCGGTCCGGGGCCCGCCACGTCCGGCAGTTGGCCGCCGGAGACGGTCACGGCCGCGCCGCCGAGCAGTTCGCTCAGCTCGGCCAGTTCGGCGCTGCCCGGACGGTTGCGGCGGGAGCGGACCGCCCGGGCGGAGGCCAGCGCCTCCGAGTAGCGGTCGAACAGCGCCCAGAGCAGCGTCAGGCCCTGCGCGGCGACGGACCAGCGCTCCTCGGTCCGGCCGCTCAGCGCGGCGCCCTCCAGCAGCCGGCGGCCGGGGTGGTCCTGCAGGGCCAGCAGCGCCGCCTCCACGGCATCGCGCTCCGCGCCGAGCCGCGCCAGTGCGCGGTCCACCTCCTCCCGGTTCATCACCGGGCCAGCAGATCCTGCCAACGCTCCGTCCTTCCTCTGTCCGTACGGTCGTGTCCCGGGTCCGGTCACGGTTCCGGTCCTGTCACTGCTCCGGGCCTGCGATGGCCCGGAGCCTGCCACTATCGCGGATCCGTCACCTGAGGTAGTCCGCCGGGTCGGCACCCATGCTCGCGGCCAGCCAGTGGTCGTAGCTCGCCCGCCAGCCGCCGTTCGCCCGGTAGTCCACCAGCACCTGGTTCACCCGCGCCACCAGGTCGGTGTCCTCCTTCTTCATCGCGATGCCCATGTGGGCGAACGCGATCTGCCCGCCGGCCTGTTCGACCGTCGGGTCCTGCGCGGCCTGGGCGGCCGCGAGCGCCGTGTCGGTCAGCGTGGCGTCCACCTGGCCGAGCTGCATCAGCACCAGGCAGTCGAGTTGGTTCTCCACCACCTTGACGTCGGCAGTGCCGTAAGGGTTCTGCTTGAGCAGCGCCTGCGAGGACGACTGGTCGGCCACGCAGGCGCGCTTGCCCTTGAGCCCCTGCTCAAGGTTGGTGACCTTCGCCGCCCTGGGGACCACCAGCCGTTGGCCGGAGGCGAAGTACGGGGCCGAGAAGGCGACGTCCTGCCACCGCTCGCAGGTGATCGTCATGGTACGGGCGATCAGATCGACCTGGCCGGTCTTGATGGCTTCAATACGCTTGGCCGTCGGGACGGTCCGGAAGGTCACCTTGTCCGGGTCGCCGAGGATCGCCTTGGCCACCGCCCTGGCGAGGTCGATGTCGAAGCCCTCGATCCGGCCGGTCTGCGGGTTCCGGTAGCCCCAGTGGTAGCTGTTCTGGTCCACCCCGACGATCAGTGTGCCGCGCTGCTTGATCTGCCGGACCTTGGGCCCGCTCTCGTTCGGACTCGGCGCCGCCGTACGGTCCTCGCAGCCGCCCGCCAGATCCTGCGCTGACTGCGGCGCGGCCGCCTCGGCCCTGGGCTGCGCCGCCGTGGCCGGACCGACCGCACCCGAGGTGCCCGCGCCGATCAGCCAGGCCGCGAGCACGGCGACGCCCGTCATCCGCGCAGCGCGCGCCGTCGCCGTACGTCGCGGCGCGGTGCGTCCGGTCGCGGTACGGTCCGTCACCTGCCGTGCTGTTGTTGCCGTGCGCATCGTCGGTTCCCCCTCACCGGTACTCGGCCAGTCGGCGGCCCAGGCCCCTGATCACACCGACCGCCGCCAGGACGGCCAGCACCGCGGCACCCGCCGCCACGGCGTCCAGCACCCCGTCGGTGCCCTTCGCGGACCGTGTGAACGCCGTCTGCTCGGCCGTCGCGGCCCGCGCGAGCTGCTGGTCGAGTGCGGTGAAGACGCCCTCCGCGGAGTCGTCGGAAGCCCCGACCGTGGTGCGCAGCGCGGCGTCGTAGTCGCCCTGTTCGTTGCTCTTGGCGGCGGCCTGGTGGCGGCCGTCCCAGGTGGTGAAGAGGTCCAGTGCCCGGGCCAGGGCCGCGTCCGCCTCGCCGGGCGCGCCTGCACGGGCCAGCGCGAGGTTGCCGCCGCCCGTCCGGCTGCCGCCGTCCCCGGCGAGCGGACCGGCCAGCGCGCCGGTGAGCGCGGCCCAGCGCGCGGCGTAGGTGTCGGAGGCGCCCCGGGCGACCAGGTCCATGTTCTCCGCGGTGTGCGACTGGAGCGCCTCGATCCTGGCCTGGTCGAGGGTCCGCAGCGGGACCGCGCCGTGCTCCCGGCTGTCCGTCAGGTCGGACCGGGCGGACAGACTGCCGGTCGCGAGCCAGAGCACTGCGGCCAGTACGGCGGCGGTGGCGCCGAGCAGACCGGGGCTGAACACCCGGTTGGTCCGGCGCAGCAGCAGCACCTGGCACCGGATCAGCGCCGCCAGCGTCAGCCCGCCCAGCACGAGTGCCGCCCACGGGAAGGCGCCGGCGTCCGCGTAGTCGCCGTCCAACTGCGCGGCCTCCACCGCCGCGAGGCGTTCCGCGGCGGGCAGCATGGACTCCTGCATCTGCTTGGAGGCGTACCGCAGATAGGCTCCGCCGAGCGGCAGACCCTGCCGGTTGTCCGCCCCCGCGGTCTCCACCAGGCCCGCGTACTGCGGGAGTTGCCGGTTGAGGGTGGCGACCCACTGCTGGGCGTCGGAGGAGGAGCCGGTCCTGGCGGCGGCCTCGGCGAGCAGCCGGGCGGCGGTGTCGAGATCGGCGCGGTAGCGGTCGCGGACGGCCTGCGGGGCGTCGCCCGCGAGCAGGAACGCGGAGGCGGCGGTGGCGTCGGCGTCGGCGAGCGAGCGGTAGATCTCGGCGGCGTTCTGGCTGAGCGGCTGGCTGTGCGAGACCACCTGGTCCGCTGCACGGGCCCGGCCGGTCGCCTGCCAGGCCGCCAGCGTGCCGAAGGCCAGCACCAGGACGGTCAGCAGGACGGCGGCCGTGCGCAGTCGGCCGGGCGCGGTGTCCGTCGTCCGCCGCAGCAGCGCCAGGCCACGCCGGGGAGTCGGCGGTGCGGGTGCGGGTGCGGGTGTCGTCGCCGGTGTCGGTCGCGGAGTCGGCGCTGGTGACTCCGGTGCCGGTGGTGCTGATCCCGGTCCCGGTCCTGGTGCCGGTCCCGGTGTCGGTCTCGGTGCGACTTCCCCCGCCTGTGCCGGTGTTGCCACCTGCCCCACTCTCCCCCCAAGGGCCGCACCGTCCGCCGGAGCCCGCCCGTTGCCAAGCAGTATGGCCGCAGCTTCGGGCGGCCACACGCGAGTTGCGCGGCTCTTGAGCTTCGACGGACCCCGGCTCCCCGGCTCCGGCCGGTGTCTGTCGGCGCCCGGTGGCGGCGCCTACCATGGACCGCATGCGTCTGCTCGGAACGATCACCCCTGACCGCCCGCTGCTCGTCGTCGCCGTCCAGGAGGAGGCCGTCTACCTCGACGACAGCCTTCCTGTGCTGCTCACCGGCATGGGGAAGATCAACGCGGCTGCCTCGCTGGCCACCGTGCTGGCCCGGGGCGACCTTCCGGCCGAGATCGTCAACCTGGGTACCGCCGGCGCACTCCGTCCGGGCTGGTCCGGTACCCACCAGGTGGCGCAGGTGATCCAGCACGACATTGACACCCCGGTCCTCAAGGCGCTCAGCGGCCGCGTCTACGGCGCACCGATCACCGTCAGCGAGACCGCCGGGCCGACCCTGGCCACCGGCGACCTGTTCGTCTCCGACCCCGAGGCCCGGGACCGCCTGGCCGAGCGCGCCGACCTGGTCGACATGGAGGGTTACGCACTCGCCACCGTCGCCCAGCGGGCGGGCGTCCCGATCCGGCTGATCAAGCACGTCAGCGACGAGGCCAACGAGGGCGCCGCCCGCACCTGGCGGGAGTCGGTGGACAGCTGCGCCAAGATCCTCGCCGAGTGGGTGCGCACCGAGCTCCTCTGACCTGCCCCAGCCGGGGGCACCCGGCCGGCCCCCGGGGCGCGGGCGGCGTACCGGTTCCTCCGGGCCCCGCCCCGGCCCGTCGGGAAATCCGATTGCGGTGCCGGCGGGCGGCTGCTGGAGTCGGGGGCAATGGACAGTGAAGCGGTGCTGGCGGTCTTCGACCAGCAGATGAGGCGGGACGCGGCGGCCGAGAGCCCCGGGGGCGTCGTCGAGCGGGTGGGCGGCGTGGTGCGGCAGGTCGGCGCGGAGCACGAGTGGAACGGCGTGGTCTGGTCGGACCTGGACGAGGACACCGCCGACGCGGCGATCGCGGCGCAGGTACGGCACTTCACCTCGCGGGGCCTGGAGTTCGAGTGGAAGCTCTACTCCCACGACCGTCCCGCCGACCTGGGCGACCGGCTCCGGGCGGCCGGCTTCGTCCCCGAGCCCCCGGAGACGCTGCTGGTGGCCCGGGTGGAGGACCTGCCCGTCGAGGTCCGACTGCCGGACGGCGTCCGGCTGGTACCGGTGACCGACGAGGCCGGCCTCGACCTGGTGACGGCCGTCCACGAGCAGGTCTTCGGCACGGACGGCTCCCGGCTGCGGCAGCGGATGCTCGACCGGCTGACCACGGACCCGGAGTCGCTCTCCGTGGTCCTGGCGATGGCCGGTGAGCAGCCGGTGTGCGCCGCCCGGCTGGAGTTCAACCCCGGGACCGCGTTCGCCGGCCTCTGGGGCGGGGGGACTCTCCCCGAGTGGCGCGGCCGGGGCATCTACCGGGCCATGGTGGCCCATCGGGCCCACATCGCCGCCGAGCGCGGCTACCGCTACCTCCAGGTCGACGCCTCCGACCAGAGCAGCCCGATCCTCCGGCGGCTCGGCTTCGCGGCCCTGAGCACCACCACGCCGTACCTCCACCAGCCGTAGCGCCTGGCCCGGTCGACCGGCCGTAGCGCCCGGCCCGGCCGGGGCGGCCGCCGCACCGCAGCCGTGCTACCCGAGCGCACCCGCCGCCAGGACGGCATCGGTGGTGACCACCTTGGCGAACCGCATGGTGTGCAGCGCCGCAGCGGTGGCACGGGCGAGTTCGGCGGCGGGGATCGACTCGCCGTCCGGGCCCGCCATGTCGAAGGTGTGCATCGCGTCGATCGGGAAGATCACGTCGTAGCCGAGGTTGCCGCCCATCCGCGCGGTGGTCTCGTTGCAGGCGTTGGTCATGATGCCGACCGTCACCAGCTGGGTGGCGCCCCGCTCCTGGAGCCAGGCGTGCAGGTCGGGGGTGCCGTAGAAGGTGCTGTTGACGGTCTTGGTGATGTGGAGGTCGGCCTTGGCGGCGGCCACGAAGGGCTTGAGCTCGTAGCCGGGGGTACCGGGCTCCAGCGGACCGGCCGCCGACTGGTGCTGCGCCACCACGACGGGGCGGCCGGTGGTCTGCCAGAGGTCCAGCAGCTCGGCGATCCGCTGCTCGGCTGCGGGGTTGTCCCGGGGCCCGAAGTGGTCGTACCGCTCGAAGCCCTGCTGGACGTCGATCACGATCAGGACTGCGTCGTCGGCGAGGTGGAGCGGTGCGTCGAAGGCTGCGGTGTTCGTCATGGCTCCATCCTGTGGCCGGGCCTGGAGCCGCGGTGAGTGGCGGGACTGCCGGTGATCGATAGATTTCCGCCATGAGTACTGCTGCCGGTCCCGCCGCAGGTGTCCCCGCCATGCGTACGGTGGGGTGCCTGCTCTTCGACGGTGTACGGGCCTTCGACTACGCCGTGATCGGCGAGGTCTGGGCGAACCGGGCCGGCCGGCCCGGCGTGCCCGCCTTCGACCTGCGGGTCTGCGGGCCGGCGGGCGCACGGGTCCGGCTCGGCGGTGGACTGGAACGGCTGCCCGACCACGGGCTCGCCGCGCTCGCCGGATGCGATCTGGTACTGGTGCCCGGAGTCGAGGATCCGGCCGCCGCGCGGGCCCCCGAGATCCTGGACGCACTGCGCGCCGTGCACGCGCGCGGCGTGCCGATCGCCTCGCTCTGCGCCGGGGCCTTCGTCCTCGCCGAGGCCGGCCTGCTGGACGGCCGGCGCGCCACCACCCACTGGGCGCTGGCCCCCGAACTGGCCCGCCGCCACCCCGCCGTGGAGGTGGATCCCGAGGTGCTGTTCACCGGTGACGGCGAGCTCTGGACCTCCGCCGGGGTCGCCGCCGGGATCGACCTCTGCCTGCACCTGGTCCGCTCGGCCCACGGGCAGCAGGCGGCGGCGACGATCGCCCGCGCGATGGTCACCGCGCCGTTCCGGGCCGGCGGGCAGGCGCAGTTCATCCCCTCGCCCGTACCCGGGGCCGCCCTGGCGGACGACCCGCTGGGGGCGGTCCGTGCCACGGTACTCGGTGCGCTCGGAGTGCCGTGGACGGTCGGACGGTTGGCGAAGCTGGCGACCATGTCCGAGCGCTCCTTCGCCCGGCACTTCACCGCCGCGACCGGGATCCCGCCGCTGCGCTGGCTGCTGGAGCAGCGGGTCCTGGCCGCCCAGCGCCTGCTGGAGGAGACCGACCTGCCGGTGGACGAGATCGCCACCCGCTGCGGTTTCGGCTCGGCGGTCTCGCTCCGCCCCGCCTTCGTCCGCCGGATCGGTGTCGCACCCCGCGACTACCGCCGTACCTTCCGCGGGCGGGACGCCGGTTGAGCCCCCGGTCGCCCCGAGGCACGCTCGGGGCGACCGGGATACCCCCGGGGGCGCGGGGCGGGCTCTTCCGATCGCCCGAGACCCGAGTGCCCGACCGCCCGAGGCGGCGCTCAGGCGAGGCCGGCGGCGCAGGCGGCGATCGGCTGCCGGGCGGCGTAGGCGGTGCGGAGGCGGCGCTGGGCTGCCGGGCCGCCGCCCAGGCCGGTGGCGGCGAGGTGGTCGAGGCCGAGCAGGGCGGAGCCGAGGACGGGCGGGGCGACCACGATCCGGGGCTCGGCCAGCGGGGCGGCGGCGGCCAGCCTGACGGTCAGGTTGTCGATCAGGAGCGGGTGCCGGGCGGCCAGCACCCCGCCGCCGAGCACCACCGGCGTCGCCTCGCCCAGCAGTTCCAGCCGGGTGAGGGCGACCACCGCGAGCCCGGCGATCTCGGCGGCCTGGCGGTCGATCAGGCCGAGCGCGATGGCATCCCCCGTCTCCGCGACCGCGAACAGCACCCGGGAGAGCTCGTGCAGCCGGATCCGTTCCAGCTGCCCGAGGTGGATCGCCTCCGCGACCGCGGTCGCGCTGGGCAGCCCGAAGTGGGCGGCGATGGCGGGGGCCAGTGCGGTGGCGGGCCCGCGCCCGTCCTCGGCGCGGGCGGCGTGCCACATCGACTCGGCGGCCAGCCCGCCGCCCCCGCCCCAGTCGCCGGTGAGCAGGCCGAGGGCCGGGAAGCGCGCGGTGCGGCCGTCGGGCAGCAGTCCGACGCAGTTGATGCCGGCGCCGCAGACCACCGCGACTCCGCGCGGCCCGTCGGTCCCGGCCCGCAGCAGCCCGAAGGTGTCGTTGGCGACGGCGCTGCTCAGCCCCCACGGCTGAGCAGCGAGCGCGGCCTGGAGCTGCTGCTCCTCGACGGGCAGGTCGGCGTTGGCCAGGCAGGCGCTGACCCTGGTGGTGAGAGGCCCGTCGGCGACTCTGAGGCCCGCCTCGGCTGCTGCTGCCCCGACCAGCGGGGCCAGCCCGGCGATGGCCTTCTCGGCGCCGTCCAGTTGCGGCTGGAAGCCGCCGCCCCGCGCCGTTCCGAGCACTGTGCCGTCGGCGCCGACCAGGGCGACGTCGGTCTTGCTGTTGCCGGCGTCGATGGCGAGCACGCCGTGGAGTTGCGCAGTCTGCTGCTGGTCCATCGGTCGGTCCATCAGTCCTCGCTGGTAGGTCCCCCCGGCCCGGTCGGGCCGGGGGGAGTCGGTGTCGGCCGGGACCGGCTCAGGCCCAGCTCAGGTGGGTGCGGTTGTGGGCCAGCAGCCGGTCGGTCAGCCGGTCGGCGAGGTCCAGCTGGCCGACCAGCGGGTGGGCCAGCAGGGCGTCGAACACCCGGTGGCGGCCGCCCTTGAGAGCGGCTTCCAGGGCGAGCTGCTCGTACGCCGTGACGGAGGCGATCAGCCCCGCGTACAGCGGTTCGACGGGGCGCTGCGGCAGCGGTCGTACGCCCTGGGCGTCCACCTCGGCGGGGACCTCGATCACCGCGTCGTCGGGGAGGAAGGGCAGGACGCCGTCGTTGCGGGTGTTGACCACCTGGACGTCGGTGCCGCCGCCGGTGCCGAGCAGGGCGCCGATCAGCTGGACGGCGGCCTCGGAGTAGAACGCGCCGCCGCGCCGGCCGAGCAGCTCGGGCTTGGTGTCCAGCGCCGGGTCGGCGTACATCCGGAGCAACTGCCGTTCGATCTCGGCGACTTCGGCCGCCCGTGAGCCCTTGACCCGGAGCTCCTCGACCACCGCGTCGTGCTGGTAGAAGTAGCGCAGGTAGTACGAGGGCACCACGCCGAGGCGGCGGATCACCGGGAGCGGCAGGCGCAGGTCCTCGGCGATGGACTCGCCGAAGCCGTCCAGGAGTTCGGGCAGCACCTCGCGCCCGGTGGTCGCGCCCGGGGCGTCCAGCAGGGTGACGCCGCGCTCCCAGGTGAGGTGGTTGAGGCCGACGTGGTCGAGCCGGATCAGTTCGGGCGCGACGCCGAGGTGGGCGGCGAACTTGCGCTGGAAGCCGATGGCGACGTTGCAGAGCCCGACGGCCTTGTGCCCGGCGTTCTGCAGGGCGCGGGTGACGATGCCGACCGGGTTGGTGAAGTCGACGATCCAGGCGTCCGGGTTGGTGCGGCGGACCTGTTCGGCGATGTCCAGGACCACGGGCACGGTCCGCAGCGCCTTCGCCAGACCGCCCGCGCCGGTGGTCTCCTGGCCGACGCAGCCGCACTCCAGCGGCCAGGTCTCGTCCTCGTTCCGGGCGGCCTGCCCGCCGACCCGCAGCTGGAGCAGGACGGCGTCCGCCCCGGCGACTCCGGCCGTCACGTCGGTGGTCGTGGTCACCGTCGCGCCGTGCCCCTGCCGGGCGAAGAGCCGGCGGGCCAGGCCGCCGATCAGCTCCAGCCGGTCGGCGGCGGGGTCGACCAGCACCAGCTCGGCGACCGGCAGGGTGTCGCGGAGCCGGGCGAAGCCGTCGACCAGCTCCGGCGTGTAGGTCGAACCGCCGCCCACGATGGCCAGTTTGAGAGACATCAGCCCTTGACCCCTGTCAGTGTCACGCCTTCGATGAAGGCTTTCTGAGCGAAGAAGAACAGCACGATCACCGGTGCCATCACGAGCAGCGTGGCGGCCATGGTGAGGTTCCAGTCGGTGTGGTGGGCGCCCTTGAAGGACTCCAGCCCGTAACTGAGCGTCCAGGCCCCCTCGTTCTCGCTGGCGTAGATCTGCGGGCCGAAGTAGTCGTTCCAGCAGTAGAAGAACTGGAACAGCGCGACCGCCGCGACGGCCGGCCTGGCCATCGGCAGGATCACCCGCAGCAGGGTGCGGAGTTCACCGCAGCCGTCGATCCTGGCGGCCTCCACGTACTCCTTCGGGATGGTCAGCAGGAACTGCCGCAGCAGGAAGATGGAGAAGGCGTCGCCGAACGCCATCGGGATGATCAACGGCCAGAGCGAGCCGGTGAGATGGAGCTGTTTGGCCCAGAACAGGTACATCGGGATGACGGTGACCTGCGGCGGCAGCATCATCATCGAGATCACCGCCATCAGGGCCAGGTTGCGGCCCCGGAAGCGGAACTTGGCCAGCGCGTAGGCCACCGGGAGGCTGGAGACGATGGTCAGCAGGGTGCCGAGGCCGGCGTAGAGGAGGGTGTTGCGCCACCAGCCGAGGAAGCCGGGGGTCTGCCAGACCTTCAGGTAGTTGCCCCACTGCCACTGGTGCGGCCACAGGTCGCCGGTGAGCGCCTGGCGGTCCGACATCACCGAGGTGAGGAAGACGAAGACGAACGGCAGCAGGAAGAACAGGGCTGCCGCGACGGCCACGGAGTGGACGGCCACCCAGTGCAGCACGGCCCTGCGGCGGGCCGCCCCGGCGGCGGCGGTGGTGGTGGAGGGTGAGGCCGTCGTGGGCCGGGTCATGGTGGTCACGGTCATCTCAGTCCTCGCTCGACAGGAAGCCGCTTCGGCGCCGCAGCAGCAGTGAGGTGACGGCCATCGAGATGGCGAACAGGACCAGCGCGGCCACGCAGGCCGAGCCGGTGTCGAAACGCTGGAAGCCGAGGTTGTAGACCATCTGCGGCAGCGTCCAGGTGGAGCCGTGCGGGTAGCCGGGCTCGAACTGCTGGCCCGAGCCGCCGATCACGCCGCTGGCGACCTTCCCGGCGACGATCGCCTGGGTGTAGTACTGCATGGTCTGGATCACCCCGGTGACCACCGCGAACATCACGATCGGCGAGATGTTCGGGTAGGTCACGTAGCGGAACTTCTGCCAGGGGCCCGCGCCGTCCAGCTCGGCGGCCTCGTACTGCTCCTTCGGTACGTCCAGCAGTGCCGCCATGAAGATCACCATCAGGTCGCCGATGCCCCACATCGCCAGCATGGTGAGGGCCGGCTTGGACCAGGACGGGTCGGTGAACCAGCCGGGCTGCGGCAGCCCGAGGTCGCCGAGCAGGTGGTTGACCGGTCCGGTGCCGGGGTTGAGCAGGAAGGCGAAGGCCATCGTGGCGGCCACCGGCGGCGCCAGGTACGGGAGGTAGAAGGCGGTCCGGAAGAAGCCGACGCCGGTCTTCAGCTTGGTGATCAGCAGGCCGATGCCGAGGCCGAAGGCGACCCGCAGGGCGACCATCACGACCACCAGCCAGAGGGTGTTGCGCAGCCCCTGCCAGAAGAAGGGGTAGTGGTTGAAGACGTAGTCCCAGTTCTTCAGGCCGTTGAAGGTCGGGGCGGTGAAGCCGTCGTACCGCATGAAGGAGAAGTAGACGGTGGAGATCAGCGGGTAGGCGAAGAAGAAGCCGAAGCCGATCAGCCAGGGGGAGAGGAAGGCCAGGGTCCGGGCGGTCTCCCGGCGGTGCTTGCGCTTCAGCGCCGCAGGGACGGCCGTGCTGCCGACTGCCACGTCACTTCGCCTGGTCGATGGCGGCGTCGATCTCCTTGGCGGAGGCCGCGAGCCCGGCCGCCAGATCGGACTGCTTGCCGGACTCGTAGGCGTAGCCGAGGTTCTGGATCGAGATCTGGTACGCGCCGCCGTTGATGCTGGCCGGGGTGGTGTCGGAGGCGGGGTTCCTGGCGATGTCGATGAAGGTCCTGAAGTTGGGATCGGCGTCCAGCTTGGGCGAGCCGAGCGCCGCGATGGTGCTGGGCACGTTGTGGATCGCGTTGGCGAATCCGACCACGGCATCGGTGTCGGTGGTCAGGTACTTGACCAGCTCCCAGGACGCGGCCTGCTTCCGGCTGGTCCGGGCGATCCCGATGATGGTGCCGGTCTGGTAGCCGCGCCCGTAGGTGTCGGCCTGGTCGTCCGGCACCGGGAACGGCGCGGTGGCCCAGTCGAAGGAGACCTTGTCCTCGGCGATCGAGGCGGTCCGCCACTCCCCGTCGATGGACATCGCCACCTGCCCGGTCTCGAACGGGTTCTTGGCGCTGTACTCGTCACCGAAACCGCTGCGGTACTTCTCCAGCCGGTCGAAGCCGCCGAGCTTGCCGATCAGGTTCTTCTGCCAGGTGAACATCGCGGCGACCCTGGGGTCGGTGGCGATGTTCGACTTCCCGGCGCCGCCGAAGTAGGACGCGCCGTACTGGCCCAGGTAGCGCGAGGGGGCGGACTCGTAGCCGTGGTAGGTCGGCATGAAGCCGAGCTGCTTGTAGCCGTCCCCGTCGGCGACGGTCAGCTTGACCGCGTCCGCGTCGAACTCGCTGAAGGTCTTCGGCGGCGCGGTGATCCCGGCGGCGGCGAAGGCCGTCTTGTTGTAGTAGAGCCCGTAGGAGTCGCCGAGCAGCGGCAGCGAGCACTGACTGCCCTCGAACTGGCTGTACTTGAGCATCGCGGCGGGGAAGGTCCTGGCCGGGTCTATGCCGTCCTTCTTCAGCAGCGGGTTCAGGTCCGCCCAGACCTTCGCCGAGCAGAACTTGCCGACGTTGTCGGTGCTGAAGGAGGACACCACGTCGGGGGCGTCGGGCCCGCCGGCCCGGAGCGCCTGCTCGCTCTTGTCGTCGGCGATGTCGCCGACCACCTTCACGTGGATGTTGGGGTGCAGCCTCTGGAAGGTGTCGATGTTCGCCTGGATCGCCTTGGTCTCGTTCTCCTGGCTCCAGCCGTGCCAGAAGGTGATGGTCACGTCCTTGCCGGAGGCCGAATCATCCGTACCCCCGGCCGAGTTGGTGCCGGTGCAGGCGGTGGCGAGGAGCGCGAGGACGGCGCTGCCGGTGACGGCGGCGGCCGTGCGGCGGGAGCGGCGCGGGGAGTGCATCGGTCAGTCCTCCTGGGGGTGCGGGGGCAAGGCGGCATCGCCCTTCGGCCCGGGCGCGGGGGGTGGGTGGTGGTGCGGGGGAGCGAACAGCGGGTCAGTGCGTCGTGAAGGCCGTCTCCCGGGCGGCGGCCAGGGCGCGTTGCAGGGCGCCGTGCACGACGGGGGAGTCGGGCACGGTGCTGCAGCGCACCTGCGGGCGGGGGATGGAGATCCGGGCCAGCGCCTCCTGGACCAGGCCGCGCAGCCGCTCGCCGCCCGCGGTCGGGGTGCGGCCGGAGAGCACCAGCAGCTCCGGGTCGACCACGGAGACGATCACGGACAGTCCGAGGGCCAGCCGTTCGGCCAGGGTCCGCAGGAACGCGTCGCCGCCGCCGGGCGTCCGCAGGGCGAGTTCGATGGCCTGTTCGGCGGTCGGCGCGGCGACCCCGTGCTCGGCCGCCAGGGCGAGCACCGCCTCCTCGCCGGCCAGTTCCTGGAACCCGCCGGAGTTCTTCCGGTGGACGTTGTGGACCACCGGGGCGCCGGGGACCGGCATGTAGCCGACCTCGCCCGCGCCGCCGGTGAAGCCCCGGTGCAGCCGCCCGGCCAGCACGATCGCGGCGCCGACGCCCTCGGCGGCCCAGAGCAGCACGAAGTCGTCGCAGCCCTGCGCGGCGCCGGAGGTCTGCTCGGCGACCGCGGCCAGGTTGACGTCGTTCTCGATGCTCACCGTGGTGCCGAGCGACTCCGTCAGTTCGGCCAGCAGCCGGGGGGAGTGCCAGCCGGGCAGGTGCGAGGCGTACCGGAGCCTGCCGGTGACCGGGTCCAGCGCGCCGGGCACGCCGATCACCACCTCGCGCAGGCTGTCCGGCGCCAGCCCGGCCAGCCGGACCGTCTCGGCCACCGCCGCGACCGTCCGCTCCACCGCCTCGGCCGCGGGCCAGCTCCTGGTGGCCACGGTGTGCTCGGCGAGGACGGCGCCGGTGATGTCGGCGACCGCGATCCGCACCCGGGCGGTGTCCACATCGAGACCGGCGACGTACGCGGCGGCCGGGTTGACCCGGTACAGCTGCGCGTTCGGCCCGGGACCGCCCGCCGTGGTGCCCATCGGCTGCACCAGCCGGGCCGACTCGAGCCGGGCCAGCAGCTGGGAGGCGGTGGGCTTGGAGAGCCCGGTCATGGCGCCGATCTGGGTGCGGGAGAGCGGCCCGTGGGCCAGCAGCAGTTCCAGTGCGGCCCGGTCGTTGATCGCGCGGAGCAGGCTCGGGGTGCCGGCCAGCGGAGTCTGCCTGGCCGAAGCGGTGGGGATCTTGTCGTTCACGGCCCGATCCTCCTCTGTCCTCGACGCCCGGTGCTGTGCGGGGTGCGGGAACTAACTGTTAGGAAAGTTTCCAATCACTGAGAGGACCGTAGGTCCCGCCGCCGGAGGGTGTCAATGACCGCGCGGGCGCTGGATGCCGAAGCGTTACCGGAGACGCCGGAGCCCCGTCCACCACCAGGGTGAACGGGGCCCGGTCGCGAGAAGAGGTGGCTCAGTCGAGCGGCAGCGGTATCGGCTTGGCGGCCAGGGAGCGCGCCGAGCTCGGGTCCGCCAGCGCCGAGGGCGCGGCCGAGTCCACCGCGGGGACGGCCACCATGGGCACCGGCTCCTCCTTCAGCTTCACCCCGGCCTCGTCGAAGGCGATCTTCAGCCGCTGCCGCAGCGCCCGGCCGACCTTCGCCGACTCGCCCGGCGACGTCCTGGCCTCGACCCGCAGCACCATCGAGTCGGCGGCCACCGACTCCACGCCCAGCACCTTGGCCCGGCCCCAGATCAGCTCGTCGTACGGGGTCTCCTTGCCCAGCTGCTCGGCGGTCTGTGCGATCAGCTCGGCGACCCGCTCCAGGTCCTCCCGGTAGGCGATCTGGACGTCCACCGAGGCGGTGCTCCAGCCCTGGCTCATATTGGCGATCCGCTTCACCTCGCCGTTGCGGATGTACCAGATCTCGCCGTTGCTCCCGCGCAGCTTGGTGACCCGCAGCCCGACCTCCAGCACGGTACCGGTGGCCACCCCGGTGTCGATCTCGTCCCCGACGCCGTACTGGTCCTCCATGATCATGAAGACCCCGGACAGGAAGTCCGTCACCAGGTTCCGCGCGCCGAAACCGATCGCCACACCGGCGACACCGGCGCTGGCCAGCAGCGGCGCCAGATTCACTCCCAGGGCGGACAGCACCATCAGCGCGGCCGTGCCCAGAATGCTGAACGAGGCCACACTGCGCAGCACCGAGCCGATCGCCTCGGCCCGCTGCTGCCGGCGCTCGGTGTTCACCACCCCGCTGTTGGCCAGCAGCCCGCCGATCCGGCCGAAGTCCGCCTCGTGCTCCCCGTGCCGGATCATCCGCGTTATCAACTGCGTGATCAGCTTGCGGACCATGGCCCGCAGCACCAGTGCCAGGAGCACGATGAAGACGATCCGCAGCGCGCCCTCGACCCAGCTCTGCCAGTTGGCGTCCAGCCAGCTCGCGGCCTGCCGGGTGCTGGTCGAGACCTCGTTCGCGCTGGTCGGCAGCCTGAGGTCGAGCTTGGGCAGCGGGTCGGAGGAGGAAGGGGCACTGGGGATGGCCGCGGGGGAAGCGTCGGCGAGAAGGCCGGTGACACCGGACCGGAACACGTGCGGAGCCTCTTTCCAAACAGGGGTCGGTGGATCGGTCCAGCGTAGCGGCCGGGCGACCCCCGGACGGACGCCCCATCAGGAGCCCGGGGCCGCCGGTGCGGCCGCGACCAGCGGCCTCCCGGTGCATCGGGCCGGGTCGCGGGCATACCGGCTATGACGGAACCCACATCGGACCCGTTACACAGGAGTGGTGGCGCCCTACCACGGCGTAAGGCGACACTGGTGGAGATCGCGTGGCAGAAAACGGCGCGATCACCCGCTCGTCCCGGCGCGAGCCACGCGCCGCAGGCGTCCAAGGAGGCATCCGTGCCGCATGTCCTGGTCCTCAACGCGTCCTATGAGCCGCTCGGCGTGGTCTCCATGCGCCGGGCACTCATCCTGGTCCTCAACCACAAGGCGGTCAGCCTGGAGGACTCGGGAGTCACTCTGCACAGCGCCACCAGCGTCGTACCGGCGCCGTCCGTCGTCCGCCTGACCCGGTTCGTCCGGGTCCCGTTCCGAGGCCCCGTCCCCCTCACCCGCCGCGCACTGTTCGCCCGTGACCACGGGCGCTGCGTCTACTGCGGCGCCGCGGCCACCAGTGTCGACCACGTCATCCCGCGCAGCCGGGGCGGTCAGCACCGCTGGGACAACGTCGTGGCGGCCTGCCGCCGCTGCAACCACACCAAAGCCGACCGCCACCTGACCGAACTGGGCTGGCGGATGAAGCGTCCCCCGGCCCCGCCCAGCGGCCTGGCCTGGCGCGTCATCGGCACCGGAATCAAGGATCCGAGCTGGCGGCCCTACCTGGAGCCGTACGGAGGGGTCGAGCAGTTCCGCGAGTACGAGCACCACGACCATACCGAGTCGAACGGAGCACTCCCGGCGCCGCTGGGCCGCTCCCACCCCGTCCACCCAGTCCACCGTGGCGAGCGTCCCGAACCGGAACCGCTCTCCGCCTGACCGACAAGGGCTTGCCCGCCAAGACATCCGGTACGCCTCATGGGCCGCCGGCGCACCCCCCAGTGGGAGCGCCGGCGGCCCGCCGTCTGCGCAGCGGCAGGCGGGCGGAACCGTCGACCGGAGTGCACCCCGAAAGCCTCGGTGGCGCCCCTGGACGGCCCGTCAGGGCGCCACCGCGTACGTCTCGATGCCGTAGAGCGAGTACCCGTACTTGGTCGCCCGTGAGACGCCCTGCATGCGCAGGTACTTGGTCCCCGGGGCGTCGAACCGGATCGTCTCGGTCCCGCCCCTGCCACTGTCCACCGAGGCGACGGTGGTCCAGGTGACGCCGTCCGGCGAGGTCTGCAGCTTGTAGGCGGAGGCGTAGGCGTCCTGCCAGTGCAGCACCGCCGACCCCAGCCGGACGGCCTGCGGCAGCGCCAGCTGCACCCAGGCGTCGTCCTTCGCGGGCGAGGACCACCGGCTCTTCGGGTCGCCGTCGTTGACGGCGGAGGCGGGGAAGGCGGGGGTCTCGTCGCCCGAGGAGCTCGCCGTGGCGCCGGGCGCCAGGTCGGCGCCGGCGACGGCGGGCACCACGTGCACCTGGAGCACCTGGCGGACCGTCACCCCGCCCGCCGTGAAGGTGACCGGAACCTGGTACGTCCCCGACGGGGTGTCCTTGGCCGCCACCACCACCAGCGGGGTGCCCACCTTGCCCCCGCGCGGCACGTTGACGGCCGCCGCCGGGGTGACCGTGAGCCCCTTCGCCGCCGCCGGGACCTCGGTCTTGAGCTCACCGGTGGTGCCGTCCGGGCGGCCGGACTCGACCACGGCCTGGGTCTGCGCGGGCGCCGGTGCGCCGGCGATCACGTCGAGCCCGGTGTCGGCCAGGCTGAGCCGGGCCGCCGGGACGTCCGTGTACCAGGGGATGACCTGGTTGACCACGGGGGGCTCGCCGCCGGGAGCCCAGGTCAGCCGGATGGCATCGGCGCTCTCACCGCCGGCCGGCAGCTCGTTGTAGCCGGGCTGCGCGGTGCCGATCGCCACCCAGCCGCCGGTCCGCCGCACCTCGACGGTGGCGATGGCCCGCACCGTCGGGTCGGTCAGCACCGTCACCCGGTCCATCGGCCGGGCCGTGCCCAGCTCGATGACCAGCGGGGCGTCGGAGGCGGTCGGCGCGCTGGCCGCGCGGAAGGCGGAGTCCGGGTTGCCGTCCAGGACGTCCGAGGGCGAGGAGCCGGGTGCGGCGGTCGGACCGCCGCTGACCGTCGCCGGGGTGTCGCCCGGCGCTCCCACGGTGAACTCGCGCACCGCCACCGCCGTCTTCTGCCCGGCGGTGGCCCGCAGCCGGACCGCCTTGGCTACCGTCCCGGCCGGGGCCGTGACGGTGATGTTCTTCTGGTTGTGCACCTTGGCCAGCTGCTTCCAGCCGCCGTCGCCGGTCGAGTACTCCAGGACCCCGTCGCGCAGGTAGTCGTCGGCCGCGCTGGTGGCGTCGGGGTCGGTGCCCCAGGAACCCATCAGCACGGTGATCTCGCCCACCGGCCGTCCGGCGCCGAGGCTGACCCCGACCGAGTCTCCGGTCTGCGGAGGGGCGGAGCTCCAGTAGAAGGTGTCCGCCGCGCCGTCCGTCATCAGCGCCGGGCCGTGGTCGTTCGCGGTCCCCAGCGTGGTGGTCGGCGTCAGCGAGCCCGTGCTCACGCCCGACCAGTTGTCCGCCGACTGCAGTGCCCGGTCCAGGAACGGATCGAGGACGCCGGAACCGACCGTCGCCCCGCCCTGGGTCAGCTGCTGGCGCAGCTGCCGCAGCTCCACCCGGGCCTGCCAGGCGGCCGAACCGTCCCCGCTGTGCTGGGCCAGCAGCATGTCGACGGCGGCCTGCCCGGCCCGGCCGTAGACGCTCAGCTGGGTCAGCCAGGGCGCGGCCTCGCTGCCGACCGCCTCCAGGGCGAGCGCGCGCTGGGCACCGGCCATGGTGCTGAACGCGTCCCGCACCGGGGCCGCCGCGTCGCGCAGCTTCGCCAGGTCGGGCGGGCTGCCCGCGCTCGGCTCCAGCGCCGCCCAGAACTTCTCCAGCAGCGGTGTCAGATAGCCGGATTCGGTCTTGGCCATCGGGGAGGACTCGCTGTTGCCCGCCAAGGCGGTGAGCGCCGCCAGGCCCGGGCCGTCGCCGACCAGCGGGCGCAGCGCGGCCTGCCAGGAGTCGGCCGGACGGTAGCCGGCCGGGTTCCAGGCGAAGTCGGCCGCGGTCGCCAGCGGGATCCGGGAGGCCACGGGCTGGCTCATCGCGGAGGTCAGCAGCGCGGCCGACCGGCTCGCCACGCCCGGGTCGCGCCCGGTGTAGCTGCCGAGGTACAGCCGGTCCGGGGTGGAGTCGTTGACCGGGTAGCTGTCCAGCGTCATCAGCGGGTGGCCGCCCCCCTGGGCCACGGCCTGGGCGGTCTGCGCGTCCGTGATCTTCTCCGGGATCACGGCGCCGCCGCTCCAGGCGATCTGGACGCCCTTCGGCAGCGCGGCCGCCAGCGCCGTCCGGTACGGGCTGGTGCCGGCCCGCTGGTACTCGGTCGGGACGATCGACAGCGGGGCCAGCTCGGGGTGCTTGGCCATCAGCCGGTCCTGCACCTTGGCGACCACCTGGGCCTGCGCCTTGGCGGCGGCGGCCGGGCCCTTGCCGAAGTTCTTCCGGTCGATCGTGCAGTGCCACTCGTCGTAGCTGACGTCCAGGAACTGCAGCTGGAGCGCGCCGAACCCGATCTCCCGCAGCCCGTCCAGCTTGGCCACCAGCGCGTCCACGTCCCGGTCGGAGCTGAAGCAGAACGACTGGCCCGGGTCGATCGAGTAGCCGAGCGTGACGTGGTTGCGCCGGGCCCGGTCCGCCAGCTGCCGCAGGTCGGCGGCCTGCGCCTCGGGGTACGCCTCCCGCCACCGGGAGAGCCGGTACGGGTCGCCGCCGGGGGCGTAGAGGTAGAAGTTCTGCTTGCTGCGGCCGAGGAAGTCCAGCTGGCTCAGCCGCTGGTCGGTGGTCCACGGGGTGCCGTAGAAGGACTCGGCGATGCCGCGCACGGGTGCACCGCTCGGCCAGTCCCGGATGCCGACGGCCGGGAAGCCCTCGGCGCCGTCGCCCTGGCCCTGCCCGGCGGGGATGGGGGCGAGCAGCTGGCGCAGGCTCTGCGCGGCGTTGAACGTCCCGACCTTGTCCGCCCCGGCGAGCACCACGGCGCCGTACGTCCCGCCGGCGGCGGTCGGCAGCTGGCCGGCCGCCAGCAGGTAGCCGCCGCTGGGCAGCCCGACGAACGACGGGACGGCGGCGGCCGCTGCGGCCGGACCCGCAGTGCCCGCCGGGCTCGCCGCTGTGGCGAGGTCGCGCAGCAGCCGCTCGGTCGTGCCGTCGGCGCCCTCGGCGGGGCCGCCGACGTACACCACCAGCGAACCGGCGGCCGGGGTCTGCGGGGCCATGGTGGTGATCTCGGCGGCCCCGGCGGAGCTGAGCACCTCCCGGACGGCGTCCAGGGCCGGCCCGTCGGCATCGGCGGCGGCGACCAGGACCACGCTCCTGGGAACGCTGACAGGCCGTCCGCCGGTGTGCAGCTCCTGCGGCCGCGGATAGACCTGGGGATCGGTCACCGTGCCGAGCCGGACCTGCTGGGCGCTGCTGACCGCCGCCTGCTCCTGCGGAGCGTTGGCGTAGGCGGGCGAGCCGATCAGCAGGCCGCCCACCACGGCGGCGGCCGACAGCGTCGCCGCGATCTGCAGCGCGGTCCGGCGGTGGCCGACCAGGCGCCCGGTGCCGCTGACGGTCCGTCGCTCGGCGCGCACCGAGGGGAGCAGCGGTTCCGTCCCCTTGAGATCCGCGATCAGCCGGTCCGCCGTCTTCGGCGCCAGCTGCCGCGCGGTACGCGCCGTCGCCCGGCGCGCGGCCAGCGCGGCCGGGTGCTGCAACACCTCACGCAGGGCCGTGCCGTGCTCGATCCGCTGCCTCAGCTGCCGTCCCGCGAATTCCGAAACCCGCGCCTGCACAGCAGCCTCCTTGCACCCGAAAACCCCAGTTCACCGGCCCGGTTCCCGCACACTCCCAGCCGGTCCTGCCACGCTCGACCCCACCCGCCGCACACCCCACCAGCTACCCGGGCCGGTGTCAACGTGGCTGGTGGGTATAGATGATATGTCCCCTACATTCCCCTTCCGACCAACAACCCGGTGCGGGCGCCGCAGCGGCCCGCGACGCCGTCGGTGCGCCACGGTTCCTGGCCACCGCTCAGCCGGGTTACCGTGGTCGGTTCACCGCTGTACCGGTGTCGCTGCGGCACCGGAGCCGCAGGTGGGTCCGTCGGCCGGTGGACGGGCGAGGCGCTCCTGACGGGGCGGGCGGGGCAAGTTCACCCGTCCGGTGATTGGGGCCGGTCGTGTCGTACGGGGTCGGCCGGGGTGGGCGCGGGTAGGACTGGGGGGTCCGAACCGCCTTCTGGACCCGCAGGAGTGCAAGAGTGGCCGCTTATCTCGACAGTGCCGCAGCAGCCGGCAGCTCGCAGGCCCCCGCCGAGGACGCCCCGCCCCCGCCACCGGAGTTGGCGGCGCTGGCGCACGCGTACGGGGTGGACAGTACGTACGACCCCGGCAGTGGGCCGGTGACGGTGGCGGCGCACACGCTGGTGGCGGTGCTCGCCGCGCTCGGAGTGGACGCCCGGACGCCGGAGGCGGTGCGGCAGTCGTCGGAGCGTCACCGCGCCCAGGTGGCGGAGCGGTTGCTGCCGCCGTGCGTGGTGGTGCGGTCCGGGCGGCGGACGGCACTGGACGTGCCGGCCGAGGCGCAGCTGAGCCTCGCGCTGGAGGACGGCGGGGTGTGGACGCTGCGCCCCGCACGTTCGCACTGGCTGCCCGCCGATCTCCCGCTCGGGCGGCACCGGTTGACGGTGCGCCTGGCCGGGAGGGAGGAGAGCGCCGCGCTGATCGTGGCGCCGCAGCGGGTGCCCGAGCCGACGGGCCGCAGCTGGGGCTTCCTGGCGCAGCTGTACTCGGTGCTCTCGGAGCGCTCCTGGGGGATGGGTGACCTGGGGGACCTGGCCGAGTTGGCGAGTTGGTCCGGCAGCGCGCTCGGCGCGGGATTCCTGCAGATCAACCCGCTGCACGCAGGACGTCCCGGTGTGCCCTCCGACCCTTCGCCCTACCGGCCGTCCTCGCGCCGCTTCGCCGACCCGGTGCACCTGCGGATCGAGGCGGTACCCGAGTTCGCCTACGCCGATCTCGGTGAACTCCCGGCCCGTGCGGCCCGGTTGCGCGACGAGGTGCTGCGGCACGACGGGCTGATCGACCGGGACGGGGTCTGGGCGCTCAAGCGCGAGGCGCTGGAGATCCTGCACCGGGTGCCGCGCGGGGTCGGCCGGGAGGCCGCGTTCCGGGCGTTCGTCCGGCGCGAGGGCGAGTGGTTGGAGCAGTACGCCACCTGGTGTGCGCTGGCCGACGTCCACGGCAGTGACTGGCGCAGCTGGCCGAAGGGCCTGCGCCGTCCGGACAGTCCGCACGTCACCGTCGCGCGGGTCGAGCACGCGGAGGGAGTCGAGTTCCACCGCTGGCTGGCCTGGCTGGTGGACGAGCAGCTCGGCGCCGCGCAGGGCGCCGCCGAGCGGGCGGGCATGCCGATCGGGCTGATCCACGATCTCGCGGTCGGGGTGCATCCGGAGGGCGCCGACGCCTGGGCGCTCCAGGACGTCCTCGCCGAGGGCATCTCGGTCGGGGCCCCGCCCGACGCGTTCAGCCCGCACGGCCAGGACTGGGGCCTGCCACCGTGGCGTCCGGACGCGCTGGCCGCCACCGGCTACGCCCCTTACGCGGAGCTGCTGCGGACGTCCGCCCGGCATGCGGGGGCGCTGCGGATCGACCATGTGATGGGCCTGTTCCGGCTCTGGTGGGTGCCGGCCGGGCATCCGCCGACCCAGGGGGCGTACGTCCGCTACGACGCGGAGGCGATGCTCGGGGTGCTCGCCCTGGAAGCGCACCGGGCCGGTACCGCGGTGATCGGCGAGGACCTGGGCACGGTCGAGCCCGGGGTGCGGGAGGAGCTGGCGACGCGCGGGATCCTCGGCACCTCGGTGCTCTGGTTCGAGCGGGACTGGCGGCACAAGGGCGCCATCCTGCCCCCCGAGCACTGGCGCGCCGCCTGCCTGGCCACCCTCACCACCCATGACCTGCCGAGCACCGAGGCCCGGCTCAGCGGTGAGCACGTCGAGCTGCGGCACCGGCTCGGCCTGCTGCTCCGCCCGCTCGGCGAGGAGCAGGCCGAGGCGGCGCACGAACTGGCCGAGTGGCGCGCCGAGCTGACCCGGGCCGGGCTGCTCGGGGCGGGGGAGGCGCTCACCCCCGAGGCGCTGTACGGCTTCCTGGCCGCCACCCCCGCCGAACTGGTCGGGGTCTGGCTGCCGGACGCGGTCGGCGATCCGCGCCCGCAGAACCTGCCCGGGACCTGGGACCAGTACCCCAACTGGCGCCTCCCGGTGGCCGATCGGGAAGGTCAGCCGGTCACCCTCGACCAGCTCGCCGCAGCGCCCGGAACCGGGCGGCTGGTGGCGGCACTCGCGGCGGCGCTCGGAAGGCGCACCCCGGCGCGCGAGGGCCGATAAGCGGCCGGTACCTTGGGAAACGTGGACAAGAGGAACGCTTTGCGCGCTGGTGCGGTCACCGCAGCGGCCACGCTGATGATGCTGATGTCGTCGCCCGCCATGGCCGTGACCCGGGACGACGGCGACAACCCGGGCTCCGGTCTGAGCGTGGCCCAGACCCTCGGCCTTTTCGTGCTGGCCCCGTTGGTGCTCTTCGCGATCATCGCCGGGCTGGTCATGCTCCCCTCGCTCGGCAAGGGCAAGAAGAAGTAGTCGCAGCCGGACCACGACATCGCGAAACGCCGCCGGGGGCTCTGCCCCCGGCGGCGTTTCGGCGTGCGCACCGCAGGCTGTTCCGGCGCCCGGAGAGGTCATGCGCCAGGGATGCCGCGTCCCGGGCCGGCGGCGGATTGTTGCACATTCCGACGTCAGTCCGGTAGGGCGATTCCCGCCGAATTCCCGCGCGTTCCGGGGCGGAAACCGAGGAATGCTCCTGCGGGCCTGCCGAAGCCGGGAACGAACACGCCCCGGAAATGACCGGCCCCCGGCAGGTCCGACGGCCGCCCGGATCCTGGCGCCCTGCTCGGGCCCGGCCGTCACGGCCCGAGGAATTCACGTCCGGTCCTTTCCGTGGGAATTTTGACAACCATTCCTCTGGTTATAATCAAATATTTTGCCGAAATTCAGACCGGTGTCGACGCCCCTGTGGCCTGGGTATTTCGAACGGGCTCTTCAACTCTTCTGCGGGCTGTGGTTACTGTCATCGGCATGACTCTGAACCAGCCCAGACTGAACAAGGCCGTAATTCCGGTGGCAGGTCTCGGAACTCGCTTTCTGCCGGCGACCAAGGCCACCCCGAAGGAAATGCTGCCGGTCGTGGACAAACCGGCGATCCAGTACGTCGTGGAGGAGGCGGTGTCGGCGGGCCTGCTGGACGTGCTGATGGTGACCGGCCGCAACAAGCGGCCGCTGGAGGACCACTTCGACCGCAACTACGAGCTCGAGGACCTGCTGCACCGCAAGGGCGACACCGACCGACTGGCCCGGGTGTGCGAGCCGACCTCGCTGGCCGACATCCACTACGTCCGGCAGGGCGATCCGCGCGGGCTCGGCCACGCGGTGCTCTGTGCCGCCTCGCATGTCGGGAACGAGCCGTTCGCGGTGCTCCTCGGCGACGACCTGATCGACCCGCGGGACTTACTGCTGGCTCGCATGATCGAGGTCCAGGCGCGTCTGGGCGGCAGTGTGGTCGCGCTGATGGAGGTCCCGCTGGAGAAGATCCACCTCTACGGGAGTGCCGCGGTGCGGTCGACCGCCGAGCACGGGGTGGTGGGCGTCGCCGACCTGGTGGAGAAGCCCGAGCCGGCGTTCGCCCCCAGTACGTACGCGGTGATCGGGCGCTATGTGCTGGATCCGGAGGTGTTCGGGGTGCTGGCGCAGACCGCTCCAGGACGGGGTGGGGAGATCCAGCTCACCGATGCGCTGAGGGTGCTGGCGCAGCAGGGTCGGGTGCACGGGGTGGTCTTCGGCGGCCGCAGGTACGACACCGGTGACCGCGCGGACTTCCTGCGCACCACGGTCAGGCTGGCCTGCGAGCGGGAGGATCTGGGCGCGGACTTCCGAAACTGGCTGCGCGAGTTCGTCGATACCGAGCTGCGGACGCCCGACCTGGTGTCCTGATCGCCCGAGGGGGGTGTGCAACCAGGGAAAACACCCTGGTCGCACACCCCCCTCGGGCCGGGCTCACGCCCGGTTGCTTCATTGCGAGTTGGGCCGCCGAGCCACTAATTTACATACCTAACGGAAGGTTTGTTTTTGCTGTGATGCCCGACGGCGCCAGGCGCCGTCGCCCGGTGTCGGCAGGCGTCGCAGGTGTCGGTAGAGAGGCCGCTGAGCATGGATTCCTTAGCAGTTCGCGGAGGGCACACAGTTCAGGACGGCGAGGCGGCACTGGGGCCCGTCCGCCGCGTACCGGTCGTGACGTTGCGGCCCGCCGACTCGCCCCGCAGCACGGGGGAGAACCCGGAGCACACCCGACTGCTCGCCGAATCGGAGCAGGTCCTGCCGCCGATCATCGTGCACTACCCGACGATGCGGGTCATCGACGGTGTGCACCGGGTGCGTGCGGCCCTGCTGCGCGGCGACCGCGAGATCGAGGCCCGGTTCTTCGAAGGTGACGTGGAGGACGCCTTCGTCCTGGCCGTGCGGGCCAACAGCGCTCACGGCCTCCCGCTCAGCGCGGCCGACCGCCGGGCGGCCGCGATCCGCATCCTGGGCGGCCATCCCGACTGGTCCGACGGCACCATCGGCGCGGTCACCGGCCTGGCAGCCAAGACCGTGGCCGCCCTGCGCCGCCGGGAGACCTGGCCCGGATCCCCCGGCGGGGCCGTGCCGGAGAAGCGGATCGGCCGCGACGGCCGGGTCAGGCCGCTGGACAGCTCGGACGCCCGCAGGCTGGCCGGACAGCTGATCACCGACTCCCCGGAGGCCTCACTGCGGGAGATCGCGCACAAGGCCGGGATCTCACCCGGGACGGTCCGGGACGTCCGGGCCCGGCTGCGCCGCGGCGAGGACCCGGTGCCGATGGGGAGCGTGTCCAAGGCCAACGCCGGTGCGAGGGCCGACACCAAGGCCGGGATCGTCGCGGTCGGCACCGGCGTCAAGGGCGGGGCCGAGATCCAGGAGCGGGCCGCCGGCGGACTCAGACCGGCGGGAGTACGCAGAGCCGAGCTGGTCAGAAGCCTGTACCGGGACCCGTCGCTGCGGCTGAACGAGAACGGCCGCCTGCTGCTGCGCCTGCTGTTCGTACGGTCGCTGCCCCCGGCGCAGTGGGAGGAGATCCTGGAGTCCGTACCCACGCACTGCACCGAGGCGGTGCTGGCCGCCGCGGCCGAATGCGCTGAAGCCTGGCGGGAGTTCGCCGCCCGGATCGAGAGGCGCGCGTGAGCGGGTACGGACCTGCGACACCGGTCCCGGCGGTGCTATCCGGCGTGCACCGGGGAGTTGAGGGGGGCGGGGGTCCGCTCGCGGCCGACCACCTCGCGCAGCAGGCGCAGGCCGGCCTCGCCCGGCGAGCTCGGACCGGCGCTGAACAGCAGCATCCAGTGCCCCGACTCGTCCGCCACCCGCAGCGTCTCGAAGTCCAGCTCCATCGCCCCGACCACCGGGTGGTGCAGCGACTTCACGCCCGAGATGCAGTTGCGCACCGGGTGCCGCGACCAGAGCGTCGCGAAGTCCGCGCTCTTCATGAGCAGTTCACCGATGAGCTCGGCCAGCCTGCGGTCGTCCGCGTGGCGCCCGGCCACCAGCCGCAGCGAGGACACGGCGCGCCGGGCCTCCTCCTCCCAGTCCGGGTAGAGCTCGCGGGTGTGCGGGTCGAGGAACAGCATCCGCTGGAGGTTCGGGCGGTCGGCCGGCCGGTCCGGGGCGTTCGGGTCCAGGTGACCGGCGACCAGCGCGTGGCCCATCGCGTTCCAGGCCAGCACGTCACTGCGCCGGTCCATGACCAGGACCGGCACGCCGTCCATCGCCGCGATGAGCTGCTTGGTGGCCGGCCGTACGCACTCCGGGCGCTCCGGCGGCCGGCGCTTGGCCCGGCTGGGGCGGGCGAGGTTGCGCAGGTGGGCGTGCTCGTCGTCGCTCAGCCGCAGGGCGCGGGCGAGCGCGTCCAGCACCGCCTCGGAGGCGTTGCTGCTCTGCCCCTGCTCCAGCCGGGTGTAGTACGCGGCGCTCACTCCGGCCAGCTGGGCCAGTTCCTCGCGGCGCAGTCCGGGCACGCGCCGCCGAGCGCCGTACGAGACCAGCCCGACGTCCTCGGGCAGCAGCCGGGCCCGCCTGGTCCGAAGGAATTCACCTAACTCAGTGGGAGTGTCCATGAGATCGAGTATCCCCGCTCCGGCCCGGGCCGGACCGGACCGAGGGTGACCCTGCCAATGGTAGGAACCGCGGCCCTACGCACCCGGTGCCTATGCAGACCAAGGGCCTGGCTGCCCCCTCCGCGCGTTCGCAGACTGATCTCGTCGCGTCGGCTTCCGCCGCATCGGGTCACCCCCGTCCCCCGCCAACCGTCCTGATCCACGAAGGAGTTCGACCATGACCACACTTGACGAGGTGTCGGCCGCCACGCCATCGGCGGCACCTGAACGCCTGACCGGGAAGCTACGGCTCACGCTGGTCGTGCTGCTGGTCGCCCAGTTCATGCTGGCCGTGGACTTCTCGATCCTGAACGTCGCCCTGCCGGTGATCGGTCGCGGCCTCGGCTTCTCGCTGGCCAACCTGCAGTGGATCGCCACCGCCTTCGCGCTGGCCGCGGCCGGCTTCACGCTGCTGTTCGGCCGGATCGCCGACCTGGTCGGGCGCCGTCGGCTGTTCATGGTCGGCCTGGCCGTGCTGGGCGCGTCCTCGCTGGTCGGCGGCCTCGCGGTGAACCCGGAGATGCTGCTGATCGCCCGGGTCGCCCAGGGCCTGGCCACCGCCGCCGTCACCCCGGCCGGTCTCTCCCTGCTGACCTCCTCGTTCCCCGAGGGCCCGCTGCGCGACAAGGCGCTGGGCCTCAACGGCGCGCTGATGTCGGCCGGTTTCACCACCGGCGCCATCCTCGGCGGCATCCTCACCGACCTGCTCAGCTGGCGGTGGGCGTTCTTCATCAACGTGCCGGTCGCGCTGGTGGTCCTGTTCATCGCACCGGCGGTGCTCAAGGAGAGCCGCGGCGACGCACGCGCCAAGCTGGACATCCCCGGCGCACTGTCCGTCACCGTCGGTCTGCTCGCCCTGGTGTACGGTCTGACCACGGCCGGCGAGCACGGTTTCGGCGACGTCACCGCCCTGGTCGGCCTGGCGATCGGCGTGGTCCTGCTGGTCGCGTTCTACTTCATCGAGAAGGGCGCCGCCCAGCCGCTGGTGCCGGTGCGGATCCTGCACCGACGCACCGTCATCTGGGGCAACCTCGCAGGGCTCATCGCCTTCGTGACCGAGACCTCGCTGGTCTTCCTGATGACCCTGTACCTGCAGAAGGTGCTCGGCTTCTCGCCGCTCGCGGCGGGTCTGTCCTTCGCCGTCCTGGGCCTGGGCACCGTCGTCGGCGGTGTCACCGCGGCCCGGGTGATCGGAAAGATCGGTACCACCTCGACGCTGGTGGTCGGCGGCATCATCCAGGCCGTCGCCACGGCGGCGCTGCTCGGGCTCGGTGACAACCGCAGCTGGATGTGGCTGCTGCTGCTCGCCACCTTCGTCGGCGGTGTCGGCAACATGCTGGTGATCGTCGGCTTCATGGTGACGGCGACCTCCGGTCTGCCCGACGCCGACCAGGGCATGGCGACCGGTGTGGCCACCATGACCCAGCAGATCGGCATCACGATGGGCACGCCGATCATGAGCGCCATCGCCACCGCGGGGATCGGTGCGACCGCCGGCGCGGACGCGATCCTCGGCGGTGTCAGCACCGCAGTCCTGGTCAACGCACTGATCGTGGCGGTCGGAGCGGTGCTGGCGGCGGTCTTCCTGCGCAAGAAGCAGCAGGTCTGACCGGCTGTCCGGAGCGCGGGCAGCAGGATCTGCCCCTCCTCCCCACCTCGGTGGCGGTGCCCGTCCGGGCATCGCCACCGTTCCACGTGCTTCCCCCGTTCTCCGCAGAGGAGCTCAACCATGGATCTCGAACTCAAGGACCGGGTCTTCCTGGTCACCGGCGCCTCCGCCGGGATCGGCGCGGCAACCGCCCGGCTGCTGACGGCCGAAGGCGCCTCGGTGGTCGGGGTCGCCCGCCGGGGCCTGCCGGACGACATCCCCGGCATCGCTGCCGACGTCACCGAGCCCGGCGCCGAGCGGCGCATCCTGGACGCCGTACTGGAGCGGCACGGCCGGCTGGACGGGCTGGTCAACAACGTCGGCGCGCTGACCTCCAGGACCGGCTTCCTGGAGGTCACCGACGAGCAGTGGAAGGCCACCTTCGAGCTGAACCTGTTCGCCGCGCTCCGGATCACCCGGGCCGCGCTGCCCGCGCTGCTCGAACAGGGCGGCAGCATCGTCCATGTGGCCAGCGAGGCGGCCAGGTTCCCGGACTTCCCGATGGTCGACTACGCGGCGAGCAAGACGGCGGTGCTGTCGGTCTCCAAGTCCCTTGCCGCCGAGTTCGGTTCCCGCGGCGTCCGCTCCAACGTCGTCTCGCCCGGGCCGACCCGCACCGCGCTGTGGGACGCGCCGGGCGGCTTCACCGAGCAGCTCGCCGAGCGCTTCGCGCTGCCCGCCGAGGAGGCCGTGCGGCACTTCGTCCAGGACGTCCGCCGCCTGCCGAGCGGGCGGATCGGCACGGCCGAGGACGTCGCCAGGATCGTCGCCTACCTGCTCTCCCCACTGGCGGGGCAGGTGACCGGGGCCGAGTGGTCGGTGGACGGCGGCGCCCTGCGCCAGATCTGACAGGCCGGCTGCCGAGGAGGTTGAACGATGCCCATTGCCCTGCTCGCCCTGGCCATCGGGGCGTTCGGGATCGGCACCACGGAGTTCGTGATCGTGGGGCTGCTGCCGAACGTCGCCGGTGATCTCGGCGTCTCCATCCCGACCGCCGGGCTGCTGGTGTCCGGCTACGCGCTCAGCGTGGTGGTCGGCGCCCCGCTGATGACCGCCGCGGGATCGCGGCTGCCCCGCAAGACCATGCTGGTCGCCCTGATGTGCGTGTTCATCGCCGGGAACCTGCTGTGTGCCGTCGCCGAGAACTACACCCTGCTGATGGTCGGGCGGGTGGTGGCCGCGCTCTGCCACGGCGCCTTCTTCGGAATCGGGTCGGTGGTCGCCTCGGACCTGGTGCCGCCGAACCGGCGGGCGAGCGCCATCGCCCTGATGTTCACCGGCCTGACCGTGGCCAATGTGCTCGGAGTGCCGCTGGGCACCGCGCTCGGCCAGCACCTGGGCTGGCGCTCGACGTTCTGGGCCGTCACCGCCCTCGGCGTGCTCGGGGTGCTCGGCGTCACCGCGCTGGTGCCCGGACAGCCGGCCCCGACCACCGACATCCGGCGGGAGCTGGGGGTGTTCCGGCGGCCGCAGGTGTGGCTGGCGCTGGCCATGACCACCTTCGGCTTCGGCGGGGTCTTCGCGTCCTTCACCTACGTCGCGCCGATGATGGCCGAAGTCACGGGCTTCCAACCAGGCACCGTCACCTGGCTGTTGGTGCTGTTCGGTGCGGGCCTGTGCGTCGGCAACGTGCTCGGCGGGCGGGCTGCCGACCATCGACTGATGCCCAGTCTGTATGTCATTCTCTCGGTGCTGGCAGTGGTCCTGGTGGCCTTCACCTTCACCGCCCACTGGAAGCTTCCCGCCGTCATCACCATCGCCCTGTTCGGCATCGCCGGGTTCGCCACGGTGCCGCCTCTGCAGATGCGGGTGATGACCAAGGCCGACGGCGCACCCGCGATGGCCTCGGCAGCCAACATCGGAGCCTTCAACCTCGGCAACGCGCTGGGTGCCTGGCTCGGTGGGCTGGCGATCGACGGCGGCCTCGGCTACACCGCCCCCAACCTGGTCGGCGCTGCGCTCGCCGCGGCGGGCCTGGCCGTCGCGGTGGTCTCCGGACTGCTCGACCGGACCACCCGGCCGGCCCGCTCCGCGCCCGAGCCGACGTCCCGCCCGGGGGCGGCACCCCAGCCGGAACCAACGCCCCAACCGGCAACAACAAGGAAGATCGAGGTGCAAGGATGACAGGCGTCAACCGCCGCACGATGCTCTCCCGCTCCGCCGCCGTGATCGGCGGGACGGCAGTGGCCGGAACGCTGGCGGCCCCGCTGGCCGCCGCTGCCGGGACCACGACGGCGCAGGCCGGGGCCGCGTCGACCGGCGCGACCATACGTCCGGACGACCCCCGCTACCCGCTGCTGACCACCGGGAACAACCAGCGCTTCGTGTCCCGCCCCGACTACATCCGCATGATCAGGTCCACCGCGGACGCCGAGCGCGCGCTCCAGGACGCCGTCCGGCAGGGCAAGCGGGTCTCACTGCGCAGCGGCGGCCACTGCTTCGCCGACTTCGTCTGCCACAGCGAGGCCGAGGTCGTCCTGGACTTCTCGGAGATGACCGAGGTCACCTACGACGCCACGATGCGCGCCTTCTCGGTCCAGCCGGGTGCCCGGCTGATGAACGTCTACGAGGCGCTGTACAAGGGCTGGGGCGTGACCGTCCCCGGCGGCATCTGCTACAGCGTCGGCGCCGGCGGCCACATCGCGGGCGGTGGCTACGGCCTGCTCTCCCGGGCCCACGGCCTGGTGGTGGACCACCTGTACGCGGTCGAGGTGGTCACCGTGGACGCGCACGGCAAGGTCCGCACCGTGGTCGCGACCAGGGAGGAGAAGGACCCCAACCGCGACCTGTGGTGGGCCCACACCGGTGGTGGCGGCGGCAACTTCGGCCTGGTGACCCGCTACTGGTTCCGCTCCCCGGGCGCGACCGGAACCGACCCGGGCAAGCTGCTGGTGCAGCCGCCGTCCACGGTGCTGGTCAGCGCGGTGTCCTTCCCCTGGAAGGATCTGACGGAGGCCCAGTTCACCCGGCTGCTGAAGAACTTCGGCGCCTGGCACGCGGTCAACAGTGCACCCGACTCCCCATACACCGCGCTCAGCAGCCTCTTCAACGTCTGCCACAGGTCGCACGGCACGCTGGACATGTTCACCCAGGTCGACGCGACCGTGCCGGGGGCCGAGAAGCTGCTCGACGACTACCTCTCGGCGATCACCGCAGGCACCGGGCTGAAGGCCGGTGCCATGACCAAGCCGTCCGGCGAGCTGACCGCGATGCCGCAGCTGGCCGCCCCGCGCAGGATGCCCTGGCTGCAGGCCACCCGGCTGGTCGGCACCAACAACCCGACCATCACCAACCCGACGTCGCGCGGCGCCCACAAGTCCGCGTACATGAAGAAGAACTTCTCGGACCACCAGATCGCCACCATGTTCCGCCACATGAGCGGCGAGGACTACTGGAACCCCGACACGATGATCGTGCTCTTCTCCTTCGGCGGGCAGGTGAACGCGGCGGCCCCCACCGCCACCGCCAACGCCCAGCGCGGCTCGATCTTCAAGATGTGCTTCCAGACCTTCTGGCCCGACGAGAGCGGCGACGAGGCGGCCCTCGGCTGGGCGCGCGGGATCTACGAGGAGTTCTTCGCCACCACCGGCGGCGTCCCGGTGCCCAACGACGACCAGGACGGCTGCTACATCAACTACCCGGACGTCGATGTCGCCGACGCCGCCCGCAACCGCAGCGGTGTGCCGTGGCACGCCCTGTACTACAAGGAGAACTACCCCAGGCTGCAGCAGGTGAAGCGGCGCTGGGACCCGGCCAACTACTTCCGGCACTCGCTCTCGGTGGAGCCCGCCGCCCGCTGACAATTCCGTCCCGGAATACCGGAATACCGGAAATCCGCCGCAGGATATTCTCCTGCGGCGGATTTTTCTGTGTATTCGGCGTTCGTTGACACCCGACCCGGCGTGGGCGAAGCTGATTTCAGATCGGACCGCGTAGATCGTGAGATTCGAAAGGCAGCAGATATGCGCTCCATTGCCATTGTTCTCGGCACCCGGCCGGAGGCGATAAAGCTCGCTCCGGTCATTCAGGCACTGAAGGACGATCCCCGGTTCCGGCCCGTGGTCGTCTCGACCGGCCAGCACCGGCAGATGCTCGACGAGACCCTGGAGGCGTTCGGCCTCCAGCCCGACCTGGACCTGGGGATCATGGCGCCCAGGCAGACCCTGGCCCAGGTGACCTACCGGTCGCTGCGCGGCCTGGCCGAGCACCTGGTCGGTCTCGGGATCGACGCCGTGATGGTGCACGGCGACACCGCGACCACCCTGTCCGGCGCGCTCGCGGGCTTCCACCACCAGGTCCCGGTGATCCACGTGGAGGCCGGTCTGCGCAGCGGCAACCTGCACTCGCCGTTCCCGGAGGAGGCCAACCGGCGCCTGGTCGCCCAGATCTCGGCCCTGCACCTGGCACCGACCCCGGGCAACAGCGCCAACCTGATCCGCGAGGGCATCAGCGCGGACCAGATCGTGGTCACCGGCAACACCGTCATCGACGCCCTGCGCTGGGCCGGCGAACTGGCGCGGGACTACGGCCACCCGGCCCTGACCGACCTCGACACCGACTCCCGCCGGATCGTGCTGGCCTCCGCGCACCGCCGCGAGTCCTGGGCGCACCTGCCGGAGATCGGCCGCGCGCTGGCCACCCTGGCCGACGACCCGACGGTGCGGGTGGTGGTCCCGCTGCACCGCAACCCGGCGGTCCGCGAGGCGCTGCTGCCGCTGATCGGCGAGCACCCCGGCGTGACGGTGGTCGACCCGCTTCCGTACCTGAGCTTCTGCCGCCTGATGAGGCGCGCGGACCTGATCGTCTCGGACTCCAGCGGATCGGAGGAGGAGGGCCCGGCGCTCGGCAAGCCGACCCTGGTGCTCCGCGAGATCACCGAGCGCCCGGAGGCGGTGATCGCCGGTACCGCCCGCCTGGTGGGCCGTACCACCGAGGGGATCGTCGCCGAGGCGAGCCGGCTGCTGAACGACCCGCAGGCGTACGCGCGGATGGCCACCGCGGCCTCCCCGTACGGCGACGGCCGGGCTGCCGAGCGCACCGTCGGGGCGATCGCGCACTTCTTCGACGAGGGCCCGGCCGTGGTGCCGTTCGTCCCCGGCAGCGCCATCGACCAGCTCTCGGTCGAGCTGGCGGGTGTCACCCCGGCCGCCTTCGCGCGCTCCTGAGGGGGCGGACGTGGAGCACGGTGCGGTGCGACCGCTGAACTTCTCCGGACGCCGGATCTCGGCGGAGTACGTCGAGGCCGTCAAGTGCTTCGAGGTCACCGGCCGGGCGATCGTCGTCAACACCGGGTACCACCCGGCGCTGGTGGCCGAGCAGCCCCGGCTGGGAATTCCGCCGCTGAAGTCCACCATTCTGCAGGACGCCGTGGTGGAGAACGCGGACGGACTGGTCGTCCTGCGGGTCGACGAAAGCCTGGGAATCGAGGGAATCGTCGGGGAGCCGGGCTGGGAGATGTTCTTCCCGGGCCTCTGGAAAAGCCCGCAGGATCTGCTCGGATTCAACGGCGGCCACCCGGTGAAGGTGAATCTCTGGTTCGCCCCGGCCGGCACGGACTGCCGGATCCACAATCTGCACGAATTCCTCGAGGTGCACACCCAGGTGCACGGCATCGGCCGGATGCAGAAATTCCGTGCGCAGGACCACGGCACGCTCTACGAGGACGCCCCGCTCGCCCCCGGCAGCACCCACGAGCCGTTCTGCGTCACCGGCCCGGACGGTACCTACCGCTACCCCTGGCACCAGTACCGGGCCGACACCGACTGCGTCTGGCTGGCCGTCGAGTACCACCCCGCTGAGACCCACCCCGCCGGCGACCCCGTCGTCGAGACCCGGAAGGAAGGCTAGAGATGGTACGCATCCCGAAGTTCACCCCGGAGCTGGTGGCCGACCAACTGCGCGACGGCTACTGGCTGGAGGCGCCGGACATCGACGGCGACGGCAGCCCGGACCTGTTCGGCTACGGCCTGCGGCTCGGCGAGATCTACTGGTACCAGAACACCGGATCGCAGTGGACCCGCCGACTGGTCGCCGACAAGATCAGGATGCCCGTCGGCGCCGACTACGCCGACGTCAGCGGCAACGGCAGCCCGGACATCGTGGTCTGCTACGAGCTGTACGGCCCGATCGGCACCATCGTCGACGCCGACACCTCCGGCGGCAAGATCGACTGGCTGGAGAACCCCGGCCACCCCGACAAGGACCTCTCCCGCTGGAAGCGCCACTACATCGGCCGGGCCACCGGCATGCACCGCCTGCGGGTCGGGCACTTCACCCAGACCGAGCGGCTGGAGGTCATCGGTCTGCCGATCGTGGCCAAGGAGGACGTGCACGCGGTCCTGCCGGTGGTGCTGTTCACCCAGCCCGACGACGTGCACACCGCCGAAGAGTGGCCGATGACGGTCATCGACGACAGCAACTTCCGGATGATCCACGGCGCGGAGAAGAAGGCCGGCCTGATCCCCGGCTCCGAGCTGGACTCGCTGCTGCTCGCCTCCGACGAGGGCGTCAGCTGGCTCTTCTACGACGAGAACGCCGGGCAGTGGGTCCGCCGGCTCATCGGCACCGGTGAGCTGACCCAGTTCGAGCAGACCAACTTCCGGGGCAGTGGCGACCTCAACTGCGGCCGGATCGGCGACGATCCGATGGCCTACGTGGCGGCGGTCGAGCCCTTCCACGGCAACACGGTCGCGGTCTACGTCAAGGAGGACCCGGCCGTCCCGGCCGCCGAGGCGACCTGGCAGCGGCACCTGCTGGACGTCTTCGGCGACCCGAACGAGAACGGCGAGGGTCCCGGCCACCAGATCGTCTGCGCGGACTTCGACGGCGACGGCGAGGACGAGTTCCTGGTCGCGCTGCGCGGCCCCTGGCCCTGGCAGGGCGTCATGTACTACAAGGCGATCGACCTCGCGAACGGCGTCTTCGCCAAGTGGCGGGTGTCCGACGAGTCGGTGGCCCGGATCGCCACCGCCGACTTCAACGGCGACGGGCGGCTGGACTTCGCCACCATCGCCTACTCGGTCCAGAACTACTACGTGGCCAAGGACGCCAAGATCGTGGTCTTCCGGAACGAGATCGAGACCGAGGCCGAGACCGCGACCGGCGCCGAGCGCGCCTGACCCGTCCCCCGACCGGCCGGGCCGCGGGCACTGCCCCCGGCCCGGCCGGGCCCTTCGAGAGGCTGACCCCACCACATGCCCGCCACTGCATCGGCCGCCGCCGAGCGGCGCCCCAAACTTCCCTCGCTGACCGGACTCCGGTTCCTCGCGGCTCTGTTCGTCTTCTTCTTCCACACCGGCCTGAGCAACTCCCCGATCCCCCCGAACCGGCCCATCAACCCGTTCGCCGACCACGACGTGGCGAGCACCTACGAGTGGCTCTTCGTCAAGGGCGGCTACCTGGGCGTGTCGTTCTTCTTCGTGCTGAGCGGCTTCGTCCTGGCGTGGGCCTACCGGCCCGGCGAGCGGGTGGCCTCGTTCCTCCGCCGCCGGGTGCTCAAGATCTTCCCCAACCACCTGGTGATCTGGGTGCTGGCGATGGTGCTCTTCGCCGGCTCCATCGCGCCGACCGCGGGCTGGCTCTCCAACCTGGTGCTGCTGCACACCTGGTTCCCGCAGGCGAGCATCAACCTCAGCGTCAACCCGCCGACCTGGTCGCTGGGCAGTGAGTTCCTGTTCTACCTCTCCTTCCCGCTGCTGATCGGGCCGCTGCGGCGGATCGCCGAGAACCGGCTCTGGGCCTGGGCCGGAGCGATGGTCCTGGGCACCGTCGGCGTCCAGCTGGTCTCCACCTACCTCGTCCCCGACACGCCCAAGTCGGCCATCACGCCGGTCTCGGACATGCAGTTCTGGTTCGGCTACCTCTTCCCGCCCGGCCGGCTCTTCGAGTTCGTCCTGGGCATCCTGCTGGCCCGCATCGTGCTGGCCGGGCGCTGGCCCCGCGCGCTGGGGGTGCTGCCCTCGCTGGTGCTGATGGCCGCCGGGTACGGCGCCGCCTGGGTGGTCCCGTTCCAGTACGGCTTCGTCACCGCGATGATCATCCCGATCGGCGCGCTGATCGGCGCCGTCGCGGTCGTCGACGTCGAAGGCAGACGGAGCTGGCTGCGCAGCAAGGCGATGGTCTTCCTCGGCGAGATCTCCTTCGGCTTCTACCTCTGCCAGGGCATCGCGATCTTCTGGCTGCGCTCGCTCTTCGACGACGTACGGTTCAGCACGCCGGACGGCATCCTGGTGATCGCCGGGTTCTTCGCGGTGACGCTGCTCTGCGGCTGGCTGCTGTACAGCCTGGTCGAGCGGCCCGCCATGCAGCGCTGGGCCCGCAGCCGGAAGAAGACCGCCGTGCAGGTGTCCGTGCAGGTGCCGGGGCAGGCCCCCGGGCAGGCCGCGCCGGAGGCGGAGCGGCAGCCGGTCTGAGGCCGCCGACCGGCCAGCCTGGCCCTGACAGGGTCAGGTTCCGGGCCCCGGTCCGCCCCCTGGCTGGGGGAGACTTGAGGCACGCCCCGGCGGTACTCGGAACGACTTCCGACCGCCGCGCCCTTTCGGCGGCACGTCCGCGCCGCGCGGCCACACCGCCTCGGCCGCCCACGGTCTTCCAGGGGAGAGGTACATCCTTATGCCGCTGTCCGATGTCCGCACCGCCGACGCCGTCCGGTGGGAATCGCTGCTCCTGTCCGGCCCGGGAGAAGAGCTCCATATCCGGGTCTTCCAGGCCGGTCCCGCCCCCGGGGGATGGCTGGTCTGGGCCCACGGCGGCAGCTGGCGGTCCGGGTCGGTGGCCGGCTGGCACTCGGCCTGCGCCGACCTGGCCCGCACGGCCGACGCCACGGTGGTCGGGGTCGACTACCGGCTGGCTCCCGACCACCCCCACCCGGCGGCCCTGGAGGACGTGCTGACCGCCATGGACTGGGCGCAGCAGCAGTCCGAGACCCCGATCGCCGTCGGCGGCGACAGCGCGGGCGGCACCATCGCCGCCAGCGCCGCACTGATCTGGCGCGATCGGCAACGCCCGCTCGCCGCCCAGGTGCTGGCCTACCCGCCGATGGACCCGGCCTGCCGGGCGCAGTCCTTCCGGCGGAATCCGGAGATGTTCCCCAGCCGGGCCGGCCT
>NZ_JYJF01000580.1 GCF_000955975.1 Saccharothrix sp. ST-888
CCCTGGAGGAGCTGCGGCAGATCGTGGGCGTGCTGCGCGCCGCCGGCGTACCGCCCCGCGAACCGCTCGCCCCGCACCCCAGGCTGGCTGACCTGCCCCGGCTGATACAGGGCAGCCGGCTAAGCGTGACCAGCGACGCCAGCCCCGGTGACCGGCCCTGGCCGGAATCGGTCGAGCGGGCCGCCTACCGCTCCGTCCAGGAGGCCCTGACCAACCTCACCAAGCACGCCCGCGGCGCCCCCGTCGGCGCCCGCCTCCCCGCCCGGGCCGCCCGGCTGCTGGTCGAGGTCCCCAACTAGCGCCCGCCCCGGCCGCCGGGGGCGGTGCCGCTGCGCGGCGCCGGGCACGGGCTCG
>NZ_JYJF01000581.1 GCF_000955975.1 Saccharothrix sp. ST-888
CGGCCACACTACCCTCGATCCCGCTCAGTCCGAGCAGGACGGCGGCCGCGCCGCTGGCGCCGGACTGCTCGTCCGCCCGGGTGACGACGAAGCCCTGTTGGGGGCGGTCCTGGCAGGGGGACGTCCGGGCCACCAGGAACGCCCGGGAGACCGCGCTCACGGTCAGCGGGTCCAGCAGCGACGACGGGGTGGCCGCGTCGACCACGCGGGGGCCGGCGCGTCCGGGCACCAGCCCGTTGAGCATCCCCACGCCCACGCTGCCCGCGATCCGGCTCAGTGCGACGTGGGCGGCGGCCGCCCCGCCCGCGCCCGAGCGCTCGTCCGCCCGCGTGACGACGAAGCCCTGGCCGGGGC
>NZ_JYJF01000582.1 GCF_000955975.1 Saccharothrix sp. ST-888
CTACGGCACCCCGGTGACGACGAACGCCCCCGTGCCCGACTCGAAGACGCTCACGGCGAATTGCCGCGCCACCGCCGTCCCCCCCAGCGCCGAGGCCGCGGCCTGGACCCAGACCCCGCCGCCGCAGCTCCCCGCCATCTGCGCCGGCAACTGGCTCCCGTTCGCCAACAGCCTTCGTGCCGCCCCCACCCTCGGACACCACCCTGCTCGGCCCGCCGCCGAACTCACCCTCCCCGGGCTGAAGCAGCTCGCCGCCACCCAGGCAGCGTCCAAGTAAGGGATGCCCGCGCTATCCGCCGTCATCGCTCGCCGGCAACTGCGACCGCCGGCCGATCGGATGCCCGCCGCCGGACA
>NZ_JYJF01000583.1 GCF_000955975.1 Saccharothrix sp. ST-888
GTGGCACGGTGTGGCTCAACAGCACCACGCTCCCGATCGACGAGAGCTACCACCCCAAGGCCGCCGGCCAGGCCGCGGGCTACCTGCCCGCCTTCTCCGCCGTAGTCTGACGGACGGTGTGAACGGACAGCGGCAGCGCCCCGCTCCCGGTCCGCGACGGCGCGTCTCGCCTGCTCCGCGGCTGGGCTGGCCGTCGCTCTTGGTGTGGTAGCTCTTGTAGGTCGGTGGCGTCGTGCTGTTGAGCGAGACGGTGCCACCGGCGTAGATCGCGTGACAGGTGCACAGGCCGCGGACGTACTCGTAGGCGAAGCCCGGGTTGGCGGCTCTCTTGGCGATGACGTCGTCGAGCACGTC
>NZ_JYJF01000584.1 GCF_000955975.1 Saccharothrix sp. ST-888
AATCAGGGTTTCCAGGGTGACATCGGTGCCCAGGGCTTCCAGGGCAACCAGGGCAATCAGGGTTTCCAGGGTGACATCGGTGCCCAGGGCTTCCAGGGCTTCCAGGGCAATCAGGGTTTCCAGGGCGACATCGGTGCCCAGGGCTTCCAGGGCAATCAGGGTTTCCAGGGTGACACCGGTGCCCAGGGCTTCCAGGGCACCCAGGGCACCCAGGGCTTCCAGGGTTTCCAGGGTGACACCGGCGCCGGAGGCGTCGCGGGTCCCGCAGGCCCGCAAGGCTTTTCGGGCCCCGCAGGGCCAGTAGGTGTCGCGGGCCCGGGAGGACCCGCTGGCCCCGCAGGTGAAGCGGGTCCC
>NZ_JYJF01000585.1 GCF_000955975.1 Saccharothrix sp. ST-888
TCACCGTGCTGCCGTCGCTGGTCTCGAACGTGATGTTCTTGACCACGTCGTCCTTGTTCTTGATCGGCTTGTTGACGTTCACCGAGACGATCATGCCGACGCCGTAGGTGCCGTTGTCCGCGATGTTGTCGGTGGCGGCGGCGGTCTTGGCCGCGGCGAGCGTCGTGAAGCTTCTGCTCTGTCGTCTCCGGAAAGCTAATCAAGCCGATCAAGAACAAGGACGGCGTGGTCAAGAACATAACTTTCGATACAAGCGACGGAACCACGGTGAATGGCCACTGGTTCGGTAGCCAGCGGCTGGACTTCCGGCCGGAGAAGTACTGGAAGCCGGACACCAAGGTGACCGTGCACTAC
>NZ_JYJF01000586.1 GCF_000955975.1 Saccharothrix sp. ST-888
GCGAGTTCGATGAGCTCGTCCGTCGTGTCGCCCATCGCGGACACCACGACGACGACCTCATGGCCGGCATTCCTGGCGTCAACGATTCGGCGGGCGATGCGATTGATTCCCTCGGCAGCCGCAACGGATGAGCAGCCGTCCTTCTGCGCGAGCATGCACATGTGCTGTATGTGACTTGTGTCGTTCAGGGGGATTGGGTGGGCCCATCTGCGGTCCGAGCAAGTCTATCAAGCGGTTTAGGCACATCAGCCGAATTCCATATGATGAGACAACGGTATAGACTGGTGGGCAGGGGCTCTCGACAGGTATTCGGGGCCGCTCCCGGCAGCTGACAAGAATTGCCGGAGCGACGGC
>NZ_JYJF01000587.1 GCF_000955975.1 Saccharothrix sp. ST-888
CCTGGCGGATCACCCGCTGCTGCGACGGGCCGTTCGGCGCGGTCAGACCGTTGGACGCACCGTCCTGGTTCACCGCACTGCCCCGCACGATCGCCAGAAGCGGGTGCCCGTTGCGCTGGGCGTCGGACAGTCGCTCGACGAGCAGCATGCCCGCGCCCTCACCCCAGCCCGTACCGTCCGCTGCACCCGCGAACGCCTTGCACCGGCCGTCCACCGACAGCCCGCGCTGACGGCTGAACTCCACGAACAGATCCCGCGTCGACATCACCGTCACACCACCGGCCAGCGCCAGCGAGCACTCGCCGCTGCGCAGCGCCTGCACCGCCAGGTGCAGCGCCACCAACGACGCCGAAC
>NZ_JYJF01000588.1 GCF_000955975.1 Saccharothrix sp. ST-888
GCAGCAGGCCGATCCCGGCCACCCGGACGATCACCCGGAGGCTGTCCCCGCCAGCCACGACGAGCTCCCGCCAGAGCGACTGCCCGGGTCCGGCGGGCACACCGCCACCGCTCTCGTCCACATTCGCAGCGACCGACGCGTAGAACGGCTGCCCGAACAGCAGCGTCACCGCGGTCAACCTGACCATCGCCAGCAGCAGCCCGCCGCCTATCAGCGCCGCCACGAACACCCCGCGCAGCAGGCCCTGCCACGGCGAGCCCCACCCGCCCGCGAACGGGGTCGCCCAGCGGGCCAGGCCACCCGCCCAGACGCCGCGCCCGGCCAGTGCCACCACTTCCCCCACCCCCGCGTACA
>NZ_JYJF01000589.1 GCF_000955975.1 Saccharothrix sp. ST-888
GAGCGGCGGCGCTGTAGTCGTCCTCGTCCGAGTCCAGACCGATACAGACCAGTCCGGTCATGGCCACGGCCGCGAAGACGGCGACCACCAGGCCCATGATCAAACCGCCGTGGAGATTCCGAACGGACTCGGGCTGCGAATGCGATCGACAAGGCAGAGTCGGGTCCACCCGGGCGCTGACCGACGTTGCAGCATGGTGTGTGTGTCGCGTGCCGCCGTCATCGCAGCGCGGGGGCATCGACGGGGACGTGGGCGGTGCGGCCCGGGCACCGATGCGGGGGCCGCCGTCCTCCTGGGGCTCGGGTGCGCCGCCGCACGGACCGGGCCCGGCCTCCGGAGGCCGGGCCCGGTCCG
>NZ_JYJF01000060.1 GCF_000955975.1 Saccharothrix sp. ST-888
GGTGGCGACGGTCTCGATGCCGCCGGCGCCGCCCAGCAGGTGGCCGGTCATCGACTTGGTGGCCGAGACGGCGATGTGGTCGACGTGCTCGCCGAGCTCCTTGCGCAGTGCCTTGATCTCGGCGACGTCGCCCTGCGGGGTCGAGGTGGCGTGCGCGTTGACGTGCACGACGTCGGCCTTGTCCAGGTCGGTCTGCGCGAACAGGCCGGCCAGCGCCTGGGCGATACCGGCCCCGGTCGGCTCCGGCTGCGCGATGTGGTGGGCGTCGGAGGACAGGCCCTGGCCGACGGCCTCGCAGTACACCCGGGCGCCGCGGGCGGCGGCGTGCTCGGCCGACTCCAGCACGACCACGCCGGCACCCTCGCCCAGCACGAAGCCGTCCCGGGCCTTGTCGTACGGGCGGGAGGCGCGCTGCGGCTCCTCGTTGTTCTTGGACATCGCCATCATGTTGGCGAAGGCGACGATCGGCAGCGGGTGGATCGCCGCCTCGGTGCCGCCGGCCACCACGACGTCGGCGCGGCCGCTGCGGATCATCTCGATCGCGTAGCCGATCGCCTCGGCGCCGGAGGCGCAGGCGGAGACGGGGGTGTGCACACCCGCGCGGGCGCCGACCTCCAGGCCGACGTTGGCCGCCGGGGAGTTGGGCATCAGCATCGGGACGGTGTGCGGGGAGACCTTGCGGACGCCCTTCTCCTTCAGTACGTCGTACTGGTCGAGCAGGGTGGTCACGCCGCCGATGCCGGAGGCGATCACGGTGCCGAGGCGCTCGGGCGCCAGCTTGGACGACTCGTCGGTGGCGGAGGTATCGAAGCCGGCGTCGGCCCAGGCCTCGCGGGCCGCGATCACCGCGAACTGCGCGGAGCGGTCCAGCTTGCGGGCCAGCGGACGGGGGAGGACCTCGCCCGGCTCCACCGCGGTGCGCGCGGCGATCCGGACGGGCAGGTCGGCGGCCCACTCCTCGGTCAGCTCGACCACACCGGAACGGCCCTCGAGCAGGCCCTCCCAGAACGAGGCGGCGGTGCCGCCCAGCGGCGTGAAGGCGCCGATACCTGTGACGACCACGGTGCGATTTTCAGCGGTCACTGGTTTCTTCTTCTCTCACGTTGTGCGGGGAGGGTGGGCGGGCCGAGGACGTGGCCGGGAGGGGACCGGCCTGGGGAGGGGCCGGGGGGTGGCCGGCCGGGACGCGCGGGGCGCCCGGCCGGCCGATTCGGTCACGGAGGACCGAAGGGTGATCAGGCGGCGTTGGCGAGGATGTAGTCCACGGCGTCGCCGACGGTCTTCAGGTCCTTGACCTTGTCGTCCGGGATCTTCACCTCGAAGCGCTCCTCGGCGGCAACGACGACCTCGACCATGGACAGCGAGTCGACGTCCAGGTCATCGGTGAAGGACTTGTCGAGCTCGACGTCCTCGGCCGGGATGCCTGCGATCTCGTTGACGATCTCAGCGAGACCTTCCAGGACCTCGTCCTTGGTAGCCATATCGGCTGCTCCTCTTCACTGTGGCTGGCCCACTGCCCGGTGGACAGTCGGCAGGTTTTCCGTGCCGTGCCCACGGGTGCGGGTCACGGTGGTGCAACTGGCGGTGATGTTGCCTAGGGGAGAGTAACGACTGCTGCCGCGTAGACCAGACCCGCCCCGAAGCCGATGATCAGCGCGAGGTCTCCGCTCTTCGCCTCACCGGCCTCCAGCATCCGCTCCATCGCGAGCGGAATGGAGGCCGCGGAGGTGTTGCCGGTCTCGACGATGTCGCGGGCCACCGGGACCGAATCGGGCAGCTTGAGCGCCTTGATCATGGCATCGGTGATCCGCATGTTGGCCTGGTGCGGGATGAACGCACCGAGCTGGTCGGCGGTGATCCCGGCGGCGTCCAGCGCCTGCTGGGCGACCTTGGCCATCTCCCACACGGCCCAGCGGAAGACCGTCTGGCCCTCCATCCGGAGCGCGGGCCACTTCACCTCGTCACCGGCGCCGTTGACGGCGTCGTCCTTGGCGAAGGCGGTGTCCCACGCCTGGGTCTGCGAGATGACGTCCTTCTGCGAACCGTCCGCGCCCCAGATGACCTTGCCGATCCCGGGGGTCTCGGACGGGCCGACGATGGCCGCGCCCGCGCCGTCACCGAAGATGAAGGCGGTCGAGCGGTCCGAGGTGTCGGTCAGGTCGCTGAGCCGCTCCACGCCGATCACCAGTACGTACCCGGCGCTGCCGCCGCGCACCATGCCGTCCGCCAGGCTCAGGCCGTAGCCGAAGCCCGCGCAGGCGGCCGAGATGTCGAAGGCCGGGGCGGTGCCGCAGCCGAGCCGCTCAGCGATCTCGGTGGCGACGGCCGGGGTCTGCTTGAGGTGCGAGACGGTGGCGACAATCACACCGCCGATCTGCTCGGGGGCGATCCCGGCCTGGGCGATCGCCTTGCCGGCCGCCTGCACCGACATCTCGGTGACGGTCTCCTCCGGGCCCGCCCAGCGGCGCTCGGCGATCCCGCTGCGGGTGCGGATCCACTCGTCGGAGGAGTCGATCCAGTTCAGCACCTCGGCGTTCGGGATCACCCGGACCGGACGGTAGCCGCCCACTCCGTGGATCCGCGAGTACGCGGCGCCGGTCGAGGGGCGGATCTGCGGGGTGATCATGCGTTGAGCTCCTGACCGCCGTGCTCCGCGACCAGCGCGCGCGCCTTGTCGAGATCGGCGGGGGTCTTGAGGGCCAGCGTCGCCACACCCTTGATGTTGCGCTTGACCAGGTTGGTGAGGGTGCCGGCCGGAGCGAGCTCGATGACGGCCGTGGCGCCGAGCTGCTGCAGGGTCTCCATGCACAGGTCCCAGCGGACCGGGTTGGACACCTGGGAGACCAGGCGGTCCAGTACCTCGGCGCCGGTCCTGACGACCTCGCCGTCCTTGTTGGAGACGTACGAAACCGCGGGGTCGGACACCGTCAGGGTGGGCGCCAGCTTGGCGAGGCGCTCCACGCCCGGGGCCATGTGCTCGGTGTGGAAGGCACCGGCCACCTTGAGCGGGATCAGCCGGGCGCCGGCCGGCGGGTCGGCCTTGAGCGCGGCCAGCTGCTCCAGCGTGCCGGCGGCGACGATCTGCCCGCCACCGTTGTTGTTGGCGGCCGTCAGGCCGTGCTCGGCCAGCTTCGCGGCGACCGCCTCGGCGTCGCCGCCGAGCAGCGCGGCCATCCCGGTCGCGGTCGCGGCGGCGGCCTCGGCCATGGCCAGGCTGCGCTCGCGGACGAAGGTCAGTGCGTCGTGCGCGCTCAGCACGCCGGCACCGGCGGCAGCGGTGATCTCACCGACGCTGTGGCCGGCGACCGCGCCGACCAGCTTGCGGGCCTCGGCCTCGTCGGGGAACAGGGCACGGGCGGTGAGCAGGCCGGCCGCGACCAGCAGCGGCTGGGCGACGGCGGTGTCCTTGATCTCCTCCTCGCCCGCCTCGGTGCCGAAGCGGACCAGGTCGAGCCCGGCCACGGCGGACCAGCGCTGAAGCCGGTCGGCCACGCCGGGCAGCTCCAGCCAGGGGCTGAGGAAGCCGGGAGTCTGGGCACCCTGTCCAGGGGCAACGATTACGAGCACGGTTCAACCCTCTCTCGCCAGGCACCCGGGGGCGGGTAGGCGACGGTAACGAAGAAAAGCACGCGGGATTGTGGAGTCCCTACAGGGCGGGGTCAGCCCTGCTCGGCGACCGATCCGAGACGGCCCAACGCAAGGGCGATGCGCAGGGTGAACGCCGACCGTACGTCGGACGGAGCATAGCCGGTGACGTCGGTCACACGTCGCAGCCGGTAGCGCACGGTGTTCGGGTGGACGAAGAGCATCCTGGCGGCCCCCTCCAACGAGGAAGCCTGTTCGAGGTAGACACTCAGCGTCTCCAGCAGCGCCGAGCCCGCCTCGTCCAGCGGTGTGTAGATCTCCTCCACCAGCTGCCGCCGCGCGGCCCGGTCACCGGCCAGCGCCCGCTCGGGCAGCAGGTCGTCCGCCAGCACCGGACGCGGGGCGTCCGGCCAGGCCGCACAGGCCCGTAGACCAGCGGCCGCGGCATGCGCGGACCTGGTCGCCGAGAGCAGGTCGGGCACGGTCGGGCCGACCACCACCGGGCCCGGCGCGAACTGGCCGATCAGCGCCCGCGCGGCGTGCACCGGCTCCTTGTCGCCGCCGACCACCACGACCAGGCGCTTGCCCAGCACACCGGTCAGCACGTGCAGCTTGGCGTACCTGGCGGCCCGGCGGATCGCCTCCACCACCAGCTCGCTGTCCCCGTCCGGGGCGCTGCCCATCACCACCCGGACCTGGCTCGGCTGACCCCAGCCCAGCGCGGCCGCGCGGGAGAGCACTCCCTCGTCCGCGTCACCGGAGAGCAGCGAGTTGACGACCAGCGCCTCCAGACGCGCGTCCCAGGCACCGCGTGCCTCCGCCGCCTGCGCGTAGACCTGGGCGGTGGCGAAGGCGATCTCCCGGGCGTACACCAGGACCGACTCGCGCATCCCGGCCTCGTCGCCGGGGGCGGCCACCTCCTCGATCGCCTCCTCCATCACCTCGATGGTGGTGCGGATCAGCTCCACGGTCTGCCGCAGGGTGATCGCCCTGGTCAACTCGCGCGGGGCGGTGCCGAAGACGTCCGTACTGATCGCCTGCGGGGCCTCCGGGTGGCGGTACCACTCGGTGAAGGCCGCGATGCCCGCCTGGGCGACCAGGCCGATCCAGGAGCGGTGCTCCGGCGGCATCCGCCGGTACCAGCCCAGCTGGTCGTCCATCCGCGCGATCGCGGCGCTGGCCAGCTTGCCCGAGGACTTCTCCAGCCGCTTGAGCGTCGCCGCACGCAACTCGGCCCGCTCGGCGGCGAGTTTGCGCTCCTGCGCCGTCAGCCGGCCGCTGCGGCCGCTGCGCGCGCGCTCGGTGGTCCGGGCGGGCGCCTTGACGGCGGCCTTCGCCGCAGCCTGCGCGGGCCCGGTGTCCTCGGGCTCTGGCCCGGGCGCGGCGGCCTTGCCGGTCGTGGCCTTCGCAGGCACGGCCTTCGTGGCCCCGGACTTCTTGTCGGAATTCGCTGAAGCGGCTGGCACAGGACAAGCCTGCCTCACGCCGGTAGGTGCTCGTGCACACCCCCACCGGTTACGACGGTGGCCCCGGTCACACCCGCTACGGTGTCAGGCGTGACTGACGCCGCCACCCGCCCCCGTGCCGACCTGCGCCGAGCACCCGAGCGCTACCGCTCCACGCCGGCCGAAGGCATCGAGACCAGGCACGCCTTCTCCTTCGCCGGGCACTACGACCCGAAGAACACCCACTTCGGTGCCCTGCTCGCCTGCAACGAGGAGACCCTGGCCCCCGGCGCGGGCTTCGACGAGCACCGCCACCGCGACACCGAGATCCTCACCTGGGTCGTCGAGGGTGCCCTCGCCCACCGGGACAGCGACGGCCACGCGGGGGTGGTCCGCCCCGGCATGGTCCAGCACCTCAGCGCGGGCTCCGGCGTCAGCCACACCGAGCGCAACGTCGGCGGGGCCGAGGTGCCGGTGCGCTTCGTCCAGATGTGGCTCCAGCCGGACACCTTCGATGCCTCACCGACGTACGGGCTGCGCCGCGTCGAGCCGTCCGCGGACGGGCTGACCCTGCTCGCCTCCGGACTGGAACGGGACGCCGGCACCGCCGCGCTCAGGCTGCGCCGCAGCGACGCCGCGCTCCACCTAGTCACCGCCGGGCCGTGGCAGCCGTTGCCCGCGCTGCCGCAGGCGCCCTACCGGTACGTGCATCTGACCGTCGGTTCGCTCGGCTACCGGACCGTGCCGGGACCGCAGGGCGGCGGGCGTTCGATGGAGGCCGGCGACAGCGTCCGGGCCACCGGCGACGCGTTCGCCGATCCGACGGCGGGGCCCGACGGGGTGGAGCTGCTGCTGTGGGAGATGCACTCGCCGCTGACCTACGGCTGAGCGGCTGCGCCGCGAGGGGTCGGTGCCGAGGGGTCGGTGTTGAGAGCGAGGGAGGGCGTCCGGCCACCGGGGGGTGCACCGAACGGGTCAGTGGAAGGGCGATGGCGTCGCGGGCGGCGAGGCGGCGACTTACGTTGGCGATGGCCCGTACCGCCCCGACCGCGGGGCGAAGTCGCGGGCCGCTTCCCCCCACTCCCGCCCAGAGAGGCGCTTCGACATGGCTGACCCCTCCCAGCAACGGTGTGTGCGCGGATCGCGACGCAGGATAGCCGTGGCGATTCTCGCCGTCGGCGCCCTCCTCGCGGGCGCGGGCTGCTCCGGGACCTCCGAACTGGAGGCCGCCGCCCCGGATTCCCCCGTCTCCGGCTACGGCTCCGACCCGGCCTCGGGCTCCGCGTCCGGTTCCAGCAGTCCGGCAGTGCAGCTGTCCCCCGCGGTGGCCGCGCAGCTCGATGCGGCGATCAACCGGGTGCTCCAGAAGGCGGGCGTGCCCGGTGCGATCGTCGGGCTCTCGATCCCGGGCAACGGCACCTACACGAAGGCGTTCGGGGTCGCCGACCGCAGCACCAACACGGCCATGACGACCGACCTGAACATGCGGATCGGCAGCGTGACCAAGACCTTCACCGTCACCGCGCTGCTGCGCCTGGTGGACGCGGGCAAGGTCGGGCTGGACGATCCGATCGGCAAGTACGTCACCGGTGTGCCGAACGGGGACCGGATCACCCTGCGGCAGCTGGCGGATATGCGCAGCGGCCTCTACCCGTACACATCGGACCAGGACTTCGTCAATCTGCTGGCCTCCCACCCGACCAGGGCGTTCACGCCGCAGGAGCTGCTGGCGTACGGCTTCAAGCACCCGGTGGCCTTCGAGCCGGGGAGCCAGTTCCAGTACTCCAACACCAACACCGTGCTGCTCGGCATGGTGGTGGAGAAGGTCAGTGGCCAGTCGCTCCAGGACTACCTGAAGCAGCAGGTGATCGTTCCGGCCGGACTGCAGCACACGGTCTTCCCGACCGACGCGTCGTTCCCCGACCCGCATGCGCGCGGCTACACCAACCAGACGCCGAACGGTTCGACCGTGGACGCGACCGACTGGAACCCGTCCTGGGGGTGGGCGGCCGGGGCCATGATCTCCAACCTCGCCGATCTGCAGACCTGGGCCGGGGTCCTGGCCACGGGCTCGCTGCTGAGCCCCGGCACCCAGGCGCAGCGAATGCAGGCGCTGCCGACCGGTTACCCCAACACGGGTTACGGCCTCGGGGTGTTCGTGGACAACGGATGGGTCGGGCACAACGGGTCGCTGCCCGGCTACCAGAGCCTCGTCCTCTACCTGCCGTCCGCGAAGGCCACGCTGGTGGTGCTCACCAACACCGATGTGGGGTACCAGGGTTCGGAGAACTCGACGCTCTTCGGTGAGGAGATCACCCGGATCGTGACGCCCGGAAACGTGTTCTCGCTGCCGGCGATGCCGTCGACGTCGGCGTCGCCCTCCTCGTCGGGGTCCGCGTCCTCGTCCGCGTCCTCGTCCGGATCGCCGTCCGGATCGCCGTCGGGATCGCCCTCCGGCTCCTCGTCGGGTTCGCCGTCGGCGCCGTCCTCAGCGCCGTCGTCCGTCCCGCCCTCGGGGCTCTCGCCCTCCGCGTCCGGCTCCGGGCTGCCGGGGGCCGGGGTGTCCTGACGGTGCCGGGGTGAGAAGGCGGAGTCCGGGTCGGCCCGGGCCGGTTGGGGCCGGCCGGCCCGGATCCGGGTGTCCGGCTGGCGGCGGGTCAGCCGCGCAGCTCGGCGAGGACGGCGTCGTTGAACTGCGGCCAGACCTCGGCGGCCCACGGCCCGAAGTCCCGGTCCGTCAGGGCGACGCAGGCGACGCCGCCGACCGGGTCGACCCACAGGAAGGTGCCCGACTGGCCGAAGTGGCCGAAAGTCTCCGGCGAGTTGGCGGTGCCGGTCCAGTGCGGCGACTTCTCGCCGCGGATCTCGAAGCCCAGCCCCCAGTCGTTGGGGCGGCGGTGCCCGAAGCCCGGCAGGACACCGCTCAGCCCCGGGTACGCGACCTCGCGGGTGGCCGCGCGCACGGTGGACGGGTCCAGCAGCGTGGGCGCCTGCAGCTCGGCGGCGAAGCGGATCAGGTCGGCCAGGGTGGAGAGGCCGCCGGCACCGGCCGGGGAGCGGTGGGCGGTGTTGATCAGGGTGGCCCGCATGCCCAGCGGCTCGAACACGGCTTCGGCGGCGTACTGCGCGAAGTTGATCCCGGCGGCCTTGGTCAGGGTGTCGGCCAGGACGTCGAACCCGGCATTGGAGTAGAGCCGCCGGTTGCCGGGCTCGGCCATCGTCCGGTGCTCGTCGAAGGCCAGACCCGAGGTGTGCGCGAGCAGGTGCCGGATGGTCGAACCCGCGGGGCCCGCCGGGTCGTCCAGCTCGAACACCCCCTCCTCGACCGCGACCAGCACCGCGTACGAGGTGAGCAGCTTGGTCACCGACGCCAGCGGGAACAGCCGCTCCCGAGGCCCGTGTTCACCCAGCACGGCGCCGTCCGCGCCACGTACCACGGCGGTTGCCGCGTTCGGCACCGGCCAGTCCTCGATCATCCGCAAGCTCTGCATGCGCCGACTCTAACCAGCCGGGCGGGAGTGCCGCGTGGGAGGCTTGCTTAGAGTGCGCTCCAACTCGGTAACTTCGTAGTCATCGCCGACCGACAGGGGGCCACCATGGCAACGATTTCACCGCTCGAAGCCGGTTCGCCCAGCTGCTCCGACGCCTACCGCACGTCGGGCCCGCAGGCCGACCGCACCCCGCGGCACAGCATCAGCGAGGTTGCCGCGGCCAGCGGCCTGACCGCCCACACGCTGCGCTGGTACGAGCGGATCGGCCTGCTGGACCCGATCGACCGTTCGTACTCCGGCCAGCGCCGGTACAGCGACGCGGACCTGAACCGGCTCGGCTTCCTCAACCGGCTGCGGCTGACCGGGATGCCGGTGGCCGACATGCTCCGCTACGTGGAGCTCGCCAGGGCCGGCGACCAGACCGTCGAGGCCCGCCGCGACCTCCTGGTCGAGCACCGCGAGGAGGTCCGGCAGAAGCTCGCGGATCTGCACGCGACCCTCGCGGTCCTCGACTACAAGATCAACATCTATACGGGTCTCCAGCTCGACCAGCGCGACCAGTGCGATCCGCGCGGTCACAGCGGCCTGAGCGACCTGAACGACCAGCGTGATCAGCACGATCAGAGCGACAGGAAGAAGCAGAGCGCATGACTCTCCCCACCGCTGTTCTCGGCAGCAACGGCCCCGTCGTGGGCATCCAGGGCCTCGGCTGCATGGGCATGAGCGAGTTCTACGGCCCGACCGACACCGCAGAGGCGCTGGCCACCCTGGACGCCGCCCTCGACCTCGGCGTCACCCTGTTCGACACCGCCGACGTCTACGGCTCCGGCGCGAACGAGGAGCTGATCGGCCCCTTCATCCGCGCCAACCGCGACAAGGTCGTGCTCGCCACCAAGTTCGCCATCGAGCGCCGCGCGGACGACCCCGCCTACCGGGGCATCAGGAACGAGCCCGGGTACATCCGCGCCGCCGTGGACGCCTCGCTGCGCCGCCTCGGGGTGGACGTCATCGACCTGTACTACATGCACCGCCGCGACCCGAACGTCCCGCTGGCCGAGTCGGTCGGCGCGATGGCCGAGCTGGTCCAGGCCGGGAAGGTGCGGCACCTCGGGCTGTCCGAGGTGACCGGTGACGAGCTGCGCGAGGCGTACGCCGTGCACCCGATCGCCGCCCTCCAGTCGGAGTGGTCGATCTTCTCCCGGGACGTCGAGCACACCGCCGTGCCCGCCGCCGCCGAGCTCGGGGTCGGCTTCGTGCCGTACTCGCCGCTCGGGCGGGGCTTCCTGACCGGGGTGTTCAAGGCCGCCGAGCAGCTCTCCGAGGGCGACTACCGGCGTGCGCACCCGCAGTTCAGCGGGGACAACGCGACCCGGAACGCGGCGCTGGTCGAGCCGATCCAGAAGATCGCCGCCGAGCGGGGCGTCAGTGCGGCCCAGGTGGCGCTCGCCTGGGTGCACCAGCGGGCCGAGGTGCACGGGCTCACCGTGGTGCCGATTCCCGGCACCCGCAAGCGCTCCCGGCTGGCCGAGAACACCGCGGCGGCGACCCTGCGGCTCACCGCTCAGGAGCTCGTCGAGCTGGAGCCGATCGCCGGGCGGGTGGCGGGCGACCGGTACGCCGACATGACCTTCACCTCCGCCGCGCGGGAGTAGCCGCACCGGCCGGGGCGCGGGGACGGGGTCTGGGGCCGGGCGCCCGTCCTCACCCACCGGGGGTCAGACCTGGCGGCCCAGCCAGGCGGCCAGGCGGGTGTAGGCGTCGGCGCCGGGAGGGACGGGCTGGACCGCGGCGAACGGGACTCTGCCGCCGCGCCGTTCGCCGGGTGCGAAGCGGCGGGCGAGCGGGAGGCAGGCGTGGGCCAGCCGCTCGTCGAGCGGGATGCCGGGGGCGACGGCCTGGGCGATGTCCCAGGAGTGGGCGGTGGCCTCCACCACGTATCCGGCGAGGGCGGCCCGGCCGGAGAGTTCGTCCCACGGCACCACCGCGATCCGGTCGAGCACGGCGCCGTCCGCCCACGCGGTGGTGAACCGGGCCCGCGCCAGCATGAAGGCGTCCGCCCACTCGGCGTCCCCGATCGCCTCGGCCCAGGACGGCACCTCCTCGGCCCGCCCGCCCTCGCCGACGTAGGCGATCCGGTGGACGCCGCCGACGGTGTGGCTGAGCAGTGCCCGCAGGTCGTACCGGCTGCACGGGGTCGGTGCGGTGAGCAGCTCGGGCGTCACCACCGAGAACAGCCGCTCCAGCTGGTCCAGGGCGCGCTGGTAGAGCACTCGGGGGTCGTCGGGGGTGTCCATGGTGGGTGCGTCCGTTCCTCGGGCAGGTTATACGTATCGAGAACACTCTGCTGGAAAAACTTGACACCCGCTGTCAGGTTTTCGGCCTGTCCCGGTTAGGCTCTGGCCCCGTGAAAGCTGACCGGCTGCTCTCGATCCTGTTGCTGCTGCAGACCCGGAGGCGGATCCCGGCGGCCGAACTGGCCGAGCGGATGGAGGTGTCCGTCCGCACCATCTACCGGGACGTGGAGGCGCTGTCGGCGGCCGGTGTGCCGGTGTGGACCGAGCGCGGGCGGTACGGCGGGGTCAACCTGCTCTGCGGGTACCGCATCGACGTCACCGGGCTCACCGCCGAGGAGGCCCGGGCGCTCTTCGTGCTGCTCGCGCCGGACGCGCACGACGCCCTCGGGCTGGGCAGCGCGCTCGGCTCGGCGCTGCGCAAGGTGATGGCCGCGCTGCCGCCGGTCCACCGCCCGGCCGCCGAGCGGACCTTCGAGCGCATCCTGGTCGACCCCAAGCACTGGATGCGGGGCGAGCCGGTGGCCCTCGACCTGGCCGAGCTGCAGCGCGCGGTCTTCGCCGACCGGCGGCTGCGGCTGAGCTACTGGCACTGCGGCGAGGACGATCCGACCGAGCACACCGTGGACCCGTACGGGCTGGTGAACAAGGCCGGGGTCTGGTACCTGGTCGCCGACCTCGACGCCGAGCCGGGACTGTTCCGGGTCTGCCGGATCGCGGCGGCGGTGACCCTGGAGGAGCCGGTGCGGCGGCGGGCCGACCTCGCCCTGGCGGAGGTCTGGGCCGCGCTGCGCGAGCAGATCGAGCGCCCGGCCGACGAGATCAGGGCCACCGTCCGGGTGCACCGGCGGCGGCTGGGCCAGATCCAGCAGATCCACGGCACCCAGGTGATCCCCGCGCAGCTGGCCGGTGCGGTGCTGGTCGACCCCGAGCGGATCGGCTACCCGGTGACGGCCGTCGACCAGTGGACGGAGCTCGAACTGGGCTTCGGCGCGCTCGTCGAGGTGCGCTCCCTGCTGGCCTTCGGCACCGACGTCGAGGTTCTCGCGCCGCCGCAGGCCCGGGCCGAACTCGCCCGGGCCGTCGAGGAGATCGCCGACCTGTACGGCCGGGGGCCGGCCGGGGCCTGAGCCGGCCGGCCCGTCGTGGTTCCGGGTCAGGCGGTGGTCGGCGGGTGGCTGACGTTCCCGTACTGGCCGAGCGCGATGTCGCCGAAGTTGTGCAGGCTGGAGGTGTTCGGCGCGAAGTAGCCGGTGTGGCCGGACGCGCCGGTGGAGGAGACCCGGATCGCCCCGAAGTCCTGGCTGGTCGGGTCGGCGCCGTGACCGAGGCCGCCGACCTCCAGGTACGGGACGTTGCCGATCCAGTCGGTGGGGTTGCGGGCCGCCCAGACCCGGACGCCGTCGCCCAGCTCGGCGGCGCTCTGCACGCCCATCCCCGGGCTGCCGAAGACGACCAGGTCGGTGGTCTGGTCCGCGTGGATCCTCGGCGCGGCGACGCCGCAGACCACGGAACCGTACGAGTGGCAGAACAGCGCCGGCGGGGTGTCCGGGTGGCTGGTCGCGCGCAGCCCGTCGAGCAGACGTTCCAGCCGGGGCGCGCCGACCTCGGCGAGCCGGGAGGTGACCGCGTCCGGGCCGAGGCCCAGGGGGGTGACGTAGCCCGTCCAGGCGATCACGGCGGTGCGGGTGGCCGGGGACTGCCGGTGCTCCTCGTCGAGCAGGGCGCGGGCCATGCCGGAGGGGGAGCGCAGCGGGTCGGTGGGCTGGTCGAAGTGCGCGAGGTCGGCGTCCGAGCCGGGGACCAGCACCGCGACCCGCTCGGCCGAGGCGAGGTCGCCGTAGACCTCGCTGACCAGGCCGCGGCCGCGCGGGTCGAAGGCCAGGATCTGGCGGCCGGGGGCCAGCAGTTCCTCGCTGTTGTCGGCGCGCAGCTTGGCGGCGGCGCGCTCGCTCACGCTCTGCTGCTTGTCGTTGGCGCGGTTGCGCGCCCGGTCCATCTCGGCGGTGATGGCCAGCCGGTTGGCCTGGTAGCGCAGCTTGAGCGGCGCGCCGTCCAGGTTGCCGACCACCAGCGGGTACCGGACCACGAGGCGGGTGGCCTGCTCGGGCGTGAGGGAGGCGAAGAAGGCAGAGACGGTGCGGGCGTCGGCGCCGGCCGGGTCGGGCAGGGTCCGGCCCAGCGAGTGGTCGGCCACCCACTCGGCACTGCCGGCCGGCGGGGTGGAGATGGCCAGCTGCTCGTTGGCGGCGGCGGCCTGCGCGGCGGCGGCTCCGGCGTCCACCAGGACCGCGCAGCCTGCGAACGCCCCTATCAGGACGCGCTTGATACGCCTGCGCCGCGCTGCCGTGTACTGGCTGAGCCTGCGTTTCGTCAGCCTTCGCTGCAAGCCGTCAACTCCCTCGGACCCGTGACCGTCACAGCGGGCCGGGCCCGATGGTGGTACGACCGCCAACTACTCGTCAGCCAGGTTAGGGGCTCGAAGCGGCGGCCGTGCAGGGTGCAAACTGTGCGATGGATCACATACCGCCGCCCGCTGCCTCGAATTCCTTGACCAGACGCTTCGGAGCGGTGCTGCGCCAGGCCTCCGTCATGAGGTCGCGGAGCTCGTCCGACGCCACTGTGGCAAGACTCACCAGCACCCATCCGTGTCGGCCGACGTAGGGCGCCACCGCGTAGGTGGCGGGATCGGCGGCCAGCAGCTCGACCTGGTCCTCCTTGCTGGCCTTGACGCAGACCGAGCCGGCGTCGGGGTCGCCCATGGCGAAGATCTTCTCGCCGACCCGCAGCGTCACCTGAGTCTCCCAGGTGAGCCGCTCGGTGGTGTGCGGCAGGGCCAGGCCCATGGTCAGGAACTGATCGAACGTCACCATGGCGCCAGCGTAGAACGGGCCACCGACAACACCCGGCCCCGGCCGCCCGGGGCCGGTCCCCCGAACGGGTCACACCACCCCGAGGGCGTACACCGCGAAGAGTGCCGCCGCCGCGCCCGCCGCCGCCCTGACCGGCCCGCGCAGGCCCCAGGGGCCGTCGAAGCGCCGCGCGTACCGCCCGATCGCCGCCAGGACCAGCCCGAACAGCGGCAGCCAGGCCAGCCGGGCCAGCACCCAGCCCGCGGAGTCCGGCGCGGTGGTCAGCCCCGGTACGGCGCCGCCAAGCCGCGAGGCGGTCAGGGCCACCGAGTACATCGCCGTCTGGTGCCAGCAGAAGATGGTCATCGCGGACAGGTTGACCACCACCACCGGCAGCCACAGCAGCGGCCGGCGCAGCAGGCGCGCGATCCGCTCCCGCAGCAGCATCGCGGCACCGCACTGGAGCGCCGCCAGGGCGAGCACCAGCAGGGACGGCGGGTGCGAGTTGGTCCGCTCCTGGCCGGGTACGCCCACCATGCTCGCCGGGTAGTGGAAGACCAGCAGCAGGACCACGAACAGCGCGCCGCCGCCCAGCAGCAGCGTCCGGGCCCCGGCCCGCCCGATCCGGCCCTGCGCCCAGGAGACGCCCAGCTGGTAGCCGAACATCCAGCCCGGCACCAGGTTCACCAGCGCCAGCCAGGACGGCATCGCCTCGGCCCACGGGCCGTACCGCAGCAGGTCCACCAGCGCGACGGTGCCCAGCAGCGGAGCGGCCGCCCAGCCGCCCAGCCGCCGCCCGGCGGCCACGCAGTACGGGGTGAGCGTGGTCAGCCCCAGGTACACGCCGATGTACCAGAGCGGCTGCACCACCAGGACCGTCCCGGTCCGTACGGTGCCCTGCGGCACCCCGAGCAGCTCCAGCAGCGGGATCAGCACGGCCCACACGGCGGCCACCCCGAGCACCGGGCGCAGCAGCCGGACCGTGCGCCCGCGCAGCCAGTCCAGGGTGCCCGCACCGCGCGCCCTGGCCCGCTCCAGCGAGCGCACCGAGGAGTACCCGCCCACCAGGAAGAACACGCCGAGCAGTTGCAGGCCCCAGCTGAGCGGGGCGAAGAAGCCGAGTGAGGCGAGCGGGCTGGCGTTGTGCAGCACGCCGCCTCCGAGGGTGAGCCCGCCGAGCAGCCAGTGGCCGACCGGGACGGCGAGCAGCGCGAGCGCGCGCAGCCCGTCCAGGGCGCGGTCGCGGTCGGCGGGGGTCCGGGCCGCCACCCGGGCGGCGGAACTGCGGAGACGGTCAACGGACATCGCGGCACTCCTGGCTCTGCTGGGTCGGTCGGCTCTGCTGGGTCTGGGTGCGGCTGCTCCGGTCGGCGCAGCCGACGGGGGCGTGGTTGCCACGGGCGTGGTTGCCGAGGGCGACGGCGGTGTAGCCGGCCAGTGAGGCCGTGCCGGGGGCGAAGTAGCCGCTGTGGCCGTGCGAGCCGGCCGAGGGGAGAACCCGGGCGCCGAAGCCCGTGGCGGTCGGGTCCGCGCCGTGGCCGAGGCCGAGTACCGAGACGTACGGGACGTTGCCGATCCAGTCGGTGGGGTTGCGCTCGGTGGCCCACAGCGGCACCCGCAGGGCCCGTGCGTCGGGGATGTCCATCCCGGGCGAGCCCAGTACCACCAGGTCGGAGACCTGCTCGGGGCTCGGGTCGGCCAGCCCGCAGACCGCGGAGCCGTAGCTGTGGCAGAACAGCGCGACCGGCCCGGTGACCGGTGCGAGACCGGCCAGGAAGTGGTTCAGCCGGGCGGCGCCCGCCCGGGCCAGATCGGCGGTCGCCGCGTCCACGCCCACTCCGACGGGCGTGGTGTAACCGGCCCAGGCGACCACCGCCACCCGGTCGCCGGTGGCCTGCCGCAGCGACCGGGCCATCCCGGCCGGGGTGCCGTACGGGTCGGTGGTGCGGTCGAAGGTCATCAGGTCGACGTCCGAGCCGGGTACCACCACCGCGGTACGGGCCGCGGTGGCGAGGTCTCCGAACACCTCGGCGACCTGGCCGCGGCCGCGCGGGTCGAAGGCAAGGATTTGACGGTCCGTCAGTTTTGCGTAACGGTCGGCCCGTTCCGCTGCGGTGCGCTGCTGGTAGGGGCTCACCGCCGGGTCGGCGGCGCGGGCCAGCTCGCGCCTGCGCTCCTCGGCCAGCGCCAGCGCGTTGGCCCGGTAGCGCAGCTCGACCGGTGCGCCGTCGAGGTTGCCGACCACCAGCGGGTGGCGGGCCGCCAGGGCGTCGCGCTGCGCCGTGGTCAGACCGGCGAAGAACCGGGCCACCTCGGCGGCCGGGGCCTCGGCGGGGTCCGGCAGCCGTACCCCCAGGGTGTTGTCGGCCACCCACGCCGCGCTGCCCTCCGGCGGACCGGTCACCGGCGTCTGGCTGTCCGCCGCCGCCCACCCGCCGGCTCCCGCCAGCACCACGGCCGCCGCCGCGGCCGCCGCCAGCCCCCGTCTGAACCGACCTGCCATCGCCAACTCCCTCTCCTCGGACCGAACGGAGAGGAAGGTAGGAAGACGACGACCCGTCGGACGTCACCCTGCGGGGCCAATCACGGAGTCATACCGTGGTGCCAGGAGTACTCGCCGCCTCCCGCGCCGGGGCGCGAGCTGCGGGGGGCGGGGGCGCGGGGGCGCGGAGGCGCGGGGCGGGCCCTCGGGCGGGGCCCGCCCGTGCGGGGCTACTGGCCCGGGGTGACCAGGCCGGATTCGTAGGCCAGCACGACGGCCTGGGCGCGGTCGCGGAGGTCGAGCTTCGCGAGGATGCGGCCGATGTGGGTCTTGACGGTCTGTTCGGCGACGACGAGGCGCTCGGCGATCTGCTGGTTGGAGAGGCCGCGGGCGATCAGTTCGAGCACCTCGGTCTCGCGGGGGGTGAGGCCGTTGAGACGCAGCCGGGGGTCGCGGCGGGGTGCGGGCCGGGTGCGGGCGAAGTCCTCGATCAGGCGGCGGGTCACCGAGGGGGCCAGCAGCGCCTCGCCGGCGGCGACGACCCGGACGGCGGCGATCAGGTCGGCGGGCGGGGCGTCCTTGAGCAGGAAGCCGCTGGCCCCGGCGCGCAGCGCCTCGTACACGTAGTCGTCGACGTCGAAGGTGGTCAGCATCAGCACCTTCGGGCGGTGGACGACGCCCGGCGGCGGGTCGAGCAGGCGGCGGGCCGCCTCCAGGCCGTCCATCTCGGGCATCCGGACGTCCATCAGCACCACGTCGGGGTGGGTGCGCCCGCTTGCCTCCAGGGCCTGCTTGCCGTCGGCGGCGTCGCCGACCACGTCGATGTCGCTCTGCGCGTTGAGCAGTGCCGCGAATCCGGCCCGGACCATCGCCTGGTCGTCGACGATGAGTACGCGGATGGTCATGTGCCGGGCTCCTCGGGCTGGTTGACGGGCAGGACGGCCGCCACGCGGAAACCGCCGTCGGGCAGCGGTCCGGTGTCCAGCCTGCCACCCAGCAGTCGGACGCGTTCACGCATCCCCGCCAGCCCGTGCCCGGTGCCCTCCGGCGACTCGATCCCCGCCTCGGCGGTGCCGCCGGGCGCGCCGGCGTTGACCACGGTGATCCGCAGGGTGTCGTCCTCGGCTGCGACCGAGACCCAGACCGCGGCGCCGGGCGCGTGGCGGACCACGTTGGCCAGGGCCTCCTGGACGATCCGGTACGCGGACAGGCCCACGGCCTGCGGGAGTTCGCCGAGTGCACCGACCGCCTCGGTGACGGTCAGCTCGGCCCGCACCCCGGCCCGGGCGACGGTGTCGACCAGCTCGGGGAGGCGGTCCAGGCCGGGCTGCGGGGTGCGGTCGGGGGCGCTCTCCTCGCTGCGCAGGACGCCGAGCAGCCGCCGCATCTCGGCGAGCGAACTGCGGGCGGAGGCGGCGATGGTGCCGAACTCCTCGGCCGCCTCGGGCGGCAGCCCGGCGATCCGGTAGGGGGCGCTGTCCGCCTGCACGGTGATCACCGACATGTGGTGGGCCACCACGTCGTGCAGCTCGCGGGCGATCCTGGCGCGCTCCTCCAGCAGCGTGCGCCGCCCGCGCTCGGCCTCGCTGATCTGCTCCTGCTCGGCGAGCAGCCGCCGGGCCTCGCCGCGTCCGCGCAGGCTCCAGCCGAGCACCAGCACGGCCCCGCTGAGCACGATCGGCAGCGGGGCGCCGGAGTTCCCGGCCCGGGTGAACCCGGCTCCGGCGGCGGCCGTCGTCAGGGTGGTGACCAGCCAGACGGCCAGCAGGGTGCGTCCGCGCTCGCGCAGGGACAGCGCCAGCATCAGGAAGAGGTACCCGATCAGCGTGGTGACCGGCCAGGGCCAGGGGCCCGCCCCCGCCGGGGTGCCCACCGTCAGCACGGCCCCGGCGAGGGAGGCCGGGAACACCACCCACCAGACGGCCAGCGGCCGGGTGACCGCCGCGAGCAGCGGGGCGCTCTGGGCGACCGCGACTGACGCCGCGGTCGGGACCGACAGTCGGTAGGCGGTGTGCAGGAGCACGGTCCCGGTCGGGATCAGCACTGCCAGCAGTGCGACCGCCACCAGGTACGGCAGGCTGCGCACCCAGGGGCGGCGGGCGCTGCCGAGCAGCGGTTCGTGGCCGCCGGTCGGGGTGACCAGGGCGTCTGCCAGCAGGATCGGCAGCGCGGTCAGGGTGGACGGGACTGAGGTGAGCTGACGGATCTTCATCCCGGCCCAGGGTAGGGGCCGGACCGGGCCGGGGCGTCGTACGGGAGTGCTGTCCTGCGGGTAGTACCCGGGTACGACCCCGGACGGTCCCGGCGCCGGCCGCTCTCAGTGCCGCCAGGAGCCGGCCAGGGCGGGCCCGAGCTGGTCGAAGTGGCGCTCGATCAGGGCGATCATGCCGTCCGGGCCGACCTGGTGGGCGGCGGCGTCCGAGGTCCAGGAGAGGTGGGAGAGCCGGACGACCGCGCCGAAGACGGCCGCCAGCAGCCGGGGGCGCAGGTCGGTGACCGGGTCGAGGCCCTCGCGCTCGGCCAGGATGACGGTCACCTGGCGCTCCTGCTCGGCGGTGTGCCGCAGGTGGGCGGCGAGCAGGGTGGGCGTGCTCTCGATGAGCTCGAAGAGTTCCAGCGCGGCGGTGACGCTGCCGGGGCCGGCGTGTTCCACGCTGCCGAGGCTGCGCCACGACTCGGTGATGGAGGCGCGCATGGCCTCCAGCGGGTTCTCCTCGGCCGGGCGGCGGCGCAGGCATTCGATGAAGAAGTCCTCGGCGTCGGCCATGACGGCCAGCGCGACCTCCTCCTTGTTCTCGAAGTAGCGGAAGAAGGTGCGCTGGGAGACGTCCACGGTGGCGGCGATCTCGTCGATGGTGGTGCGGCCGTAGCCGTGGACGAGGAACAGCCGGTGCGCCGCTTCGACCAGGGAGTCCCTGGTGCGCTGCTTCTTGCGTTCGCGCAGCCCGAGGACCCGGCAGCCGGGGTCGGTGGTCGCTTCGGTGGGCTGCGCGGCCATACGCGGGCGCCTTTCGGGGGGAAGGAGTGGTCGGCATCACCACGATAGCGTTCTGACATATGACATCAATCAGCACAAGTCATCGTTTGCCGAATGTCAGCTGCTGACATAATGTCGTCTGTCAGTGGCGCCCGTCGGGCCGGACGACTCGTGGGGACGGGTGGGCCGGGGCGCCACTTGCCATGTCTCCAGTGCTCCGGAGGGCCAGCTATGAGTCAGTCCGTCGTCAACACGGAGAAGGCGGACCTGCCGCCGCAGCGCGGTGGTCCGCCGGGGGAACGGCGGGGACTGCAGGGCCACCCGTGGCTCACCCTGCTCACGGTCGCGGTCGGCGTGATGATGGTCGCGCTGGACGGCACCGTCGTCGCCATCGCCAACCCGGTCATCCAGACCGACCTGGGCGCCTCGCCCGCCGACATCCAGTGGGTCACCAGCGGCTACCTGCTGGCGCTCGCGGTCTTCCTGATCACCGCGGGAAAGATCGGCGACCGGTTCGGCCACAAGGCGACCTTCCTGGTCGGCGCGACCGGCTTCGCCGCCACCTCGGCCGCGATCGGCTTCGCCACCAACATCCAGACGGTGATCGCCTTCCGCGTCCTGCAGGGCCTGTTCGGCGCGCTGCTCCAGCCCGCCGCGCTCGGCCTGCTGCGCGGCGCCTTCCCGGCCGAGAAGCTGAACATGGCGATCGGCATCTGGGCCGGCGTGATCGGCGCCTCCACCGCGGCCGGCCCGATCGTCGGCGGCCTGCTGGTGGAGCACGTCAGCTGGCAGTCGGTCTTCTTCATCAACGTCCCGGTCGGCCTGGCGGCCCTGCTGCTCGGCCTGTGGATCCTGCGTGACGTACGGGCCGAGAACGCCGCGAAGTCCTTCGACATACCCGGCATCGTGCTGCTGTCACTGGCGATGTTCGCGCTGGTCTGGGGCATCATCAAGGCCCCGACCTGGGGTTGGGGCGACCCGACCACGCTGCTGTTCCTCGGCGGCGCGATCCTCGCCATGGTGCTCTTCGCGCTCTGGCAGACCCGCGCCAAGGAGCCGCTGATCCCGCTCAGCCTGTTCCGCTCGGTGCCGCTCTCGGCCGGCACGCTGCTGATGGTCCTGATGGCCTTCGCCTTCTTCGGCGCGATCTTCTTCGTCACCTTCTACCTGCAGAACGTGCACGGGATGACCCCGGTCCAGGCCGGTGTCCACCTGCTGCCGATGACCGGAATGATGATCATCGGCGCCCCGGCGGCCGGTGCCGCGATCGGCAAGGTCGGCCCGCGCATCCCGATCGTCACCGGCATGCTGCTCACCACCGTCGCCATGTACGGGATGTCCACCCTGGACACCGGCTCGGGCGCGGGCATCATGTCGCTCTGGTTCGTGCTGATGGGCCTGGGCATCAGCCCGGTCATGGTCGGTGCCACCGAGGTGATCGTCGGCAACGCCCCGATGGAGCTGTCCGGTGTGGCCGGCGGCCTGCAGCAGTCCGCGATGCAGGTCGGCGGCAGCCTGGGCACCGCCGTGCTGGGCGCGGTGATGGCCTCCAAGGTCTCCAGCGCGCTGCCCGGCAACTGGTCCAAGGCCGGACTGCCGCCGGTCGAGGGCGCGCAGGGCGAGCAGCTCAAGCAGGCCGCCCAGCTCGGCATCGCCCCGCCGGCCCCGCAGGGCACCCCCGAGCAGGCGGTGCACGCGATGGCGGACGCGGTGCACAGCTCCTTCGTCAGCGGCATGTCGATGGCCTTCGCGGTCGCCGCGGTGATCGCCTTCGCGGCGGCGCTGCTCGGCCTGCTGACCAAGCGGGGTGCCAACGACGCCGGGCCCGCCGTGCACATCTAGCCGCACATCCGGCTCAGGGCACATCCACGGCCCACCCGGGGGCGCGGGGAACCGCGCGACGATCCGCCGACGAGGCGGACCGGTCGCGACACGGTTCCCCGCGCCCCCGGCCCGTCTGCGCCCCCGGCCCGTCTGCGCCCCCGGCCCGTCTGCGCCCCCGGCCCGTCTGCGCCCCCGGCCCGTCAGGGCCCGCAGGCGGGGGTCTGGTCGTCGGCGGCGCGTCTGGCGCCTCTGACGGCGGCGCCCTGGACGTATCGGACGCGTTCCTCCAGCTCCAGTTCCGGGAACCAGTAGCGCAGCTGTAGCTGTGCCTCGACGGGGGAGAGGTGAAGCTCGGTGAGCAGGAACTCGGCCTTGGCGATGATCTCCTCGTGCACGGCAGTCTCCTTCGGGGTTGGCCCGGAACGATTCTGCCGCCGCCGCGGCGCCCCGGCGCCCGCTGTTCCGCCTACCGGGCACCGCGCGCCCGCTGGAAGCGCCCGACGCCGAGGTCCACGATCGGCGCCGGATAGTTCCGCGGCCGCGGGTCGAGCAGCCAGGGCCGGTGCACGGCGGCGCCCGGGATCCCGGCCAGTTCGGGCACCCAGCGCCGTACGTACGCGCCGTCCGGGTCGAAGCGCTTCGCCTGGACCAGTGGGTTGAGGACCCGGTTGGGGCGGGTGTCGGTCCCGGTCCCCGCCACCCACTGCCAGTTGAGCTGGTTGTTGGCGACGTCCCCGTCGACCAGCAGCGCGAGGAAGTGGGCCGCGCCGAGCCGCCAGTCCTGGTAGAGCGTCTTGGCCAGGAAACTCGCGGTCAGCAGCCGCGCCCGGTTGTGCATCCAGCCCTCGTGGGCCAGCTGGCGCATGCCGGCGTCGACGATCGGGTACCCGGTGCGGCCCTCCTGCCAGGCGGCGAGTTCGGCCGGGTCCCGGTGCCAGTCGTCGCCCCTGGGACGGTAGTCGGCGTGCGCGGCGTCCGGGCGGGCCGCCAGCACCTGGTGGTGGAAGTCCCGCCAGACCAGCTGCCGGACGAAGGCCTCGGCGCCCGCGCCGCCGTGCCGGGCGGCCGCGTGGGTCAGCTCGGCAGCCGAGAGGCAGCCGAAGTGCAGGTACGGCGAGAGCCGGGACGTCCCGTCGGCCGCCAGGTCGTCGTGCAGCTCCTCGTACCGCTCCACCTCCCAGCGCCGCCAGAGCCTGCGGCCGACGCTCTCGCCGCCCCTGGCCGGCCCCGGCGAGCCCGGCTCGACCGCCGCCGGGCCGATGCCCTCGATGCCCTCGGGCACCCTGACGGCCCTCGGCGCGGGCAGCGGACGGCGGCGCTCGGCTCGGCGCCAGGCGCGCAGGTAGGGGGTGAAAACCGCGTAGTGGTCCTTCCCGGCCGGTGTCACGGCGCCCGGAGCGAGGGCGGTCAGGACCGCGTCGTGCACCCGCAGGCGGTCGCCGAGCGCGGCGCGCAGCCGGGCCTCCCGGCGCTGGGCGTAGCAGCTCACCCCGGCGGCCAGGTGCACGGCGACGGCGTCCGTGCGCCGGGCCAGCCGGACCGTCTGCGCCACCGCGTCACCGCGCAGCACCACCAGCCGGCCGCCGCGCTCCCGCAGACCGGAGTCCAGATCGGCCAGGCAGTCGGTGAGGAAGGCGGCCCGGTTGGGGGCCGCGAAGTGGGCCGGGCCGTCCTCCAGGACGAACAGCGGCACCACCTCCTCGGCTTCGGCCAGGGCGGAGTGCAGGGCGGGATTGTCGTGCAGGCGGAGGTCCTGGGTGAACAGGACGAGAGCTACGGTCACCCGCCATGGCTACTCCCGCAGTGGCTCGCCGGGCTCGGCGACACACCGGGAGTGGGCACACCGCTGGGGACACCGTGGAACGCCCGAGGGCCGGACCCTGGATCCAGGGTCCGGCCCTCGGCCGCTACGTCAGCAGACAGGCAGACGGATCAGGCGTCGCCGCCGGCCGCGCCCGGGTCGGCCGCAGCCACGTCGAGCAGCTGGTAGCGGTCGATCGCGTCCTTCAGCGCATGACGCTCGATCTTGCCCTGCTTGGCGAGCTCGGTGAGCACGCTCAGCACGACCGACTGGGCGTCGATGTGGAAGAAGCGGCGGGCCGCACCACGGGTGTCGGCGAAGCCGAAGCCGTCGGCGCCCAGCGACTGCCACTGACCCGGCACCCAGCGCGAGATCTGGTCCGGCACCGCACGCATCCAGTCGGACACGGCGACGAACGGGCCCTCGGCGCCCTGGAGCTTGGCGGTCACGTACGGGACGCGCTGCGGCTCCTCCGGGTGCAGCAGGTTGAACTCCTCGGCCTCGACCGCGTCGCGACGCAGCTCGTTCCAGGAGGTCGCCGACCAGACGTCGGCCTTGACGTTCCACTCCTCGGCGAGGATGCGCTGGGCCTCCAGGGCCCACGGCACCGCCACACCCGAGGCGAGGATCTGTGCCGGGATCTGGCCGGCCTCGCCGACCTTGTACCGGTACAGACCCTTGAGGATGCCGTCGACGTCGACGTTCTCCGGCTCGGCCGGCATCTGGATCGGCTCGTTGTACACGGTCATGTAGTAGAAGATGTCCTCGCCGTGCGGGTGCTCGGCGGTGGACCCGTACATCCGGCGCAGACCGTCCTGCATGATGTGCGCGATCTCGAAGCCGTACGCCGGGTCGTACGCGACGACACCCGGGTTGGTCGAGGCGAGCAGCTGCGAGTGGCCGTCCGCGTGCTGGAGGCCCTCACCGGTCAGCGTGGTGCGACCGGCGGTGGCGCCGATCACGAAGCCGCGGGCCAGCTGGTCGGCCATCTGCCAGAACTGGTCACCGGTGCGCTGGAACCCGAACATCGAGTAGAAGACGTAGACCGGGATCAGCGGCTCGCCGTGGGTGGCGTAGGACGAACCGGCGGCGATCAGCGAGGCGGTGCAGCCCGCCTCGGAGATGCCGTCGTGCAGCATCTGGCCGGTCGGGGACTCCTTGTACGCCAGCAGCAGCTCGCGGTCGACCGACTCGTAGGTCTGGCCGAGCGGGTTGTAGATCTTGGCGGACGGGAAGAGCGAGTCCATGCCGAAGGTGCGGTACTCGTCCGGGGCGATCGGCACGAAGCGGTTGCCGATGCCCTTGTCGCGCATCAGGTCCTTGAGCACCCGGACGAACGCCATGGTGGTGGCGATGGTCTGGTTGCCGGAGCCCTTCTTGACACCCTTGTAGGCGTCGTCGCCCGGGAGCACCAGCTGGCGCGGCCGCACCTTGCGGGTCGGCACGTAACCGCCGAGCTCGCTCCGGCGGTCGTGCATGTACTGGATCTCTTCGGAGTTGCGGCCCGGGTGGTAGTAGGGCGGGTAGCCCTCGTCGAGCTGCTTGTCCGTGATCGGCAGGTGCAGGCGGTCGCGGAAGCGCTTCAGGTCCTCGACCGTCAGCTTCTTCATCTGGTGGGTGGCGTTGCGGCCCTCGAAGTTGGGGCCCAGCGTCCAGCCCTTGACGGTCTGCGCCAGGATGACGGTCGGCTGGCCCTGGTGCTCACGGGCAGCCTTGAACGCCGCGTAGATCTTCTTGTGGTCGTGGCCACCGCGACCCAGGTGCTGGATCTGCTGGTCGCTCATCGACTCGACCATCTGCCGCAGCCGCAGGTCGCCGCCGAAGAAGTGATCGCGGATGTACGCACCGGTCTCGGTGGCGTAGGTCTGGAACTGGCCGTCCACCGTGGTGTTCAGCTTGTTGACCAGGACGCCGTCGCGGTCCTGCGCGAGCAGCGGGTCCCAGCTGCGGTCCCAGATCAGCTTGATGACGTTCCAGCCGGCACCGCGGAACTGCGACTCCAGCTCCTGGATGATCTTGCCGTTGCCGCGGACCGGGCCGTCGAGGCGCTGCAGGTTGCAGTTGACCACGAAGGTCAGGTTGTCCAGGCCCTCACGGGCGGCCAGCGAGAGCTGGCCGAGCGACTCGGGCTCGTCCATCTCGCCGTCGCCGAGGAAGGCGTAGACGTGTGAGTCGGAGGTGTCCTTGATGCCGCGGTGCTCCAGGTACCGGTTCATCCGGGCCTGGTAGATCGCACCGAGCGGGCCGAGGCCCATCGAGACGGTCGGGAACTCCCAGAAGTCCGGCATCAGCCGCGGGTGCGGGTAGCTGGACAGGCCGTACGGCGCCTTCGACTTCTCCTGGCGGAACGCGTCGAGCTGCTGCTCGCTCAGTCGGTCGAGGAGGAAGGCACGGGCGTAGATACCGGGGGAGGCGTGACCCTGGAAGAAGATCTGGTCGCCGGACGCGCCCTCGGCGTCCTTGCCCCGGAAGAAGTAGTTGAAACCCACGTCGTAGAGGGACGCGGAGGAGGCGAAGGTGGCGATGTGCCCACCGACGCCGATGCCGGGACGCTGCGCCCGGGAGACCATCACGGCCGCGTTCCAGCGGGTCGCGTTGAGGACCTTGCGCTCGATCTCCTCGTTGCCGGGGAAGAAGGGCTCGTCCTTGGTCGCGATGGTGTTGACGTAGTCGGTGCTGCGCATCTCGGGCACGGCGACACGCTTCTCGCGGGCGCGCTCGATCAGGCGGAGCATCAGGTAGCGGGCGCGCTCACGCCCCCGCTCGTCGATGGCCGCGTCAAGCGACTCGAGCCATTCCGCGGTCTCCTCGGGATCGAAGTCCGGGACCTGACTCGGAAGGCCGCCAATGATGATCGGGTTGCGATCGGATCCGGAAGCCACGCTGTTCCTTCACTGTCGGACGTAACTGAGGTGTGTCGCGCCGCCTCCATCGTGTACCGCAACTCGGAGATCCGTCATCTCTACCGATCGGTAACCATTCCGTTCCAGGGCTTGATTTCCCTAGGGCGGTCAGGTCGGATGGTGGGTGACGTGGACATCGCTGTCTGCGCCGCTCACCACCGGTTGTTACGAAGAGGTGGTCCGACCTTGATGCCCGACCGTCCGATGGCGGGCGGTCGGGGTGAGGGCCAACAGGAGACTCTACGCCCGCCGGAGTGGTTACCCCGAAATGCGTTCGCATCTCGGTCACTTTCCGGGCCGGCGCGGCCACCCGACCCGCAGCATCCCCGGGGCGTGCAGAAAAGGGCAAATCGGTGTGATTACCGACACATTCCACGGCGTGTCCCGCCCCGACACGTCAACCTTTGGGTGGGATCGGGGGTCGGGTACTTGCGCGAACCGCCGCGCACGTGTGGACTACGGCCACAGCCTCGGCATGAATGCCGAGCCGAATACTGGAGGTTATTCCCGTGAGCGCGACCGCGGACCCCGCGGACAAGTCCAACCCGGCGCACCGTCTCGGCTTCGAAGAGGGCCAGATCGTCCAGGAGCTCGGGTTCGACGAAGACTGTGACCAGGAACTCCGCGAGGGCATCGAGGAGATCACCGGCACCGAGCTCGTCGACGAGGACTACGACGACGTCGCCGACGGCGTTGTGCTGTGGCACCGCGAGGAGGACGGGGATCTCACCGACGCCCTCGTCGATGCACTGGAGTACCTGGCGGAGGGCGGCCTGGTCTGGCTGCTGACCCCGAAGACGGGCCGGGACGGCCACGTCGAGGCGCACGAGATCGCCGATGCCGCCCGGACCGCCGGCCTCTCCCAGACCAGCTCCGCGGCCGTGGCCAAGGACTGGATGGGCACCCGCCTGGCCTCGCCGAAGGCCGCCAAGAGCGGCAAGCGCTGATCGCGGCCCTCGGCGGCAGGCGCCGGCCGCAGCCGTGAGCAGCGGCCCCTGACCACGGCGCCGGGCCCTGCCCCGGCACGACCCGGACCCCGCTGGAGCTTCCTCCAGCGGGGTCCGGCCGTTTCGGGCCCCGGCCTGTAGCTGTCGCCCGCGCCCTGTTCACCCAGGGCGAAACCCGGCCCGGGTGGTGGGACGGCGCTCACCCGAACGGCGGAAGGGGACCCGGCGGATGCAAGGATGCCGGTAGTCGCGCGGCCGTCTGGGCCGTGGCATCCGGTTAGGAAGGTCTCCGCATGACCATCGAGGTCGGCACCAAGGCTCCGGACTTCGAGCTGAAGAACCAGCACGGTGAGCTGGTCAGGCTCTCCGACTTCCAGGGCGAGAAGAACGTCGTCCTGGTCTTCTACCCGTTCGCCTTCACCGGTGTCTGCACCGGCGAGGTGTGCGAGATCCAGAAGGAGCTGCCCCGCCTGCAGAACGACGCGGTGCAGGTCCTCGCGGTCTCCAACGACTCGCCGTTCACCCTCCGCGTCTTCGCCGAGCAGGAGGGCCTGGAGTACCCGCTGCTCTCGGACTTCTGGCCGCACGGCGAGGTCTCCGAGGCGTACGGCGTCTTCGACGCGGAGAAGGGCTGCGCGGTGCGCGGCACCTTCGTGATCGACAAGACCGGCGCGGTGCGCTGGTCGATCGTCAACGGCCTCCCGGACGCCCGGGACACCAAGGAGTACCTGGCCGCGATCGACGCGCTCTGATCGCCCGGCCCTCCCGGCCGGACCCCGCCGGCCCGGCGCGTCGTGGACGCGCCGGGCCGGATTGCTGTGCGGGACGGGAACCCGGGCCTACGATCGGGCCGTTGTCGGAGAAAGCACGATTCTTGGAGGACCAGTGGGTGTCAGCCTGAGCAAGGGCGGCAATGTCTCGCTCACCAAGGAGGCCCCGGGCCTCACCGCCGTGGTGGTCGGCCTCGGCTGGGACGTCCGTACCACCACCGGGACCGACTTCGACCTCGATGCCAGCGCGCTGCTCTGCAACGAGGCCGGCAAGGTCGCCTCGGACAGCAACTTCGTCTTCTTCAACAACCTGAAGAGCCCGGACGGTTCGGTCGAGCACACCGGTGACAACCTGACCGGTGAGGGCGAGGGCGACGACGAGACCGTCAAGGTCAACCTGGCCGCCGTGCCGGCCGACGTCGCGAAGATCGTCTTCCCGGTCTCGATCTACGACGCGGAGAACCGCCAGCAGAGCTTCGGGCAGGTCCGCAACGCCTACATCCGCGTGGTGAACCAGGCCGGCGGCGCCGAGATCGCCCGGTACGACCTCTCGGAGGACGCCTCCACCGAGACGGCCATGGTCTTCGGCGAGCTGTACCGCAACGGCGCGGAGTGGAAGTTCCGCGCGATCGGCCAGGGCTACGCCTCGGGCCTGCGCGGTATCGCCCAGGACTTCGGGGTCAACGTCTGACCTCGGGGTCGACGTCCGACCCGAGGTCGGGTGGGAGCCCGGCAGGTGACCGGGTGAATAATCTTGTGGCCGGGGTCGGCGGGAGTTCGCTCCCACCGACCCCGGCCACTGCTGTTTCCCCGGCTCGCTGCGCCCCTGCGGGCGCCGGGCCCCGGAGTTCAGCAAGTTCAGCGGGTCGACAGCACCCGCTGGGGGCTGCGAGGGCGTACACCTGAGATGCGCCCGGCTGCGGCCCTGTGTGCTGCGCGAAATCCCGCGCGGCGCGCCGGACACAGCCCCGGGTACGGGGACGAGGGAGGAAGAACAGCCATGAGCGTCACGCTCGCCAAGGGTGGCAACGTCTCGCTGACCAAGGCCGCGCCGAATCTGACGCAGGTCCAGATCGGCCTGGGCTGGGACGACCGCTCCACCACCGGTGCGCCCTTCGACCTGGACGCGAGCGCCCTGCTCTGCTCCGGTGGCCGGGTGCTGGGCGACGAGTACTTCGTGTTCTACAACAACCTCCGCAGCCCCGAGGGCTCGGTCGAGCACCAGGGCGACAACCTGACCGGTGGCGAGGAGGGCGATGACGAGGTGGTCGTGGTCAACCTCGACCTCGTTCCGCCGCACGTCGACAAGGTGGTCTTCCCGGTGTCGATCTACGACGCCGACGCCCGGCTGCAGAACTTCGGCCAGGTCAGCAACGCGTACATCCGGGTCGTCAACCTGACGGACAGTCAGGAGATCGCGCGCTACGACCTGACCGAGGACGCCTCCACCGAGACGGCGATGATCTTCGGGGAGCTCTACCGCTACCAGGGTGAGTGGAAGTTCCGTGCCGTGGGCCAGGGTTACGCCTCGGGCCTGCGCGGCATTGCTCTCGATTTCGGCGTAAACGTAGAGTAAAGCTGCTCTACGTACAAGCATGTGAAAGGTACTAACCCGTGTTCCTCCGCACATTCGGATGGTCATTCGCCATCACGATCGTCGGTCTGATCGCTGCCGGCCTGATCTGGGGGGCCGAAGGGTTCGGCGTCGTGCTGATCCTCTCGGTCCTGGAGATCTCGCTGTCCTTCGACAACGCGGTCGTCAACGCCACCGTCCTGAAGCGGATGAACCCCTTCTGGCAGAAGATCTTCCTCACCGTCGGTGTGCTGATCGCTGTCTTCGGTATGCGGCTGGTCTTCCCGCTGGCGGTGGTCGCGTTGACGGCGCACCTCAACCCGGCCACCGTCGTGGAGCTGGCGCTCGACTCCGGCAAGACCCACGACGGCCACACCTACGGCCAGTTCCTGGAACTGGCCAACCCGGCCATCGCGGCCTTCGGCGGCATCTTCCTGCTGATGATCTTCCTTGACTTCATCCTGGAGGAGAAGGAGTTCAACTGGCTGCGCTGGCTGGAGAAGCCGCTGGAGAAGATCGGCAAGCTGGACGCGCTCTCCTCGGTGATCGCCCTGATCGCGCTCGCCCTGGCGGCCAACTTCTTCGCCGGCGAGCACGCCGAGACGGTCCTGCTGGCCGGTCTGCTCGGCCTCACCACCTACCTGGCGGTGAACGGGCTCTCCGGCGTCTTCGAGTCCGGCCTGGAGGAGCAGGAGGAGGCCGAGGAGGCCGCCGAGCGCTCCGGCAAGTCGATCGTCCAGGTCGGCGGGAAGGCCGCGTTCTTCCTCTTCCTCTACCTGGAGGTGCTGGACGCCTCGTTCTCCTTCGACGGTGTGGTCGGCGCCTTCGCCATCTCCCAGGACATCTTCATGATCACCCTGGGGCTGGGCATCGGCGCGATGTACATCCGCTCGCTGACGGTCTTCCTGGTCCGCAAGGGCACCCTGGACGACTACGTCTACCTGGAGCACGGCGCGCACTACGCGATCGGTGCGCTGGCGCTGATCCTGCTGGCCTCGATCGAGTACCACATCCCGGAGATCGTCACCGGTCTGATCGGCGTCGCCTTCATCGGCGCGGCGCTGCTCTCCTCGATGGTCCGCAACCGGCGTGAGCAGGCGCTGGAGGGCGCCACGGGCTGAGCCCGTCCCCCCGCACACAACACCGAACGGCCCCCCGCACTGCTGGAGTGCGGGGGGCCGTTCTGCGTGCCGGTGGCGCGTGCCGGTTGATGCGGGGCGCGCGGGGTCAGCCGAGCTGCTTCTCGAGGGCCCGCAGCTTGCGCTCCAGCGAGTCCAGCTTGGGCATGGCGAGGGTGTCGTCGTCGGCCGTCAGGTCGACGGCCGAGGTGCCCGAAGTGGTCGGGGTGCTCGCGGTGGAGACGGGGGAGCGGTGGCCGGCGGTGAGGGCGGCGCTCCCGGGCCGGGCGGAGCCCGTGATGCGGGTGGAGTCCTCGAACCGGGAGAAGGTCGGGTCCTCCGCTAGTGCAGGCTCCGTAGCGGTCTGGCCGTCTCCGGCCCGGGCAGCGGTCAGTGCGGGTACCTGGCGGCCGCCCCGGGCCCGGCCCAGCAGGCTGCCCTGCCGGGCGATGGCCTTGAGCTCGGCCCGCTCGCGGCGGTCGGCGCTGCGGGCGCGGGACTTGGCGTCCAGCTTGGACTGCCGCTCCTCGCGGACCTCCTCGACCGCCTCGTCCAGGCTGCGGACGTTCTCCAGCAGCATCAACGACCAGGCCGCGTACGTCTCGCGGGGCGCGCGCAGCCAGCGGACGATGCGGATCTGCGGCAGCGGGCGCGGTATCAGGCCCTGCTCGCGCAGCGCGGCCCGGCGGGTCTGCTTGAGCGCGCGGTCGAAGAGCACCGCCGCGGAGATCGACATGCCGGCGAAGAACTGCGGAGCGCCGTCGTGCGCACCGCCGCGCGGGGCGTGCACCCAGTTGAACCAGGCCGAGGCGAAGGCGAACAGCCAGACCAGCAGCCGTGATCCGAGCGCCGCGTCCCCGTGGCTGGCCTCGCGCACCGCGAGCACCGAACAGAACATGGCCGCACCGTCCAGACCGAACGGGACCAGGTACTCCCAGCCGCCGGAGAGACCGAGGTTCTGCTGGCCGAAGCCCACCAGGCCGTGGAAGGAGAGCGCGGCCGCGACGCCCGCACAGCAGAACAGCAGGACGTAGGAGGCGATCCCGTAGACCGCCTCCTTGCGGCGGCGGCGCTCCTCGCTGCGCTCCCAGGAGTCGGTGGTCTCGCCGGACCTGGTGCCCTTGAAGCGCAGCACGGTCACCAGGAGGGCGGTGAACAGCAGCGCGGCGCCGCCGACAACGGCCCAGACCAGCTGTATGGAGGAGAGGTTCATTGCGGCGGGGGCCTCGGCTTTCCGCAGGTCGGTGCGTTCTGGTGCAGCAGCAGGGAACGGAACGGACAGGGAAGGTACACCTGTGCGGCTGAACGATATCGCGTCCTGGAGGCCCGCACGGTACGGGAGTTGACTTACCGTCCGATCCGGGGGCGAGTCGGACTCCCGGCGGTGTCTCCGACACCGCGCGGCGGGGTAGAGGTCTATGGCACGGAGGGGTCTGCTTCGGGCACGATGGGGTCCGTCGAGTGGCCGGCCGCTCGGCTGGGTTCGGGCTCGCCGGGGAATGCCGGGCTTGCCGGGGTTTGGGGGAGGACGCGATGGTCTCGGTCTGGGAGTTTCTGCGCGGGGAGCGCAGGACCTTCGACACGGGCGGTCAGAACAAGGTCACGCTGACCAAGTCCCAGCCGCAGCACGCGATCACCGGTTCCGCCGCGACCACCGGCTACCTCTACGTCAACCTGCACTGGACGGCCAGGACCGCCGACCGTGCCGCCGCCGCCAGGGGTGCGCTGCGCAAGCTCTTCGACCCGCGGATCCTGCGCCCGATGGAGCCCACCTCCTACCAGGGCCAGCAGGTCAACGTCGACCTCGACCTCGCCTGTATGTACGAACTCACCGACGGCACCCGGGGCGTGGTGCAGCCGCTCGGCAAGTACTTCGGCGATCTGCAGCGTCCGCCGTACATCAAGCTGAGCGGCGACGACGTCTACGGTGCTCCCTCCGGCGAGACGATGTACGTCAACCTGGAGAAGAAGGACCAGTTCAAGCGTCTGCTGATCTTCGTGTACATCTACGACGACACGCCCGCCTTCGACCGTACGCACGCGACGCTCACCATCGTGCCGCAGAGCGGGCCGCGGATCGAGATCAGCCTCGACGAGCGTGCGCCGCAGGCGCGTTCGTGTGCGGTGGTGCTGATCGAGAACAGTGGCGACGGCCAGCTGACGGTCCGTCGCGAGGTGCGCTACGTGCACGGCTTCCAGTCGGACCTGGACCGGCTGTACGGCTTCGGGATGCAGTGGCAGCGCGGCTACAAGACGCCGACCGCGCCGGGCTCCGGCGGGGCGGAGTAGCGCGCGGCGCGGTCGGACTGCCAGGTGAAGCGGGGTCAGCGGGGTTGGAACTGCGGGCCCTGCGGCGGCAGCGTGAACGGCTGGGGTGGAGCGGGCGGCTGCTGGCTCTGCAGGGGTTGCTGCGGCGGGGGTGGTGGCTGGTAGGGCTGCTGCTGCGGGTAGCCGTACGTGGTCGGCTGGGACTGGGGCGGGTAGCCGTACCTCTGCTGCGGCTGCGGCTGCGGCTGCGGCTGAGGTGGCTGAGGTGCCTGGTAGGGCTGTTGGGGCGACGGGTAGCCGTAGCCGGCGGTCGGGTTGGCCGGGTACTGCTGCGGATACCCGTAGGTGGGCTGCGGGGCGTGCAGTGGCGACGGTGGCTGCGGGTAGCCGTACCCGGGCTGCGCCTGAGGCTGCGGCTGCGGTGAGTGCTGGGGCGGCAGCGGCGGAGGCGGGGGTGCCGTGGGCGGCATGAGCGGCTGCGGCGGTGCCGTGGCGGGCACCGGCGGCATCGGGGCGGCGGGCGCCAGCGTGTAGGTGCCGGGTTCGTCGCGCGGGTCGGGTCGGGTGGCGGCTGCGGAAGCCTCGGGTGCGGGCGGCGCCGGCGGTGCGGCAGGGGAGGAGTCCTGCGGCGCGTCCGCGTCGTCCTCGACCGCGACCCCGTACTCGGTGGCCAGCGCCCCGAGGCCGGCCGCGTACCCCTGGCCGATCGCACGGAACTTCCAGGCGCCGTTGCGCCGGTACAGTTCGGCGGCCACCAGCGCCGTGACGTCGCCGGTGTCGGTCATGGCGAACTCGGCGATCGGCGTCCCGGGATCTCCCGTGGCGGCGTCGTGCAGCACCAGGCGCAGCTCGCGGACGTCCGGGAACGCCCCGCCCTCCGCCGACCCGGCCAGCATCACGCGGTCCACCTCGGGCGGCAGCTGCGCGAGGTCGACCTCGACGGTGTCCCGGATCGCGCCGCCGTCCGGCGTCTGCTGCTTGGGCCGGTGCCGCACCGTGCCCGTGGGGTGGCCGGGCTGGTTGTAGAAGACGAAGTCGGCGTCCGAGCGGACCTTGCCGTCCGGTCCGAGCAGCAGCGCGGAGGCGTCCACGTCGGGTGTCCCCGGGCCTGTGCTCCAGGACAGCACGGCGCGCACGGCGGCGGCCGTCAGCGAGATGTTGGCGCCCTTGGCCATCACGTGCGTCATAGCGCACCATCCTGCCGGTTCGCCACGGCTCGGGACAACGCGGGTGCGCCGTGCCGTCGTTTCTCACGCGGTCTTCTCATCCAGGGCCGGCTGGTGGTCGTGTCCTGTGACGATCGCGGTAAGGTCCCGAGAACTCCGGGTTTCCGGGCCCGGGCTGGCCGAATCCGTCCGTACGATGGACGGCCAGCGGGTACCCGCCCACTCGGCAACCGCCGAGCCGAAGTCGCGAACTTTCCGACCGGGTGGACCGTCTATTAGATGCCAGTACCACCGCGACCCCCGCACCCGCTGCCGCTTTACCCACCCGTGGAGAGCACTTTGCGCCATTTCGGCCACCTCGCCGACGACGTACGCAGTCGGCTCTTCCTGAAGCAGCCGGCCGCTTTCGACCGGCGCAGCGACGCGTCGGTCCTCGCCACCGCTCTCGGCGCGACCCTGTACAGCCCGGCCACCAGGCCCACGCTGGTCGCCGACATCCGAAAGCAGGCGGCGCGCGGAGTGGTCTCGATGGTGCTGTGCCTGGAGGACGCGATAGCCGACCACGAGGTGCCGGACGCCGAGGCGAACCTGGTCGCGCAGCTCACCGAACTGTGGTCGGCCGGGGGCGCCGACGCCCCCCTGCTCTTCGTCCGGGTCCGCACCCCCGGACAGCTCACCGACCTCACCCGGCGGCTCGGTCCGGCGGTCGCCCTGCTCACCGGCTATGTGCTGCCCAAGTTCACCGAGGAGAGCGGCGGCCCGTTCCTGGAGGCGCTCACCGCGGCGGAGGCGCAGTCCGGGCAGCGGCTGTTCGCGATGCCGGTCCTGGAGTCCCCCGAGCTGGCCCATCTGGAGTCCCGGCGCGAGCAGCTCTTCGGCATCGAGCGCCTGCTGGCCAAACACCGGGAGCGGATCCTGGCCGTCCGCCTCGGGGTCACCGACCTGTGCTCCGCGTACGGGCTGCGCCGCTCGCCCGACCTGACCGCCTACGACGTGGCGCTGGTGGCCGGGGTGATCGCCGACGTGGTCAACGTCCTCGGCCGCGCCGACGGCACCGGGCACACCGTGACCGGTCCGGTCTGGGAGTACTTCCCGGTCCAGGAGCGGATGTTCAAGCCGCAGCTGCGCCGCACGCCGTTCGTGGAGGCGGAACCCTCCCCGGTCTCCGGCCGCGGGTACCCGGACGGCCTCGCCGTCCGGAGACGGATCATCGAGCACGACCTGGACGGTCTGCTCCGCGAGATCGAACTCGACCGGGCCAACGGGCTGTTGGGCAAGACCTGCATCCACCCCAGCCATGTCCCGGCGGTGCACGCGCTCTCGGTGGTCACGCACGAGGAGTACTCGGACGCCCTGGACATCCTCGACCGGCACCGGGACGGCGGCGGGGTCTCCCGCTCGGCGTACACCAACAAGATGAACGAGGCCAAGCCGCACCGCGCCTGGGCGGAGCGGGTCCTGCTGCGGGCCGAGGTGTTCGGCGTGGCCAGGGAGGACGTCAGCTTCGCCGAGCTGCTGGGCGCCGCCCTCTGCGGCTGAACGGGCGCGCCGCCGGCACTGTTCACCCGGCCGTTCCCCCGGCCGTCCAGTTGTCCACGTGTCCACCTGTTCAGCTGGTCGGGTGTTCGGCGGGACGCCTGCTCGGCGTTGTTTCGTCGTTCCGTCGTTCCGTTGTTCAACCCGCTCAACCCGCTCAACCCGCTCAACCCGCTCTGCCCCAAGCGCCGTCGAAAGTAGGAGTCTTGACCGCAGTACCGCACGTCGAACCCGCCCCCTGGGCCGGCCGGTGGGTCACCGACCGGCTCGGCCTCGGACTCACCGGTTCGCCCGCGCTGCCCGGGATGATCGGCCTGGCCCTGCGGGCGAACAACCCCCGGCGCGCTCATCTGCTGGTCTCCCAGGTGCTGGGCAAGCACATCCCGCAGCACCCCGAGGTGGTGCACGAGTCCGGTCTCGAACTCGGCCGCAGGGTGCGGGATCTGCTCGGTGCGGCGGAGTCCGGCCGGGCGGTCGTGCTCGGTTACGCCGAGACCGCCACCGCTCTCGGGCACAGTGTCGCGGACGGCCTCGGCGCCCCGTACCTGCACTCCACCCGGCGCCCGGTCGAGGGGGTGACACCGGTCGGCGGCTTCGAGGAGGAGCACTCGCACGCCACGTCGCACCTGCTGCTCCCCGCCGATCCCGCCTTCCTCGCGGGGGACGGCCCGCTGGTGCTGGTGGACGACGAGTTCTCCACCGGTTCCACCGTGCTGAACACCATCCGCGCGCTGCACGCCGACCATCCGCGTTCGCGGTACGTCGTGGTCGCCCTGGTCGACCTGCGGACCGAGGCCGATCGGGCGAGGCTGGCCGAGGTGGCCGCCGAACTCGGCGCCCGGGTGGACCTGGTGGCCACCGCCGTCGGCGGCGTCGAGCTGCCCGCCGACCTGCTGCCCAGGGCCCAGGCGCTGATCGCCGCCTCGGACCCGGGCACCACGCCGCCGAAGGGCCCGCTCGCGCCGGTCGTCCGCGCCAGGCTCAACTGGCCCGAGGGCCTGCCGGACGGCGGCCGCCACGGTTTCACCCCCGCACACCGGGAGTCGCTGGAGGCGGCGCTGCCTGGACTGGCCGCCGAGCTGGCGCCGCTGGTGAGCGACCGGTGGCGGATCCTCGTGCTCGGCTTCGAGGAGCTGATGTACGTCCCGCTGCGGCTCGCCGGTGCGCTGGCCGACCGGCTGGCGGGTGCGGGTGCGGGTGCAGGGGCGAGTGCGGGCTCGGGCTCGGGCGAGGGCGTGGGCGAGGGCGAGGGCGTGGGCTCCGGTGCGACGGCTTCGCGGTCGGGGGCGGAGCGCGTACGGTTCTCCACGACCACCCGCTCGCCTGTCCTGCCCGTGGACGACCCCGGCTACCCGATCCGCACCCGGCTCGCGTTCCCCGCCCACGACGCCCCGGCGGACCGCTCGACCGAGCGCTACGCCTACAACGTCGCCCCCGGCGGCGACCCGGACCGCCGGTTCGACGCCATCGTCCTGGTGGTGGACGAGCCGGCCGACACCCCCGCCCTGCACGAGGGGGAGCAGGCGCTGATCGAGCAGCTGCGCCGGGTCACCGACCAGGTGGTGCTCGCCGTTCTGCCGTCGTACCGTCCTCGGACACCGTGATGACGCCCTGCCGTCCGATGATCAGCCTGCACACCCCGTTCGAAGGCCGCCATGTCTGCTGTTAGCGCACCCCCCGCCGCGCGTCCCCCCGCCGCGCGTCCCCCCGCCACGCCTCCCCTCTCCGGACCCGCCTTCTCCTCGTACCCGGCCGAGGAGGTCACCTGGCTGCTCAAGGACCTCTCCGAAGTCCGGCTGGAGGCACCGACGGAGGAACGGGAGGAGGCCGTGCAGTCCGGTGGCGCGCACTACGCCGAGTCGCTGCCGGTCGAGTACCAGCCGAGCCCCGAGTACCAGGCCCTGTTCCAGCAGGCGCTGACCGTCTCCGCCCGGCGGGTCGCGCTGGCCGTCGGCACGGTCGCCGAGACCCTGGTGCGCGAGCGCGGCCGTGACCTGGTCCTCGCCTCGCTCGCCCGGGCCGGGACGCCCGTCGGCGTCCTGATCCGCCGCTGGCTGGCGTTCGCCCACGGCCTGGACACCCGGCACTACACGCTCTCCATCGTGCGCGGCCGGGGCATCGACCAGGTCGCGCTGCGCCACCTCGCCGCCCACCACGACCCCGCGCACGTGGTGTTCGTGGACGGCTGGACCGGCAAGGGCGCCATCACCCGCGAACTCGCCGACGCCCTGGCTGGCACACCGTTCAACCCCGATCTCGCCGTGCTCGCCGACCCCGGGCGCTGCGTCCGCACCTACGGCACCCGCGAGGACTACCTGATCCCTTCCGCGTGCCTCAACTCCACGGTCTCCGGTCTGATCTCGCGTACGGTGCTGCGAGCCGACCTGATCGGCCCGGACGAGTTCCACGGTGCGAAGTTCTACCGTGAACTGGCCGACGCCGACGTCTCCAACGACTTCCTCGCCGTGGTGGCCGGGCACTTCACCGCCGTGCGGGCCGAGGCCGAGGCCGCCGCCGCGCAGCAGGCGACCGCCGATCGCACCCCCGACTGGGCCGGCTGGGCCGCCGTCGAGCGGATCAGCGCCGAGTACGGCATCGACAACGTCAACCTGGTCAAGCCCGGGGTCGGCGAGACCACCCGGGTCATGCTCCGACGCGTCCCCTGGCGGGTCCTCGCGCGGCGCGGAGCCGGTGCCGATCTTGATCACGTACGGTTGCTCGCGGACCAACGCGGCGTACCCGTCGAGGAGGTGGACGAGCTGCCGTACAGCTGCGTCGGCCTGATCCACCCCCGATACAGCCGCGGCGCAACCGGCGCCGACGGCACGGCAGTCAACGCGGAGAACGCCTGAATGAGTAGCCCGATGAGCAGCCCGACCAGCCCTGTGAACGATCTGATGGACGGCCGGTTCCTGGTCGCCAGTGACCTCGACCGCACCCTGATCTACTCCAACCGGGCCCTCGCCCTGGACGTTCCCGACCGCCTGGCGCCCCGGCTGCTCTCGGTCGAGGTGCACGACGGCCGCGCGCTCTCCTTCATGACCGAGCAGGCCGCCCGACTCCTCGCCGAACTGGTCGAGTCGGTGCTGTTCGTGCCCGCCACCACCCGCACCAGGGCCCAGTACGAGCGGGTCAACCTGCCGGGCCCGACGCCCGGGTGGATCCCCTCGTACGCGATCTGCGCCAACGGTGGCCAGTTGCTGGTGAACGGCGTGCCGGACCAGGACTGGCAGGCCGAGGTGCAGTCCCGACTCGCCTCCGGCAGCGCGCCGTTGGACGAGGTGGTGGAGCACCTGGCCATCGTCGCCGACCCCGAGTGGACCCACAAGCGCCGCACAGCCGACCACCTCTTCGCCTACCTGGTGGTCGAGCGCGCCGAACTGCCCGAGGGCTGGCTGGCGGAGCTCACCGGCTGGTGCGCCGAGCGCGGCTGGACGGTCTCCCTCCAGGGCCGCAAGGTGTACGCCGTGCCCGCCCCGCTCACCAAGAGCTCCGCGCTGGCCGAGGTCGAGCGCCGGACCGGCGCCGCGACCGTCCTCACCGCCGGGGACTCCCTGCTGGACGCCGACCTGCTGCTCGCCGCCGACCAGGCCTGGCGCCCCGGCCACGGCGAACTCGCCGACACCGACTGGACGGCGCCGCGCGTCACCGCCCTCACCCAGGCCGGGGTGGCGGCCGGCGAGGAGATCGTCCGCCAGTTCCTGGCGCGGGTCCGGGCCGGGGCCGGGGCGCCCGTCAGGGCCTGAGGGGCGGGCGGTGCTGTGGGCTGAGCCGGGGTTCAGGGCTGAAGGCTCGGGGCTTGCGGCTGAGGCAATGGTGGGCGGGCGGTGGCTGGTTGCCGTCCCCGGTGGCTGCTCGGCGCTTCAGTGGTTGCCGCTGGCTGCCGGTGGATTTGCCGTTTGTGTGCGGCGGCCGGTGTCAGCCGCAGCAGCCGCCGCCGCAGCACCCGCCGCCCCCGCCTCCGGCGGACGGACTCGGAGCGGCGGCGGCCGAACCGCCCGTCACCGCAACGGTGGAGAGCAGCTTGACCGTGTCGGTGTGCCCGTCCGGGCAGACGGCGGGGTCGTTGGCCTGGGCCATGGCGCGGCGGAGCTCGAAGGTAGCCCCGCAGGAGCGGCAGCGGAAGTCGTAACGTGGCATACCCCGCAGCGTACCGAGCCTGCCGTCCGCAGTGCAGTCGGCTTCGCGGCCTCGGCACGTTTCGCTGGTGGACGCCCTGTACAGCGGATGCGGACCGGCCTCGCGGCGGGGCCTGCCGGGACCGACCGGGACCGACCGGGGCCGGCCGAGCTTGTGTGGCGTCAGCCGAGGAGCGACCAGGGGGCGTGGCGACGGAGTGGTCGGCCCGAACCGTTGAACACTGAACGGCTGTCGCCGGGGGAGGGCGGGCGGCCCGTCAGTGGCTGCCCCGGATCATCGCCACCACCTGGGCCGCGGTCTCCCGCACCCCCGCCAGCTCGGTGAGGAAGTGCCAGTAGTCGGGGTGCCGCCCGGCGGCCTCCAGCCCGGCGACCGCACGGTCCAGCCGGCCGACCGCCGCGTCGAGCGGACCGGCGTGCCGGGGATCCGGGGCCTGCCGCCCGGCCATGGCCAGCCGCTGGGCGTCGCGCAGCGCGAAACGGCTCCGCTCGATCTCGCGCTGCGGGTCGAACTCCACCTCATTGAGCAGGCGCAGCCGTTCGTGCACCATCGCGACCGAACCGTCCGCCGTCTCCAGCAGCGCCCGTACCGTACCGATCGCCCCGGTCGCGTCCGCCCAGCTCTGCTCGTCCCGGGCCCGGGACGCCTCGCCCAGCTTCTGCTGCGCCGTCCGCACCGCCTCGGCCGTCTGGACCGGCACCCGTTGCAGGTCCTGCCAGCACTCGCTGCTGAACCGCCGCCGCAGCTCGCTCAGCACCGGCTCGACCGTCCCCGCCCGGGTCTCCAACGCCTGGATCCTGGTCCGCAGACTGGCCACCCGCCGGTCGATCTCCTGAGCCTTCTCCGGCCGCTGCTCCGCCGAGCTGCGGATCGCGTCCGCGCGCAGCGTCACGTCCTCCGCCCGCCGGAGCGTCGCCGCCACCCCGTGCCGGGCGGCCCCCTCGTTGAGCCGGGTCAGCTCGGGTGCCAGCTCGGCCAGCAGCGCCGCCAGGTCGTCCGCCCGCAGCCCGGCCGCCCGTACCGCCTCCAGCGCGGTGGTCGCCCGCAGCAGCGCCTGCTTGGCCTTCTCGACCGCCGGGGCAACCCTGATCAGCTGCCCTTCGGCGTGCTGGAGCAGCGGCTGCAACCGGCCGAGGTACCTGGCCAGCTCGGTCTGCTCGGCGGCGATGCGTCGCTGCGCCTGTTCCAGCGTCTGGCGGGCCCGGGCAGCGGTGGCGGCGTCCAGGTCCTCGGCGTCCACGTCGTGCGCGTCCAGTGCCGCCAGGTACTCGGCACTCACCTCGTTCACCTGCGCGGAGATCTGCCGGTACTCGGCAAGCGCCTGCCGTGCGGCCGGGCCGTCCTCCACCGCCCGTACGGTCTCCACGGCCAGCTCGACCTCGCGCTGCGCCGAGTCCAGCTCGTAGAACGCCTGCTGCGCGGCATCCCTGGCAGCCCTGGCCTCCTCACGCAGGCTGTCGTTCCGACGCCACCAGCCGCCTCGCCCGCCGCCACCGCCGGCCACCCTCACGACACCGCTCCCTGCTCAGCACCGAACGCCCGATCCCACCCATTCTTGCGGATCACCACAACCCCCCGGCACCCCTCCCGCCCCGCCGCCCTCCCACTCGCCCCTCACCCACGGAAAGCCTGCGGCGAACCACCCTGGGAACGGGGTACTCTTGTCCCTCGTCGCACGCCGCCGGGCCACCTGGCGCGCGTCGTGACTGGGGTGCATAGCTCAGTGGTAGAGCGCTGCTCTTACAAAGCAGATGTCGGCGGTTCGAAACCGTCTGCGCCCACAGCTCTGACCAGCATGAAAGCCCCTGACCAAGATCGGTTGGGGGCTTTTTCGTGATCGAATGGGAGAATTTTGGGAGATCATCTTCAGGCGGCCTGCTCGGCCGCTTGAGCCCTCTCTCACCGGGCCTCGCGCGGCCGAGATCACGGTGATCCACGTCGTCTCCAGGGGCGCCTACGGCGTCCCGCGCGTGCATGCGGAACTGCGGCGCCGGGGCCGTCCGGTCAACCGGACGAAGGTGGAGCAGATCAAGCGCGAGCGCGGCATCGTCGGCGTCATCCGCCGCCCACGCCGAGGTCTGACCCGTAGGGCCCGCAAGCTGGTGTGCGCCCCGGACCTGATCGGATGCGACTTCACCGCGCGCCGCCCTGGGATGCGGCTGGTCGGCGACATGACCTCCTGCCGACCGAGGAAGGCTGGCGCTACCTGGCTACCGCGATCGACCTGGCCACCCGCGAGGTCGTCGGCTACGCGATGGCCGACCGCCACCGCGCCGAACTGCTGGTGGCCGCGCTGCGGATGGCGGTTGGCTGGGGCGCTCTGCAGGCGGGCTGCATCTTCCAATCGGACTGCGGCAGCGAATACCCGTCGACTGAATTCCGCAACGAAATAAGCAAGTTGGACATGGGGCCGTCGATGGGGCGAGTCGGCTCCTGTTGCGATAATGCCGCCGTCAAGAGCTTCTTCGCCGTACTGAAGGAGGAGACCGGCATCCGTATCCGGCCGGACCGCGCCACCGCCCGCGCGGAGGTCTTCAGCTTCATCGAGGCCTTCTGTAGCCGCTATAACCGCAGGCGGCTGCGCAAACACCCCGAGTGGGGCTACCCCGCGCCCCTCGAGATTCGGTAGCGACACCAGTCCGTGGGG
>NZ_JYJF01000590.1 GCF_000955975.1 Saccharothrix sp. ST-888
TGCTGGAGTAGCTGTTCGCGGAGACGTGGTCCTCCGTGGACTGCATGTACAGCGTGCCGGTGGCGATGCCGATCAGCAGCACCATGGGTGCGACGGCGCCCGCCATCCGGACGTTGTTCGTGGTCGCGTTGCGGATCGCCATGTACCCGCACAGGCCGGTCAGCAGCCGCACCGGCCAACTCTGCGCCACCACGATTCCCTTGGTGATGCCGGGGGCCAGCAGCGCGAGGCCGATCGCGAAGAGCACGGAGGCCTGTCCCGCGGTGCTCGCCAGGGTCGGGCCGTCGGTCATGACCGTGGCCGTGATGACCGACAGGGTGACACCGTTGACCAGGAAGAACAGCGCCAGCAGCA
>NZ_JYJF01000591.1 GCF_000955975.1 Saccharothrix sp. ST-888
GTGCAGTACCTGGCCGCCGACGGCACGGTCGAGCAGACCATGCGGCAGCCGATCGCCGACACCGATCCGGCGCGCGACCTCGACGAACTGGCGGGTCGTCAACTCGCCGAGCACTCCGGCGAGCTGACCGGACTCGACCTTCCCGACCAGAACGGCCGGGGCAGCTGGATCACGGGGGCTTCCGCGCCCTGCAGCGAGCCGGCGGCCAGGAGGTAGTAGGGGGCGGCGCACGCGTTGCCGCCGTAGGGGACCAGGGGAAGGACGCCCACCCGCCAGGGGTCCCGGCCGTTCAGGTCGGGAAGGTCGAATCCGGTCAGCTCGCCGGAGTGCTCGGCGAGTTGACGAACCGACAG
>NZ_JYJF01000592.1 GCF_000955975.1 Saccharothrix sp. ST-888
GTCACCGAGGACCTGGTCCAGCGGGCCGAGCAGCGGCTCGGCCACCCGCTGCCCGCCGCCTACCGCAGCTTCCTCAAGCTGGCCGGCGGCCGCGGCCCGCCCGGGGTCGGGCTGGACCCCGAGTTAGGCCTGCTGCTCGACCAGCCGTTCCTGACGTCCAGCGCGGAGTCCGGATGCCCGCGGCGGTCCACTCTGAGGCCGTCGTGCGGGTCGGCCTCCTCGGAGCGGGCGACCGCGTACTGGCTGAAGTCCGGGTATCCGTACTCGTCCACCCGCTCCCCGGCCGGGTGGTTCGCGGACCGGACCGGGTCCGGGAAGTACACCACCTGGCCCGCGTACGCCGCGTTCGGCGC
>NZ_JYJF01000593.1 GCF_000955975.1 Saccharothrix sp. ST-888
CCTCCAGCTCACCGAGCCGCACACGCTGAAGAAGCAGACGAAGCTACCGATCGCGGTGGCCATAGACCGCAGTAGTGTCAGGGAGAGCGACAAGCGGCGTCGGACGGACTCGGTCGAGAAGGCCCGCACGCCGGCCGGCGGCATGGTGGTGCTCGAGTTCGTAGATCTGCCCGGGGACGAGCCCGGGCGCGGGCGAATGTTCTCCGAGCGCCTCGACTGCCCGTACGACGACGTCTACTTCGAGGAGCTGGAGCCGCGCTTCTTCTCCTTCAACTCCCCGTTCGGCGCCTGCCCGGACTGCTCGTGCCTGGGCAACCGGATGGAGGTCGACCCCGAGCTGGTCATCCCCGACC
>NZ_JYJF01000594.1 GCF_000955975.1 Saccharothrix sp. ST-888
AGCAGCCGACGGTCGGCCGACCCCAGGCCGGCGGCCGTCATGTCGCCGAGCCAGCCCGTGAGCGGCCGGGGCCAATAACGCGACTGCTGGAAGGCGTAGGTGGGCAGGTCGACCCGCCCTGCACCGGTGCCCGCGAAGGCCGCTGGCTGCCAGTCCGCCGCGACACCGCGCACCCACGCCGCCGCGAACGAGGCCAGCACCCGACAGGCACCACCCTCGTTCCGGCGCAGCGTGCCAACCGTGACCGCCTCGCGGCCGGCTGCTTCGGTGCTCTCCTGAACGGCCATCACGAGGACGGGGTGCGCACTGACCTCGACGAACGTGCCGACGCCGTGGTTGCGCAGCAACTCGGC
>NZ_JYJF01000595.1 GCF_000955975.1 Saccharothrix sp. ST-888
GTGACCGGCAACAGCGTGGTCCGGCAGCGCGATCAGGTCGCCTGACCGGCACCGGACCATCGCCGGAGAACTGATCACCCCAACGGTCGGCGCTCTACTGCCTCACGGACGCCCCCGCCTGGCTATGGCCGGGCGGGGCGTCCGTAGCTGCGGCCCCCAGGCCGGCCCGCGCCTCGAAGCCCCGGCACGGCAGACCGGACACCAACTCAATTTCACCGGACTCTCCCGTACCCCGACGACTCACGCCCGCCGACCCCCACGGACTGGTGTCGCTACCGAATCTCGAGGGGCGCGGGGTAGCCCCACTCGGGGTGTTTGCGCAGCCGCCTGCGGTTATAGCGGCTACAGAAGGC
>NZ_JYJF01000596.1 GCF_000955975.1 Saccharothrix sp. ST-888
CCGCTGGCCGAACTGGTACGGGCGCTGCCGCGGGACGAGGAACTGCTGCCCGAACTGGTCCGCTGCGAGGCGGTCACCGCAGGGGCGTCCACCGCTCTCGCGACGTACGACCGACACCCCCGGGCGCTGCGCGACGACCTCGGCACCGACCCGGGTCCCGCCCTGCGGGCCCTGCACCAGCAACTGCTGCGGGGCGAGGCGCCCGTGGTGCGGCACGTGGTGGCGAACGAGCCCAATGTGCTGGGCGGGCGCGACGGCGCCCTCGCCGCCGTGGCGCACCTGCTGCGCGCCTCCCGGGTCAACTGGATCGAGGGCGCCGGCCGGCACGACAAGAGCCGCGTCGTCCAGGCGGT
>NZ_JYJF01000597.1 GCF_000955975.1 Saccharothrix sp. ST-888
CGACGACCCGGTGGTGACGGACCACCGGCCTGCCGAGCCGCCTGCCGACGGCCTGATCACGGCCCGGAACGACCTGCCCGGGCGCATACTGGCGCAAGTGGCCGACGACCGCCTCGGAGGGCTGGCGATGACCGTGCCCACGCCGGGGGTCGAGCAGAGCATCGCCCGGCTGAGCTGGCGCGAGCGCACCGGGGAGCGGTAGCCGCCGAGCCGGCCTCCCCACCCCCCCGCGCCGCCGGCCATCCCCCTCCCGCCAGCCGACAGGGCACTCACCCCGCCGTGCACTCGAACGCGCCGCAGCCGCTCGCCCCTCCGGCGCCCGCTCGGCAGCGGGCGGCGCCTGCCTGGCGGCG
>NZ_JYJF01000598.1 GCF_000955975.1 Saccharothrix sp. ST-888
CTTCGGCGGTGCCGACCAGCGGGCGCCCGCCCTCGGCGACGGCCGCCGCGGGGACACCGGCGAGCTGCTCGGACGTGGCCTGCTCGCTGCCCTCCATGTCCTTGCCGCCACCGCCCAGCAGGTACGGCGCCTTGTCGAAGGCGTGCCCCCGCAGGACCCTGATTAGCAGCTCCGGGGAGAGCGGCTTGGCGGTGTTCCAGGCCGGGCACTGCGACTGGCAGCGGCCGCACTCGGTGAAGGTGGAGAAGTCGAGGATGCCCTTCCAGGAGAAGTGCTCGACCTGGAAGGCACCGAAGAAGGCGTCCTCGGCAGGGTGCTCGAATTCGACTGGCTGGCGGCCGTTGGTCATCGGG
>NZ_JYJF01000599.1 GCF_000955975.1 Saccharothrix sp. ST-888
GGGTGGAGACGGTCCCGTACGCGGCCAGACGCGCGGCGTGCTGCGGGTCCGGGTCCTGCATCGACGCATCCTCCGTGCCCGGGTCGGGGTGTGCGTGATCTTCCAGACTCGGTCGACCCTACCCGCCGCAGCCATTCTGGTGGTCCACCATGCCGGCTGCCCGCTCCGCACGGTACGCGACAGCGGCACCTCAGCCTCCGGCGCGGTTGCGGTCGCGGTCGCTGCGGTGGCGGTGGCGGTGAGGGGGGGGGCTCCGACGGGCGCGGCGAAGGCGGGTGCGCCCGTACCGACCGCGACCGAGACCAACAGGGCTGCGCCGGCGGCCAGGCCGGCCCAACGGGTCCGGTTCGTA
>NZ_JYJF01000007.1 GCF_000955975.1 Saccharothrix sp. ST-888
CGAACGCCTTCAGTGCCAGGTGCAGCATGACGATGGAGTCCTTGCCGCCCGAGAACAGGATCACCGGACGCTCGAACTCCCCCGCCACCTCGCGGAAGACGTGCACCGACTCGGCTTCCAGGGCGTCCAGGTGCGAGAGCGCGAAGGGGCTCTCGGTCCCGGGAAGGCTGTGGGTCGCGGTCGTCATGCCAGGCCCCTCGTGGTCAGGAAGGTGTGCAGTTCGGCGGCCGAGTCGGCGACCGTCCGCCCCTGGGTCTCCAGGCGCAGCTCCGGGTCCCGGGGCGCCTCGTACGGGTCGTCCACGCCGGTCAGGCCGGAGATCTCGCCGGCAGCCTGCTTGGCGTAGAGGCCCTTCACATCCCGCTCCGAGCAGACCTCGACCGGCGTCGCGACGTGGATCTCCAGGAAGTCCGTGCCGTTCGCCGCGTGCCGCTCGCGCACGGCGGCGCGCGAGTCGGCGTACGGTGCGATCACCGGGGCGAGGACCTTGACGCCGTTGGCCGCCAGCTTCTCGGCGACGAAGCCGATCCGGGTGACGTTGGTGTGCCGGTCCTGCTTGGTGAAGCCCAGGCCCTTGGAGAGGAACTCGCGGATCTCGTCACCGTCGAGGACCTCTACCTTGTGGCCTTCGGCGCGCAGCCGCTCGGCCAGCGCGAACGCGAGGGTGGTCTTGCCCGCGCTCGGCAGTCCGGTCAGCCACACAGTGGCGCCGCGCTCGCAGGGGGCGGCCGCGGGGGCCGCCGTAGCCCCCGCGACGGACTCCTCGCGGTGCGAGGTGTCGGCTGTCGTCACGGTGATGTCTCCTGATCGGTAAGTGAATTGACTGGTGGTCAGAGATGGATGCCGCACTCGGTCTTGCCCGAGCCCGCCCACCGGCCGGCCCTGCCCTGCTCGCCCTCGCCGGGCTTGGCGGTGCAGGACAGCGGGGAGCAGCCGATGGAGGTGTAACCCTCCCACAGCAGCGGGTTGAGCAGGACCCCGTTGGCGTTGACGTAGGCGTCCACGTCGGCCTGGGTCCAGCGGGCGATCGGCGCGAGCTTGACCTTGCGGCGCTTGGCGTCCCAGGCCACCACCGGAGTGCCGGCGCGGGACGGCGACTCGTCGCGGCGCAGCCCGGTCGCCCAGGCGTCGTACCCGCCCAGGCCCCGGTTCAGCGGCTCGACCTTGCGCAGCGAGCAGCACAGGTCCGGGTCGCGGTCGTGCAGTTGCGGCCCGTACCGGGCGTCCTGCTCGGCCACGGTGAGCTTCGGGGTCAGCGTGATGACGTTGACCGGCATGACCGCAGCCACCGCGTCCCGGGTGCCGATGGTCTCGGCGAAGTGGTAGCCGGTGTCCAGGAACACCACGTCCACGCCCGGGAGGACCGAGGAGGCCAGGTGTGCCACCACCGCGTCCTCCATCGAGGAGGTGACGCAGAACCGCTTGCCGAAGGTGTCGGCGGCCCACCGCAGGATCTCCTGCGGGGTGGCCTCCTCCAGCTCGCGGCCGGCTCTGGTCGCCAGCTGCTCCAGATCAGTCGTGGTGCTCATGCGGTGTACCCCCGTTGGCGGTCGACAGCAGGCCGAGGAACTTCAGCTGGAAGGCCCGGCGGCAGGCCGCGCACTCCCAGGCGCCGTGGCCGGTCTCGTTCGGGCGCAGGTCCTCGTCCCCGCAGTACGGGCAGTAGAACGGTGCGGCGCGCTCGCTCACGACAGGGCCTCCTCGTTCGCCCGGGCGGTCCACTGGGCGAACCGCTCGCCTTCGAGGCGCTCGGCCTGGTAGCGGGTCAGCAGGCGCTCGACGTAGTCGGGCAGGCCGTCCTTGGTGACCTTGAGCCCGCGGACCTTGCGGCCGAACCCGGCCTCCAGGCCCAGCGCGCCGCCCAGGTGCACCTGGTAGCCCTCGACCTGCTCGCCGTTCTCGTCCGTCACCAGCTGGCCCTTGAGACCGATGTCCGCGACCTGGATCCGGGCGCAGGCGTTCGGGCAGCCGTTGATGTTGATGGTCAGCGGCTCCTCGAACTCCGGTAGGCGGCGCTCCAGTTCGTCGATGAGGGTGCGGCCGCGCTCCTTGGTCTCGACGATCGCCAGCTTGCAGTACTCGATGCCGGTGCAGGCCATGGTGCCGCGGCGGAACGGGGACGGGGTGACCCGCAGGTCCAGCGCCTCCAGGCCGGCCACCAGCGACTCGACCCGGTCCTCGGCGATGTCGAGGACCAGCATCTTCTGCTCGGCGGTGGTGCGCAGCCGGTCCGAGCCGTGCTCGGCGGCGAGGTCGGCGATCCTGGTGAGCAGCTCGCCGTTGACCCGGCCGACCCGCGGGGCGAAGCCGACGTAGAACTTCCCGTCCTTCTGCCGGTGCACGCCGACGTGGTCGCGCCAGCGGCCGCTGGGCTCCTCGGGTGCCGGGCCGTCGATCAGCTGGTACTTGAGGTACTCGTCCTCCAGCACCTGGCGGAACTTCTCCACGCCCCAGTCCGCGACCAGGAACTTCAGCCGGGCGCGGTTGCGCAGGCGCCGGTAGCCGTAGTCGCGGAAGATGCCGATCACACCGCCGTAGACGTCCGCGACCTCGTCCAGCGGCACCCAGGCGCCGAGGCGGACGCCCAGCTTGGGGTTGGTGGACAGCCCGCCGCCGACCCAGAGGTCGAAGCCGGGGCCGTGCTCGGGGTGGACCACGCCGACGAAGGCGATGTCGTTGATCTCGTGCGCCACGTCCAGCAGCGGCGAGCCGGAGACCGCGGACTTGAACTTGCGCGGCAGGTTGGAGAAGTCCGGGTTGCCGATGAAGCGGCGCTGGATCTCGTCGATCGCCGGGGTGCCGTCGATGATCTCGTCCTCGGCGACACCGGCGACGGGCGAGCCGAGGATGACGCGGGGCGTGTCGCCGCAGGCCTCGGTGGTGGACAGGCCGACGGCCTCCAGCTTCTGCCAGATGGCCGGGACGTCCTCGATCCGGATCCAGTGGTACTGCACGTTCTGCCGGTCGGTCAGGTCGGCGGTGCCCCGGCCGTACTGCTCGGAGACCTCGCCGATCGCCCGCAGCTGGGCCACCGTCAGCCGGCCGCCGTCGATGCGCACGCGCAGCATGAAGTACTCGGCGTCCAGCTCGTGCGGGTCCAGGATGGCCGTCTTGCCGCCGTCGATGCCCTCCTTGCGCTGGGTGTACAGGCCCCACCAGCGCATCCGGCCGCGCAGGTCGGCGGGGTCGATGGAGTCGAAGCCCTGGCGCGCGTAGATCGTCTCAATACGTGTCCGTACGTTGAGACCGTCGTCGTCCTTCTTGAACTGCTCGTTGGCGTTGAGCGGCGTGAAGTGGCCCATGCCCCACTGGCCCTCGCCGCGGTGGCGGGTCACCTTGCGGGCGGCGGCTGGGCGGCGCACGGGTGCGCTGTCGGCCGCGGGCTCGACCGTCTCGGGAGTGGTGGCCATGGTGTCGTCCTTTGGGCGGCAGGCTGGGGGAGGGGCTGGCATCCCGACCGCGAAACTGCTTCCGACCTGCGGACTTGGGCAGGTTCAGGCAGGCAGTGACCTCGGCCGGAGGGCGCCTGTGCAACCGCTTCTGCGGGTATGGCAAGGGGTGGCGCCGGGTGCGGTGGTGGCAGCGGGGTGGGGCTCAGGTCACCGGACAGATGGCGCTGGACACGCGAAGGAGATCGACGTGCAGTCGACCTACCAGGGTGGCTCCGGCGCTTGGCATGGCAAGAGATTCGCACGGCGAGCGACTCTCGGTCCACTAACATCCGAATAGTGGACGCATTGGTTTCACTATGCGATACGCCAGGAGCAAGCCGCAGACCGGGCCCGCTGTGTCACCTGCCGCACTGCGCGGGCGAGTCGGAACCGCCCCCGCCACCCCCCTTATATACGTCGTACCCGCCGCCCCTCGGCCGGCCGTCCGGCGGGGTGCCCGGCGGCCGGTCCGAGCGGCCCCGGCGGCCGGGTCGCAGGGCGGGCCGGGAGGGGGCACCGGGCCCGCTACCGTAGGGGCGTGCAACCAGCAGGGGAAACCTCCAGGACGACGCCCGACCGGCCTTCACGACGCCGTGGCAGGCGTCGGCGCGCCGTGCGCAGATCGGCGTGGCGGACCACGCTCTGGGCCCTGCTCAAGGACACCACCAACACCTGCGTCGAGTACCGCGTCACCGGGCTCGCCGCGGAGGCCGCGTTCTTCACCCTGCTCTCCATCCCGCCGCTGCTCCTCTGCCTGGCCGGCACGCTCGGCTACCTGGACGAGATCCTCGGCGCGGGCACCATCGACAAGCTCAAGCACGACATCGTCTCGGCTGCCGGGACGGTCCTCTCACCCAGCTCGATCGAGCAGATCGTCCAGCCGCTGCTCACCGGGGTCTTCGACAACGGCCGCCCCGACCTCATCTCGATCGGCTTCCTGCTCTCGCTCTGGTCCGGCTCGCGGGCCCTGTACATCTTCATCGACACCATCACCGTCATGTACGGGCTCGACGGCAAGCGCGGCATCGTCCAGACCCGGCTGATGTCGCTCGGCCTCTACCTCGGCGCCCTGGTGATCGGCTCGCTCGTGCTGCCGCTGCTGGTCGCAGGACCTGGGCTGCTGGTCTACGAGCTGCCCACGGCGGCGGGCGTGGTCAACGCGCTGTACTGGCCCGCCACCATCCTGCTGCTGGTCGCCTTCCTCACCACGCTCTACCACGTGGCCGTCCCGGTCAGTACCCCCTGGCGCGAGGACATCCCCGGCGCGCTGGTCGCCCTCGGCGTGCTGGTGGTCTGCAGCGTGCTGCTCCGGATCTACCTGATCCACTCGGTGGAGGGCCCGTCGGTGTACGGGTCGCTGGCCGCGCCGGTGGCCGTCCTGCTGTGGATCGGTGTGGTCGCGCTGGCCGTCCTGATCGGCGCCGCGATGAACGCCGCCATAGACCGCAGGTGGCCGACGGTCGAGACCGCCGACGCCCGCGCCGAGAACGAGCGCGCCAGCGAGGAGGCCGCGGCGGCGGTGGTCCGCGAGGTCACCGCCCGGCGCGCGGTGGAGCGGGCCCGGCTGGCCAGGGAACTCGGCCTCGCCGAGGGCCACGAGGACGAGTACGAGGACGACGAGGACGACGGCGACGTCCCCTCCGAGTACCCCGAGCGCTGGGCCGAGATCCTGCCGCCGAAGGACCTGCGCGGCCGCCTGCGCCCCGGCGGCACCCACCGCCGCCAGCCCCCGCCACCGCCCGACGCCGACCGCCCGGCCGCCCCGCCGCACGGCAACCCCCACCACGGCCCCCGGCCCGGCCGGTAGGGCTTCGTCGCGCGGCATCTCCGCACCGTCCGAACTCGAATCCGGGTGACCGGCATCGGCATCGGCACGGACCGGTACCGGCAGCAGGGGCCCGGACGCCTGGCACGGCCGGGCCCGGATTGCGACCGGTGATACGAAATCGTATAGTCCTAAATCGTGCAGTCCGAAACCGTGCCATCCGAGTGGTCGGCCCTGCTGGCGCTCCAGCGGGCCACCCACGCCACCCTCCAGGTGCTCGCCGCAGAGCTGGTCGACCTGGACCTGACCGCTTCCGAGATCAATGCGCTGGCCAACCTCGCCGATGGTCGCGGGCGGACAGTGTCCGAACTGGGAGCGGCCGTGGGCACCCGCCCCACCACCCTGACCAGCGTGCTGGACCGCCTGGAACGGCGCGGCCACATCACCCGGGGCACCCGCCCGGGAGACCGCCGGGCGGTGCTCATCGAGCTCACCTCCTCCGGACGGCTCGCCGCCACCACGATCCGGCAGGCCGTCACCGACCTGGAGCGCCGCGCGCTCGGCCAACTGCCCGCCGACGCGATTGCCGGCCTGCGCACCGCCCTGCAGGCCCTGACCGAGGTGTCCTCATGACCCCGCACCAGTCCGGGACGCAGACCGACAGCGTGCCCACCTTCGATGCGTTGATGGCCGAAGTGATGGCGACCGCCGAGCGGTTCGGTCACCGGGAGCATGTCCACCTGACGTGGCTGGCCGTGCGGCGGTGCGGCGTGCCCGCAGCGGTCGGCCTGGTCAGCGACGGCATCCAGCGCACCGCCAGCTATGCGGGTGCGCCCCAGAAATACCACGTGACCGTCAGCCGCGCCTGGGTGGAACTGGTCGGACACCATGCGGGCGAGCTCGGCGAGAGTGACTTCACCACGTTCGCCGACCGCCACCCCGAACTGCTCGACAAGCGTCTGCTGACCCGTTTCTACCGTCCGGCGACACTGGCCGGCCCGCAGGCGAAGAACGGCTGGGTCGAGCCCGACCTCGCCCCGTTCCCCCGGTAGGACGCCGACCGGCGGCACCCCGGGAGGAACGGGCGCGGCGGCGGCAGCGGAGCAACGGCCGCACGGGTTCAGCAGGTTGTGGCAGGCGGCTGGCCCGTGCGGCCTGCCCTCACCCTGCCCCGCCGGGGCTGCGAGGTGGGCCTGGCCGGCAGAGCCTCCTGCGTAAGACCGGTCCCACGGATATGTACCGGGTGCTGATCGTCTGTGAAGCCGACAACCTCGCCTCGGTGAAGACGATCGAGCACCACGGCGGCGTCCTCGAAGGCGTCCGGGACGACGAACACGGCCCCGTGCGGCGTTACCGGATCAATATCCAGTCTGAGATCCATGCCCCCGGGTGGTGCCCGGCTGCCCCTGCGGGAGGCGTACGAAGTCGCCTGACGGGGCGCGCAGTTCACCGCGCCGCCGGGACACCGGCCCTGACGGCATGCCCCCTCGATCGCCGGGATGCCGTCGGGTGGCCAGATGGAGGCGGCGGGCGGACAGCAGGGCGGCGGCGAGCAGCAGCAGGTCGCGCGCGGCGAGCAGTAGGGCGGCCGGCACCGAGCCCTCGGCCAGTGCGCGGCCCATGAACGGGAACACCGCCATGGTCAGCGGACAGGCCGTCAGGACCAGGTAGGCCACCGGCCGCTGCGAGCTCTCCCGGTGCAGCAGGCAGACCGCCGCGAGTGCCACCAGCCACACCAGGTACTGGGGACTCAGCACCCGGCTGGTCACCGTGAACAGCAGCACCGCCGTCAACGCCGCGTCCGGCAGCACCCACTCCGGCCGCAGGTCGGCCCGCAGCCGCCAGCACACCAGCCACCCGAGCGCCAGCACCGTGCAGACCTCGCTGACCACTGTCGCCACCCGGACGTACGGCCCGAGGAACTCCGTCGAGCCGTAGTTGACCGCCAGCCGGCCGGACCAGCCCAGGTGCCGGGCGAGGTGGAACGGCAGCGCGCCGAGCGACTCGAACTGGATGCCCCGCTCCTGCTGCGCCGTCAGGAACCCGTACGCCCCGGGCCAGGCCAACGCCGCCCCGCCGCCGGCCACCACCAGCCCGAGCAGCGCCGCCGTCCGGCTGCGCCGGGTGCGGAGCCCGCGAGCGGTGCCGATCAGCAGCAGTACCGGCCACGCCTTGATCAGCGTGCCGAGCGCGACCAGTGCGCCGAACACCCGGTCGCCGCGCGCCGTACCCCGGCGGCCCGCGAGCAGTGCGGCCACCGCCACGGCGGCCACCACGATGTCGAACCGGGTCCACGGGACGGTCCACAGCAGCGGCAGCCCCGCCGTCCACAGCCAGAGCGCCGCCGTACCGCGTCCGGACCCGACCCCGGCTCGGACCAGCCCGGCCAGCACCGCCAGGTCGCACAGCGCGCACAGCAGCACGAAGGCGCGGTCGTACCCGACGAAGGGGAACAGCGCGGGGGCCAGGATCACCCCGGCCGCGCCGGGCGGGTACTGCCAGGTGACGTCGCCGATCGGGAAACCGCCACCTGACAGGACGTCGAACCACCCGTGGTAGACCCGCGAGACCGAGTAGTCGAGCGGGTCCGTCGTCGCGAACGGCCCGACCTTGAGTGCGCCGGCGACCAGGACGGCACGGCTTAACAGCCAGACGAGGACGGGCCAGGCGGTGGGCGGGACGCGTCGTCGGAGGTGCGGAATCATCGGGCCAGTCTGTCAACCGGTCAGTTCGGGCCCGGCGCCGGTGTTCCGCATACTGAATGATCGTGACCACCAACGAACCACCGACGCCGGACCGGGTCCGGCCCGTCGTCCTGCCACCGGCCCTGCTGATCCTCCTGCTCGGACTCTGGGGGATCGGGCGGGGCGGGAGCATCTGGCGGGACGAGGCGGTGAGTTACCAGGTCGCCCACCGGAGCCTGCCCGAGATCTGGCGGATGCTCCACGAGATCGACGCGGTGCACGGGCTGCACTATCTCCTCCTCCACACCGTCTTCCGGTGCTGGGACGGCGGTCTGCTCGCGCTGCGGCTGCCCTCGGTGCTCGCCATGGTGCTGGCCGCCGCCGCGCTGGCCGAGATCGGCCGACGGCTCGCCGGGCCGAGGGCCGGGCTGCTGGCCGGGCTGGTCTTCGCGCTGGTGCCCGCCGTGCAGCAGTACGCGCAGGAGGGCCGCAGTTACGCCTCGGTGTGCGCGGCCGTGGTGGTCGGCAGCCTGCTGCTGGTCCGGGCCTGGCAGCGGCCGCGGGCCTCGGCCTGGGCGGCGTACGGGGCGGTGATGCTGCTCGGTGCGCTGCTGCACGAGTTCGCCGTGCTGGCGGTGGCCGGGCACGCGGTGACCCTCTGGTGGGGGCGGGCCGGGCGCCGGGTGTGGCGCGGTTGGGCCGTGACGACGGCGCTCGTGCTGGTGGGGCTGCTCCCGCTGGTGCTGATCAGCCGCGCGCAGGCGGACCAGGTCGCCTGGATCAGGACGCCGGACTGGTCCGACCTCTGGGCCCCGGCGCTCACCGGCGCCGTCGGCGCGCTCTGCGCCTGCCTGCGGCAGCCGGCCGTCCCCGGTGCGGTGCCCCGGCTGCGGGCACTGGCGCTGCCGCTGCTGGTGCTGCCCCCGGCGGTGCTGATCCTGGTCTCGTACCTGGACCCGCTCTATGTGGACCGCTATGTCGTCTTCAGCTACGCGGGTCTCGCCCTGCTGCTCGGTCTCGCGCTCGACCGGGGCTGGGCCCGGCTGCCGCGTGCGCTGGCCCGGTGGCCGACCGCCGGGCGGCCGGTGGTCGCGGCCTTCGCACTGGCCGCACTCGTGCTGGCGCCGCTGCCGCTGGAACGCGGTCTGCGGACCCCGCAGAGCAGGCCCAACGACGTGGCCGCGGCGGCGCGGGCGGCGCGGGACCTCGGGCGCCCGGGGGACGCCGTGCTCTTCGTCCCCGGTTCCCGCCGGGAGGCCGCGCTCTACGACCCCGCCGCCTTCGCCGACTTGACGGATATCGCACTGGTCCGGAGCGGCGCGGACTCCGGGACCATCAACGGCGTCGAGGCCGCACCCGAGCGGATCCGGGCCGCCCTGGCCACCGTGCACCGGGTCGTCCTGGTCACCGACCCGCGCCCGCGGGGTGCCTCCGCGCGCGACCGGGCCAAACTCGCCGTGCTCGCCGCGCGGTTCAAGCCCTGCCGCAGTACGGCGGTCCGCGGCATCACGGTCACCCTCTATGCGGTCCGGGGTTCCTGCGACTGACGTCGCAGGTGCCGGCCGCGGTTCGGCCCGATGGCGGGATCGTGGCCACTGCGTCAACTCGGGCAGGTCCGGGAGCGGTTGCGGTCTTGATCGACAACTCCCTTGACCGGCTGGGAGGTTGGCCTTACTCCGTCAGGTCACCGGCGCGGCTGCGCACGCAGAAGCGCACAGGCCCCGGGCCGGGCCGACCGGTTGGGGTCGACCCGGCCCGGGGCGGCGGGCTAGATGAGCGGAACCGCACCCGGCAGGACATCGGCGCGGAAGCTGAGTTCGCCCTGCTGGCGGGCGGTGACGCGGACCAGGCCGGAGGGGAGCAGCTGGGTCTCGATCCGGCACGGGGTGTCGAGCTCGACGTAGCGGTGGAAGGCGGTCTCCATCGCGACCGGCAGTGCCGGGTGCGGGTGCAGGACGGCCTGGGTCGCCTGGCGGGCCGCTTCCAGGAGCAGCATGCCGGGCACGTGGTCGACGGGATGGTCGAAGTACTTGGGGTGCGAGGTGTCCACCCGCAGCTGCCAGGCGCTGCCCGGGCCGTCGTGGTCGGCGAGCGGCGAGAGCAGGACGTCCTCGGCCCGGTGCCGGCCGGACTCCGTTGCGGGAACCGGTGGTTGGAGGGGGAGTGCGGAGGCCATGGCCCGCGAGGCGTCCGAGTGGTCGGCGCGCAGCCGGCGGTAGACGGCGGGGGCCTGGATGGTGAAGCGCGAGCGTGCGCGGGCGTGCAGCATGCCGTCGCGGAGCAGTTCGATGTGCATGGTCATCGCGACCGGGCGGCCCCGGCGCTGGACCAGATCGGTGCAGAGCACGCGTAACTCGAGCTCCACGGGCCCGAGTCGGGTGCCGGGGTGCAGCACGTCGGGGATCAGTGCGTAGCGGTAGCTCTCCCAGACCAGGTGCTGGTCGAGCGGGATGTCGTAGCCGACATGGCAGAGCAGTGGGAAGAGTTGACGAACTGTCTCGGTCACCAGCAGTGGCTCGTAGGATCCGTCCGCACCTAAGTGGAAGGACTGGTCCTCGGGCCACCGGGCGGTGACGGTGAAGGAGTCGGGGGAGGTGCGCTGCCAGGCCGTCAGGAAGACCTCGTCGGGGTCGAGCTTGTGCACGAGGTGCTGCGGGACGGTTCTTTCGGACATGGCTGCGGCGGGGGCAGTGTGCGTAAGGTTGGACATATCGGGCGTCTCTCAACTCCGAGTGCAGCGCTTCTCGGTACGCGGGTTGAATACTGCGACGGTCAAAAAATAAAGTACGTTCAGTTTTTTGTCGATGTCCCAGGAGCGAGTTGATGGCACAGCCCAAGCAGGAACGGGCGATCCGCAAGCGGTGGTTGATCCTCGAAGCCGCAGCCGAGGTTTTCGACCGGTACGGGTACTCCGGGGCAGCGATCAGCAAGATTATGGAGCGGGCCGAGACCACCCAGGGGGCGGTCTACTTCCACTTCAAGTCCAAGGAGGACCTGGCGCGGGCGGTCATCGTGCACCAGGCCGACAAGCTGGACCTGCCGAAGTCCCCGCAGGGGTTGCAGCAGTTGGTGGACCTCACCCTCTACCTGGCGGTCGAGCTGCGGCACAACGTGCTGCTCCGGGCCGGGGTGCGCCTCGCCGTCGAGCAGGAGGAGTCCGGGCTCGCCGAGTACTCGGTCTACGAGTGGTGGATCGAGCAGTTCTCCAAGGAGCTGACGGTGGCCCGCGAACGCGGTGAACTCCTTCCCGACGTGGACAGTCGGGGCTTCGCCCGGCTCCTGGTGGCGGCCTTCACCGGTACCCAGGTCATGTCGCAGATCTCGACCAACCGGACCGACCTGCCGGAGCGGATCGCCGAACTCTGGCGCTACCTGCTGCCGGGAGTCGCCCGGCAGGAGGTGCGGGAAGACGTGGCCATCGACATCAACCGCTGTGGAGCATGGTCATGACGGTGCGAATCGCGCTGACGGGTGCGACCGGCTTCATCGGGTCGACGGTACTGCGTACGCTGCTCGGTACGGGTGCGGAGGTCCGCGCCCTGGTGCGGGGCGCTGCGCCGCAGGACGGCGGGGTGCACCGGGTGCCCGGGGACCTCACCGACCGGGCCTCGCTCCGCGAACTGTGTTCCGGCGCCGAGGTCTTACTCCACCTGGCCGCGCGGGTCGGCGGCACCGCCGAGGAGTGCGAGGCGGTGAACTCCCGGGGGGCCGGGATGCTGATGGCGGAGGCGGTACGGGCCGGGGTGTCGCGCATCGTGCAGCTGTCCACGGCCGCCGTGTACGGCTGCGGTCCGCACCGGGGCATCCCGGTGGACGGGGTGCGCCCGGAGCCGGTCTCCCATGCGAGCAGGACCAGGCTGGCGGCCGAGGGCTTCGCCCGGGAGGCCGGCGCGGTGGTCCTGCGGCCGGGTCTGGTGCTCGGCGCGGGGGACCGCTGGGTGGTGCCCGCCTACTCCGAACTGGTCAGCCGGGTACCGGCGTTGTGGGCCGGCGGTGCCGGCCTGCTGTCCGTGGTGGAGGTCCGCGAGCTGGCCCGCCTGATCGCCGCGCTCGCGACGGCGGCGGAGCCGGTCGAGCCCGGTGTGTACCACGCGAGCCACCCGCAGCCCGTGCCGGTCGGCGAGCTGCTCGCCGAACTGGCCCGGCACGGCGTGCTGCCGCCGCAGTCCGGGCCCGACCTGCCGTGGTCGGAGTGCGTACGGCTGCTGGCGGAGACGCAGGGGCGGGTGTCGGTACGTCAGTTCTCGCTGCTGGCCCAGGACCACTGGTACCGCAGCGCGGAGATCTGGCAGCTGGCGGACTGTCCGGCCGGTCCGGGGCCACTGGCGCGGCTGGGTGACGCGGCCCCGTGGTACCGCGACCATCTCGCGACGGCCGAACGGCCCGAGGCGGGCTGAACTCCCCCTGACGGACGAGGAGGTGGCGTTCCGGCCACCTCCGGGGGCCTCGTAGGGCAGCTCTGGCCACCTCCGGGCGCCTCTGGCCGGTCGGAAGCGGAGGGTTCCGTTCCTTCAAAAACAAAGAGAGCGTTCTGTATTATTCTCGGGGCGGTCAGGTTGTGGCACGCGGCGGAGGGGAGGCGGACGGGCGGCGGAGCCCGCAGGGGACCGGTGGCGCCGGCCGGGGTGCGCCGATGCTCCGGTGTCACGGAATGATGTCGTCATGCGCTATTTACGGACCGGCCAATACTGGTGTGCTAGCGTTCGGCGCGTACCTGCACGGTCGGTCGTAGACGAAGATCGAACATATTCGTCGACGTCATCCGATGTTCAGAGCGCGGTAAATCACGAGTCCGCTCCCGTGGGCTGCGTCCGATTCTCCGTCGGGCCCGAGCGGACTTCCTTCTTGAATGCTGCAGGGTCGGTGGCCTGCGCTCACCGGGGTCCATGCTCGCCGTCTGCTGCCGCTTCCCCGAGATACGGTGGAGGGTGACCGGGTCATGCACGTTTTGCTCGGGCCGCATGAACTGCCACTGCGCGGTCGTGCCGCCGAGATATCCAGAATCCGTGAGCTGATTTCCTCGGTGGAGGTTCTCGGCAGCGTACTGCTCGAATTCGAGGGAACCTCCGGCGCCGGGAAATCCAGAATGCTCCACGAGGCCGGGCGGGTGGCGGAAGGGCTCGGCGTCCCGGTCCTGAACGGCCTGCGCGGCGAGGTGGACTCGGGCGGCCCGCTGGTCGTCCTGCTCGACGACCTCCACGGTGCGGGTGCCGAGGACGCCAGGGCGCTCAACGCCCTGCGCGGACAGGTCGCGGACACCCCGACCGTCTGGTGTGTCACCCGCCGGCGCGGTTCGGCCAACGGCCCGGTGGACAACGCCCTGCTCTCCATGACGATCCATCACGAGCGAGTGGCACTCAGCCGGCTGGGTGAACCCGAGGCGCACGCGCTCGCCGCCGACCTGCTGGGGGCCGAACCGGATGCCGCACTCGCCCGGGTGCTGGCCGAGGCGGGCGGGCACCCCGAGGCGTTGAAGGCGCTGGTCGAGGGAGTGCGGGAGGAGGGCTGCCTGACGTTCGGGCCGACGGCCCGGCTCACCTCGTACGCGACCCCCGAGCGGGTCCGCGTCCTCGTGCAGCGGCTGCTGCACGAATGCTCCGCCTTCTGCCGCCGGATGCTGCGGGTGGCGGCCGTACTGGACCGCCGGATCGCCTTCGACGAGCTGGCGAGGCTGCTGGGCACCACACCCGCCAATCTGCTCCCCGCCTTCGACGAGGCGGTGATCGCCGGGCTGGTGCGCGGCGACACCGGTGACCTCGCCTTCGCGAACGAGCTCTTCTGGCGGACGACCTGCGAGTCGATGCCGCCCACCGTGCGGACGGCGCTGCGGCGGCAGGCCGCAGCCCTGCGGGCCCAGCACTTCCGGGCACAGGGGCCGGCGGAGGCGGGCCGGGGAGGGCTTGGGAGCGATCAGCCGGCCGAGGGCCGGGCTGGGCGAGCCCCGGGCTGGGCGGGCGTGGATAAATCGATGGCCCTCCCGGACGGACCCGCACTACCGTGGTGCCCGTCCGGGAGGGCCCATCGGTGGCCGTGCCCCGGGCTGTTGACTGTGTCGGCTGTCGAGTGACAAGGGAGGTGGGGACCGTGGTGGCTGTCGTTGTCCGGCGCGTCGCCCGTGCCAAGAAGACCGGCGTTCCTACCTCCGTGGTCTCCGGCCGACCCACTCCCACACCCCTGCGCTGACGCCCGAGCGTCGAGCGCGCACGGCCGGGGCCACCTTTTCTTCCGAAGGGTCACCCCCCGTTGAACAACTTCTCTGTCGCCCCCCCGCTGTCCGGCTTCGGCTGGGACGAGGCGCGGGCAGCCGAGTTCACCCCCCTCGCCGAGGCCGGGCTCACCCCTGCACGTATCGCACGGGTGGACCGCGGCCAGTGCGAGGTCGTGCTCACCGACCCCGAGTCGGGCGAGCTGCGGACCGTACGGGCCGACTCCCGGCCGGTCCACGACACCGACCCGGTCGGCAATCCCTGCACCGGTGACTGGGCGGCCGTCGACCTGGCGGCCACGCCGCTGCCCACCGTGGCGGCGCTGCTGCCGCGCAGCACCGCGATCATCCGCAAGGGCGCGGGCAAGCGCTCGGACGGACAGGTCCTGGCGGCCAACATCGACTCCGTACTGATCGCCGTCTCGCTCGCGGCCGAGCCCGATCTCGGCCGGATCGAACGCTTCCTGGCGCTGGCCTGGGAGAGCGGTGCAGACCCGCTGGTCGTCCTCACCAAGGCCGACCTGGCGGACGACGCCGAGCACATCAGGTCCGACGTCGAGGGGATCGCGCCCGGCGTGCCGGTCCTGGTGGTCAGCGCCGAGACCGGCGAGGGGCTGGACGTCCTGCGCGCCTGCCTCGGCGGCTCGACCGCACTGATCGGCCAGTCCGGAGCGGGCAAGTCCACCCTGACCAACGCGCTCACCGGTACCGAGACGATGGTCGTCCAGCGGACCAGGGACCGGGACGAGAAGGGCCGGCACACCACCACCACCCGGGAGTTGATCCCGCTGCCCGGTGGCGGCGTGGTCATCGACACCCCGGGACTGCGCGGTGTCGGCCTGTTCGGTGGCGAGGGGCTCCGGCAGGCGTTCGGCGAGATCGATGAGCTCGCCGAGGGCTGCCGCTTCCACGACTGCGGCCACCACACCGAGCCCGGCTGCGCGGTGGCCGCCGCCCTGGCGGACGGCACGCTCCCGCAGCGCAGGTGGGAGAGCTACCTCAAGCTGCAGCGCGAGAACGAGTGGAACGCCTCCCGGACCGACGCCCGGCTGGCAGCTGCCCGTCTCCAGCGGTGGAAGAGCATCACCAAGTCGATGCGCGGGCCGCACAGCCCGACCCGCCGCTGAATCCGACGCCCGACCCGGCGCTGGACCCGAAGCTCGACCCGGTGCTGGACCCTGACGTGCGGCCACCCCTGATCGCGGGGGTGGCCGCACGGCCGCGGGCCGGGGCGGTCCGGACCGGGCGCCGCTGACGGCCGTGTCCGATTTCCGCCAGTCGATGCTCCTGCGGTGACGCAGACTGGACAGCGTGATCGACGACGACACCCGATACCGAGCCGTGGACAGCCGGGACGCCCGCTTCGACGGGGTGTTCTTCACGGCCGTCAGCACCACGGGCATCTACTGCCGGCCGAGCTGCCCCGCGGTCACCCCGAAGCGGGTGAACTGCTCCTTCTACCCCACCGCGGCGGCCGCTCAGGGCGCCGGTTACCGGGCCTGCCGTCGCTGCCGCCCGGACTCCGTCCCCGGCTCGCCCGAGTGGAACCACCGGGCCGACCTGGTCGGCCGGGCGATGCGGCTGATCGGCGACGGCGTGGTGGACCGCGAGGGCGTCGCCGGACTCGCCGACCGACTCGGCTACAGCTCCCGCCAGTTGCAGCGCCAGCTGACCGCCGAACTCGGCGCGGGCCCGCTCGCCCTGGCCAGGGCCCAGCGCGCGCAGGCCGCCCGCCTGCTGCTCCAGACCACCGAACTGCCGGTCACCGAGATCGCGTTCGCGGCCGGCTTCGCCTCGGTCCGGCAGTTCAACGAGACCGTCCGCGAGGTCTACGACCGTACCCCCAGCGGCCTGCGCGCGGAGGTCGCGGCCGGCCGCCGGAACACCGTGCGAGCCGGTTCGATCAGCCTGCGCCTCGCCTACCGGGGCGCCCTCGACAGCGAGCACCTGATCGACTTCCTGGCCCTGCGCGCCGTCCCCGGCGTGGAGGAGGTCGTCACCGGCGCACAGCCCGGTGTCCGCACCTACCGGCGCACCCTCGCGCTCCCGTACGGCCACGCCGTCGCCGAGGTGGACGGCCTGGGTCCGGCCACCGACCCCCGCCGGGGCTGGCTGGACTGCCGCCTGCGCCTGACCGACCTGCGCGACCTCACCACCGCCGTGTACCGCCTGCGGGCCCTCTTCGACCTGGACGCCGACCCGGACGCCGTGGACACCCGGCTGGGTGCCGACCCGGTCCTCGGCGACCTGGTCCGCGCCCGCCCCGGCATCCGTTCGCCCGGCCACGTGGACCCGCACGAGCTGGCGGTGCGGGCGGTGCTGGGCCAGCAGGTCTCCGTCGCGGCCGCGCGTACGCTGGCCGGACGGCTCGCCGACCGGTACGGCGTGCCGCTGGCGGAGCCCAGCGGCGGGCTACGGGTGCTCTTCCCGAGCGTCGCCGCCCTGGCCGGGGCGGAACCGGGCGACCTGGCCATGCCGCAGTCCCGCCGCCGGGCACTCACCGGCCTGTGCACCGCGCTCGCCGACGGCACGGTACGGCTGGACGGCGGCGTCGACCGCGAGCAGGCGGAGGCCGCGCTGCTGGACCTGCCCGGGATCGGACCGTGGACGGTCGGCTACCTGCGGATGCGGGCCCTCGCCGACCCGGACGTCTTCCTGCCCACGGACGCCGGCGTCAGGCACGGCCTGCTCCGCCTCGGACAGGCGGGCGACCCCAAGGCGGCCGCCGCGATCGCGCAGACCTGGGCGCCGTGGCGCTCGTACGCCGTCCACCGGCTGTGGTCCACCGCTTCGGCAGTGAACCCGGCACAGGGACGGACGACTTCGGACAGTGTGAAGGGTGAGCAGGCATGACAACGGTGTTCACGACCATGGAGAGCCCGCTGGGCGTGCTGCTGCTGAGCGGCACCCTGGACGGCAACGGACCGGCCGCGCTGACCGCGGTGACCGCACCCGGCCAGAAGGGGGCGCTCTCGGAGCCCGCCCCCGACTGGGTGCCGGACGCGCTGCCGCTGGCCCCGGCCGTGGAGCAGCTGACGGCCTACTTCGCCGGTGAGCTGACCGTCTTCGACCTGCCGCTGGCACCGGTCGGCACGGAGTTCCGGCAGCAGATCTGGCACGCCCTGGACGACATCCCGTACGGCGCCACCGTCACCTACGGTGAACTCGGCGCGGCCGCCGGGAAGTCGCCGCGCGCGGTGCGGGCGGTCGGCGGCGCGGTGGGCGCCAACCCGCTGCTCGTGGTCCGGCCGTGCCACCGGGTGATGGGCGCCAGCGGCGCGCTCACCGGCTTCGCGGCCGGGGTCGACCGCAAGCGCTGGCTGCTGGAACTGGAGCGCGGGACGCTGTTCTGACGGCCCGCCGGTCCACGGCGACCGCCAGTTCGGGTGGCCTCCGCTGGTTCGGGGGCCACCGGGAGCCGCCGGGGTCAGAGGCCGGTGCGGTCCTCGGGCAGGCCTGGGCCGGTCAGTGCCTTGGCCAGCTGCTCCAGACCGGGCAGGGCGCGCATGACGGCCTCGCGGTCCGCCCGCGACAGGCTCTCCAGGGCGTCGGCCATCCGGCGCTCGTGGGCGTGCTGCCAGTCCCTGAGCTGCTGGTGGCCCGCCTCGGTCAGGGCGATCCGGGCGGTGCGGCGGTCGCCGGGGTCGGCCTGCCGGTCCACGAAACCGGCCTCCAGCAGCTTGCCGACCAGGCCGCTGACGGTGTTCGGAGCCAGCCGCTGGCGGGCCGCCAGCTCGCCGACCCGCAGCGGTGCGGCGGCCAGCGTCTGGAGCAGCTCGACCTGGGCCATCGGCAGCGACTCCCAGGGGTACTCGGTGCGGATGCTGCTGCGCAGCGCCCGGCGCAGTCTGGTGATCACATCCGTGAGCCGCTGGGCGCGCTCGATCGCTGCGGCCTTCTCCAGCACGGACTCACCACCGGTGAGGGTGGGGTCGGGGGAGGCGGGAGAGGGGCTGGGCAGCGACGGCATGGCGGAAAGCGTATCGTCTCTCGGCCGCATGGCTCGGTCTGTGACCAGCTCTGTAGACGATTGCATCCCATATCGAGATGGTCGATCGGGGACAGGGTCTGTTCAAGAGTAGTTCGTCGTCCGATATATTCTGCACATGAGCACCGACCGCCGACCAAGACTGCTCGACGGCACCCGGCTGCTCGACAGCCGCCTGCTCGCCGAACACCCCCGGCCCCGGGCGATCGCGGCCTGGCGGCACGCCCACTGGCTGGCGGTCGGAACGGTCTGCCTCGGCGCCTTCCTCGGGCAGCTCACGGCCAGCATCACGGTTCTGGTCTTCCCCGCCCTGGAGCGCGGGTTCCAGGCCAACTTCGCCGCCGTGGAGTGGGTGGCGCTCTCGTACCTGCTGGTCCTGGTGGCCCTGCTGGCCCCGGTCGGCCGGCTCTCCGACCTGGTCGGGCGGAAGACAATGTACCTGGGCGGGTTCGCCGTCTTCGCACTTGCCTCGCTCGGTGCCGGGTTCTCCACCGGCCTGGCCGAACTGGTGGTCTGCCGGGCCGTGCAGGCCGTGGGCGGCGCCATGATGCAGGCCAACAGCGTGGCTCTGGTGGCGCGCGGTGTACCTGAACGAGCGATGCGCACCGCGCTCGGTGTACAGGCGGCGGCCCAGGCCCTCGGCCTCGCCCTCGGTCCGACCCTCGGGGGACTGCTGGTGGCCCACGCCTCCTGGCGCTGGGTGTTCTGGATCAACGTCCCGATCGGCGTCCTCGGTATCCTGGCCGGCTGGTTCCTGCTGCCGCGCACCTACCCCCGGGGCCGCCCTGACCGCCCTGCCACCGGAGGGTCGGTCGGCGCTGCGTCGCACGTCGGCGGGGACGTACGAGTTGGCGGGGACGTACGAGTTGGCGGGGACGTACGAGTCGGTGGGGAGGGGCGGACCGGTGGGGAGGGGCGGACCGGTGGGGAGGGGCGGTTCGACCTGCTCGGCCTGGTCCTGCTCGCCGGCTCCTCGACCGCACTGCTGCTGGCCCTCTCGGTGGCCTCCGGCCTGCCGCTGCCCGGTTGGGCGGTGGGTGGGCTGCTGCTGCTCGCGGCGGTACTGGCGATTGCCCTCGCCCGGCAGGAACAGCACGCGGACCGTCCGATCATCGCCCCCGGACTGGTCAACACCCCCGGGATCCGGGCCGGTCTGCTGGTGGCCCTGATCGGCTACCTGTTGCTGTTCTGCCCCCTCGTGCTCGGCCCGGTGGTGCTCGTGGGCGAGGGGCTCCCGGCCGCCACCGCCGGGCTGGTGATCACAGCGCTGCCGGTCGCGTTCGCGTTCGCCGCCACCTTCGGCGGAGGCCTGCTGCCCCGGCGCTGGTCCGACGCCACCCGCTGCCGCTGCGGCGCGCTGCTCGCCGGACTCGGCTTCGTGCTCCCGGTCCTCCCCGCTCTCCCGATCCTCCCGGCGCTCCCCGTGGAACCGGTCTTCGTGGCGGGCTACACCCTCGCGGGTTTCGGCCTCGGGCTGCTGCTGCCCGCCAACAACGCCCTGGTGATGCGGGCGATCCCGGCCGAGAGCTCGGCGGTCGGCGGTGGCATGGTCAACATGGTCCGCAGCCTGGGCACCGCCCTGGGGACCGCGCTGCCCGTCCTCGGCGTCCACCTGGCGGGCCGGGCGGCCGGAGGCACGACGGTCCTGCTGCTGCTGGTCGCGGCCGCCGCGCTGGCGGTGCTGCTCTCCAAGGCCGCCCCCGCGCGCGAAACCGTACAGGTACCGGCCCCCGTGCGGGCACGGGCGAACCGTTGAGGCGCTGACCGCAGGGCGGCATGCGAACGGGGTGCGGTGGACCGGAGTCCACCGCACCCCGTCGTTCTGCAGGCGGCGCGGGCCGACGAGGCTCAGGAGAGCAGCTTGGCCCCGCGCTCCTTGAGCATGTCGGTGATCAGGTCGATCTCGGAGCGCTGCCCGTTGACCATGGTCTGGGCGAGCCGCTTCTCCACCGGGTTGGTGCTCACGTCGAGGTAGCCCTGGGCCATCTCGATCCCGCCCTTGTGGTGCTCGGCCATCAGCTGGAGGTAGTACACCTCGGCGTCCCGCCCGCTGAGCCCGCGCAGCTTGTCGAGCTCGGTGTTGGTGGCCATGCCCGGCATCAGCGAACCGTCGTGCGCCGTGTAGGCGTGGTCCATCTTCATCCACGCCATGGGCTTGGCGGCCGAGCTCTGCGTCAGCCCCCACTGGTCGAGCCAGCCCATCAGCATCCCGCGCTGGTTGGCCTGGGTGTTGATGATGTCGAAGGCCAGGTTTCGGACGGCGGTGTCCTGGGTGCGGTCCCGGACGATGAACGACATGTCGATCGCCTGCTGATGGTGTGTCGCCATGTCGCGGGCGAACCCGGCCTCGGGCGAGTCGGTGGCAGGCGCGCTGGCCACCGTCCCCGAGGCGGGCGAACCCCCGGCCATCAGCGCCGGGATCCCCAGTCCGAGTGCCACTGCGGCGGCCAGCGCGGCCGGCCACCACATCCGTCGCCTGCTGCGCGGCTTGGCGGGCCCCTCGATGCTGTCGAGCGACTCCACGGCGTCCATGGCGTCCATGGTGGGTTCCACGGTTTCCTCCAGGTGAGGAGCGTCGTCCACGGTCACGTTCGCTGCCCTGCCCCTGGTGCCGTGCCGGTCACTGGGCGGTGCTGCACGACGCCCCCGGCTCCTGGGTCTGCGGGCCCTGCACGTACTTGGTGAAGAACTCGTCCACGCGCGGGTCGCTCGCGCTGTCCAGGACCAGCTGGGTGCCCCAGGCGGTGAGCGTGATGGTGCCCTTCTCGTCCGGGTACGGGCTCATCAGCGAGTACGGGGTCGCCTTCACCTTGGTCGACAGCGTCTTGAGGTCGGCGGCGGACGCCTTGGCGTTGTAGGTGACCCAGACCGCGCCGTGCTCCAGCGAGTGGACGGCGTTCTCGTTCTCGAGCGGCTTGTCGTAGACCGTGCCCATGCAGTTGGCCCAGACCGGGTTGTGGTCGCCGCCGACCGGTGGGACCTGCGGGTAGTTGACCTTGGTGGTCACGTGGTTGCGGGACAGGTTGCTGAAGGTCTTCACGCCCTCGATCGGGGCCTTGGCGGCGGCGGTCTTGGCGTCCTGCTTCGACTTGGCGTCCAGCGCGACCCATGCGCCGACACCGATCATCGAGGCCACCAGCACGCTCGCCGCGCCGATCGCGATGAACTTGTTGCGGCGGTCGCGGCGCTGCTCCTCGGCCCGGAGCTCGGCGATCCGGGCCCGCCGGTCGGTCGCCCCGGCCTTGCCCGTCGCCCCCTGGTGATTGTCCGGCTTGTTCGACTGCTTCGATGCGGAACCCATGGGAAGTGTCCTTGTCCCCGCCGCGTGTCGGAACACGGCGGTATGCGGTGTGGTGGGGATGGCGGAGCCGCCGGCCGTCCGCAGGGCGGTGCGGGCCGACGGTGGGTTCCGCTAGGACCGGTGAACCTGAAGCACGTGCAGGTCGGGTGCGTGGTCGGGCCCGACCAGCGCGACGAACGGCGCCGGGCGGGGCAGCGCCTCCGGCGCGACCGAGTGGGTCGGCACGGCGGCCGCGGGCTGGGGCGGCGCGTTCGGCAGCTGGGACTCCTGGCCGCAGAACGGGTGGCTGGAGCAGCCGCTCCCGGGCATCGGGTGATCACCGTCGACCGAGCACCAGGTCAGCGGTAGGCCGCCGTCCACCGGCAGGCCGTGCAGGGCGTGCGCGGTGGTGTCGTGGGCGGCGGCACCCAGGGGGCTTGCGCCGGTGCCCGGGGAGGCTGCGGCCGGCGCACCCGGGTACCGGACGGCGAGCCGCAGGGCGGCGATCGGCGCGGCGGTGGTGTGCGAGGCGGCGGTGTGCGGGACGGGCACTGCCAAGGTCACGGTGGTGACCGGGGTGGGCTCGGGCTTCGCCGTCACGGCTTGGGCGCGTCCCGCGCAGGGCAGCAGGGCCAGCAGGCCGACCAGCAGCAGTACCAAGAGCGCGCCTGCCGGGCGGCCGACGGTGCCGGCCCTCCCCGGCTGCGGTGCGGTGGCTCCCGGCGCGGTCATGCGCACATATTAATCAGCCGAAGGAGTGAAGCGATGCCCCTTGCCCGCCTTCATTTTCCAGCTCGGTGGCCCGCAGGCGGTGTCGAATCCTCCCCGGTCGGGGCAGTTCGGGCCAGGTCGGGACCGATCGGGCGCAAAGGTGGCCGGAATGCTGCACCCACCGGGTGACCATTTGTCCACGATTCCCGGACAGCGTCGTTCTCCTTGGGGACAATGACGTCGAGTCCGGCACCCAGCCCGCTCGGCAGACGGCAGCACACGAACGAGGAGCCGCCAGATGAGCAACCAGGGCGCACCCCCGCAGCACCGGCCGGACGACGGCTGGTGGCACGCGGTGTACGCGGGCCCGGCGGGCACCCTGCCGGACACCCCCGGCGCCGGCGTGGACGAGGGCAGCGTCGACGACTGGTTCGACACGGCGGCCGGGATGATCAGCGCCCGGCGTGCAGCGGACCGGCGGGAGGGCCCCCGGCCCACCGTTGGCCCTTCCGTTGAGGACCTGCCGGTGGACGACCTGCCCGTCGGTGACGTGCGCGGTGACGACCCGCTCGTTGCCGATCCCCAGCTCCAGGACCTGCCCGTCGGCACCCCGAGTTCCGGGCGGCTGACGGCGGAGCGTGCCGACCGGACGGAGCCGGCCGACTCCATGGCCACCGTCGAGGACCTGGCCGGGAGCGGCCCCCCGCACCCGGCCGAGGTCAGCGTCGACGACTGGTTCGACTCGGCTGTCGGCATGATCGGCGCTCAGCGTTTGGTCGACCACGCGGCCACTCCCGAACCGCCGCTTGCCGCCCGGCAGTCGTCCGACGGCGCGGAGGCTGCGTCCGAGACCGAGACCGAGACCGAGACCGCGTCCGCGCCCGAGACCGAGGCCGCGCCTGAGATTGCGCCCGAGGGCGATAGCGAGCGCGTGGCCGACGCCGAGCCGGTGGTCGCGGCGGCGGAATCCACGCCGGGGTCTCCCTCGCCGGCCAAGACCGTCGTCGCTGACGGCGGCGCCCCGGCGGCGCCCGAAGTACGTGACGTAACGGAGGCATCGGAGGGCCTGCCGCCCCAGCCTGAGCCGCACTCCTCCTCGGAACCGGCCACCGCTCCCGAGCCCGTTCCCCCGGCGACTCCCGTCGACACGCCTGCTGGCGCAGCTGCCGCCGCATCCTGCGGTACGCCCGCCAGTGCACCCGCCGACGGTGACGCGGTCACGCCCCGTCCGTCGGTGCCCCGCCAGGTGCACCAGCACCAGCAGCCGCACCCCGTCCCGCACATCGGCGAACGTCCGCCCACCTACGGGCCCGAGCCCACCGCGCTGCCCGCCGCCGACCCGGACGGACTCGCCGTCCTCGCCCCCGACACCGCCATCGACGGCGCGCAGTACGGTTCGGCGACGCTCCGGGCCGTCTCGGTACGCGGCGACTCCGCCCGCTTCCGGGGCGAACCGCGCCGGGACTCGCTGCTGGTCACCCGGTTCGGCGAGGGCGAGGACGGTCTGCTGCTGGCGGTGCTCGCCACGCCGGGACGCGCCCAGCCGCCGTCCGCCGCCGCGACCGCGGCCGAGGCATGCCGCCAGCTCGCCGCCGCGATCGGCCGCAGCCGTCTCGAACTCGCCGCCGACCTACGGGCCGGTGCCCGCGACCGGCTCCGCTACGGCCTGCAACGCCTCACCGCCCGCGCCGCCACACCGCTCCGGGTCGACCGGCCGTCGGCTCCGGCGGTGGTCCCCGGACCCACCGATCCGGCTGCCGGGTCCGGCGCCGGTTCGTTGCACTGCCTGCTGCTCTCGCTGGACCCGGAGGCCACCCACCGAGCCGCCTTCGGCACCGGACCGGGTGCCCTGTACCTGCTGCGTTCCGGCCACTGGATCGACGCGTACGGGGCCAGGCTGCTGCACCACCCCGACGGCCGACCGCCCGTACCGCCGCCCTCGGTGGCGCCGCCGCGCCCGTTCCGGTTCCGGCTCGTCCCGGCCACTCCGGGGGACATCCTGCTGCTCTGCTCGCCGGGCCTGGCCGAGCCGATCGCCGAGGAACCGGCCGTCGCGCACTTCCTGTCGAGCCACTGGGCCCACCCGCACCCGCCGGGGTCGGTCGACTTCCTCCGTCAGGTCCAGGTCCGGGCCAAGGGCTACGCCGACGACCGTACGGCGGCCGCCCTCTGGACGGAGTAGCTGCCCTGCGGGCCCGTCCGGTGGCCGGGCGGCCGGCTTCAGCGCTCGCGCCTCAGCAGTGCCGCCCAAGCAGTGCCGCCGCGACGGACGCCACCTGCGCGGCGGCCTCGTCCCGGCCTGCCCCCGGAAGTCCGATCGCGATCGGCACGGCGAAACCGTCGAGCAGTGCGCGGATCTGGACGGCCCGGTCGTGCGCGCCGTCCGTCCCCTCGGTGTCGAACGACCCGTCCGCCGCGCCCTCCTCGAGCAGCGCGACCAGGTCGGCCTGCCAGGGCGCCTCGATCTCCAGCTGGCCCTGCCGGATCTCCGCGCTCGACGGTGAACGGCCCCACACCTCCAGCCACAGGATCCACCGCGGATCCCCCGGCCCCTCGGGCAGGTACAGCTCCGTGTACGCCGCGAGCCGCGCCCAGACGTCCCCGCCGTCGCGGCCGAGCGCGGCGCGGCGGCGTACGCCCAGCTGCTCCTCGCTCCAGCGCAGGGTCTCCAACAGCAACTGGTCCTTGCTGCCGAAGTAGTAGAGGAGATGTCCGGCGCTCATCTGGAGCTGCTTGCCGAGTCCGGCCATGGTCAGCTTCGCGACCCCGTGCTCCGCGATCGCGGCCCGAGCGGCGGCGAACACCTCCTCGCGCGGTCGCGCAGCCCGGCGCGCCCGTGGCTCCGCCATCTGCTCGTCCTCCTCCTGACCCGCTCCGACCGGCCTCCCACCATAAGGCTTCGGCCACCCGGTATCCGGGTCGGCTGCCCGCCGCCGTCCGGCCCACCGACCGCGATCCACCTGGGCTGATCCACCAGAAGCGCGACATCGCCTCCGGCGGGGAGCCGGTGGGTTGAGTCCGGGCGGCGCTGCCGTCCACGGCCGGTGTGATGAATTGCCACGGATCGGCGGTGCGCGAGCGCAGAAGGCGGTCCGCTGCCGCGCGGTCGCCGGTGACCGCTGTCGGAGTCCATGGGAAACCGTCCCACTCAAGGATGAGCCGAGGCGTCCGGCGGTTGACGCGAGCGGCCCGTGCGGTGCCGACGGCCGGGCTCACGACTCTCCGCGCGCCGATCGGTGGCAGCCACAACTCGCTTCGTACAGAACGGCCTTCGAGTGGCCTGTCCATGCCCGCTCCTACCGGACCCGCTGTTGACGTGCCCGGTCTCGTACCGGCCCTCGATGCCGGGTACGTCGCGCAGCCGCTGCAGCTCTCCGATCGTGACGGCAATCCGGGTGCCCAGAGTGAGCGGCACGTCCTCCTCGATCTCCCGGGCGCGGGTCACGGGACTGTCTGGATCACCGACGAGGAACCGGATCCGGCAGCCCGAAGCCGCCTTGCGCCGCAGGAGACTGCCGAGGTTCGCCTGCTCCAGCCACAGGAATTAGTTGGTGTAGCCAGCGAACATCAGCTCCTGCTCGGCCTTGCCGATCAGCTGCCGCCACAGTGCCGCGGGCGCCGCAGACCTGTACGGGTAGATTTGAACGATCTCACGGTCGGCACCGGTCTTGACGGTTAACCGGACAGCTGTCGGCCACAAAACCGCCTCCTCCACGTTAAGTGCCTGGCTGGCGGCCCATCGGTGCCGGCCATGCGGGATGCGCCCGGAGTTTGCCAGCCACCGCCCCACCGTTTTCGGATCCACGCCGCAGGCTTCGGCGAGCTGAGCCTCAGTCATCGTGGCAGCCACCATGGCATTTCGCAGGGCCTGGTTCATAGTTCACCTCTCAGGTGCACCCGGGACGAGTCAAGGTGTACCAGTGAGACGTCCCAAACGTCCTCGAAACACGGTCGTGGACGTCCCCGGAAGAGGTCCAGGATCAGACCGTGACCGAGACGCGAAATCCGGCCAGCCCTGATGCGGCCCCAGACGCGAAACCGCGATGCACAGGATGCGGCGCCACCGACAAACCCCTCCACCCGTACATTGGTGAGCCACCGGGTGGTTCTCGCCGTACAGCGTGTTCTGAAAATCCTTGGCTGGACTCGCTGTTCGTGGGCGCTGCGCTCTTCGCGGCGGCCCTCGTCGCCACCAATCTGATGGGGTACCTCGGCGCCCACCTCCCAGCCTGGCTGCCCTCTCCCGCGCACTCGCAGGCTGAGACTGCCGGCGTGCACGACTACCTCAGTGCTGTCACCGTCATCGGGCACGCCGCGGTCATCGAGGAACTGCTGATGACGGCAGCGGTGGCCATCCTGGGGCGCGACGTCTTGCCCGTCTGGGCGATCTACACCGTCAGTGTCAGCCTGCGCGTGGCCGCTCACCTCTACCTGGGCTTCGCCGGCATCCCGGTGGCCATCCTCGGCATCACCTCGGTCCACCTGTACCGCAGGTACGGCCGGATCGTTCCGCTGATGGCCGCTCACTTCGCCTTCGATGTCGGCCAGCTGTTCATCAGCTACTGACCGCCCCCTGACCGCCCGGCCGCGCGCTCCGTACAGCGCACGGCCGCAGTGATGCAGCTGAGACAGTGCCCTGACCTCGAACTAAGTCACGCCTTCGGCTGCTGCTGGGTGATGCAGTGGATGCCGCCGCCGTTGGCGAAGATCTCGCGGGCGTCGACGAGTTCGACCTTGCGGTCGGGGTAGGCGTCGCCGAGGATAGAGGCGGCTTCCTGGTCGCGGGGGTCGTCGAAGGCGCAGAGGATGACGGCGCCGTTGGCGACGTAGTGGTTGATGTAGGAGTAGTCGACCGGCTCGCCGTCCTCGTCGGTCAGGACGGTGGGGGCGGGGAGTTCGATGACCTCCAGCTGGCGGCCGGCGGCGTCGGTGGAGGTGCGCAGGACGGCGACGATCTGCTTGCACACCTCGTGGTCGGGGTGGGCCGGGTCGGGCTGGACGTGGGCCACGACGGTGCCGGGGCGGACGAAGGAGGCGACGATGTCGATGTGGCCGCGGGTGCCGAACTCGTCGTAGTCGCGGGTGAGTCCGCGCGGGACCCAGACGGCCTTGGTGGTGCCGAGCTGGGCGTGCAGCTCCGCCTCGACGGCCTCCTTGGTCCAGTCGAAGTTGCGGCCCTCGCCGAGCTGGACGGTCTCGGTGACCAGGACGGTGCCCTCACCGTCGACGTGGATGCCGCCGCCCTCGTTGATCAGCTTGGAGACGAAGCGCCGGACGCCGGTCAGCTCGGTGATCTTCTCGGCGATGTGCTGGTCGTTGTCCCAGCGGGCCCAGGACTGCGCGCCCCAGCCGTTGAACACCCAGTCGGTGGCGGCGATTTCGCCCTTGCCGTCGATCAGGAAGGTGGGGCCGATGTCGCGCATCCAGGCGTCGTCCAGCGGGCGCTCGACCAGCTCGACCTCGGCGGAGACGTAGCGGCGGGCGGCTTCGGTCTCGCCGACGTTGACGATCATCGTGACCGGCTCGTACCTGACGATGGTGTTGGCGACCCTGGCCCAGGCCTCGCGAGCGGCGTGCAGGTGCTCCGGGTTGTCGAAGGTCTGGTTGTCGGTCGGGAACGCCATCCAGGTGCGCTCGTGCGGGTGCCATTCGGCGGGCATCCGGAAACCGAGGGAAGCGGGAGTCGTCATGAGGGAGAGGTCCTAAGTTCGCTGCAGGGTGGGGGTTTTCAGAGGAAGGTGGGGGGTTTCAGAGGAAGTAGAGGCGGCTGAGGGAGACGGTGTCGGCGGGGGCGGAGCGGAGGGGGGAGCCGTCGAGGGAGACGAGGCCGGTGTCGGCTTGGACGTCGACGTGGCCGGTGCGGGCGTTGCGGATCATGTTGCGGGGGCCGATGCCGCGGGTGTTGCGGACGCCGACGCGTCGTCTGCGGGTGGGGAGTTGGTCGGCTGCGTTGTCGAGGTAGGAGGCTTCGGCGGCGGCTTGGGCGACGAAGGCGACGGAGATGTCGGCGGCGGTGGTGCCGTGGGCGCCGAACTGGGGTCCGAGGATGAGGGGTTCGCAGCGGTCGGTGGAGGCGTTGGGGTCGCCGGTGACGCCGTAGGCGGGGAAGCCGGCTTTGAGGACGAGTTGGGGTTTGGCGCCGAAGTGGTCGGGGCGCCAGAGGACGATGTCGGCGAGTTTGCCGGTTTCGATGGAGCCGACTTCGTGGGCGAGGCCGTGGGCGATGGCGGGGTTGATGGTGAGTTTGGCGATGTAGCGCAGGACGCGTTCGTTGTCGTCGCCGTGGTCGGTGGTGCCGTAGGAGCCGGTGCCGTCGAGGGGGCCGAGTTCGGTTTTCATTTTTCCGGCCATGGCGAAGGTGCGGCGGACGGTTTCGCCGGCGCGGCCCATGCCCTGGGCGTCGGAGGAGGTGATGCCGATGATGCCGAGGTCGTGGAGGACGTCTTCGGCGCCCATGGTGCCGGCGCGGATGCGGTCGCGGGCCATGGCGGCGTCGCCGGGGAGGTCGGTCTTGAGGTCGTGGGCGGAGACGATCATGCCGAAGTGTTCGCCGAGGGCGTCGCGGCCGAAGGGGAGGGTGGGGTTGGTGGAGGAGCCGATGACGTTGGGGACGCCGGCCATTTTGAGGACGTTGGGGACGTGTCCGCCGCCGCAGCCTTCGATGTGGAAGGCGTGGATGGTGCGGCCTTCGAGGACGGCGAGGGTGTCCTCGACGGAGAGGCACTCGTTGAGGCCGTCGGTGTGGAGGGCGACCTGGACGTCGTATTCCTCGGCGACGCGCAGGGCGGTGTCCAGGGCGCGGGTGTGGGCGCCCATGTCTTCGTGGACCTTGAAGCCGGAGGCGCCGCCTTCGGCGAGTGCTTCGATGAGGGGGGCGGGGTCGGAGGAGGAGCCGCGGCCGAGGAAGCCGATGTTGACGGGCCAGGCGTCGAAGGCGTTGAAGGCGTGGCGCAGGGCCCAGGGGGAGTTGACGCCGACGCCCCAGACGGGGCCGAATTCCTGGCCGATGATGGTGGTGACGCCGGAGGCGAGGGAGGCTTCCATGATGCGGGGGGACAGGAGGTGGACGTGGGTGTCGATGGCGCCGGCGGTGGCGATCATGCCTTCGCCGGAGACGATGGTGGTGCCGGTGCCGACGACGACGTCGATGCCGTCCAGGGTGTCGGGGTTGCCGGCGCGGCCGATGGAGACGATGCGGCCGTCGCGGATGCCGATGGAGGTTTTGCGGATGCCCTGGATGGCGTCGATGACCAGGACGTTGCTGATGACGACGTCGCAGGTGTCGCGGACGGCGGCGGCTTTGAGGTGGAGTCCGTCGCGGGCGGTCTTGCCGAAGCCGGCCAGGAACTCCTCGCCGGGGGCCTGGGAGTCGGACTCGACCCGGACGATCAGGCCGCTGTCGCCGAGCCGGATCCGGTCACCCGCGCGGGGGCCGTGCACCGAGATGTAGTCATGGGGAGTGATCGCGCTCATGCGGCCGTCTCCGGGCTGTCGAAGCGGGTGGAAACTCGGGCGGTGCGGAGGCTCACGACTCGGCCTCCGCATCGTCGAAGCTGGTGAGGTAGCCGGTGGCGCGGGCCTTCGCCAGGGCGGCGTCGCGGGCTCCGGGGGCGTCCAGCGGACCGTCCACCAGGCCGGCGAAGCCGATCGCGACGCGCTCGCCGCCGATCGGGACCAGGCCGACCTCCACGGTGGCGCCCGGGTCGAAGCGGACCGAGGAGCCGGCCGGGACGGCGAGGTGGGTGCCGTAGGCGGCCTCGCGGTCGAAGGCGAGCCGGGGGTTGGCCTCGAAGAAGTGGAAGTGCGAGGTGACCGAGATCGGTACCGCCGAGGTGTTGTGGACGGACAGCACGACCGTCTCCTCGATCGGGTCGTAGCCCGTGCCGTCGCCGATCAGTGCGGTGCCCGGGGCCTCGTCGCCGAGTGAGCCCGCGCCCTTGAAGGGGTCGTTGATCACGGCGAGCCGGGTGCCGTCGTCGAAGACGGCCTCGACCTGGATGACGGTGACCACGTCCGGGACGCCGGGCAGTACGTCGTCGGCGGTCAGCACGCTGCGTCCGGCCTCGATGGCCTCGGCGAGGCGGCGACCGTCGCGGGCCGCCTCGCAGACGGTGTCGGCGATCAGGGCGGTGGCCTCGGGGACGTTGAGGCGGACGCCCCTGGCGCGCCGGGCACGGGCCAGTTCGGCCGCTGTGAAGATCAGCAGCCGGTCCCGTTCGGTGGGGGTCAGTCGCACGGTTCCTCGCTCGCGGGTGCCGGTGGGAGCCGGTGTCGGGGTGGTCGGTGTCGGGGTGCCCGATGCCGGGCGGCCGCTCGGAGTTAGAACGGCGTTCAAACAACTCTCCGGCCATTGAACCCGGGCCGGGCCGTCATGTCCAGCGTTGCCGTTGGCGAACCGATCGGCGCGCCGGGTGTCGCAATCGAGTATTCGGCTACGTAGTTATATCAGGAGCCTGATATAAAGAAGTCACCTTGCACTGCCGTGGTGAGCCACGACGGTGCGGGGCCCGAGTCTGTTCGAGTCGTGAGGAGCGCAGCCGTGCGCGCTGTCCGTTACACCCGCACCGGTGGTCCCGAGGTTCTTGAGGTGGCCGAGGTGCCCGTCCCGCAGCCGGGGGAGGGCGAGGTCGCCATCGACGTCAGTCATGCCGGGATCCACTTCGCCGACGTGATGTTCCGGCGCGGCCAGTTCCCGCTGCCGCTGCCCGCCGTGCCCGGCCTCGAAGTCGCCGGTACGGTCGCCGGTCTCGGTCCGGGCGTCACCGGCCTGCGGGTCGGCCAGCCCGTGGTCGCACTGCCGACGGGCTTCGGCGGCAACGCCGAGCGCGTCATCGCGGGCGTCACCACCACCGTCCCGCTGGAGGGTGAACTCGCCGGGCTCGACCCGCTGCTGGCGGCCGGTGCGGCCTGCAACGCCGCCACCGCCGTCGGCACCCTGCGCGGCGCGGCCCGGATCGGCACGGGCGACCGCGTCCTGGTCCTCGGCGCCTCCGGCGGCCTGGGACTGCTGCTCGGACGGCTCGCCCGCGCCTACGGCGCCGCCCTGGTGGTCGGCGCCGCGAGTACCGTGCAGCGGGCCGCCCGCGCCGCCGACGCCGGCTACGACCAGGTCCTGGTGTACGGCGAACTCGCCGACCGCACCTCCGAGTTGACCGACGGCCAGGGTTTCGACGTGATCGTCGACTCGGTCGGCGGCGAGCCGCGCGAGCAGGTCAGGGGACTGCTCGCGGTGCTCGGGCGGCACGTGGTGATCGGCAACGCCGCCGACCGGGACATCACGCTGGACGCCAACCAGGTCTGGTACGACAGCTTCACGCTGGCCGGCTACAACCTCGGCGGCGTGCTGGCCCGCCGCCCCGACCTGCTCCGCGCGCAGCTGGAGGAGGGCCTGCGGCTGGTCGCCGACGGCACCCTGCCGCTGGACGTCGAGGAGATCGGCTGGGACGGCGTCGCCGAGGCGCACCGCAGGCTGGAGAACCGCACGGCGAGCGGCAAGTACGTCCTGCGGGTGCGCTGACCGGCTCCCGCCGGGCGCCGCGGACCGTACGGCCATACTGGTCGGGGCCCGGTCAGGGCCCCGACCAGGCCGGTCGAAGCCGAGAAGGCAGGCACCGGCGCGAGCGAAGGAGAGGCTGCGCCCCATGACCACCGACCCCGCCGAGCTGCTCGCGGGACCGCAGGGCGCCCAGCTGCGCCTCGGCCTCGCGATCAAGCAGGCAGAGCAGGCCATGATGGCGGCCAAGACCGACGCGCTGCGCGAACTCGACCTGACGGTGCCGCAGTACGCGGTGCTGCTGCAGCTGACCGAGCGGTCCGGGATGTCGGGTGCCCAACTGGCGCGCGGGGCGGCCGTCACCCCGCAGACCATGGCGGGCGTGCTGGCGAATCTGGAGGCCAAGGGACTGATCGAGCGCGAACCCTCCGAGCTGCACGGGAAGGTGCTGGTGACCAGGCTCAGCGAGGCCGGGCGGGCGCTGGTAGCAGAAGCCGACGCGCGGGCGGTCGGAATCGAGTCGGCGCTTTGGACAGCCTTCGACGAGTCCGAGCGCGACCTGTTCCGTGGCTTTCTCCAACGTGCAACTGCCCTGCTGCAGAAGTGAATAAAGCATCTCCCTGGTCCCGGTAAAGTGACCTCCCGTCACCCAGTCGGCGTAGTACGTGCGGTAGGCGGGAGAGCGGCGATGACGGACCGGCGGAGTGTGCTCCGGGCGGGGACTCTGGCCATGGCGGCCCTGGCGGCGAGTGCCGGGATCCCGGCGGCGAACGCGGCCCCGCCGGGCCCGGGGAGCGGGGCGGCCGGCACCGCGGCCGGCCCGGCCGACACCCCGGCGCAGGCGCTGGAGCGGCTCCGGGCGGGCAACGACAACTGGGTCAACGACCGCGTCACCCACCCGCGCGCGACCCCCACCCGCCGCTCCGACCTGTCGACCCACCAGGAGCCGTTCGCGGTGGTCTTCTCCTGCATCGACTCCCGGGTCCCGCCGGAGCTGGTCTTCGACCAGGGGCTCGGTGACCTGATGGTGGTCAGGACCGCCGCGCACACCAGCGACGGCCTGGTCGCCGGCAGCCTGGAGTACGGCCCCGCCGAACTGGGCGCCAGGCTGCTGGTCGTGCTCGGCCACCAGCGCTGCGGGGCGGTCACCGCCGCCGTGAAGTCCTTCCGCGAGGGCGAGCGGCTGCCCGGCCACCTCGCGGACATCGCCCGCGACCTGCGCGCCCCCTACGAGGAGGCCCGGCGCCTCGGCGTCCCGGCCGACCGGCTGGTCGAGGAGACCGTCCGGGCCCAGACCCGTCGGACCGTGGCGCAGCTGCGGTCGGACCGGCTGCTGTGTCCGCTGGTCAGGGCCGGGAAGCTCGACGTCGTCGAGGCGTACTACTCGCTCGACAGCGGCGCCGTGACCTTCTCGACGCCGGGCCGGTGACGTCCGGACCCGAGGGGCGCGGTGGTGTTCGAGTGCATCGAGCGGCAACGGTGGTGACGGTTGCGTCGCCGCGGCGGTGACGCAGCCCCCGGTACGGTGCTCACCCAAGGCCGGCCGGGGCGGCCCTCGACATGAGGTGAAAGGCAGTCAGAAACGGTGTGGAGCCCGCGCAAACCTCTCACGGGCCCCGAAAAGGATCACTCAGGAGCCCTCGGGCTCCGCTTCACACCAGGTGACCGCCTACGCACTGTTGCGAACCGCGGCGACTGGGCATGAGGATGGTCGGCAGAACGTGGGACGGACCGACCGACGGGGGACGCGGTGGCCGGCCGTCCGGACAGACGTGGGGGCGTACGGTGATGGATGGTCAGGCGAGGTTTCCGCGCCAGCGGACGACTTCGAACAGTGACACGGTCACACCCGTCGGAAGAAACGGCGACAACCCGCAGCCGGTGCACGAGCCCGGCTGCGCCCTGCACCGCAGACTGCACGCCGCGGTGGACCCGGCCGATCTGGTCGCGGTCGGTGCGGTGCGGCACCGCCTGCGCGCCGCACTGAACCGCTGGGGGGTGCCCGAGCTCGCCGACACCGCCGAGTTGCTCACCTCCGAACTGGTCACCAACGCGCTGGTGCACACCGGCAGAGGAGCAGTCTTCGACGCCGTTCTCACCTCCGAAACCTCCGAGCAGCGCCTGCGCATCGAGGTCCAGGACGGTACCGCCCGGTTGCCGGGCCGCCGCACCCCGGTCGAGTTCGCCACCTCGGGCCGGGGTCTGCTGTTGGTGGAGGCGCTCGCCGACGACTGGGGGGTGCAGCTCCGGGGGGACGGCAAGGTCACCTGGTTCGAGCTCGCCACTCCCTGAGCCGCCGTACGACGAGCCGCCGTACGACGACCGCACGACCGATGGTGTACCGCAGCGCCGACGTCTGTGAAAAGGTGCACAGGCGACCCGCCGGGTTCGGGCATTGCCGCCTTGCCGAACATTCGACAGGATAGTGAGAATGTGTGTCCGGGAAGGCAGCGGGGAGATCCGATCCTCGACTGACCGCCACCACCCGTGACACCGTTCCACCACCCCACGGCCATCGCAGTCCGCCCGGACGGCATGCCACGGCAGCGGCAGGAGAAGCATGGCGACTGAGCCCGAGCCGCAAGGGCCCGCGCGCCGCACCCCACCGGCCCAGGCCTCCCGGAGTGCCGAGCCGAGCAGCGCGCTGCGCACCGCCCCGGGACCGCCGGCCGACCGGACCGTGCCCGCGGCGTCCCGGGGGCTGCCCACCCGCAGCGGCGACTCCACCCCGGACTGGCTCGAACCGGCGATGGCCGCGAACGGCATCGGCTCGTTCGACTGGGACATCCGCCGCGACGTGCTGGAGGGCGACCACCGGGCCTGCGTCATCCTCGGCCTCGACGCCAAGCGCCTCGACCGGAGCTCCGCCGCCTTCCTGGCCATGCTCCACCCCGAGGACGCGCCGGTCGTCCGCCGCCGGGTCGAGCGCGCCGTCGCCGAGCTCGGCCAGTGCGGCGCGTACTACCGCACGGTCTTCCCCGGCGGCGAGCTGCACGCCGCGCGGTTCCGGGGCCGGGTGCTCGCGGACGCCTTCGGCCGCCCGTCCCGGATGGTCGGCTTCGTCTGGGACGCCACCGTCGAGCTGCACAAGCGCGAGCGGGCCGGCGAGCTGGCCGCGCTGCGCGAGGAGCGCTCACGCTTCATCAAGGAAGCCGCCCGCGCCCTCTCCGAGGCGGTCACGGTCCGCGACGTGGCGAGAGTCTTCACCGAGCTGCCGCTGCCCGGACTGCCCCCGGACGGCCTGCTGCTCGCCTCCCTGGAGGCCGGCCGCCTCCAGATCCTCGGCGCCAGCGGCTACACCCCCGAGGCCATCCGACCGTACGACCGCTCGCTGCTGGGCCCGGCCCACCCGGCGGCCGAGGCGATCCGCAACCGCGCGCCGGTCTTCATCGCCAGCCGGGACGAGTACCTCGACCGCTACCCGGAGGCCTGGACCAGGATCTCCCCGAGCAACCCGCGCAGTGCCTGGGCCTTCCTGCCGCTGGTCGCCAGCGGCAGAGCGATCGGCGTCTGCGCGGTGGCCTTCGATGACGACCGGGAACTGGACACGGACGAGCGCACCCTGCTCTCCACCCTCGGCGGCCTGGTCGCCCAGTCCCTGGCCCGCGCCCGGCTGCACGACGCCGAGCACGAACTCGCCGCCGGACTCCAGCGCGTCATGCTGCCGCGCACCGTGCCGTCCATCTCCGGCGTCACCACCGCCGTCCGCTACCTGGCGGCCGGGTCCGGGCTGCAGATCGGCGGCGACTGGTACGACGTCGTCCCGCTGCCCGGCGGCCACGTCGGCCTGGTGATCGGCGACGTCCAGGGCCACGACGTGCACGCCGCCGGAATCATGGGCCAGCTGCGGATCGCCCTGCGCGCGTACGCGGCCGAGGGCCACCCGCCGGCCGCCGTGATGGCCCGGGCCTCCCGCTTCCTGGCCGACCTCGACACCGACCACTTCGCCACCTGTACCTACGCCGAGGTCAACGTGGACTACGGCGTGGTCTACGCGGTCCGGGCCGGCCACCTGGACCCGGTGGTCCGCCGCGCGGACGGCAGCGCCACCCCCGTGCCCGTGGCGGGCGGGCTGCCGCTGGGGGTCGACCCGGACGAGGAGTACCGGGTCACCCGGTTCAGCCTGGACCCGGGCGAGGCCGTGGTGCTCTGCACCGACGGCCTGGTCGAGGCCCGGGGCATGGACCTGGACACCGGTTTCGCCCGGCTCTGCGCCACCGTGTCCGGCGACCTCCCCGCCCGGGGCGAGTCGCCGTACGACCCGTTGGACGTCCTGGCCGACCGGATCGCCTCCCAGGCGGCGGACTCCACCGAGCGCGAGGACGACATAGCGCTGCTGCTGCTCCGCTGGGACGGCCCGGCCGGCGGCCTCGCCGCCCAGCAGCTGCGCCGCCGGATCGGGCAGGCCGACCTGGCCAGGATCTCCGAGCTGCGCGGCGAACTGCGGGACGCACTGCGCCGCTGGGGCGTCGCCGAGTTGGTGGACACCGCCGAGCTGCTCGCCTCCGAGCTGGTCACCAACGCGATCCGGCACACCGACCGGGATGCGATGTTCACCGCCCGGCTCTACCGCGAATCCGCCGGCCAGGGCGAGCCGGCCGGGCGGGCCAGGCTGCGGGTGGAGGTCGAGGACGAGTCGGACCTCTGGCCGACCCGCCGCACCCCGGGGGAGCAGGCCTCCTCCGGGCGCGGGCTGATGCTGGTCGAGGCGCTCGCCGACGGCTGGGGTGTGGAGCCCAGGGGTACCGGCAAGCGGATGTGGTTCGAACTCTCCGCCGACTCGAACGGCGTTGACCCGACGGAGAGTTGAGCGTTCAGCGGGTTTCGGGACGGTCAGCCGAACTGCTGCTCCAGGTCCTTGAGCTTCTGCTCCAGGGAGTCCAGGCGCGGCAGGGTCATGGTGTCCTCGTCCGGGGTGAGGTCGATGCTGCGGCGGTCCTGGCGGGCCGGCAGGCCGGGCTGGCCGAGCGCGCCCTCGGTGAACGGGCCGGCCGGGGAGGCGGGAGCCGGGTCGGCTCCGGCTATGGCGGGCTCCGATCCGCCGGGCTCCAGCCGGGGTGTGAGTTGCGGTGCCAGCTGGCGGGCGTTGCGCGAGCGCCAGGCGCTGCTGTGCTGGCGGCCCAGTGCCTTGATCTCGGCCCGCTCGCGGCGGTTGGCGAGCCGCTGCCGCTCCCGGTTCAGCGCGGCCTCGCGCTTGTCGTCCCGGACCTCCTCGACCGCCTCGTCCAGTGTGCGGACGCCCTCCAGGAGCATCAACGACCAGGCGGCGTAGGTCTCCCGGGGCGCCCGCAGCCAGCGGACGATCCGGATCTGCGGCAGCGGTCGCGGCACCAGGCCCTGCTCCCGCAGTGCGGCCACCCGGGTCTGCTTGAGTGCGCGGTCGAACAGGACGGCGGCCGAGAGGGACATCCCCGCGAAGAACTGCGGTGCCCCCGCGTGCCCCCAACCCCTGGGCGCGTGAACCCAGTTGAACCAGGCCGAGGCCCCGGCGAAGAGCCAGACCAGCAGTCGCGAGCCGAGCGCGGCGTCACCGTGGCTGGCCTCCCGGACGGCGAGGACCGAGCAGAACATCGCCGCGCCGTCGAGACCGAACGGGACCAGGTACTCCCAGCCGTCGGAGAGACCGAGGTTCTGCACCCCGAAGCCGACCAGGCCGTGGAAGGAGAGTGCGGCCGCGACGGCGGCGCAGCAGAACAGCAGGGTGTACGAGGCCGCCCCGTACAGGGATTCCTTGCGGCGGCGGCGTTCCTCGGTGCGCTCCCAGGAATCGGGGCCGCCGACCGAGGCGGTGGCTTTGGTGCGGACGAAGGCCACCAGCACGGCGGTCACCACCAGTGCGACCAGGCCCGTGACGGCCCAGCCCAGTGGTATGTCGGACAATTTCATGGCCGGAACCAGCCTCGCTTTCCTCCGCGTTGACGGTGAGGGACATCATGGCGGAACTGTGCGCGGGTTTTGGCTGATTTGCTGGCAATGCACCGGGGAGAGCGAATTCGGAGCGAAATTCCGCCCGACGATATGACGGATGATAGACCGTCAATTAAGACATCAGTTCTGATTCGTGCACGTGCGGGGGCAGCTGAAGCAGGTGTCCGCCGGGCGGACGGTGTAGAACAGGCAGCAGCTCGCCCGGCTGCGCGTCCAGCCGGCCGGGGCGCCCGGCTGCTCCAGCGCCCGGAAGCCGCTGCCGCCGACGAACGGCGGGTGCTGCGAGCCGTCCGGCAGCAGCTCGGCCAACTCGGCCACCGCTCGCGCCTCTTCGCCCAGCAGGGCGCCGAGGTACCAGAGGCCCTCGATCACGTCGTCGGTGGCCATCGCCCAGAGCGTGCGCGGTCCACGCCGCAGCTCGGGGCGGAACGCGGCCAGCACCGGGGCGAGTTGGTCGGCCAGTGCGGCCAGCAGCTCGGCCCGCAGCGCCCGTTCGTCCGGCACCACCCGGGCACCGGGCAGCGCGGCCGCCGGGTCGCCCGGCAGGCAGGCGAACCCGTCCGGCTGGACGGTGAGTTCGCCGGAGCTGCGGCGGATCGACACCCGTTCCACCGGAATCCGGGGCACCCGGCGCTCCAGCAGCCACGGCAGCGTGAACAGCAGGGCGACCGGCCAGTTGTAGCGGTGCAGGCAGAATCCGGCGGCGACTTCCGGGCGCAGCGGCTCGCCGTACTCGGCCAGTCCGAGCGCGGCGTCGTAGGCGATCAACTTCCGCAGGGCGGCGGGGTGCTGGACGAAGTCGGCGGTCCTGGCCCAGCCCCGGCCGGTGCGCGGCGCCCCGGCGTGGACGCGCAGCCCGGGGAAGACCCGGCCGAGCCGGGCGTAGCTGCCGAACAGCGGCGACGCCCCCGGCGGGCCGGGGGCGGCCGGTGTGCCCGTGGCGGCCTGCGGGCCTGGAGCGGGCAGCGCGCCAGGGGCGGGCTGTGCGGCGGCCACGGTGCTGCTCACGGTCATGGGTGGGCCCCATCGGGTGGACCGGAGCCCGGGGACTCCGCGACGGCAGGACTGAACCTGCCCGAGGCACTGCTCTCCTCGGGCAGGTTAGGCTCACCTTAGCTGAAAGCTCGCTAGGCTTCCCGCGCGACGGGGCCGTTCGGAGGAGTGGCGGGTGCGGGGACGGCGCTCAACCGGCGCGCGAGCCAGACCGGCACCCCGCCCAGCGCCTGCACCAGCCGGGCGGCCTCCGCCCGCAGCCGGGCCGCCTCGACCGGCTCCGACACCTCGGCCAGTGCCGCCAGCGCGGGCGCCACCCCGACCGTGAACCCCAGGTCCTCCCGCAGCCGCAGCGAGGCCCGGAACCCCTCCCGGGCCCGTTCCCGGTCGCCGGCCGCCAGCGCCAGCGCCGCCAGATGCCCCCAGGTGTACGAGCGCAGCAGCTCGTCGCCGCGCTCCGTCGCACCGTCGTGCGCCCGCCGGTAGGCGATCCAGGCGGCCGTCCGGTCGTGCAGCAGGTTCTCCGCGACCAGGCCGCGCCGGAAGTCCAGCAGCGGCCGCCCGGGAGCGCCCGGTGGAAGGAGGGCGGAGGTCCGTCCGAGGGCGGCCTGGGCCTCGTCCAGCCGGTCGCGCGGGCCGAGCACGCTGGCGACGTACGCCAGGAAGCCGCGCGCACAGGCCGCGCCCGCCCGCTGGTCGGGCGCGGCCGCCCCGGCCTCGGCGAGCCGTAATGCGTGCTCGGCCTCCTGCCAGTGGCCGCCGGTGAACAGGCTCTGTTCGATGAGGAGTTCGGCCCGGCGCAGAGCGACGTCCGGATCGCGCGCGGCGGTCGGTCCGAGCAGCTCGGCGGCCTCCTGCCAGCATCCGCGCGAGCGTAACCGCCATACCGTATCGGCGCTTCCCCCCAGGTCCGTACCGTGCTCCGACAACGCCACCTCCTTGTGTGCGTGTCCAGAAAACGGGACTCTGCGGCCGCAATTCAACACGGGGGTGAGCTTGTGCACCAGATCACGAGCGTCGGAGATTTCGGAAATCCGTGATCGATCTCACGGTGCGACGGGACCTGAGTTGACGGTGGGTCAGCACGGGGTTGACGGTGCGCCGGAGTGTCCCCGGTGCCCGGGTGGACGGAGTCGGGGCCCGGTCAGGACGTCCAGCCGGTCTCGGCCAGCGCCTCCGCCGCGCCGTTGGCGGGCTGCGGAAGTCCGGCCTCGTCCAGCTGGAACAGGGCCACCAGCAGCTGCTCGCCGCGCACCGTCGCCTGGTGCGAGTAGCCGCCCACGGTGAACATCGCGGCGGCGATCTCCTCGGCGTGCAGGGTCTGCAGCCAGAGGCACTCGACGGTCTTGACGTCGGCCGGCTCGATCCCCGCGTCAACCTGGGCCACCATCCGGCTGCCCAGCATGGTGACGGCCGAACTCTCCTGCTCCTCCGTCAACTCCAGGTCTTCGAAACCCAGCCATTGGAGGTAACGGGCGGCGGTGATCACCGCATCCTCCGGCCCGCGCACCGGCTGCGGCCTGAACGGCGGCCGCCGGTACCCCAGGGGATCGCCGTCCTGGCCCGGGAGCCCGGAACCGTACCCCTGCGGCGGCACGGTGGGGACCGGACCGCCGTGCGGCCGCGCCCCGTACGGGCGGGGGCGCGGCGAGACCGGGGCGGTGTGGCCGGGCAGTGCGGCGGGCCCGGGCGGGGCGGCGCTCTGCAGCCGGGGCGAACGGTCCACCGGCAGCCGGACGGTGGCCCCGCAGTTGCAGGTGAACTCGGGCTGCGGCCACTGGTCGCTGCGCCCGCAGTGCGGGCAGCGCATGCTCAGCCAGGAGTCCTCCCAGGAGCGGAACCGCACCTGCACCGGCACACCGCCGCGCAGCAGCGGCACCCGCAGCTGCGCCCCGCACGGGCAGGGCAGGCTCGGCGGCTCGTACATGTGCTCACGGCGGCAGGCCGGGCAGCGGATCGCACTCGCGGCCGGCCCCGGGCCGGTGCCGGCGGCCCCCGACGACCCGCCGGGGCCGTGGGCACCGGCCGGTCCGGACGCGGCGCCTGGGCCGAACCAGGCCGGATCGCTGAAGTCGTCGGGCAGCGGCACTGAGGCCATGGCGTGCACCGTCCGTTCGGGTCGGCTGGGCAGGTTCGCCTCCATCGTCCCTGATCCGCACGGGGCTTGGCGCCGATTGCGGCAATACCTCAGGGACAGTTCAGGGGCGCGGAGGCGTTCCAGCGCGCGAGGTCCGCCGGGGTGTCCAGGTCGTCCGCCACGGCGACGTCGGCGCACTCCACCAGGACGATCTCGGCGGCGTGCGCGGCGAGCAGCGCGCGGGCCCCGGCGTCGCCGGTGGCACCTGCCGCGGCCTCGGCGAAGTGCCGGGCGCCGATCAGCACCGGGTGGCCGCGCCGTCCGCCGTAGGCCGCGGCCGCGAGCTCCGCACCCGAGCGGTGGGCGGCCAGCAGCCGGGCGACGGCGCTCGGAGTCACTCCGGGAGTGTCGACCAGCATCACCAGGACGGCGTCCGCGCCGGGGGGCAGGGCCGCGAGCCCGGCGCGCAGCGAGGAGCCCATGCCGCTCTCCCAGTCCGGGTTGTCGACCAGCCGGCAGTCGCCGACCTCGGCGGTGGCCCTGACCTGTGCGGCGGCCGCGCCCAGTACCGCCACCGTCCCGGTGCAGCCCCCGGCCCGCACCACCGCGAGGGCGTGCTCGATCAGCGGCCTGCCCCGGTGCTCGATCAGTGCCTTGGGCCGCCCGCCGAGGCGCCGGCCGCCACCGGCCGCCAGCACCAGGGCGGGGACGGCTGCCGGGGGAGCGGGAAGCGGGTGCGCACGGTCTGCCATACCGCCAGTCTGACGGGCCGGTCGGCGGGCCTGCAGTTGGAGGAATGCACAAGGCAAAGGTGCAGGTCGCCGTGGTGCACCGGCTCTTCCACCGCTGGATCTTCGCGGGGGCGCGCCCTGTACTTGGGAGATGGCACCTCGTAGTACTGAGCCGACGGGCAGCTCCCCGCTGGTCGACCGCTTCGGCCGCGTCCACACCGACCTGCGGGTCTCGCTCACGGACCGCTGCAACCTCCGCTGCACCTACTGCATGCCGGCCGAGGGGCTCGACTGGCTGCCCAGGGCCGAGGTGCTCAGTGACGACGAGATCGTCCGGCTGGCCCGGATCGCCGTCCAGCGGCTCGGGATCAGGTCGCTGCGCCTCACCGGGGGCGAGCCGCTGCTCCGGCGCGGACTGCCCGGACTGATCGCCAGGCTCACCGCACTCGGTCCCGAGCTCTCGCTGACCACCAACGGCATCGGCCTGGCCCGGACGGCGGGCGACCTCAAAGCGGCCGGGCTGGAACGGGTCAACGTCAGCCTGGACACCCTGCGGCCCGAACGCTACGCCGAGATCACCCGCCGCGACCGGATCGCCGACGTCCTCGCCGGGCTCGCGGCCGCCCGGACGGCCGGGCTCGCGCCGGTCAAGATCAACGCCGTCCCGGTGCGCGGGGTCAACGACGACGAGATCCTCGACCTGGTCGAGTTCGCCGCCGCGCACGGGTACCGGATGCGGTTCATCGAGTCCATGCCGCTGGACGCCCAGGGCGCCTGGGACCGGAACAAGATGATCACCGCCGACGAGCTGCTGGAGATCCTGGCGCGGCGCTGGGAGCTCCACCCGGTCGGGCGGCACGGCAACGCGCCCGCCGAGGAGTGGCGGATCGCCGGTACGGACACGGTGGTCGGGGTGATCGCGTCCGTCACCCGGCCGTTCTGCGGCGGCTGCGACCGGGTCCGGCTCACCGCCGACGGCCAGCTGCGCAACTGCCTGTTCGCGACCGAGGAGTCCGATCTGCGGGCGCTGCTGCGCGGCGGCGCCGACGACGCCCGGATCGAGGCGGCCTGGCGCAGCACCATCGCCCGCAAGGGCCCCGGCCACGACATCAACTCGGCGGACTTCGTCCGGCCCGACCGCCCGATGTCCGCGATCGGCGGCTGAGCCCGGGTCGTCCCCTGGTGGTCCTGGTGGTGCTGGTGGTGCTGGTGGTCCTGGTGCTGCGGGGCCGACCTGACGGATTCAGGGCCCGCCGGTAGCTCCCGGGCCGACCGGGCTTGCACGCTGAGGCGCGCAACAGCCCAAGGGGTCCGGGGGGTTGGGGTGCCACGGCACCGCTCTCCGTCGACCGCGCACACGATCACGGGAGCGAGCAGTGCACAGAGCATTGAGACGTACGATCACCGGCCTGGCCGCGGCGGTGGCGCTGGCCGCCGGTACCGTCGCCGTACCGGCCGCGGCGAGGGCGGACGCCGAGTCGGCCGGCGGGAGCTACCGGGTGGTCTGGGACGACTTCCGCAGTGGCTTCACCCACGGGACGGGCGGCAAGTGGGCGCTGTCGGCCGCCGGTTCGCTGCCGGACGGGGACGGCATCGCGACCACCTCCGCGAGCGGCCTGACCGTCGTCCCGACCGGCCGCAACGCCACGACCGGCAAGCCGGCCTTCGCCTACACCACCGGCCAGGAGCACGACGGCGGCGCCGGACAGGCCGACCACCTGAAGTGGTACGCGGTCGCCAACCACACCGCGAGCACCGGCGTCACCGGCTTCGACGCCGTCCCCGGCAAGGTGCTGACCTGCGGCGCGCGTCTGGGCGCCCGGGCCTACGGGACGGAGCAGAACCCGTTCGGTGCCGAGGTCGCCGACCCGCAGAGCGATCTGCGGCTGGCCTCCGCCGGACTGAGCGCGATCGACTACGAGACGATGATGGTCTTCGACTTCTTCGTCACCAACACCAAGCTGTACGCCTTCTACGAGCGGCTGCCGACACCCGGCGCGGCGTACGCGCCGTTCTCCTACGCCCTCCCGGTCGCGGACCGCACCCCCGGCACCCAGCACGACCTGGCGATCTCCTACGACCGGGCGGCGGGCACGGTGGTGTGGAAGGCCGACGGCCGCGAGGTGTTCAGCATGAACCGGCTCGGCTTCAAGCCCGCCGACCGGTCGCACCTGCTGCTGGACCTCGGCGGTACCGATCAGGCCGCCGCTCCCCGCCAACTCTCCTGCGGGCTCGGGATGTTCGCGATTCTGGACGGCGAGGGCGACAACGGGCACGGCCTGGTCAGGCTGACCGACCAGCCGGACCGCTACTACGACCCGCACCGCGGCGCCCCGACCCCGGAGACCTTCGCCGACGACCTGAGCCTGCCCGGCAACCGGCTGTGGGGCCAGGGCGCGCAGCTCGACGTCGACCGCGTGACGATCTCCTCGCTGCCCCGGTAGTCCGGGGCCTTCCCCGCCCGCCCCGCGCTCGGGGCCCGGCCACCCCGGGGCCCGAGCGCGGGAGTCGGGTCGGCAGGTCCCGGCCGGCGATCGGCTACCGGCGGCGCCGCACCAGGGCGGCAGCGGCGCCGGCGAGCAGTGAGCCCACCACCGGCGCGAGCAGGTAGACCCAGAGCAGTTCGGTCCGGTCGGCGAACAGCGCCGGGCCGAACTGGCGGGCGGGGTTGCCGCCGCCGCCCGACCAGGTGCTGAGCCAGACGATCTGCGCGGCGACCCCCGCACCGGTCAGCGGCGGCAGCCACGGCCCGAACCGGGGCTGCACCAGCGAGACCACCACCAGCAGCATCAGCACCAGCATGAAGGCGCCCTCGAGGGCGAAGACGGACGGCCAGGTCCAGCCCGGTGCGCGGACCAGCGCGGCGTACCCGACCTCGGCCACCTTCCGCCCCCAGACCAGCCGCCCCAGGGCCACACCGGCCACCGAACCCGCCAACTGCGCGACCACGAGCGGCAGTACCAGGCGTCCCGGCAGCAGCCGCATCGCCCACAGGCCGACGGTGACCGACGGGTTGAGCTGGCCCGCGGTGTTGCGGCGCACCGAGATGGTGAACGCCACCGTGACGTACAGCCCGACGCCGACGCCCATGGCGGCCAGTTTGGCGTCCAGCGAGGGGAGCAGGCCACCGAGCGGTGAGGACGGGTGGAAGATCCAGCGGGCCAGCGTCATCACCAGGAAGAGGTTCCCGACCACCGCCAGGAACTCGAGGCCGCCGAGGCGCAGTACGGCCCGCAGCGGCGGCGGCCCGGCCGGTGGTGGAGTGGTGCCCGCGTCCCGGTGTGCGGGCTGGCTGGTGACGGCAGACATCGCGGTCTCCTGAGTACGTCGGAGAGTTGGCAGATAAGGGGCTCGGCAGCGGCCCCGGCGGGCCGACGGGCTCGAAGACCATACCGGCCCCCGAGGAGCCTGTTGGGCGCGGAGGTCCGGCGGCAACCGTGCGCCGTCCAGTTCGTCAGGTCGGCTGCCGCCCGCCGCCCGTCCGGTGCCCGCCTGCTGTCCGCTTGCCGTCGGCCCGGCGCACCCGCTCTGCCACCGCGACCTGACGAAGTGCCGTGCCCGCATGGCGACCCGGCGCCGGTGCGGCCATCATGGGCCGGGTGGCACGGGAGCGCCCGACCCCCGGCGGTGCGCCGGTCGGAGTCGGACGCCGATCGAGGCGAACGGACTGAGGGGTACCCAGCATGAGCACTGTCGGAGAATCGGCCGGCCCCGAATCGGCCCACGTCACCGTCTGGTCGGACATCGGCTGCCCCTGGGCCAGCCTCGCGCTGCACACGTTGCGGGCCGCCGCCGCCGAGCGCGGCCAGGACCTGCTGATCGACCACCGGGCCTTCCCGCTGGAGCTGTTCAACCGCCAGCCCACCCCCAAGTACATCGTCGAGCCCGAGGTCATCGTGATCGGAGCGCGCCGTCCCGAACTGGGCTGGCGGGTCTGGTCGGGTGTCGAGTCCGACTACCCGTCGACCACGCTGCCCGCGCTGGAGGCGGTCCAGGCCGCCAAGGACCCGGCCGTCGGCGGCCTGCGCGGGAGCGACGAACTGGACGCCGCGCTGCGTTACGCCTTCTACGGCGAGAGCAAGTGCATCAGCGTCCACTCGGTGATCCTCGACCTCGCGGACAAGTGCGAGCACGTCGACGCGGAGGAGTTGGCCAAGGCGCTGGAGAGCGGCGCGGGCCGGGCCGAGGTGTACGCCCAGTGGCACGTCGCCCAGGGGCCCGACATCCAGGGCAGCCCGCACCTGTTCACCTCGGACGGCTACCAGGCCCACAACCCCGGTGCCACCTTCACCTGGACCGGAGACCCGAACCAGGGCGGGCTGCCCCGACTGGACGACTACGACCCCTCCTGGGCACAGGAGTTGCTCGACCGCGTGGCGCGGTAGCGTCCCCCGGGGCGGCGGCACCGCCCCGGGGATCGGGGGTGTGAGCCGCGCCATGTCCCCGTCCCCCCGTTGCGGCGACTTGACCGGGTATGACTGCCCTGGTGTGCTGGTGCGCCGTCAGACGTCACACCATTCGGGGGAGACCACAGTGCGCGCCGGCCGTACCGCCCTGTCCGCGATAGCCCTGCTGCTCGCCGCCGCGCCGGTCCTGACGGCCTGCAGCGGCGGCGGACCGTCCGACGACTCCGTGCTGCACCAGTGCGGGGCTTGAAGGGCCCCGCGCGGTCGGCGGCACCCGCGTGAGCACCGCCGCCACCACCGCTGCACACGCTCGGCCGGCCGGCCGGCCCAGCCCCGGAGCCGGGCGGAGCGGCCGGAGCGGTGGCAGGTGCAGGTGCGGTCGTCAGCGCCGCGGACGGCGGATCTTCATGTCGTCGACGCTGGTGGCGGTGGCGCGCAGCACGCCGTGCCCGAGGCCTCGGGCGGCGAGTGCTGTGGCCGCCCGGTCGCAGGCGTACTCGACCGCCATCTCGTCCTCCTCGTCGGCGGGCTGCCGGACCACGCAGCGGAATGAGAAGGCGCGCAGCGCCCGGTCGTAGATGAGGCTGCCCTCGTCGGTGAAGGCCGCGTTGAGGATGTCGTGCCGGTCGGCGGTCGCGAGCAGCTCGGCCCGCTGGGCGTCGTCGAGGTCCGCGAAGACGCCGCGGACGATGACCCGGTAGGTGCGGTCACTCATGGCTCTCGTGCTCTTCTCTGTTCAGGCGTTCAGGCGTTCAGGCGTTCAGGGGTGTCGAGGATGGCGGGGATGGCTGGGATGTCGGGCGGTGGTGCGGAGCCGCTCGGCCCGCTCCGCGTCGGCAGTGAGGCCAGTGACTCCGGTGGTGAGAGGGGCGGGCAGATGGCAACGCGTGTGTTCTCCGATGAGGAGTTGGAGGCCCTGCGCTCGTTCCCGGCGATCGGCAAGGACGACCTGATCCGCTACTTCACCCTTACCTCGGCGGACGAGGCGTTCTGGCGGAAGTTCCTGCGTCCCCAGACGGTGCTCGGCGCCGCGGTGCAGTTGTGCACGCTGATTCCAGCGACGGGCGCTGCTCGGCTGCTCGCCCGTGAATGTACGACTCCCAGCTCTGTACCCGGGGGCAAAGTAGCTGCGAGTGATGCGGTGGCGGGTTCGACCGCGTCATTGGACATTCCCTTCGGCGTCTTCGGCCCCAGGCGATGGCGGTGGCACGCCCTCCCGTTTCTGGCTGAACTGCGGGACAATTTCTTGGACTTGACACTACCTCAGGCCTGAAAAGGTCTTGGGCGAAGGGGGGCGCATGGGCGCGGCATCAGTGCCGGCAGCAGGCGGTCCGGCCTCAAGGTCTGGTGTTCGGGTGCGCGATCTCGTCCGCGAGATCGTCGCCGATGTCGCACCCGAGGAACTGCCTCTCGTAGAAGGGCTGTGCCAGTCCGACGACGAGAGTGTGGTAAGACGGCTCTCCGGCCGGAACCGGTCGCGTGAGCCGCTCGGCTTCGGGCTGGACGAGGTCACCGCATTGGTCTCTCCGGTGGTGTGGCTCGCCCTGGACGAGGCGGTACGCAAGAGCGTGGGTGCCGCCGTGGGGAGCGCAGGCCGGGGGTCGAGGACGTTGCTGCGCAGGATCTTGCGCAAACCTCCTCCCGCCCGAGTCATGCCCGCCCTGACTGCCGAACAGCTGGACGCCGTACAGCGACGGGTGCAGGAGCTGGCCGCGAACAGCGGCATGGAGGAGGTGGCGGCCGTCGTGCTCGCCGAGCGAGTGGTGGCGAGGCTGGCCCTGCCCCCGAAAGAGGAGCGCAGAGGCGAGTCACACGCGCAGAACGACACGTCGACGGGCTGCACCTCGCGCTGCGGTGCGGGAGCGGCGCCATGGCGCTCGCGGCGGTGGTCGTCGCGGTTCTCTGCCGGGGCGACCGGCCGCGCGTGACCGAGGGATCCGAGGAGCCGCACGGGCGTCCCGAACCCTCTGCACGGGTACGGGACGGCCGGTCGGCGGGGCGGGTGCAGCGGACTGCGGGGGCTGAGTGAGGGGGCGGTGCGGAAGGGGTCCGGCTAACCGGCTGCGCCGATCCGGGCCACGTACTTTCCGGTGCCGCGTCCCTCGGCGAGCAGGTCGTGTGCGGCGGGGATGTCGGCCAGGCCGGGCACCTCGGTGACCGGCAGGGTGAGCCGGCCGTCGGCGAGGAAGCCCAGGATGCGGCTCACGGCGGCGGCCACCCGGGTGGGGGCATCGGCGACCAGACCGCGGTGGCTGAACCCGCTGATGGTGAGGTTGCCGCGGAGCAGCCGCTCGACCGGCGGCAGAGCGTCGATCGGCGCGCCGGTGGCGTTGCCGAACAGGACCACCCGGCCGCCGGGGGCCGCCAGGTCCAGGTCGAGGCCCAGGGCGGTGGTGCCCAGCGGGTCGAGGACCAGGTCGACACCCCGGCCGCCGGTGGCGGACCGGATCGCCTCGGTCGGGTCACTGTCGCGGGCGAGGACGAGCTGGTAGCCGGCCCGCTCGGCCTCGGCGATCTTCTCCGGCCGACCGACCGTACCGATCAGCCGGCCCCCGCCCAGCAGCGGTACCAGCCGGGCGATCGCGGTGCCGATCCCGCCGCTCGCCGAGTGCACCAGCACGGTGTCACCGGGGTTGAACCGCCCGGCCTCGGTCAGCAGCAGGAGCGAGGTGGCCAGGCCCAGCGGCGTCGCGGCGGCCTCCGCGAGCCCCACCCCGTCCGGCACCGGCACGGTCAACTCGGCTGCGGCGAGCGCGATCTCGGACATGCCCGCACCCTTGGGCACCGCCACCACGCGGTCGCCGACGGTGAGGTCGTGGACGTCCGGGCCGAGGGCGCGGACCGTCCCCGAGACCTCCAGGCCGGGGCGGTGCGGCCAGGACGCGTAGCCGGCGTCGCCCCGGCGGGCCATCACGTCGACGAAGTTCAGTCCGGCGTGGGCGACGTCGATCGTCACCTCGCCCGGCCCCGGAACCGGTTCGTCGATCTCTGCCAGCACCGAGTTCTCGGCGCCGCCGGGGGCGGTCATCACCAAGGCACGCATCTGTGGATCCCCTCCTGCGAGTACGATGTCTTTCGAAGTTCTACGAACGACGAAATTACTACCACGGCTATTCGATGAATGTCGAACATCGCTGTTCAGGAGGTTTCCCTTGGTCCGCTCGCAGCAGCGCCGCACCCCGCTCCACCATCCGGACGTCGAGGAGATCGACCTGCTCGACGTCCTGCACGCCCTCGCCGACCCCACCCGGATGACCATCGTCCAGACCCTCTGGGCCGAACCCGAGCGGGCCTGCGGGACCTTCCCGGTCGATGTCGCGCCCTCCACGCTCAGCCACCACTTCAAGGTGCTCCGCGAGTCCGGGGTCATCCGCCAGCGCGGCGAGGCCAACCGGCGGTTGAACGAGCTGCGCCGCGACGAACTCCAGGCGCGCTTCCCCGGCGTCCTCGACGCGATCCTCGCCGCAGCGGGCCCGATCGAGCCCGGCCCCGTCGAGCCGGACCCCGTCAAGGCCGGCTGAAGCGGCGCGCCCGGCGCGGGGTGCCGGCCTGGCGCCGGGCCGGGAGGAGCCCGGTCACGCCTCCCGGTCGAGGAACCGGGTCAGGCGGTCGTTCAGCGGGCCCGGGTCGGTCATCGGCATGGCGTGGTGCGAGAGGCCGGGCAGCACCTCGGCCTCGACGTGCGGGAGCAGCGCCCGGGCGGCGGCCGCGACCCGTGCGCCGTCGTGGGTGCGGCTGCGTTCCGCCGTCAGTACCAGGGTCGGGACGGTCAGTGCCCGCAGTTGCCCGGCCGACGGGCGTGGGCCGGTGACGGGCTTCGAGCGCGGGAAGTCGGCCGTGCCCAGTGCATGGACGGTCGACCAGGCGGGGTCGATCAGTCCGGCGGCCGGTGCCCCGCCGGTCTCCCAGGCGATGAAGTCGCGGGCCCGCGCGGCGGTCGGACGGAGCAGGAGCGGAACCGCCCGCAGCAGATAGCCCGGCCGGAACCCGGCGAAGCACTGGGTCGGGTCCAGCAGGGCGAGCCGGGTGACCCGGTGCGGGGCGTGCAGCGCGTAGCCGAGGGCCATCCAGCCGCCGTACGAGTGGCCGACCATGGCGGTCGTGGCGAGGCCGAGCCGGTCGAGGACGCTGTCCAGCCATCCGGCCAGGTCCTCGGCGCGCCGGATCGGACGGCCGTGGCGGACGCTGCGCCCCGCGTCGCCGATCAGGTCGACGGCGTACACGCGGTGGGTGGCCGCGAGCGCCGCGACGTTCGCGTACCAGACCGTCGAGGTGGCGCCGCCGCTGGGCAGCAGCACCACAGGGCGGCCGTCCGCAGGTCCGCAGGCGTTGATTCGCGTGGTTCCGTACTCGGACCGGCAGTCGATCGGCGTCGCCGGGAGAGGCCATCTGGCCAGCGCGGCGTCGTAGGCGGCGAGGAAGGCCGCCTCGGTGCCGGGTGTCCGGAACTCCGGGCGCTCGGACGCTCGGGTGGTCCGGCTGGTGGAAGTGCTCATGGTGTGCCCCCGGATCTGGCAGGATCTACTTGCCGAGCAACAGTCTCGGCAAGCAATACACTCGCTGATCGAGATAATAGATTGGCGAGGTATCTGGCGGAAGCCGTTGCGGACGGAAGAAGGACCATGGGGACGGAGAAGGGCTCGGCGGGCACCGCCGACGGCTCGATGCAGCTGGTGCACCTGCTGCGTGCGCTCACCGTCGAACTCGACCTGCTCGGCGGCGAGTTCGCGGGCCTGCACGGACTGCACCCGACCGATCTGCGGGCCCTGATCGCCCTGCTGGACGCCGCCCGGGCCGGTACGCAGCTGACACCCGGCCGACTGGGGGAGCAACTGCACCTCAACTCGGCCGGGACGACGGCGCTGGTCGACCGGCTGGAACGGCTCGGGCTCATCCGGCGGGTGCGGGACACCGGGGACCGCCGCCGGGTGCTGCTCGTGGTCGAGGAGCGGGCGATGGAGCTCGGGCAGTCGTTCTTCGGCCCGTTGATCGGCGGGATGGTGGCGGCCCTCGGCGACTTCGACGCCGCCGAACTGGCGGCGGCCCGCCGCTTCCTGGTCACGATGGCCCAGGTCGTCGCGGCCACCCGGGAGGGTCCGGCCGGCGGAGCCGCAGTGCGGTGATCCGAAGCGGCAGCCGATGCGCGGAACGGCCCCGGGCCCACCGGAGGGGAGATCCGGTGGGCCCGGGGCCGTCGAGCGCGCCGCGTCAGCCGGTGACCGGCGCCGTCAGGTCGTACACCGTGGTGGTGCCGACGGTCCTGGCGGTGTAGTGGGCGGCCACCCAGGTGGCGATCTGCTCGGACTCCGAGCTCGAACCGCCGCGCATGGCACCGCCGTTGGGACGGGAGCCCACCGCGCTGCCCGAGCCCTCGCCGGTGGCCGAGCGTGCGCCCGCGCCCATGCCGCCACCCCCGCCGGAGCCGATGAAGTAGTGGATCCTCCCCTCCTTCACGTACTGCTGGAAGCCCGCCAGGCTCAGCGAGGGGTCGGTGCCGTTGAAGCCGCCCAGGGCCATCACCGGTTCGCCGGTGGCGAGTTGGTAGCTGGCCTGGTTCTGCGACCCGACGGTCGCCGCGACCCAGGTGTACGAACCGGCGTTCTGCTTGAGCAGCGCGGCGAGCTCGCTGCTGACCCGGGCGCCGTTGAGCAGCCCGCCCATGCCGCCGCCGCCCATACCGCCCATGCCGCTGCCCATGCCGCCGCGCCCGAACTCCCGCCAGGATCCGGCAGCGCCGCCCTGGCCGTTCTGGAAACCCTGACCGCGCGGGCCGCCGAAGCCGCCCGGGAACCCGCCGCCGGGGAACCCGCCCTGCTGGCCGCCTGCCCGGCCGGCGCGCTGCCCGCCCTGGCCGCCGAAGCCGCCGGGGAAGCCGCCGCGTCCGCCGCGCCCGAAGCCGTCGCCGCTGGACACCCTGGGCCCGGCCGTCACGATCGAGCCGGTGTGCGCGGTCGCGACGGTGTCCAGCGCGTAGGCCGTCGGACCGCCGAACGCGGCTGCCAGCCCGGCCAGGCCGACCACCGCCGCCACCCGCCCGGCCAGTCGGCCCGCCAGCAGCAGGGCCGCCGCCGCCAGCAGACCGCCCACCAGCACGGCCCACCGCAGCCACGGCAGGAACGTGGAGCTCCGGCCCAGCAGGACGTACGACCACACCGCCGTGCCCGCCACGACCACGGCCAGCAGCACCGCGTACGGCAGCCGCCTGCGGGCCCGCCAGAGTCCGTCCGCGCCCATGCCGACCAGGGCGGCGACGGCGGGGGAGAGGGCGACCGTGTAGTACTGGTGGAAGATGCCCGACATGAAGCTGAAGACCAGGCCGGTGCAGAGCAGCCAGCTGCCCCAGACCAGGAAGGCGGTCCGGGCGCTGTCGGTACGGGGGTGACGCCGGGTCGCCCAGAGGCCGAGGACCAGCAGGACCAGGGCGGCCGGGATCAGCCAGGCGATCTGGCCGCCGATGTCGCTGCCGAAGAGCCGGGTGATGCCGGTGGTGCCCCACTGGCCGGTCCCGCCGCCACCGCCGGCGGCTGCGGGTCCGCCGCCGACGCTGCCGCGCTCGTTGCCGGTCAGCCGGCCGAGGCCGTTGTAGCCCAGCGTGACCGACAGGAAGCTGTTGTCCTGCGAGCCGCCGATGTACGGGCGGGAGGAGGCCGGGGTCAGCTCGGCGATCGCCACCCACCACCCGGCGGAGACCAGCAGCGCCAGCCCGCCGAGCAGCAGTTGGCCCACCCGGCGCCAGAGTCCGGTCGGTGCCACCACCAGGTGGATCAGTGCGAAGGCGGGCAGGATCAGGAACGCCGCCAGCGTCTTGGTGAGGAAGGCGAAGCCGAACATCACGCCGACGAAGACCAGCCACCGCGTGCTCGCGGTCTCGGTGGCCCGTACCAGCCCGTACGCGGCGAGCGAGAGCAGCAGCACCAGCAGCGCGTCCGGGTTGTTGAAGCGGAACATCAGCGCTGCGACCGGGGTGAGCGCCATCGCGGCGCCCGCGACCAGTCCGCCCAGCGCCGAGAAGCGGCGGCGCACCGTCGCGTAGACCGTGCCGACCGTGGCGACCGCCATCAGCGCCTGCGGGGCGAGCAGGCTGAAGGAGTTGAGCCCGAGGACGCGGGCCGATATCTCCATCGGCCACAGGAACAGCGGGGGCTTGTCCACGGTGATGAAGTTCGCGGAGTCCGAGGAGCCGTAGAAGAACGCCTTCCAGCTCTGGGTGCCCGCCTGCACGGCGGCCGAGTAGAAGGCGTTGGCCCAGCCGGAGACCGAGATGTTCCACAGGTAGAGCACGGCGGTCGCGGCCAGCAGGGCGAGCAGCGCGGGGCGGACCCACTGCGGGTCGTCCGGGCGGCCGCGCCAGGCGCGGGCGGGGAGGGTCTGCAGCCGCCCGGCCCAGGAGGACGGCCCCTTGGGGCCGGCTGCGGGCGGGTCGGACGGCGGGAAGAGCGGTTCGGCCGTGACGCTCGGGACGCTCGTCGGGGGGCCCGGCGGCGGGTAGTTCGCGGCCTCGGGCCACGGTTCTTCGGTCAGAGGGACGGAACTGGTCGAGGTCATGGCACCACGCTCGGGTGCCTCGCTGAGATTCCGATGAGTCCCAGCTATGAGCGTGGTGTGATCTCGGCCGGGGCCGGGGCCGGGGCCGGGTCCGAGTCCTGGGGATCGGGACCCCGGCTCCGAGACCCGCAGTCCGGGCGGGGCCGACTACGCGGGCTTCGCCGGCTGAGGCGGCGTCAGGCGCTTGCCCAGCCACTCCAGCGCGGGCGGGATCTCCCGGGTCCAGGTGTGGAAGTTGTGGCCGCCGCTGTCCAGGGTGATGGTGGACATCGCGGTCGGGGCCTTGAACGCGGCGACCATCTTCTGGGTCGCGGCGTAGTTCTCCTCGTTGGGGCTGGTCGCCAGCAGCAGCGAGACCGGGGCGGCGGGCTTGTTCTTCAGCCGCCACAGCAGGTCGTTCTCCCGCTTGAGCTCGGCGTTCCCACCGAACAGGTCGCCGGTGGTGGGGTCGTTGGAGACGTTGTAGTAGCCGGAGTAGGACGCGGCCGCCCGGTACGCGTCCGGCTTGCGCAGCGCGAACTTCAGTGCGCAGTAGCCGCCGGTGGAGTCACCCATCGCCGCGCGCGCGTCGGGCCGGTCCAGTACCCGGTAGTCGGCGGACATCGCCTTCGGCAGGTCCTCGGTGAAGAAGGTCTCGACCTTCGGTCCGCCGGGGATGTCCATGCACTCGGTGTCGCGGTTGCCGGAGAGCGTCGGCTGCATCATCACCAGGACGGTGGGCGGCAGTTGCTTGCTCTCGATCGCCTTGAGCGCGGACGCCGGGTACTGGAGCAGGCTGATCAGCTTCTCCGCGTTCCCCGGGTACCCGGAGAGCACCAGTGCCATCGGGAACCGCTGGCCGGAGTAGCCGGGCTGGAAGTACTGCGGCGGCAGGTAGACGTACCCCTTCCCGACCAGGCCGGAGCCGTCACCGCTGATCCGCACCTGCTGGATCAGGCCGGACTGCTCCTTGGCCGAGCCCTGCGCGGAGTACATCTTCTGCTCGCCGGTGACCGAGATCGCCTTGCCGCCCGGCTTGTGGTCGACCACCGTGCCGGGGGCGCCGTCCAGACCGAGCAGGTCGCTCCAGGTGCTGAAGAAGCCGAAGTACGAGTTGGCCACCAGTGCGAGCGCGGCCAGTACCGAGATCTGGGTCACGAGGAACGCGCCGATCCTGCCCGTCCAGGCGCGCCAGCTCCGCCCGCCCAGCCGGGGCCAGAGCCACATCGTGGCGGCGAAGACGGCGATCGCCAGCACAGTGGCGATGATCTGCAGCGGAATTCCGGTCAGGCTTGGCACCCGCCGATCGTAGTTGACCTCCCGGACCAGCCTCGGGCGCCCCCCTCGCCGCCGGTCGCGCACCACTGAAGGGCAGGTCGGACGGGGTGCCGGTGCTGCGGGTGCCCGGGGTGCGGGTGCCCGGGCTGACCGTCCTGGACGCCGCCCCGGCAGGGGCGCCGGCCGGTCGCGCCCCGAGGTGCCCGTGGCCGGTCCGGTCGAGTTGGTGGCCCCACGGCGGGGCGGGGGTGGCAGACTGGTCGGCGTGCAGCGTCTCCTCCCCCAACCCGTGGCAGTGGCACCGGAGTCGGGCCGGGCCCGGTGGCTCGCGCAGGCGTACCGGTATCCGGCCGAGGTGGTGGGGGAGCGGCCGTGGGTGCGGGCGTGCATGGTGTCCGGGCTGGACGGCGGGGCGGTGTGGCAGGGTCGGTCGGGCGGCCTCTCCGGGCCTGCGGACGCGGAACTGCTGGCCGTGCTGCGGGGGTCGGCCGACGTCGTGCTGGTCGGCGCCGGGACGGCGCGCAGTGAGGGGTACGGACCGGCCGACGTGCACCCGGAGCTGGCGGAGGCCCGGCTCGCCGCCGGGCAGGAGCCGGCGCCCGCGATCGCCGTGGTGAGCGCCCGCCTGGACCTCGATCCCGCCTCGGACCTCTTCAGCCGCCCCCCGGCGTCCCCCGGTGCGCGGACGCTGGTGATCACCGCAGCCCGGGCGCCGACCGCCGCCCGGCAGGCGCTGGAACGGGTCGCCGAGGTGGTCGTCGCGGGTGAGGAGCTGGTCGAACCAGCGCTGGCCGTACGGGAGTTGGAGCGGCGCGGGCTGCGCCGGGTACTCTGCGAGGGCGGTCCGCGGCTGCTCGCCGGGCTGTGGGCCGCCGACCTGCTGGACGAGCTCTGCCTGACCGTCTCACCGCTGCTCACGGGCGGCGGGGGTCCGCGCATTCTTCAAGGGCGCGGCCTGCAGCAGTACGGCGGCGAGGGCGCGGTGGGCCGGACCCGGATGACCTTGGAGGCCGTCCTCGCGGAGGACGACTTCCTCTTCACCCGCTACACCCGTCAGGCGCGGGCCTGAGCGACCTGCGCCGGGGTCGGTTCCACGCCCTCCCGGCCGGTCTCCCACTCGGCGTTCCGGCGGGTGTCCCGGTCGGAGTGTCCGCGGGTCTCCCGGCCGGTCTCCCGGTGGGCGCGGCAGTCGTGTTCCACCTGGTCGAGTACCGCTCGTGCGGCGTCGATCCTGGCCGCCAGCCGGTCCAGCACCCAGACCCGGGCCGCCGTCGCCAGCCCGATGTTGCTGCCGCCTTCGGAGATCTCGCCCGGGGGAGTCCAGCACCCGTTCCCGGTGCGCCGTTTCACCAGGTCGTCGGCCTCGCGCAGGACCGAGTTCACGGCACTGTGGATCTCCACCCGGCGGTCGTAGGACCACTGCGGGTCCGAGGACTGGCCGAGCTGCCGCTCGAACCGGCCGAGGGCGGGCGGGCTCTGCCAGCGCCAGCCGCTCCGCCGCAGGGCGGCGACCCGGCCGAGGGCGGCCGTCACCATGTCCTCGGTGAGCGGGACGTGGTGGTCCGTGCAGCGGATCGTGCCGGGCTCCCCGAGCATCCAGCCCTGGGCGACGGCCTCACAGGCCAGCAGCAGTCCGAGCCCCGCCGTCCCGGCCGGGTCCGGCCAGCCGCCGAGGGCGCGCAGCAGGTCGGTGCGCGCGGTCAGCGTCGTCCCCTGGGCGGGAAGCCGGCCTGCCCTGAGCCCGTCCGCCAGTACGCCCGGGCGGATCGGTCCGGCCGGGGGGCCGTCCGGACCGGCCCCCAGGGTCTCGTCGGGCAGCAGGTCCAGGCCAGGGGAGAGGCACCAGCCGAGCTCGGGGTGCCCGGTCATGATCTCGACGTCCCGGCGCAGCGCGCCCTGGGGGAGCAGCCCGTCGGCGTCCAGGGTCCGCAGCAGCGTTCCCGCGGCCCTGGTCAGCGCCTCGTTGGGGGAGGCTGGTGCGGTCCTCGGGCCGGTGCCGAGCGAGATCCGGCGGTCGTCGGGCAGCCCGGCCTCCGCCAGGTTCCGTACGCCCTCGACGACCCACTGCCACTCCCACCCGGGTGGCAACTGCTGGGCGGCCAGCGAGCGGTACGCCTCCGGGAGGCGGTGGTGTCCGCCGCAGGGCACGACGGTGACCACGCTGACGGTGGGCATTGCTGCCGCCTTTCCGGGGGTTGCGGGCGCGCCAAAGGCCGTTCGCAGCCGATCGTAGGGGCTGAGGTGCGGATTGGTGAAGAGCCGTCGACGCTGGGTGACCGGGCGTGCCGCGCGGACGGGCGGCGAAAGGGAGTGGATTCCTCCATCTGTCCCGGACTGCAAGGGACTTGTACGCTCGCAGCATGGTGAGAAGCGGGGGAGTGTCGGTATTCCTGATCGTCGGGCTGGTGATGTACTTCGTCCCGACCGTGATCGCGTTCCTGCGGGGCACCCGGAACAAGGGGGCCGTCCTGGTCGTCAACCTGTTCCTGGGCTGGACGTTCATCGGCTGGGTGGTAGCGCTGGCGATGTCCTTCGGCGGTGCGCGCTCGCAGGGGTAGACGGGCTCGGCGGCAGGCGGGCTCAGCGGCGCCGGCCCAGCCGCCGGAGCCGCAGGACGTCCGGAGCGCACCCGTCCTCCCGGCGGAAGCCGGCCTCGGTGAGCTCCTCGTCGAGTTCCTCGTCGGTCAACGGCCACTGGTGGAAGGTCTCCTCGGCCCGGCGGATCTCCCGGCCCCGGCGGTGCACCAGGTAGAGGTAGTCCAGCCGGATGCGGTCGTGCTCGGGGCGCTCGGTCAGCCAGCCGCTGTAGGTGTCGCTGCCGACGCGGGCCTCGCCGACCCGGCACCGTTCCGGTCCGGCGGGGAGAGCGGCGGGCGGGCGGTCCATGAGCAGCAGGCCGTCCGGGAGCAACCAGCCCGCGAGCGAGTGCCAGACCGCGTGGCGTTCGACCGGCGGCAGGCAGGCGAACACCCGGAAGCAGACGGCGAGGTCCGCCTGAGCCGGGAGCGCGAGCTGCTGGGCCCGGCAGGGGTGGACCGTCACCCGGCCGAGCGCGGCGGAGCCGGCGGCGGAGAGCCGGGAGAGCAGGACCGTGCGCATGGCGGCGGCCGGTTCCACCGCGTGGACGGGGACGGACGAGGCACCGACCAGCACGCCCGTGACCAGGCCGGTACCGGCGCCCAGCTCCACGATGCCGACCCGGGCGGCCGCGGCCGGACCGCTCAGCGCGAGCGCGCGCCGCCGGTACTCCGCGCCGTGCAGGACGTCGTAGAACTCCGCCGAGACCGCGTAGGCGCCCGCCGCGAAGTCCGCCTCCGGGTCTGCGGCGCCGGACACTTCTTCCTCCACCCGTCCATCATCGGCGCGACGCGGCCGCCCCTCAAAGGCGGTCCCGTGGTCCGACACTTTCGGTGCTGCCTTCATGGCTCCATGTGCGAGGCACGCGGCCCTCGGCGAGGTCTTCGGTCGACTCGCCGTGGAGGGGACCGGCCGCTTCGGTGAGTTCGCTCCCGAGTAGCGGCCGAAACAGCTCGGGCACCGGTTCTGAGGAGTAAATAGCGAATTTTAGTATTGTTCCCCGACAGAGATCTTGACACGGGGACCGGCATTCCAGCGGAGCGCGGTCGACCCCGGCACTGCACAAGGGGGGACCGAGCCGTGAGTCCGAATTCAGCAGCGCGGGACGCGCAGGACAGCGCGCCCGAAGCCGTCCGGCCACGGCGGGCCGGCCGCGACTGGGGCCGCCGGAGCGTGCTCGGCGCCGGACTGGCCGCCCTCTCGCTGACCGGTCTCGGCGGTATGTTCCGGGCCGCCCCGGACCCCGACACGACCGTGCTGGCGGACCTCGCCGGGGTCGGCGGCGCGCCCGCCGGGGAGCGCTGGCGCGGCTCGTACCTGCAGATCATCGCTCACCCCGACGACGACCTGTACTTCATGAACCCGCTGCTCCAGCGCTCGATCGCGGAGGGCTCCCCGGTGGCGACCGCGGTGCTGACCGCCGGCGAGGCGGACGGCAGGAACAGCCCCACCGACGACGACAAGGAGCACGCGAAGACCCCGGCGGACAAGCCCGGCTACACCGAGGCCCGGCACAACGGCCTGCGCTCGGCGTACGCGCTGATGGCCACCGGCAACCAGCAGGCCGCCTGGCGCCGTGAGGTGGTGACCCTCGGCGACGGCGCCCAGGTGGAGCGCTGCACCCTCGCCGAACGCCCGGCCGTCCAGCTGTACTTCTTCAACCTCGCCCAGAACCTGCACGGCTCGGCCAAGGCCCCCGACGGCACCGGCGTCCGGATGCGCACGCTCTGGTCCGGGGACGTCCCGCTGGAGAGCACCCTGCCCGGAACCGGCGCACCGGTCACCGCGCCGCAGGACTTCAGCCGCGACCGGGTCACCGCCTGCCTGCTCGACCTGCTGAAGCAGCGCAGGCCGACCGTGGTCCGCACGCTCGACCCGGACCCCGAGCACGACCCGTACCAGCCGGGCATCTCGCTCGCCGACCACATCGACCACACCGCCACCGCCCAGTTCGTGCTGGCCGCCCTCCGGACGTACACCGAGGAGACCGGCGCCCGGCCGGTGGTCGAGCACTTCCGCGGCTACACCAGCAAGTTCTGGCCGTCCAACCTGAGCGCCGCGGCCAAGGCCGAGAAGCGCAGCTACCTGATGCCGTACGCGGGCTTCGGCGCGCCGTGCCCGGCGAACAACTGCGGCGACTACCAGGTGCGGCCCGACCCCGGCGACTCCACCCACCTGATCAGCAGCGCCTACCGCTACACCCCGGCCACCGACTGGCTGGTGAAGGACGGCACCGGCCGGCTGAACGCCTTCGCGGTCCTCGGCGGCCGGGTCGTCCACTGGACCGAGCAGGCCGCCGGGAGCGGCAGCTGGGGCGAGGCCCGCCAGCTGACCGGCGACTGGCTGATGCCCAGGCTCCAGGTGGGCGTGGACCGCTCCGGCCGGATCCAGCTGGTCGCGCTGCGGCGCTGGGCTGGGGACAAGGACACGGTCGGGGCCGAGGTGGTCCGGGCCGTGCAGACCGCGCCCGGCGGCGAGTTCGGTGCCTGGGAGTCGCTGGAGGGCCCGGACTACGGCAACTCCGACCACCGGGTGCGGCGCGAGATCGGCGCGCCGGCCGCCGCTTTCGACGCGGACGGGCGGCTGCACGTCTTCGTCCGCAACTTCGCCCACGGCCTGAGCCACCGCCAGGAGCTGCCCGGCGGCGGCTTCGGTCCGTGGCAGAAGCTCGGCGGCTCGGTCCTGCAGGACGCGGTGACCGCCTTCACCGGCCACGACGGCGCGGTCCAGGTCTTCGCCACCGACACCCACGGCGTGCTGCGGTGGCGGCAGGAGCGTGCGGGCGGCGGGTTCCGGACGGAGCGGATCGGCATCCCGGTGCCGGTCGCCGGGGCGGTGACCCCGGTGGAGTCCACGCCCGGCCGGCTCACCCTGTACTACCGCGAGGCCGGCACCGCGAACGTGGTGGTCTACCGGCAGGAGTCCGACGGAGTGCACTGGCCGCCGCTGCCGGCCGTCCTCAGCGGACACGACGGCACCGGCGAGATCGCCGCGGCCCGGTGGGGCTCGGGCCGGAACGGGGCGAGCAGCGGTACGGCGGTGGCCGACCGTGCCGGGTCCGGGCTGCTGAGCCTGCTGGTCGCCGCGCCGGGCACACCGGGGATCGGCTGGGCGGAGAGCGGCGGGCAGCTGGTGTACGCCCCGGCCATGGCCGAGGACTCGACGGGCCGCATGGTGGCGGCCGTGATCGGCGTCGACGCCCGGCTGCACACCGCCCGGCAGTCGTCTCCGGAGAGCGCCAGTCCGCTCGGCCCCTGGACCACCGTCTGACGGTGCCCCCGAACCGCCCCGGGCCTACGTCCGCCCGGGGCGGACGGTCAGCGCTTTTCGAAGGAGCCGGGCTTTTCGAAGGGGCTGGGCAGCGGGAAGTACGCGTCCAGGAACGGCTGCAGCAGTTGCAGCTGGTTCGGCAGGTCCTTGCGGTCCGACACCGTGTCGTTGATGCAGAAGACGTCCAGGTCGCGCGCCGCGAGGATGCGGGCGAGCCGCCGCGAGGTGCTCTGGTGCATCAGGTCCAGATAGGCGTACTTGAGCTCGGACGGCACGGCGCGGGCGCTGTGGTAGCCGTAGTAGTGGTGCAGCGAGGAGGCGACCGACAGGTCCGAGGGGCTGCGGAAGCGGGCCTCGGAGGTCGCCTGGTGCAGCTCCTTGAAGTGTTCCTCGATCTCGGAGAGCACCTCGCGCCGCAGCGCGTGCGGCACGTGCTGCATCTTCTGCACCAGGGTGCTGCCGAAGTCCTCCTCGATCAGTCTGCGGTTGTTCTTGGCCGCCGCGGAGACCGGGGAGTCCAGCAGCGAGGGGGTGCCCAGCGGCACTGCGGCCACGGAGGGGAAGAACTTGCTCAGCCCGTTGGAGTGGAAGAACAGCTGCGGCGAGATCGGACGTCCCAGGAAGACGTCGTCGTTGAAGTAGAGGAACTGCTCGGACAGTCCCTCGATGTGGTGCAGCTGGCTCTCGATGGCGTGCGAGTTGAAGGTCGGCAGGGCCGCCCGGTCGCGGAATATCTCCCGGTGGCTGAGCACCTTGATCCGGGGGTTGGAGGTGTCCAGCCAGGTGGGCGTCTGGTCGTCGGTGACCAGGTAGACGGTGCGCACCCAGGGCGCGTTGAGGTGCAACGACCGCAGCGAGTAGCGCAGTTCGTCACGGCTCATGTAGCGCGCGTCGTTGGCGGCCTCGGGGTTGAGGTCCTGGGCCGAGCCGTCGGCCTCGGCGCGGCGGCGCTGCCAGGCCGGGTCGTTGCCGTCCACCCAGGTGTAGACCACGTCGATCGGGAAGCGGATGTCCTCGGGTAGGGCGTGGACGAACTCGGGCCGGGTCGGGACCGGGTGGTCGGGCCGGTCCCAGGCTTCCAGCCGGGTGAACATGCCGACCGGTCCGTCGACCGGCTCGTGCCAGGCGGGAACCCGCTCGGTCACCCGGTTGCGGCGGGGGGCGACCAGATCGCCGTCCTCGGGCACCCAGAACTCGATGTCGCAGCCGTACTCGTGGCCCAGCACGTAGGTGGCGCCGGGGTCGGCGTGGAACCAGGTCATCCGGATGACCTCGGCCTGCGCGAGGGTGGTCCAGGTGTGCTTCTCGAAGCCGGGCTCGGAACGGGTCGGCACGGCGGGCCGGTCGGACGGCACGGCCGAGACGTAGCCGGGGACGGTGCCGCACAGCGCGGCGAGCGCCCGGTGCGCGGCCGGCCGGTCGGCCCGGGAGACGGCGAGGACGGCGGAGGTCTCCTGCATGCCGCGGACGGCGAAGCAGTCGATCCCGGCCTCGGCGAGGGCGGAACGCACCAGGGTGAGGTTGTCGTTGCGGGCCTGCCGCGGGGAGACGTCCGGGCGGAGGCTGACGATCTTCCGGGCCTTGCCGACCTGGAGCAGCGTGACCCGGCCGGACTCGAACAGCGCGGGGTGGCGCTTGGCCAGCAGCCCGCCGTGCACCGTGGCGACCTTCTGCTGGACCGAGAGCGTGCGGGACAGCCGGTGGATCACCTGGGTGCGGAGTTCGTACGGGACCATGCCGGCGATCGCCGCGCGGCTGCGCTCGGGGAGCAGCCGCCGGTACACCCGGACGACCTTCGAACGCTCCGACTGGAGCACGCCGATCGTGCTGCGGACGGGCGGTGCGACGGGCGGCTGGCTCTTGGCGCGGACCGCCATCTGCCCGGTAGGGCCGTCGTCTATTTGCGAGCCAGCCAACGTATCCCCCTGGTGCATGGATTCCGGAGCTCACCGTCCGTCAGTCGGATCGGACCCTTAATTTCATCACATCTTCATCCCCCTCAGTCTTGAGTCAAGGGGTGCCTGTCGCGCCGGCCGAAGATGTCGGGTCTTATGTCCGATTTTGATGGCTTATCGGCGCACTGTCCCCGAGGGTGCACTGTCCCGAAGGGCGCGGGGAACCGCCCTCCCGTGGCTTCACCGGCGGAGGGCGGAGGCGGCACGCATCCCGCGGGCACTCGGCCGCTCGGGCGTGGGCCCGGCGCCGACTTCCCGTCAGCAAGATCTTCAGGATACCGCCGCGGCGGTCGTGCGTAGTCCACCGGCTGCGGGAAAGCCCAGGTCGACGGTGGTTCGGGGGTCCGCCGGGGCCGTCCGGGGGCCGTCGGGTCGGGGTGTTGTGGGCATCGTGACATACACCACATTTCGGTTAATTCCTCCGGGAGGGGCAACCGTTCGCGAGGCTGGGGACGTCAGGGGGGATGTGGGCGGAGCCGCGGCTGCTTCGCGAGGCCCGCCGTGCCCGTGTGTCCGTGTGACCGTGGCGTGCCGCCCGGGTCGAGCCCGCCCGGGCCGGGTGAGGGCTGTTGCGGGAGCGCGGATTTCCACCGCCGCGGCCGCCTGTGCCGCGAATGCGGAATTGCCGCCGATCCTGCCTGGAGCCGACGTCCGCCCAGGTGGTCGGAGAGCTCCGGTGAGTAAGTACGTACCCCGAGCGCCATTGGTGGGACTGGCCTGCGGCGGAAATGTCTGACGGGCAATCAGTGGAGCGTTACGGGAATTTCGACGGATTTCCTGCGCACTGTCCGAGTCGGCGGGAATCCGCGGTCCGCCGCCACGAGGGTGCGCCGGTGTGCCGTCGGCCCGGTCGTACGGGGGAGGCGAACAGCCTCTCGACGGTCACCGGGGGCGAGGCCGCCAGGGCGGAGGCGGCGCCGGAGTCCAGTTGCTGCCGTGGGCGGGGTTTGCGGGGCTCAAAAAAGTGATATCACTTTGCTAGGTTCGTGCCACACCGCAGGAGAGGAACCCGGTCCGATGACCACACCGCACAGCCCCGCCGACACGGCGGACGGCTTCGTTCTCGACGTCCCGACCCCGAAGGTCACCGAACGCGTGATCGCCGGCCTGCCGGGGCTGCCGATGCTCGGACTCACCGTGCTCTGCCTGCTCGGCGGGGCAGCCCTGATCGTCGTCGGCGGCAATGAGCGCGCGTCGGGCGCGACCGGCGCCGCCACCGCCCTGCTGGTCGCCGGGCCGCTGCTGATCCTGCTCGGCCTGCTGCTGGCGCGTGGCCTGACCGCCGTCTCTCCCGGGCGGGCACGGGTGGTCCAGCTGCTCGGCCGCTACCGGGGCACCATCCGGGCGGACGGTCTGACCTGGGTCAACCCGTTCACCAGCCGGCGCGGGATCTCGACCCGGATCCGCAACCACGAGACCGAGACCACCAAGGTCAACGACGCGGACGGCAACCCGATCGAGATGGCCGCGGTCGTGGTCTGGCAGGTCGAGGACACCGCGAAGGCCATCTTCGAGGTGGACGACTTCACGGAGTTCGTCGCCATCCAGACCGAGACCGCGGTCCGGCACATCGCCAACAGCTACCCCTACGACGCCCACGGCGAGGGGGAGATGTCGCTGCGCGACAGCGCGGACGAGATCACCCGCAAGCTGTCCGCGGAGATCGCCGCCCGGGTGTCCTCGGCGGGTGTCCGGGTGATCGAGTCCCGGATCACCCGGCTCGCCTATGCCCCCGAGGTCGCGCAGGTGATGCTCCAGCGCCAGCAGGCCGGTGCCGTGGTCGCGGCCCGTCGGCTGATCGTGGAAGGCGCGGTCGGTATGGTCGAGCTGGCCCTGGAGCGGCTTGCCGAGCGGGACGTGGTCGAGCTGGACGAGGAACGCAAGGCGGCCATGGTGAGCAACCTGCTGGTGGTGCTCTGCGGCGACCGGGGCACCCAGCCGGTCGTCAACACCGGCTCGCTCTACCAGTAGATCCAGTGAGGAGCAGCACGCGGTGGCGACCGAGCGGAAGAAGATCCTGCTGCGCCTGGACCCCGCGGTCCACGACGCGCTGGTCAGGTGGGCCTCGGACGAACTGCGGAGCACCAACGCGCAGATCGAGTTCCTGCTCCGCCGGGCGCTCACCGACGCTGCCCGGATGCCCGGCGGCGTGGCCCGACTGCCCCGCCGTGGACGTCCGACGAAGGATGGCGCGGAGTCGGACGGCACCCGCTCCGGCACCCCGGAACCCGACGCCCCCGACTCCGGCGGCGTCGGCCGGGAGGACTCCGGAGCGGGAGCCCCCTGACCGCAGGGTCCGGGCCCGGATGCCGAGAACCTCCCGCGCCGGGCGCCTGCGTCCTTCCGCGCTGATCCTTCCGGGCTGATCCGTCAGTACTCAGCCGTGTTACGCCGAAGCCTCGCCGAAGCCTCATGGAGCCCGCCATGGAACTGCCCGACACCCTCCCCGGAAAGCTCTACCTGCTCGCCTACGACCCGCAGCGCGAGCGCCTCACCGGCGTCCGCGACCTCGACTTCCTGCTGCGCGCGGCGGCGCTGACCGAGCTGCTGCGCCGGGGCCTGCTGCGCGAGGACGGGCGCGGACCGGCAGCTGTGGGGAGCGAGCCCGCCGGGCTCGACCCGGTCCTCGCCGAGCTGCTGCGGCTGATCCGCGAGGAGCGGCCGCGCAGTTGGCAGTCCTGGGTGGCGCGGCGCCGGGCCCGTACGGCGCGCGCCGTACGGGACGGGCTGGCGGCGGCGGGCTGGATCAGGGTGGACGAGTACCGCGTGCTCGGCCTGTTCCCCGCGGCCCGGGTCACCCCGCGCGATCCGCGCGTGCGCAAGGCGCTGGTCGAGGCGGTCGCGCAGGCCCTGCACGGCCCGCTCTCCCGGGTGGACCCGGGCGACGCGGCACTGGTGGCCCTCGCCGACGCGGCCCAGCTGCGGACCGTGCTGACCTGGCGTCAGCGCCGCGAGTTCCGGGCGCGGATCGACAAGCTGGCCCCGGCGGCCGGACCGCTCCCGGGTGCGCTGCGGCGGGCGATCCGCGCCCGCAACGCGGCGGCCGCGTCGTAGCACGTCTCCCTGGTGGCCGGGCCCGAAGGGGAGTTGGGCGCGAGGCGCTGGAGAGCGCCCCGGCCGATCGCATGATCGCTTCCGGAGGGAGACCTGGGGGACCGCGCAGACGGCGGCCGGTGGGGACGTCGATCTCGCTTTCCCGCAGCGGGAGTTCGAGGCGCTCGGAGTTCGTCGACGCCGTGGATGTGGTGGTCCAGGGCCCGGCAGGCAGGAGTGCGAGCCCAGGTCCGGACCGGGCTCAGGTGCTCTCCAGGCGTTCGCCGCACCGGCTGCAGTAGGACGGCGCAGTGCCCTCGGCCGGGCGGCCGCAGGCGGGGCAGACCCGGTTCGACCAGCACGGCGGCTCTCCGCCCTCGGTGGTCTCGGCCGGTGCGGTCGTCGCCGCGCGGGCGGGCCGGATGGTCAGGCCCGGACGCCGCTGGTGCACGGTCAGCCAGGCCAGTCCCGCCGGGTCAGCGCGCAGTGCCCGGTGCGAGCCGCGCGGCAGCCAGGCCAGTGCTCCGGCGGTGAGCGGCTGGGACCGTCCCTCGGACCACAGCGTCCCACTGCCCTCGACCACGAGCAGCAGGACGTCCAGGTCCGGCTCGACGTGCTCCTCGACGGCGCCGCCCGCCGGGAGGCGGACCAGGTTGGCGTCGAGCTGCCGCCCCGGCTCGGCGAGCCGCCAGAGTGCTCCGCGCTGCTCCGGTGACGCGGTGGCGACGCACTCGGGGAGATCGGCCAGCAGGCGGGGGACGTCGGTGGACGGCATCGGCAACTCCTGCTCTCGGGTGGGCCGGTCTCAGGGGTGCTTCCCGCCGTTGCCGGAGAGCCGGTCGGCGAGGACGGCGGCCTGGCTGTGGTCGACGTCGCGGCTGGCGGTGAGCAGCGTCAGCGGGCCGCGGTCGGCGAGGTCGGCCAGGCTCCGCAGAGCGTCCTGGTGATCCGGGTCGCGCAGCTCGGTGAGGTAGCGGCGGCGGAACTCACGATAGCGCTCGGGATCGTGGCCGTACCAGCGCCTGAGCTCGGTGGACGGCGCCACGTCCTTCATCCAGACGTCGAACGCCCCGGCATCCTTGCGCAGCCCCCGCGGCCACACCCGGTCCACCAGCACGCGGACACCGTCCGCGGGTTCGGCGTCGGCGTAGATCCTGCGGTACTCGACATGTCTGGCCATGGTCGGCCTCCGTACGGTCGCTCGGATACGGCCCGATACGGCCACTATGCCGCGCGAGGCCCCGGGTTGCCCCCGGCCCGACTTGCTGGGTGCTCATCCACATGATCGAGGACACCGCCCGCCACGCGGGCCACATGGACATCCTCCGCGAGCTCATCGACGGCGCCACCGGCGACCACCCCGCGACCTGACGGCCCCGACGAGGCGCCCGGAACGGTGCCCGCCGGCCGACTGGCCGGACTGTGCTCTTGAGTACCAGTCGCCTCACGTGTTTGCATGGGAACCGTAAGTAACTCCGATCCATCGGGCTGGAGTTCGGCCGCATGCGAACCCTGCCGTCGACTTCGAGGGCTGCGATCATGCTGAGTGACGAAACGGTGCCCCTCATACCGGGGGCGATTCCGGTGCTGGGCCACCTCGGACGGCTGGGTGCCGACCCGGTGGGATTCCTGGAGACGCTGCGCGCGCACGGCCCGGTGGTGCGGATCCTGCTCGGCCGCCGCACCGCGTACGTCGTCAACTCGCCCGCCCTGGTGCGGCAGATGCTGGTGAGCGGGCGGAACGAGTACGACAAGGGCGGCCCGTGGATGAGCGCCGCCGTCCAGATGCTCGGGGAGGGGCTGGCGACCTGCGGCAACGGGCGGCACCGCGTCCGCCGCCCGCTGCTCCAGCCCGCCTTCCACCACGGCCGGATGCCCGGCTATGTCGAGAGCATGGCCGCCTGCGCGAGCGAGCAGGCCGACGGCTGGGCGGCCGGGCAGACCATCGACGTCCAGGCGGAGATGACCCGGCTGGCCACCGCGAGCCTGACGCGCTCGCTCTTCCGCGATCCCGTCTCGCACCGGATCGTCCGCCAGTTCCAGCACGATCTCCCGCTGCTGCTGGACGGGATCGCGCCCAGGGTGCTGGTGCCCGCCGTCGCCCGGCTCCCGCTGCCGGTCAACCGGCGCTTCGACGCGGCGATGGCCCGTACCGCCGCGGCGATCCGTGAGATGAGCCGCCACCGCAGCGCCGGCCACCGGGGTGAGGACGGCTACGACGACCTGCTCACCCTGCTGCTCGCGGCAGCTCCGACGGCCGACGGCACCCGCACCGACCAGGACGTCCAGGACGACGTGCTGACCTTCATGGCGGGCGGGATCGAGACCGTCTCGGCCGTCATCTCCTGGGCCCTGCACAGCCTGGCCACCCATCCCGCCCACTACCGGCGCGTGCAGGACGAGCTCGACCAGGTCCTCGGCGGCGCCGCGCCGTCCTACCAGGACCTCGCCCGGCTGCCGGAGCTGCAACGGCTGCTCACCGAGGTGCTCCGGCTGTGGCCGCCGTCCTGGCTGCTGAGCCGCACCACCCTGACCGCGACCGAGCTCGGCGGCCACCGGCTCCCGCGCGGTGCCGACCTGCTCTACAGCGCCTCGGTCCTGCAGCGCGACCCGGAGGTCTTCGCCGACCCCGACCGCTTCGATCCGGACCGCTGGCGCGCCGAGCGGGTCGGCCGCGCCCAGCGCGACGCCTACATCCCGTTCGGCGCCGGGGCGCGCAAGTGCATCGGCGACGCCTTCGGACTCGCCGAGGCGACCGTCGCGCTGGCCGTCGTCCTGCAGCGCTGGCGGATCCGGGCCGTCCCCGGGGCGAAGGTCAGACCCCGGATCAGGCTGACCCTGAGCCCGGCCGGGGTGCGGCTGCTGCTCCAGGAGCGGCCGGTCCAGGACGGCCCCGCCGGGGTGGGAACGGGCGCCGCCGTGCCCGGCGTCCGGAGCCGGAAACCCTGACCGGGAGCAGATTAACGAGGGAGAACTTCTGTGCCAATGGGAGGATTTGGCGGATCCTTCGCCTTCCCGGCCGCCAGTGTGCACACATAGCGTTGCCCCCGGTGTCGATCATTCCGCACGAGTCCCGCGGGGGCAGTGGTGGGGGGTTCCGGGCGTGCCGGAGAGAGTGGGGCGGCCCGCCTCGGCCGCGACGGCTTACAGACCGAGCGGGTGGCGAGCGGCCGCTTCCGGTGGCAGTTGAAGGCCCCGAACGGGCGGGTGGTCGCGGTGTCCTCACCCGTGTACGAGTCGGCGGCCGAGGCCGAGCGGGCGTTCACCGAACTGGCCGCCGCCGGGCCGACCCTGGTGGCCAGGATCACCCACGTCCGGGAGGGGATCGGCTGGATCTGGGCGCTCCCCGGTGTCCGGGGGAACCCGGTGGCGCGCTCCAGCCGGGCCTACGAACGGTACGCGACCTGCCAGAACGCGTTCCGCAGGTTCGTCGCCCTGCTGGCGAAGCCGGACCTTCCCGCCGGGCCCGGACTGCCCCGATGACCACCGGCCGCCGTCCCCGGCTGCTGGCGCTCCAGGGTTCGGACGGCACGGTCGGCTGGGCGCTGAGCGCCGCCAACGGACGGCAGCTTGCCACGGGCGCCCTGAGCTATCGAGGCGATACCGAACTCCGGGCAGCGATCAGGGAGTTGCTGATGGAGCGGGCGGCGCTGCGGTACCTGCAGCACCAGGACCGGCGGCGGCTGTGGGTGTGGGCGGCGTACCTCCCGCTGCGCAGCACCCGGCCGAGCGCGCAGGACACGGTGCCGGTCGCCCGCAGTGCCCGCGGCTACCTGCGCCGCGACCAGTGCCGACAGGGCATGGACACCTTCCGGGCGAGCCTGCACCAACTGGACCGCCTGCTGCGGCAACCGGGATCCGAACTGGCCGTCGACGGCGGCTGGACCACCGGCCCGACCGTCAGGTACGTGATGGGGCAGTAGGCCCCCTCCACGCACCCGGAATCCCTCCCCTGCGGTCCCCCGGAGCGAGCGGTCGGGCAGTTTAATGCATCATCAGTGTTCCCTCCACTCCGACAAGTTGACCAGAATGGGGGAGGGGTGGTGCGATGCATAATCCATCGCGTGATCGCTTCTCTTGATGACGTCGAGCGTCTGCTGCGCCCCGCCGGGTACCTGGGGCTTGCCGCGCGCCCGCTCTACCTGCTGCCCTTGCTGCGCACGGGCTGTCTCTCCGAGCTGTTGACCGCGGAGCGGGCGGATCTCGGCTGGGCCGAGCGGTTCGGGGCCCGGATGCATTCGCTGGAGGAGCAGACCGCGCGCCGGGAGGACACCTTCAGCGGGCGCCATCTGGAGGAGCTGATGGGCCTGCTGCCGACGCTGGTCGGCGGCCGGTGGCGCGGCCGGGAGTTCGGGCTGACGGCCTACGGGACGTACCGCGAGCACTGGCGGCAGGCGATCGAGCAGACCGGTGCGCTGCTGCTGGTGCCGCCCGCGCCCGGCGGCGCGGAGTTGCTGACGGACAAGGTCCTGATGCGCGACTGGTTCGAGCACCTGGGCGTGCCGGCCCCCGCCAGCGTGGTGGTCGACAGCATCGACTACCCGGTGCTGAGCGGGAAGTTCGGGCCGACCTTCGTCGCGCAGAGGCCGAAGAGCTCGGGCGGCAACGGCACCTACCTGATCACCGGTGAGCAGGAGGCCGGTGAACTGCCCCGGCGCAACCGCTGGTTGGTGAGCGAGTACGCGGGCGACACCACCTTCAGCTTCCACGGGTTCGTGCCCCGGGAGGGGGCACCCGAGGTGCTGCGTCCGGCGGTCCAGCTGACCGGCCTGGAGGGCCTGGGCTCGGGCTTCGGCGGGTACGTCGGCACCGACTTCCACGCCCCCGCCCTGCTGCCCGCAGAGGCCCTGGCGAAGGGGCGAGAGGCGATGGAGCGGATCGGCCACGGCCTCGCCGAGCTTGGCTACCGGGGCATCTTCGGCGGCGACTTCGCGCTGCGCGCGGACGGCTCGGTGGCCGCCCTTGAGATCAACTGCCGTGTTCTGGGTTCCACTTGGCTGCTTGGCGAGCTGGAATTCGGCGCCGGTCGACTGCCCACGATGGTCCGCCACTTCGCCGAGCGGCACGGCCACAGCACCCTCGGCAAGCCGGACCTGGACCCGGTCGAGGCCGTGCAGCTGACCATCCGTCACACCGAACCGGCGGGCCTGCTGCTGGACGCCCCGGCAGGCGGCGTGTACGCGCTGGAGGGCGACCGGCTGGTCTTCCGCCGGCCGGGGGCCGGACTGCTGGAGTGCGGGCCCGCGCAGACGCAGGAGTGCGTACTGGTCAACCTGCCCCGGGCCGGCACGCTGCTGCACCCCGGCGGGATCCTCGGCCGCCTGGTCGCCCGCCGACCGCTCACCACCCCCGACGGCCGGGCCCTCAACCAGTACGGCCAGGTTCTCGTCAGCGCCATGCGCGGCCTCTACTCTTTCGTGGACGCAGCGAGTTGACGCCGACCGGTCATCCGGACACCGGCGCCGGGACGGGCGGCACCCGCCACCGGTGACCGGCGGCCGGCCGATGGGCCCACCCGAGGCCGGTCCGGATCCGCGATCCCGTTTCCCAGGTTTGGGGGTGGCGCTCCGGTGGGAGGTGGTTCATGATCGCTTTCGGCTGGGGAGACCGATCATGGAGAGAGGGGTGGGCCTGCGATGGCTTCCATGGGGACGGTAGCGGGCGTGCCGGGCGCGGACCTGTTCGAGACGCTGCTGCCGCAGTCCGAACTCGCCAGGGCCGTCGGGCGGTTCGACGGCGACGTGTGCGACCTGGTGCAGCAGTCGGTCCGGGCCGCCGAACGGGCCTTCGGGGAGCTCGACGCCTGTGACGCCCTGCTCGACCGGGCCACGGCCCAGGGCCGGGCGCTCGCCGAGGACCTGGGCCGCCTGGCGGCCGTGGAGAACGAGCAGGACATCCCGTGCCTGCTCGACGCCCTGAAGCAGCTCGCCGACGAGGTCCAGCGCTCGGAGGAGACCCGTCGGCTGCTCACCCGCATCCTCGGCCGGGGCGAACCCGAGGCTCGGTGGACCGCCCCGGTCCCGCACCTGTCGGAGGAGCAGTTGCCACCCGTCCCCTCCGTGTACGACGAGAAGCCGGCCGGTTCCGTCGACCAGCCGGGCGGCCCGGAGCTGATGGCGGGATTCGCGCCGCGCCTGGAGGCCGCCCACGCCGAGCGGATCCGGCAGACGTCCTCCCACCTGCTGGCCACCGTACGGCGGATGGCCGGGCCCGAACTCGCCGACCCCGCCTTCGTCCACGAGTCACTGGTCGAGGCCGACCTGACCTTCGAGCTGTGGCGGCGCTGCCTTGCCGACCGGCGCCTCGACCTGGACTAGGCGTATCCGACAGTCGATCACCCGGCGGGTTCGGGTGGGTTGACGGGCTGCGGGGTTGGAGCGGGTAACACCCGCTGCTGCCGCAGGCGGACAGGCGGGACGCATCGACGGCACCGACGGTGCCGGGAACAGTGCGCCCACCGGCTACGTCCGCAGCGGCCGGCTGCTCATGGCCGAGTTCCGGTCCGACGCCTACCAGGAAGTCAACGACCCGCAGTTCCCGAAGGCCGGTGAGTTCTTCACCTCCTGCTCGGACGTCGACTTCGGCTGACCGGCCCGCCGCCCGCCGCACCGCGTGTCCCGTGCGGCGGGCTCAGATCAGCCGGTCGCGGTGGCGGGCGGCCCTGGCCCGGACCAGGTCGGCGAACGCCGTCCGGCTCAGGACCTCCTCGCCCTGCACGTCCCGCACGTCCCGCGCGTCCTCTGCCGGATGGGCGTCCTGGGCGTCCTCGACGTGCTCGGCGTACAGCAGCCAGCAGCCGTGGACGGCGGAGACCAGGTCCTCCAGGAGATCGCGGGCCGGACGCCACGGGTCGAGCGGGGTGAGGCGGATCCGGGAGAGCTCCGCCCGCAGTTTGGGGTCGTCGGCGCCGTACTTGGCGATCAGGTCCTCGACCGGCGCGACCTGTGCGCGGAAGGCCACCAGGTCGGGCAGCACGCCGTCGGCGACCTGGAGGGCGTCGCCGACCAGGCCGGTGACCGCGTCGTACGGGGTCACCCCCGTCTCCAGCAACTGCAGGACGTGGGTGGGGCTCTCGTGCGGAAGGGCCTCGATGTCGTCGGCGAAGCGGATCACGGAGGCGGTCGGGTGGCCGGACTGCTCGGCGGCGACCTCGGCGGCGGCGTGCAGCCAGTGCGCGGCCGCGACGGCCGCCGAGGTCGGGTCCACGGCGGTGAACAGCGCCTCCTGGCCGAACGGGTCCTGGCTGAACAGCTGGTCGGCGGCGGCGACCTGGACCGGTGACGCGTCCTCCAGGCTGAGCAGGACGGCCTGCCCGGCCCGTCCGGTGAGGCTCCCGAGCTCGGCGCTCTCCACGGCCGCGAGCTCGACGCCGACCTCCTCGCGCACGGATGCCGTCAACTCCCGGTCCGCCAGGGCGTGGAGGGCCCGCCCCACCTCGTGTGCGAACTCCAGCAGCGGGCTGTACTCCAGGATGATCCCCGCCCGGTCGGGGAGGTTGGGGCGGGTGATCGCCCGAAGGGCCTCGCCGAACGCGCCGCGCTCCTGCTCGCGCCGCCAGTCGCCCTCACCCGGGTCGAGCGGGTCCACGGCGGCGGCGGGGTGGGTGTAGGTGTGCCAGGCGGCCGTGGAGAGCCGGGCGAGTGCCGCCGTGAGCCGGGTCAGCCGGACCGGATCGGACGCCTCCGGCACGGTGGCGACCCGGATGGCGAGATCGCCCTCGCCGGTCTCCCAGGTGGCGATGAGTTCGTGGCGCGCCGGGTCGACGGCGTAGCGGGTCATCGGGGCTCCTCTCCCAGTCGCCTCCGTGATACCACCTGCCGTCGGCGCTTCGGGGGCCGATCGCCACTTCACGGATATGAGGGCTCAAAGTCGGCGCAACAACGGTCCACAGTAGGCCAGTTGTGCGATTCCTCGGCGCTTCGGCAGGGTCAGCCGGGCGGTGTCCGGTGCCAGGGGGCGGCGGACCGGGCCCCGCTCCAGGGGGGACGGGTGTGACCGATCAGTCAGTTGGGAAATCCAACTCATTGTGATTGACTGACAGTCAGATGCCGATTCGGCGTTGTCTGGGCCGACTGCGAGGAGAGCACGGATGGTCACGAACCAGCAGCAGTACCGGGAGGAGTCCGCGTCGTCCTGGGAGCGGGTGCCGCTGCACCTGGCCTACGGGCGCTGTCGGGAGAACATCACCGGGCTGCTGGCGAGCTGTCCCGAGGCGGCCGAACTCCCGGTCCCGGCCTGCCCGGGCTGGACCGGGCGGGATCTGGTCGCCCACCTGGTCACGGTCTGCCGGCTGGTCGCCGGCGGTGCGGTACGCGAGCCGGCCCAGATCCCGGGCCTGGTGGCCGAGGGGGAGCAGGCCCTGCGGGAGGCGAGTGTCGCCGAGCTGCTCACCGAGTGGCCGCAGGTGTCCGGACGGATCGAGGCGCCGGCCGAGCAGCCGGTCGCCCGGAACGTGCGCATCATGACCATGGACGCGTTCACCCACGAGGCCGACCTGCGGCGCGCCCTCGGCCTGCCGGTCCCCGCCGACCACCCCGCCTACCCGGACGCCCTGGACCTGCTGGCCAGCGGCCTCTCGGCCTCGGTGGACGGGCACGGCCTGCCCGCCTTCCGGCTCCAGGCCCCCCGTGCGGACTGGACGATCGGCACCGGCGAGCCGGTCACCACCCTCCGGGGCAGCGAGTACGACCTCTACCGCTCGCTGGCCGGGCGGCGCACGGCCGGGCAGATCGCCGAGCTGGACTGGAACGGGACGCCGGCCGAACCCTGGCTGCCGGCCTTCACCTGGGGCCCGTTCACCCCGCCGGCCGAGGCCACCGAAGCCGCGCAGGCCGGGTGAGCCCGGGGCGCCGTCCCCGCCCCGGCCGCTCCGGTCCGGGCTGCCCGGCGCGCAGCCCGGAGCGGAGCGTCGGCGCCTGCCGGCCAAGGGTGCGGATGGCGGTCAGTACGAGCTGACCGCCGGGTTGCCCGATGGCGGGCACGAAGGCGGGCAGAGCTTCTCGTACTCGGTCAGTACCTCGTCCACCACGTGCTGCCGTTTGGCGTCGCAGGCCGCAGCCTTCGCGGCGTCCTGGCACTCCAGCCCGGCCTTGGCCCCCTCCAGGACGGCGATGGCCTGCCAGCCCTTGAGGATGCAGACCAACTCCTTGCAGAGGCGGTCGACATAGGACGCGACGGTGCCGAAGCCGTGCCACACGGCCTTCCGCTGACGGTCGGCGACCAGCAGGCGGGCGTAGAGTCGGACCACGTCCCTGGCGGTCGCCTCGGCGGCCGCGTCCGTGGCCAGTTGGGCGGCGTCGGCCTTGAGGGCGGCGGCGCGGGCCGGGAGCGCGGTCTGCTCGGCGATCAGCGCGGTGAAGCAGGCGGTGTACCTGGCGGTGATGTTCCGGTACTTGGCGATCCGGCTGGCCAGCTCCTCGACCGTGTCGTCGTCCGGGTCGCAGTCGAAGTCGCAGGAGGGTGGCGGACAGCAGTCGGACGTCCCGGTGCAGGCGGTGATCTCCTCGAAGACCTTCACCACCGCCTGTTCCAGGCAGCTGCGCTGCTCGTCGTCGATCCGGCAGCGCAGCAGGGCGTGCACCGAGTCGAGCAGCCCGACGGCGGCGTCCACGTCGACCTTCGCGGCGTCCCGGGCCTTGCCGTAGTCCGTCTTCGCCGTGCCGAACTGGTTCTGGAAGCCCTGCAGGGTCGGCAGGACCTCGTTGGTGACGGCGGCCTGCTTGCTGAGTCCGGTGGCGCCGCAGTTGAGATCGGTGATGGCGCCGAGACCGCAGTCCTGGCCCGGGGCCGGCGGGGGTGGGGACGTCGTGAAGTTCTGCATGGCTTCTCCCGGGTCGAGGACGGGTCGAAGAGCGGATGCCTGCCGAGTGTGCGCGACGTACTGTCACCGGGGCGTCGCCGTCACGGCCCGCGCGGACCTGCCGACGGACCGCCGTCCGACACGCGCCGTCCGGTCCGCCGTCCGGTCCGCAGCGTCCGGCAACGCGGTGGTGACGCCCGCCCCGGCAGCATCACCCCATGGCTGGATACCGGGCACTCGCCGCCGTGGGGCGCAGCGTCGTCGCGCTGCTCGACCGGCGCTTCGCCGAGCGGATCCCGGTCGGCCGCCGACCGGAGGCGGTCCTCGCCGGGCCGCTGGACTTCGAGAAGGTGGACACCCCCGGCGCGGTGATCCGGCATCCGGCGGTCTCGGTCTACTGCTACCGGCTGAGTGTCGACAAGGAGACCCGGCCGGGCTGGTCCGCGGTGGCGGCACGGGACGGGATCCCCCGGCTGCCGCTGCGGATGCACCTGATGATCGCGGCCTGGGACCAGTACGTGGAGGCCGAGTTGGAGTGGCTGGGCCTGGCGGCGCAGGTGCTGGACAGTGACAGCATCCTCACCGGGCCGCTGCTCGACCCGAGCGGAGAGTGGGAGAGCGGGGACATGATCCAGCTGGTCGCGGACGAACTCGCGATGGATTCGCTCAGCGAGGCGTTCCAGGCGTTCACCACCGAGTACCGCCTCTGCCTGCCGTACCTGGCGCGGGTCATCCGCATCGACGGTCCGGCCCAGGGCGCTGCCGGGGAGGTCGCCACGGTCGCGGCCGGGCTGTCGGAGGTGCGGCGATGACCGGCGGCGGCGCGGTGCCCGAAGGCCGAGCGGTGAGCTGGGCAGCGGGGTTCCGGGAGGGCTGTGTCGGCGACCTCGGGGCCGTCGACGTCCTGCACCGGCTCGCACTGGCGGTGTCCCCCGTGGACGCCAGGACCAACGGCCCGGTCTGGCCCGGGGTGCGGGCCGACCGGGAGATCGAGAGCCCGCCCGACCGCTTCGGCCGCTCCCTGCTGCGCGTCCTGCCGCTGGAGGCGCACGGCGGCACGGCCTTCGTCCTGCGCTACGGCAGCAGTTGCGGCGTCGGGGTCCGCGGCCGGACAGTGAGCCTGCGGATCGCGGACCCGGCGTCCCGCTGGGTGCCGCGCCGGTTCGTCCTCCCGCTGTGGACGCGTGCCGAGCTGGCGGAGGCCGAGCGGCCGTCCGGCACGTTCGTGCCGGTGGCGGCCCGCCTGCTGCGCCCCTGGCTGCTGCCCGGGGTGGCCTACCCGGTGGCCGGGGGAGTCACCGGCCTCCGGCTGCGGGTCACCTCCGAGGGGGTGCCGGTGCGCTGGCCCAGGGTGGAGGCGTTCGGCCCCGGTGGGCTGCGCGTCGGCTGGGCGCACGGGGACCAGTACGGGCAGGTGCTGCTGCTGGTGGACGGTACCGGCGCGCTGCCGCCGCCGACGCCCGCGCGGTTCGACGTAGCGCTGCGCGCGCACATCCCGGACCCGGCGACCGCGCCGCCGCCGGAGGCGCTGGACCGGCTGGACGCGCTGGATCCGCTCGACCCGCTCGGGGACTTGGTGGTGGAGGCCGTCGGCCGTTCGCACAACCCGCCCCGCCCCGAGGACCTCGACAACGACGTCCTGCGCGGCCTCGCCGTGCCCGACGGCTATCTGACCGCAGCCGGGGACGTGGTCCGCTCGCTCACCGTCGGCCAGGTGATCCGCTCGCCCGACCTGCCCTTCGGCTGACCCGCCGCCCGCCCTCCGGCTGACCCGCGATCGAGGAGGTCCGACCGTGCCCGAGTACCTCACCCCCGGCGTCTACGTCGAGGAGACCAGCTTCCGCTCACGCTCGATCGAGGGCGTGCCCACCAGTACCTTCGGCATGGCCGGGCGGACGTCGACCGGCCCGGTCCCGTACGCCGTGGGCGGGACGACGGTGGCGCCGGGGCCCGCGCTGGTGACCAGCTTCACCGAGTACGAGCGGGCCTTCGGCGGCCTGACCGTCGACGGCGACCCCTGCTGGCTCGCGTTCGCGGCCCGCGCCTTCTTCGCCAACGGCGGGCGGCGGCTGTACGTCTCCCGGGTGTTCAGCTTCACCATGACCACCGGTCCGCACCCGGTGATCGACCAGGACCGGAACTTCGCCGCGCTCGCGCTGCCGCTCGGGGCGACGACGCCGCTGCTGCGCTGGCGGGCCCGCTGGCCCGGTACGGCGGCCGCCCAGGTCAACGTCTCGGTGACGTTCCGGCGCAGCAAGAACGTGCTGGTCGGCGGTCGGCTGACGGGAGTCCAGCCGGGCGCGGCGGTGGAGCTGGTCCCGCTGGTGGCCGGGCAGCCGAAGCCGATCGCGGACAAGGTGGCGCCCGATCCCGCCAAGGTGATGGTGGTCGCCAGGGGAGCCGACGGGGTGCTCGGCTACGTCGGGGCGGGGCCGCAGGGCGTCCAGCCGGTGGACCCCAACACCGGGGCGTACCACCTGACGCTGGCCGTCACGGTCCGTTCCGGCGCCGAACGCACGGACGTCTACAACGAGTTGGAGCTGGCGGATCCGCACCCCCGCTCGGTGGCCAACGTCCTCCAGGCCGCCGACCCGGCCGACGAGTTCGCACTGGTCTGGCTGGAGACCGTCGCTGCGGCCCAGGGGCAGCCGGCGCCCGCGCCCGGCGCCCTGCTCGCCGCCCTGTTGACGCTCGACTCCCGGGACGGCGCGTATCTGTCGGGCGGCGGCCCCGGCCAGGACATCGGGCCGGACGAACTCCTCGGCCACCCCGCCGACCCCGACAGCATCCACACCCCCGCCACCGGGCTGGAGGCGCTGGGCGAGATCGACGACATCGCCGTCGTCGCCACCCCGGACTCCGTCAGCCTGGGCCCGGACGCGCAGCTGACGGCCGTCCAGAACCTGATCGGCCACTGCGAGCGGCTGCGCTACCGGATGGCGGTGGTGGACCCGCCACTGGGCAGCTCGATCTCCGAAGTACGCCGGTTCCGCTCGCAGTTCGACACCAGCTACGCCGCGCTCTACTACCCCTGGGTGCGCATCGTGGACCCGACCCGGCGCCCCGACCCGAGCGCGCCCCAGCCCCTGCTGGACGTCCCGCCGTCCGGCTACGTCGCCGGGGTGTACGCGCGCAGCGACATCGAGCGCGGTGTGCACAAGGCCCCCGCCAACGAAGTGGTCCTCGGCATCACCGACTTCACCACCAACGTCACCTACGACCGGCAGGCGGTGCTCAATCCCGAGGGGATCAACGCGCTGCGCTTCTTCGAGGGCCGGGCCAGGCGGATCTGGGGCGCCCGGACGATGAGCTCCGACCCCGAGTGGAAGTACGTCAACGTCCGCCGGCTCTTCCTCTACCTGGAACACTCCATCGACAAGTCGACCCAGTGGGCGGTCTTCGAGCCCAACAACGAGCGCCTGTGGGCCTCCGTCCGGCAGAGCGTCGAGGACTTCCTGCTGGCCACCTGGAAGACCGGTGCGCTGATGGGCACCAAGCCCGAGGAGGCGTACTTCGTCCGCTGCGACCGGACCACCATGACCCAGAACGATCTCGACAACGGCCGCCTGATCTGTCTGATCGGCGTCGCACCCACCTATCCCGCCGAGTTCGTGATCTTCCGCATCGGCCAGTTCACGGCGGATGCGCAGGACGGCTGAGGCTCGGGACGGCTCTCAGGACGGCTGAGGCCAGGACAACCGACGTGCAGGACAGCAGCTGCCGTGCAGAGCAGCCGGCCCGGCAGGAGGCAGACCCATGGCAATCCGCAACAACCCGTACGGCGCCTTCAACTTCCTCGTCAGACTCGGCGACACCGGCGGTGAGGACCAGATCGCCGGCGGCTTCTCCGACTTCAGCGGCGCGGGCAACGAGGTGAAGTTCTCCGAGTACCGCAACGGCAACGACCCGGAGAACCACGTCCGCAAGATCGCCAACACCAACACCACCGACGACGTCACCCTCAAGCGCGGGATCATCGGCGACCTGCGCCTGTTCAACTGGATCAAGGCGACCAGGGAGGGGGCCTTCGATCCCCGGACGGTCGTCGTGACGCTGCACGACGAGGCCAGAACCCCCGTCTGCCAGTGGGTCCTGCGGGCCGCCCAGCCCAAGAAGTGGGTCGGTCCCACGCTGTCCGGCAAGGGCGGCGGCGAGGTCGCGATGGAGGAACTCCACCTCGTCGCCGAGCGGATCGACTTCGTCTCCCTGTGACCGGGCCACGTGGTGCGGGCAGCCCGGGGCTGCGGCTGGGCGCGCCCGGCGTCTACCGGGACGACCGGCGACCGGCGCCCGCCTTCCGGCCGGTCCGGCTCGACGTGGCCGGCTTCGTCGGAGTGGCGCCGCGCGGACCGGTCGACCTGCCGGTGGCCCTCGACAGCTGGTCCGACTACCTCCGGCGGTTCGGCGGCTTCGAGGGGCCCGGCCTGCTTCCGTACGCCGTGCGGGAGTTCTTCGCCCAGGGCGGCACCAGGGCGTACGTGCTGCGCGTCGCACCCCTGCCGCGCAGCCCCGAGCCCGAGGCCGGGAACGCCACCGCCCTGCACCGCACCCGGCTGACCGCCGCCGACGGCAGCGCCCCGCAGGACCTCGACCTGCGGGCCAGGGACGAAGGCAGCTGGGGCCAACGGCTCTCCGTGCACTGGGAGTTCGTCGCCTCCCGGCACTTCCTCGGCCCGCTCGACGGCCGGGAGCTCACCCTCCCCGACGCGCTCGCCCCGCCGATCGGCTCGCTGCTGCGGATCCGCGGCCCGGGCCTGCCGCCCGCCGGGAGCTACGCCCTGGTCACCGCACTCGCCGACCGTCCGGCCGCCCCCGGGCTGCGCCGCCGGGTCGCCCTGCTCGACCGGCCGACCCTGCCCGCCCCGGACACGGCGGAGGTCGACCTCGTCACCGCCGGGGTCACCGTCGACGACGCCGACCCCGCGCAGGCCCGGCAGGAGCGCTTCACCGACCTGGGCCTGTCGAGTGCCCACCCGCGCTTCGTCGGCGACGTCCTCACCGCGGAGTCGCTGCTGGTCGTCCCCGACGGGCCGTGGCCGTCCGCCCTGCTGCCGCCGGACGCCTTCCTCGGCGCCGCCGACTCCGGCTGCGTCCGCCCGGGTGCGGACCGCTGGGCCGGTATCGGCGCCGACAGCTTCTTCGGCCCGCTCCCGCCGGAGCTGCTCCCCGTCGGCGGCAGCGGGACGGCGGACGGCGAGGAGCCGCCCGGGGGCGCGGTCGCGGACATTCCCGGCGTGGACCGGATGTCGCTGGTGGCGGAGGTCGCCCTGCTCGCCGTGCCCGACCTGCTCTGGCAGTACAGCGTGCCGACGGGCAGCACCGAGATCCCGGTCCGCCCCGCCGGGCCGGAGTTCGCGCCGTGCCCGCCCGCCCCGGTGCCGACGGTCTACACCCCGCCCCCGCAGCAGGAGGTGCTGCTCGACGGCCGCACCCAGCTGCCCGAGATCCTCCGGCGGCAGGGCAGGCTGGTCGCCCTGGCCGAGCGCCAGCGCCGCTTCGTGGCCCTGCTGGACGTGCCGCCCGGCCTGCCCGTCCGGCTGGTCGCCCGGTGGCGCGCGGGCTTCGACAGTTCGTACGCCGCCGCCTACCACCCCTGGCTGGGCGTCGTCGCCACCGAGGCCGGGCCCGGCCGCCTGGGGGGCGGCCAGGCGGTGCTGGTGCCGCCCTCCGCCTTCGCGGCCGGGATCATCGCCCAGCGCGAGCAGCGGCTCGGCATCCCGTGGGGCCCGGCGAACGTCCTCGCGGTGGACGCGGTCACCGCCGCCGACCGGCCCACCGCCGCCGAACTCGACCAGCTGCACCTGCTCGACATCGACACCTTCCACGCCGAACGGGACGGCTTCCGGCTCGCCTCCGCCCGTACCCTCTCCCGCGATCCCGACTACCGGCAGCTGAGCGTGCGCCGACTGATGACCATGCTCCGGCTGGTCCTCGAACGCCAGGCCCAGAGCCTCGCCTTCGAGCCCGACTCGCCGCAGCTGCGGGCCGAACTGCGCGGCGCGGTGACCCAGTTGCTGCGCGACCTGTTCCGCGACGGGGCGCTCGCCGGGGCCGACGAGGACCAGGCGTTCTTCGTCCGCTGCGACGAGGGGCTCAACCCGGCCTGGTCCCAGGGGCTCGGGCGGCTGGTCGCCGAGGTCGGGGTGGCGCCCGCGCAGCCGCTGGAGTACCTGGTGCTGCGGATCGCGCAGGACGCGGACGGGGCACCGGGGGTGACGGGGTGACCGCCCGACGGGGTGAGCCCGCGCCGGGGCGGGGCGGTGGACGCCGCTCCGGCCGGTCCCGGCCGAGGACCGGGGACGGCCCTACCGAGGCGGTGGGTGGCTGATGGCCGAACTCGTCCAGGGCTTCAGGTTCCGGGTCGGGCTGACCCGCAGTACGTCCCCGGGCCCGAGCGCCGCGCCGCCGCCCGTCCTCGGGGCGGAGTCCGCCCGGCAGCCCACCCGCGCGCCCGCGGTCTCCGCACAGGGCACCGGGGCGGCCGACCGGCTGGGTGACGGCGGCTTCCAGGAGTGCACCGGCCTCGATCTGGAGGCCGACCTCCGCGACCGGCTGGAGGGCGGCCGCAACGACGGGACGGTGCGGGGCGTGGGCCGGGTGAAGCTGCAACCGGTGGTGCTCAAGCGCGGCATGCTGGTCCCCACCGACGGCGGCGGTGCCGACACCGCCCTGTGGGACTGGCTGCACGGCATGGTGAGCGGCACCCTGCCGCTGCCCCGCTACGACGGCGACGTGGAGGTCCTGGACCCGTCCGGCGGCCGGGTGGTCGCCCACTGGCGGTTCACCCGGGGACTCCCGCTCAAACTGACCGGACCGGCCCTCAACGCGCGGACCGGCGAGATCGCCATCGAGGAACTGCACATCGCCCACGAGGGACTGCGGCTGGAGAGGACCGGATGACACCGCTCGCGCACGCCACCCTGCAACGCCTCCGGCGCGGTACCGCCACGGCCAGGGACCAGCCCGTCCCGGTGCTGGACGACGGCCCGGCGGTGCCCGTCCAGTTCAACCCCGCCTCGCTGCGGATCAGCCGCAGCAACAACACCGACCGGGGCGGCACCACGACCCTGACCCAGAAGCGCCAGTACACCGCCCAGGAGGGGGCGACGCTCGCCTTCGACCTCGAGTTCGACACCGCCGAGCAGGGCGGCACCGGGGACTACGTGGACGTCCGGAAGTGGACGGCGCTGGTACGGCAGTTCGTGGAGCCGCCGCCCGACAGCACCGGGGACCCGCCGCCGGTGGTCCGCTTCGTCTGGGGGACGCTGCGCTTCAACGGGATCGTCACCCAGGTCACCGAGGAGCTGGACTACTTCGCCCCGGACGGCACCCCGCTGCGGGCCAAGGTCGGCGTCACCATCGCCGAACAGGACTTCAGGTACCAGGCGAACGAGAAGGGCGCGGGCGTCCGGGATGCCCGGGAGGCGACCGACCCCGGGCGCCCCCGGCCAGGCACCGCGCCCGGGACGGCCGGGACCAGCCGTCCGCAGCAGGTGGTGCAGGCCCAGGAGGGCGAGAGCGCACAGCAGTTGCTGGCACGCCTCGGACTCGACCCGGCGGCCTGGCGGGGTGCGATGCGGGGACTGGACAGCCCGCTGTCGCTGCCGGCGGGTGCCGCGGTGCAGCTCGGCGCCGAGGTCTCGGCGGGCGGCGGCGTCGGTCCCGCGACCGGGCAGGGCGCCGGTTACGCCGGTGCGCCCGCGGCCACCTCGGTGGCCGGACTGGCGGCGGCCCTCGGTCTTGGCCCGGGGCTCCCGCAGTCCGACGACCTGTCGGCAGGGTTCGCGCTGTCGGCCGGCGGTGGGATCGCGGCCTCGGCGGACAGCGTGCTCGCGGACACCGCCGCACGGGCCGTCGGGCGGGCACAGGGCTCGTTCGCCGCTCCGCCCGCCGCCCGGCAGCCGGGCGGAGCACAGGGCCCTGCGCAGCGGGCACTCGTCCCGCAGGGCGCCGACCGGCGGTCCGCCGGCTACGGCCAGGGCATCCCGCTGCGGGCCCGGGCCGACCCGGGGACGGTGGCCGACGGCGAGGCGGGCGGCGGGCGCAGCCTCGCCGGCCGCGCCCGGCAGAGCGAGGTCCCGCCGCCGGTGGGGCTGTCCGCGCCCTGGGAGCAGCTGCCGCCGCCCGCCGCCGACCGCCGCACCGCCGACTGCGAGCAACGCCGCCGTGACGCCGGGCCGAGCACCCTGAGATGGCGTCCCCAAGGAGCGTGACCGCGCGCCGGGCCGCGAGGAAAGGGCGGTGCGGCGAGTGCAGCGGGGCGGTTCGAAGACAGTCGTCCCCCGCTTCACACGCGTTCCTCGCGCCGCCGGGGCACTCAGCGGCCGTCCGTCGGCCCGGCAGGGAGGCTTGGATGAGCGTGCACATCGGGGAGATCCACACCGACGTGGTGCCCGCCGGGGCACCGGCCGAGCAGCGCGGCGGCGGGCAGCAGCCGGCCGAGCGGCTGCCCGAGGCGCTGGCGCACGCCGAGTGGCTGCGCGCCCGGGTGGCCGCGGAGGGCTTCGATGACTGAGCCCGCCGTCAGTGCCGTCGCCCCGGTCTTCGAGGTGGCCGGGACGCTGGTGCAGGAGCTCGCCCGGGACTGCGTCCGGCTGGAGGTCGCCGAGGGTGCCGAGGGCCTGCGGACCTTGCGCGCGCACCTGCTGGCCGTCGGCATCGGCGCCAGGGGCCCGCAGGACCGGCTGGCGCATCTGGACGGCCGGACGGTCGACCTCGGCAGCCCGCTCAGGGTGTCGCTCGGCCCGCTCGGCCGGCAGCGCCATGTCTTCGAAGGCGCCGTCTCCGCACTGGAACTGGTGCTGGACGACGGTGAGCCGCCACTGGTCGTGGTCCACGCCGAGGACGCGCTGATGCGGCTGCGGATGACCCGCAGGATGCGCACCTACACCGACGTCACCGACGGCGAGCTGGCCGAGGCGGTGGCCCGCGAGCACGGTCTGCGGGCAGCCGTGGAGCTGGACGCGGACGCGCCGCGCTACGACGTCGTCCAGCAGCTCAACCAGAGCGACCTGGCCTTCCTGCGCGAGCGGGCCCGCCTGCTGCAGGCCGAACTCTGGTGCTCGGGAGGTACGTTGAACCTCTCCTCCCGCTCCGGGCGGCAGGCCGGCGCCGTCACCCTGGTGTTCGGCCGCGACCTGCTGTCCGCCCGGTTCGCCGCGGACCTCGCGCACCAGCGCAGCGAGGTCGTGGTGACGGGGTACGACGCCGGGCAGCGGCAGCCGATCGACGAACGGGCCGGGCCGGAGGCCGTCGAGGCCGAGGCCCTCGCGGGCGGGCGGACGGGCGCGCGGCTGCTGGGCCGGGCGCTCGGCCCGAGCACCACGCTGCGGGTCCGCGAGGCGGCCCTGGGCCCGGCGGAGGCGAGCGCCTGGGCGCGGGCGGAGATGCTGCGCCGGGGCCGGCGGTTCGTCACCGCGACCGGGGTCACCAACGGCACGCCCGACCTGCTGGTGGGCACCCGGCTCACCCTGGAGTCGGTCGGCGGGCCGTTCGAGGGGCCGGGGTACTACGTGACGCGGATGCGGCACACCTTCGATCTGGAACACGGCTTCCGCACCCGCTTCGAGGCCGAACGCCCGACGCTCAACGGGGTGGTCTGATTGGCTCTGTCCGCACCGCCCGACGGTGCCGTTCCCGGCTACTTCGGCGTCTACCCGGCGATCGTCACGGACATCGTGGACGAGCGGCGGCTCGGCCGGGTCCAGGTCCGCTTCCCCTGGCTCGGCACCGACGGCGACCGGGACGTCCGGGCCTGGGCCACCCTCTGCTCCCCGTACGCCGACGCGGACCAGGGCCTGCTCGTCCTGCCCGAGGTGGACAGCCAGGTCGTGGTCGCCTTCGAGGCGGGCAACCTGCGCCGCCCGTACGTCATCGGCGCGGCCTGGAACGGCCGGGAGCCGCTGCCGCACACCCCGGAGGCGGCCAACGACATCCGGCTGCTGCGCTCCCGGGCCGACAGCCGGCTGGAGTTCGACGACACCGGCGGTGCCGCCAAGGTGCGGATCACCATGGCCTCGGGCCACCAGGTGACGCTCGACGACGCGACGCAGCAGGTGACGATCCGCCACGCCGGGGGCTGCGTCGTGCGGCTGACCGCGACGGCGGTGGAGGTCCAGGCCAACGTGTCGGTCGAGGTGACGGCGCCGGCCGTGAAGGTGGACGCCGCGCTCGCCACCTTCACCGGCCTGGTCAAGGTCGGCACGCTGGTCGCCGACCAGATGGTGATGTCGCCCGCCTACACGCCCGGCGCGGGGAACCTCTGGTGAGCGCGGTGGAGCACGGATTCAAGCTGCGCGCCCCCTGGTACGTCTGCGAGCGGGGCGGCTACGACCGGTTCAGCCCGGCGGCCGAGCGGCCGGCCGTCCAGAAGTACGACACCGCCGAGTACGTGCAGCGGCTGCTGGCCGATCCCCGGGACTCGCTGACGTTCGACGCCGCCGAGGACGTCTGGTCCTACCCGGTCGCGGTGCCGGCCGCCCGGCGGGGCGCCGGGCGGCTGCGGTTCGCCACCCACCAGCTGGTCCGCACCGAGCTGCGCAAGCTGTACCAGCCCAGCCACGACCGCTTCTACGCGGTGGCGGTCGAGCTGTTCTGCGACCGTCCCGGGCTGCCCCGGCCGAGCCCCGCCGACGAGCTGGAGGTCGGCCTGGTGATGCGCAGGCTCACCATGCGGGTGACCGCCAGGCCGCTGGTGGTCCGGCGGCTGGCCCGGCAGCTGACCGCGCGCCTGCTGGCGGCCCAGAGCGCGGGGGCGAAGCCGGAGTCGCTGCGTGAGAGCGATGTCGACGACGTGGTGTGGGCCGATGCCGCGCACCGGCTGTCCCTGGACCCCGGGGACACCTACTGGCGGGACCGCCTCGGCCTGACGGAGGTCGTCGAGGGCTGGGTGGTCGGGCCGACCGGCCGTGGCCGGTGGCAGCCGGTCGGACCGGACGGTGCCCCCGAGGACCAGGTCCTGCCGATGTGGCGGCTGCCGAATCCCGGTCAGAAGTGCGCGGCGGCGGCGACCCGTTCGCTCTGGTTCGGCCCGGTGCCGACCTTCTCCGGCGAGCACGACGCCGACGGCGCCCCGAAGCTGGACGAGGAGGCCGTCTACCAGCTGCGCTGCTTCGTCCGGCGCAAGTCCGCGCCGGGGGACGGCCGGTGTCCGCCGCAGGTGTCCTGGAGCGCGCCGACCGAGCCGTTCCGGCTGGCCGCCTTCTTCGACCCGCAGGGCAGCAAGAACCGTCAGGTGTCGGTACGGCTGCCGGACTTCCGCACCCTGGCCGCCCGCGCGGGCCAGCCGCCGGGCCCCGGTGGCGCGGTGGTCACCAGCCCGCCGCAGTCCCAGCTCTCCTTCGACCCGGGCGGCGGGATACCGAGCGGCGGCTCGGTGGGCGGCACCTCGCCGAGGGTGTGCACCTTCGCGATCGAACTCCTCACCATCGTGGCGTTCTTCGTGTTCAGCCTGTTCCTGCCGGTCGTGGTGTTCCTCTTCCAGCTGTGGTGGCTGCTGGCGCTGCGGTTCTGCCTGCCACCGGCCGCTGCGGCGATGGCCCTGCTCAAGGCGTACTTCGCGGGCGGCGGCACGCTCGCCGACCTGCCTCCCACGGCCCCGGGGCCGCCCGCCCCGCCGTCGGCGGACCGCACCATGCTGGACGCCCTGCTCGGCGCCCCCGGGGCGAGTGCCAGGCTCGCCGCCGCCGACAGCAAATTCCCCGCCGCCGACGCCGCCGAGCTGCCGGCCGCCCTCGACCCGACCACGGCGGCGCGGCCCGCCGAGCCACCGGTGGAGTGCTCCCCGCCCGACCCGCTCTGCGGGGGCGGCAGGTGACCGGCCCGCGGCTTCGTACGGGGGAGTGATGGCACAGGACCGCGAACAGCGCCCGGCCCCACCGCAGCCGGCCCCCGCAAAGGTGCCTGCTCCCACGGCGGCTGCTCCGCCGCAGCCGGGCAGGCTGGCCGGCGAACTGTCGGGCATCGGCGGCCTGCGGGACGAACTGCCGCTGGAGGGCGGTGTTCCGCTCACCGCCACCCCGGCCATCGCCGAGTACCTGGCCCGGACGGGCCCGGCGGGCGGCCGGGTGCCGGTGCGGCTCGGCAGCGTCGCCGCCGGGACGCTGCTGCTGCGGCAGACCGAGGCCGGGTTGGCCACCGGACCTGGCGACGGCTTCCAGCCGGTGCCGCTGCTGCACCCGCTCTTCCTCCCGCTGCGCGACCGGGGGATCGAACCGGTGCTCGCCGTCCGCACCACCGCCGCCGGTGCGCTGGAGGGCCATGCCGCCGCACTGGTCAAGGGCCGGCTGGTCGGCGGCCCGCGCGGGCTGATCGACCAGGTCGAGACCTACGGCCAGGCGCTCGGCTGGACCGGACTGAGCAGGCTGCGGCTGCCGGGGGTGGTCAACGAACTGCGCGGCCGGGTGCTGACGGTGCAGGCCACCGGGATGCGCTTCGAGCTCGGCGGCTTCCTCAGCGCCACGGGCACCTTCGGCCTCGCCAACGAGACGGTGGCCTTCGACGCGACGGCGACCGGTACGGTCCCCGGCCTCGGCACGGTCACGGTGCCGATCACCCGGGGCCCGGACGGCGCGCTGACGGGCGAAGCCGTGGTGGACGTCGCCCTGCGGGGCTTCACCGGACAGCTGGCGGCGGTCTTCGCCGGCGGCGTCGTCGATGTCCGGGGAAGCGTCGGGTACACCGGCGAGAAGCTCGGCGGTCGGCTGACCCTGGTCGCCACGGACGCCGCCTCCGCCCGGGAGCTGACGGACGGCCTGGTAGCCGGGGCCGAACCCCCGGCTCCGACGGCCCCGGCGGCCCCGCGCCCCGGGCCGCGGGTGGTCGCGGGCTGGGGCACGGTCGACGTCCGGCTCGCCGACTGGCTGGGCGGTGCGGCCCTGGTCGTGGTGGACCACCTCGGCGATGTGACGGTGGTCGGGAAGATCACCCCGCACCTGGAGAAACCGCTGTTCGAGGCGGAGCGGTGGGCCAAGGACCTGCCGAAGCTGGAGGTCCGTGCCCTCTACGGGATTCCGCTGGTCGGCAACGTCTTCGTCTTCGCGAACATCGGCCTCGGGGTCTTCGCCGGCCTCGGCCCGGGGACGTTGCAGCGAATGGAGCTGACCGGCACCTGGTCCACCAAGCCGGAGGTGCTGAAGAACTTCGCGCTCACCGGGACGCTCGACGTCCCGATCAGCGCCGGGGTCCGGTTGACCGCCCAGGGTGGGGCGGGTGTCGAACTGGTCGGGCACGACATCAAGTTCGGGGTCGGGATCGATGCGACCGCCGCGATCCGCGGCTATCTTCAGGCCACCCCGAGGATCGGCTACCGGGAGGTCGCCGACCCCGGGGCGGGCAAGCACGGCGAGTTCTTCCTCGGCGGGCACCTGGAGCTGGCCGCCCGGCCCTCCCTCGCCCTCGGCGGCGAGCTCTTCGTCGATCTGGTCAGTCCCTGGTGGTCGCCCGCGCCGAGCAGGCGGTGGGACTGGCCGCTCGGGCAGCTGGAGTACCCGCTGCCCGGTGAGTTCGGGATCGGCGCCGATCTCGCCGACTACGTCCTGGGGTCGGGGCGGCGTCCCGAGCTGACGTTCGGCGAAGTGGCCTTCAGCGCCGACAAGTTCATGGGGGACCTGCTGGGCAGGCAGGTGCCGCAGAAGTCGGGCGCCGACGAGGCCAGGCCGGGCGGCTGGCAGGACACCGCCGCCCCCGGGGCGCCCGCTCCGCAGGCGTCCGCTCCCAAGTCGCCCGCCCCCAAAGCCCCGGCCGCCAAGGCCGCGAAGCCCGCTCGGCCGGCCGGCCCCGCCGCCCCGCCGACGGCCGTCCGCGCCCCGCAGTCCGGGAACGAGGCCGTCCCGAGCCCGGCCAAGCAGAACCGCTGGCTCGGCGGGCTCCAGGCGCTCGGCGGCCTCGCCGAACACTCGCACCAGGACCCGCTGGACACGGCCGGGATCCGGGACGCACTGGCCGGACTGCGCCGGACGTACGGATTCACCGAGCTGACGGCCGAACTCCAGGCGGGCGACTGGGTGATCGCGGCCGGGATGAGCCCGAGGGTCAGGAACGTGGCCAGGGTCAGCGCCAGGACGGCGGCGACCGCCGCCGGGGGCCAGCCGCCCGACGTCGCGCCGCCCGGTCACGTCTACCGCGGCGGGCTCTACAAGGACCTCAAGGACCCGGTCACCAGGAACAACGTGCCGGGGACGGAGATCAACCACATCCCGCCCAACTCCGTGGTCCACCTGGACACCAACGGCCCGGCGATCCAGATGGACCGGCGGGACCACAAGGAGACCGCCAGCTGGGGCAGTTGGGCGACCTCCAAGGAGCACCGGACGGACCAGCGGAACCTGATCGGCAGGGGGAGGTACCACGGTGCGATCCAGAAGGACATCGACGACATCAGGTCGAAGTTCGGCGCCAAGTACAACCGGGCCGTCCGGGAGATGCTCAACGTCATGCCGGCGGGCTGGTGGTGACGGCCCGGCCCGCCGTCAGGCGGAAGCCCGCGCCGCGGCATCTCCCGCCGGGGCCGCCCGCGCGGGGCGAAACGCTCCGGTGACGGTTGCCGCCCATCATCGAGGCATGGCAGCAGCATCCGACCTCTCGACCACAGTCCCGGCGGCCCCGGCGGCGGCAGCCTCTACCACCCCGGCCGACGCCTGGCTCGGCACCGGAGTCCGCTTCCCGCTCCGGCCGCAGGGCGGCCTGGCCTGGGCCAGCGGGATGGCGCTGGTGCGGCAGTCGATCGAGACGATCCTGGACACCGAACCCGGGGAGCGCGTGATGCGGCCCGACTTCGGCTGCGGGCTGCGGAGCTACCTGATGGCCCCGAACAACGCCGCCACCCGTGCCGCGCTGAGCGAGCGGATCGCCGACGCGCTGGCCCGCTGGGAGCCCCGGATCCGGGTCACCGAGGTCGCCGTCACGGCGGCCGAGGAGCCCACGATGGTGTGGATCGACATCACCTACGTCCGGCTGGTCGACCTGCGCCCCGACAACCTCGTCTACCCCTTCTACCTGCGGTGACGGGCGGGTGACGACGCGATGGCGCTGATCGGCCCGATCCTCGACGACCGCACCTTCGAGCAGCTCAGGGACGAGCTGGTCAGGCGCATCCCGGTCTACGCCCCCGAGTGGACCGACCACAACGCCGGCGACCCCGGCGTCGTCCTGCTGGAACTCTTCGCCCACCTCGGCGAGTCGCTGCTGTTCCGCTTCAACCAGATACCCGACGCGACCAAGGTCGCCTTCCTGCGCCTGCTCGGAGTCCGGCCACGGCCCGCCCAGTGCGCGCGCACCCTGCTCGTCCTCGACACCGAACTGCCGCAGGGCGTCCAGGTGTTGCGCGGCACCGAGGCCCGCGGGGGCGCGCTGGCCTTCGAGACCGAGGACGAGGTGGTCGCCTGGCCGCTGGAGACGTACGCGGTCGGCAAGACCGCCGCACCCGCCCTCGCCGACGACCCGGCACGGGCCGCCACCGAGCGGCGCCGCCGGCAGGACGCGGTGGCCGCGCTGCCCGCCGAGGAGCAGTGCAGGGCGCAGCGGGCGGGCGGCGCCTCCTTCTACGTCACCACCGCCGTCCCGACCGACCCGTCGGCCGCCGGCCAGGCACCGCTGGACGTCAGCGCCACCGTCGACCGCTGCCTCTGGATCCCGCTGCTCGCCAAGAGCGCCACCGATCCGGCCCTGCTGCGCAACCGCGCCCTCTTCGTCGGCGTCGCCCTGGACGAGCAACTGCCGCGCCCCTTCGACCTGGTGGCCCGCAACCCCGCCGACCCGACCAGGCTGCGGGGGGGCGAGCTGACCGCAGATCCGCCCGCCTTCCTCTGGGAGCTGTGGAACGGCCCGGCCGCTCCCGGCCCGGCCCCCTTCACCCCGCTCGCCGTGCTCGCCGACACCACCCGGGGCCTGACCACCACCGGTGTGGTCACCGTCCAGCTGCCCGAGGCGTTCCCGGTCCACCCGAGAGCCCCGCACAGCGGCGGCGACCTGCTCAGCCCGCCGCCGCTGGACGACGACCGGCTCGCCGCCCGCGTCATCGGCTGGCTGCGGGTGCGCCGCCCGGCGACCGAGAGCGACGCGATCCACCGGATCGGCTGGGTCGGGCTGAACGCGGTCGGCGCCGTCCAGGCCCGGACGGCCACCCCCGAGCTGCTCGGCACGGGCACCGGCGACGCCGGCCAGACCTTCCGGCTGACCCGGCACCCGGTGCTGGCGGGCACCGTCCGGCTGGAGGTCGAGGAGGCCGACGGCTGGCAGAGCTGGCTGGAGGTCGAGAGCTTCGCCGACGGCGGCCCGCTGGACCGGTCCTACACCGTCGACGCCGACGCGGGCCTGGTCGCCTTCGGCACCCGCACCAGGCTGCCGCAGATCGGCGAACGGATCAGGGTCCTCTCCTACCGCTACGGCGGTGGCGCCACGGGGAACGTCCCGGCCGGGGCGATCACCTCACTGACCGGTGTCGCCGGGGCCAAGGTCCGCAATCTGCTGCCCGCCACCGGCGGCGCCGACCCGGCCCCGCTGGCCGACGCGCTCGACGCGCTCCCCGCCGAGGTGCACCGCCGCGACCGAGCCGTCACCGCTGACGACTTCCGCGCCCTCGCGCTCGAAGTCCCCGGCGTACGGCGGGCCGAGGCCCTGCCGCTGCTGCACCCCGACACCCCGGCCCAGCCGGCCGCCGGAGTGGTCAGCGTGCTGGTCTTCCCGACCGAGGACCTGCGCGACCCGGGCGCACCCCTGCCCGACCTCGCCCTGCTGCGCCGGGTCGCGGCCTACCTCGACCCACGGCGGCTGGTCACCACCGAGCTGTACGTCATCCCGCCGACCTACCGGGAGATCGCGGTCTCGGTGGGCGTCAAGGTGCGGGACGGCTTCCAGGTGGACGCGGTGCGGAGGTGGGTCGAACTGATCCTGCGCCAGTACCTGGCGCCGCTGCCGCCGTACGGGCCGGACGGTGCCGGCTGGCCGCTCGGGCGGGCGGTGCGGCGGGCCGAGCTGGAGGCGGTCGCGGTGCAGGTCGACGGGGTCGAGTACATCGAGGACGAGCTGCGGCTCGCCTGGCGGCCGGGGTCCGGTGCCTCAGCCGGTGCGGCGGCCGGTGACTGGGTGCTCGCCCCGCTGGTGCCGATGCGGCCGTGGGAGGTGCCCGGGCTGGCCGGGATCACCGTCGTCACCGGCTCCCCACTGCCGCCCGGCACCGGTTACCCCGCGACACCGCTGCCCGGCGGTGACCCGGTCCTGGTCCCGCTCCCACCGGAGGTCTGCTGATGGACGGCGACCGGGCGATCAGCATCCTGGCCGACCCGGACCAGTGGGCCCGGTGCAGCCACAACGCCACGGCGCTGCTGGCGGAGGGCGGCGTCGGGCTGGTCTGGGACATCCTCGACCCGGCGGCGGCCGCGACCCCGGTCCGCGCTTCCGGTGACGGTCCTGCCGGGCTGGCGTTCGACCGGTGGGGCCGGGCGTACCGGTCGCGGCCCACCGGCGGGCGGGTCGAGGTACTGGACGTCGCCACGCAGCCCTGCGGTGCTGCCGCGCAGCCCGGTGACCCTGCCGCGCGGTCCCGGGGTGCCGCTTCGCACCACCCCGGTGCGCTGCGCACTCCGCGCGGGCTCGCCATCGACGGTGCACAGCGCCTGTACATCGCCGAGTCCTGTGGTGGCGCCGTCCACGTGGTGGACCTGTGGGCCGGGCGGCTGCTGCGCCGGGTGCCGGTCCGCTCGGCCGCCCACCGGGCACGCAGGCCGCTCGACGCGGCCGCCGTCTGCGGTGGAGCCGTCGTGCTGCTCGCCGACCCGCCCGGGCTGGTCCTGCTCCAGGGGCGGCGCGGCCCGCTGAAGGGGCCCGCCGTGGTCCGGCCGCCCGGCGCCGAGGGCCTCCTGCCGCTCAGGGTGGCCGCCTCGGGAAGCCGGGTCCACCTGCTCTGGTCGGCGCCCGGCAGCCCGCGCGCCGTGCTCGCGCGCGCCGACGGCAGCGGGGTGGTGGCGGTGGCGGCGGCGAGCGACCTCGACCTCACGGCCGACGGCACCCTGGTCGTCGCGTGCGGTCCGGGCCGGCCGTTCCGGCGCTTCGGCCCCGACGGGGCGTCCTGGACGGAGACCGAGCCGCTCCACGCACCCGGCCACGACGGCGGCGCCCTGGCCGTCGCCCCCGACGGCCGGATCGCCTTCACCACCGCCGACGGCCTCGGCTGGACGGCCGGTTCGGCCACCCGCTACACCCAGCAGGGCAGCGTCGTCAGCTACCGCCTGGACTCCGGCAGTTACCGCACCCGCTGGGGCCGGCTGTTCGTGGACGCCTGCATCCCGCCGGGCACGGACGTCCGGGTGAGCTTCCTGAGCAGCGACGAGGACGAGGTCCCCGACCCGCTGCCCCGGACTCCCGCCGGGCGCGGGCAGCGCGCGATCCGGCACCCCGAGCTGACCCCGCCGCTGCCCTCACTCGCCCGGCTCGCCCGACTGCCCGATCCCGCAGCGCTGTTCCGCCGCCCGACCGGCCGCGAATGGCCCTGGGCGCAGATCGCCCCCGACGACGACTACGAGACGTACGAGGCGCCGGTGACCGCCCCGCCCGGCCGCTATCTGTGGATCGTCCTCACACTCGGCGGCACCGCCCGGCTGACCCCCCGGGTCCGCGCGCTGCGCGTAGAGCACCCGGGCCACCGCCTCGCCGCCCAACTGCCAGGTTCGTGGAGCCGGGACGAGGCCGACGCGGACTTCCTGCAACGCTTCCTCGCCCCGGCCGAGGGCATCCTGCACGAACTGGACGGCCGGGCCGCCCTGCGTACCCTGCTGCTCGACCCGACCGCCACCCCGCAGGAGGCGCTGGGCTGGCTGGCGGGCCTGGTCGGGGTGGTGCTCGACCGCCGGTGGACGGTGGAGGCCCGGCGCGCGCTGGTGGCCCAGGCGTACGACCTGTTCCGGATCCGGGGCACCCTGTCCTGCCTGGAACGGATCCTGCGGATCTATCTGCCGGTCCCGGTCGGCATCGTGGAGAACTGGCGCCTGCGCGGCCTCGGCGGCGCCGTCCTGGGCACCGCGCCGGGCGGGCCGCCGGCCCCCGCGATCGGCGGCGCGGCCGTATCGGCCGGGGCGCTCGGCCACTTCACGGTGGGCGGCCAACTCCCCGGCAAGGACGGCTACTCGGCCGCCGCCCACCGCTTCACCGTCCTGATCGCCGCCCCGCTCGACGGCGACCGGCTCGACGTGGTCCGCAGCATCGTGGCGACCCACCGACCGGCCCACACCCTGGTGGACATCTGCCCGCTGGGCTCCGGCATGCGGATCGGCCGCAGCCTTCACCTCGACCTGACCTCGGTGGTCGGCCCCGGCGCGGCCTGGGGCCCGGCCGTGCTCGGGCACGTCCTGGTCGGCGGCGACGGCGTGGTGGGTGTGCCGTCGGCGGCGGCCAGGGTGGGCGACACCTCGATCGCGGGGGCGGTGAGGGTCGGATGAGCGGGCGGGCCGGTTCTGCGCGGTGGGCCGCACACGGGAGGTGCGGTCGGGCTGGTTCTTCCGGACTGGCTGCTGTGGCTGCCGTCCGGTGCGGCGCGGGGTTCGGCGGGTGTGGGGCATTGGGTGTGCACGCGATGGCCGTCGGCGCAGGCGCGGGGGCGGTGAGGGTCGGATGAGTACGTCCACCGGCGCCGCCGCTGCTTCCGCCACTGCCGTGAGCATCGAGCGGCTCACGACGACGCTCCATCCCGGTGCCGCCGAGGCGCTCTCCGCGAGCAGGCTCGACGGCCCGCTGCGGCACCTGGTCGGCGGATGCCTGGCGCAGGCGCTGGACGCCCTGCGGCTGCCGCCGGGCCGGTGGTGCGTCCGGAGGATCGACGTGACCGTCCCCCTCGACCCCGGCCGGACCGACGCCGCACTCGCGTCCAGCTGGTCCGAGGTGCTCGCCGCCGCGATCGAGCGGGCCGTCCGGGACGGCTCGGGTGAGGTCGTCCACTACCGCCACGAGATCGACCTGCTGGCCGAGTTCGTCGCCGGGTCGGCCGCCGGCCGCACCGAACGCAGCTGGGCCTGGCGGCAGGCCGCCGTGCTGCGCCCCGGCGACCCGTCGCCCTCCACCGCGCCGGGCGCGGCGATCCTCACCGCTCTCACGCGCAGCCCGCAGCACGCGGCAGCCGTCCTGCTGCGGGCGGCGGCGGAGTGCGGACTGCCCGCGCTGGACCGGGCGCTCGGCCGGGACGGCTGGCAGCGGGCGGCCGCCCTGGTGGCGCTGGCGTCCTGGTCCGAGCCCGCGCGGCCCGGAAGCGGCCACAACCACGGTCCCGGTCCCGGGAGCAGCCCCGGCCACAGGACCGGCCACGGCGAGGCTGCCGCCGAGGTGCAACAGGCCCTGGCCCGGCGTCTGGTGAACGGTTCGAGGCTGGCCGAGCTGGTGCGCCGTTCGCGGCTGCGCCCCGAGCCTGGGACTCTGGCGGCGTGGGCCGTACTGGTCGTGGCCGAGACGGACCCGGCCTCACTGCACCGGCGCCCGCACCCGGCTCTCCCCGCCGTGCTCGCAGGAGAGTTGACCGCCCGGCCAGGTCGTCCTGCGTGGCGCGCACCCCGGGCCCCGGAACAGCGCGTACCGGACGACCTCCCCGAAACCGAACTGACGCAAGGTCATATCCCCTCGCACATAACCAGATCCACCACCGAGGAGGCACCGCCCGCCCCCGCCCCGTCAGCCGTACCAGCACCGGCGCCGGCGGATCCCGGCCCGCCCGGCGAGACCGACGGCGGGGTGCCCACCTCCTGGGCCGGACTGCTCTTCCTGCTGGCCACGGCGGCCGAAGCCGGCCTGCCGGACAGGATCCTGGACGAACCCGCGCTGGCCGCCCGCCCGCTGCGCTGGGCCCTGCACTCGGTCGGCCGCGCGCTGCTGCCGGCGGTGGCGGCGGACGACGCCGCGCTGCTCGCCCTGGCCGGGCTGGACGCCGCCCGGGCGGGCGGGCTGCTCGACTCGGCTCCGGCGACGCCGGACGAGCGCCGGTGCGTCGAGGCGCTCGCCCGGGACTGGGCGGCGGTGACCGCCGCCCGCCTGCACCCGGACCGGGGCTCGGCGGGCATGGACTCGGCGGAGCCGGAAGACCCGGCGGAAGTGATCGTCCGACTCGCTCGCAGGGAGGGGCTGGTGTCCGTGGAGCCGGGCTGGTTGGAGCTGCGTCTGCCGGTCTCCGGGGTCGCTGTCGAGGTCCGTCGTGCCGGGCTCGATCTCGATCCGGGGTGGGTTCCGTGGCTCGGAGTGGTGGTGCGGTATGTCTATGCCTGAGCTGCCGTGGCAGCGGTCCTCGGCGGAGCCCTTCCCCGCCGCGCTGCCGTCCGAGCTGACCAGCTGCGACCTGTCGGCCAGGGCGGCCGCCCTCGCGCGCCGGGTCGCCGAACTGCTGGACGCCACCTGCACTCCGGAGGCGGCCGGCGCGACCGCAGGCTTTCTGCGGGAGTGGGCGGAGGGCGCCGAGCGCCAGGCGGCCGCGTACGGTCTGGGGCCGCTGGCGGGCGGCGAGCAAGCCCCGTTGGGCCGGCTCGCGCGCGGGCTCGGGCTCGGTGCCGACGAACTCGACCTGGTCCTGCTGGCCGGGCTGCCCGAGGAGCACGAGGGGATGGCCCGCACCTTCCGCACCATGCACCCCAGGGGTGAGCCCTACCCGAGCGTCGGCCTGGCCGCCCTCCTGCTGGACCGCACCGGCCGGCGCACCGGCCGGCGGAGTCCGCTGCTGCGCAGCCCGATCTGCTCCCCGGTCCGCCAGAGCACCGCCGGGCCGGTCGGCGCCAGGTCCGCCACGCCGCCCGCCCGGACGGTGCTGCGCCGACTGCTGCACGAGGGCCCGGCGGTGCGCGCCGGAGCGCTCGTCGTGCTGGGGGACGGGCCGTTCCACGAGCGCTGCCTGGTCCTCGCCGACCGGCTCTGGGAGGCGCTGCACGGGTTCGCGGCCTGGCCCGCCGCCCTGGCCGAGGTCGAGGCGGGGCCGCCGGTGGCGGGGCTCGACGGCTGGCTGGCGCTGCCCGAGAGCGTCCGGGCCGTCGCCGCGCTCCGGTCTGCGGCGCCGCGCACGCTGCTGGTCCCGGCGCAGGACGAGACGGTGGCGCTCAGCCGCTGTGCCGCCCTCGCGCACGCCGCCGGGTGCGGCCTGGCCGCCGGCCGTGGACGGCCCGAAGACCCGGCGGCGATGGGGCTGTTGAGCGTGCACGCGACGGTGCGCGGCGCAGTTCCGGTGCTGCTGGTACCGCCCGCGCCCGACGGCAGCGGACCGGTGGCGCTGGAGCTGCGCCGGGTGACCGGTCCGATCCTGGTCTGCGCCGCACCCGGCACCGTCCGGCCGGGCCCCGAACGCCCGCTGCTGACCGTGCCGTTGGGCCCGATCGGGATCGAGGACCGGCGGGCGGCCTGGCGCTCGGCGCTGCCGGAGGCGAGCGAGCACGCCCCGGCGCTCGCGGCCCGGCATCCGCTGGACCCGGCCCTGACGGCGCAGGTGGCACTGGATGTGCGCAGCGGCGATGCCGTCGCCCCGCACGGCGGATCGGTCTCGGACGTCGCCCGTTCGATCCGGGCGCGGGCCGCTGCGGTGCTGCCGCCCGGGGTGGATCTGCTGCGCCCGCAGGCGGGTTGGGACCGGCTGGTGCTGGCCGCCGAGGCCGGCGGGCAGTTGCGGGACGCGGTGGCCCGGCTGGAGTACCAGTCGCTGGTGCTGGACGACTGGCAGGTGCGGCGGGCGGCGCGGGCGGCGGGCGGGGTGCGGCTGCTGTTCACGGGTGCGCCGGGGACGGGCAAGTCGCTGGCGGCGGAGGTGGTGGCGACCGAGGCGGGCACCGACCTGCTGGTGGTGGACGTGTCGCAGGTGGTCTCGAAGTGGATCGGCGAGACGGAGAAGAACCTGGCCGCCGCCTTCGACGTCGCCGAGCGGACGCAGGCGGTGCTCTTCCTGGACGAGGCGGACGTGCTGTTCGCCGGGCGTACCGAGATCTCCGACGCCAACGACCGGTTCGCCAACCTGGAGACCGCGTATCTGCTGCAACGGCTGGACCGGTTCGAGGGGTTGGCGGTGCTGGCCACCAACCTGCGGCAGAACATCGACCCGGCGTTCGTCCGCCGGATGGACTTCGTCGTCGAGTTCGACCTCCCCGGCGAGACGAGCAGGCACCGGCTCTGGCAGCTGCATCTGCCATCGGCCGTGCGGGGCGCGGACGTCGACCTGGCCGCGCTGGCACACCGCTACCCGGTGCCCGGCGGCTGGATCCGCAACGCCGCGATCGGTGCGGCCTTCCGGGCGGCGGCGGCCGGCTGCCGGGTCGGACAGCGCCACCTCGCCGAGGAGATGCGCCGGGAGTACGCCAAGGCGAGCCGGCCGTTCCCGGGCGAGCCGTCCGGACGGCCGGGCGCGACCAGGGACGAGCGGGCCGAGCGGGTGCTCGCCGAGGCCGCCGCCACCGCTGTCACCGCCACCCCGACCGCTGCCGCCACCACCGCCACTGACACTGCTGCTGCCGCTGAGACTGCCAGGACTTCCCGGGAGGAGAGACCATGACGATGCTCGGTGCCGGTGACGCGCCCTGCGGGTGCGGTTGTTCGGGAGGCTCGGTGCCGCCCTGTCCCAGCTCGGTGGAGGACCTGGCGGTCAATCCCTTCCTGGCGCTGCGGGTGGCCTTCGGCATGCTGCTCGGCGAGGACGACTTCCGGGTGCTGATGGGCAACCCGCGCGGCAAGCAGATGCTGCACTCGGCGTGGCTGCACGGTCCCGGCGTGGTCTGGGGCCTGGGTGTCGGGCGGGACGGCGACGAGCTCAGGGTGGCACCGGGCCTGGCGGTCGACGGACTCGGCCGCGAACTGAACCTGGAGGCATCCTGGTGCCTGTCGCTGTCGGCCTGGGCCGCCGACCGGGTCGCCCACGAGCCGCCGCAGCCCGCGAGCCCGGAGTGCCCGGGAGAGCCGAGGAAGCTGACGGGCTGGGTGGTCGCCGAGTTCACGGCCCGCCCGGACCGGCCGGTGCCCGCGCTGGCCGACCCCTGCGATGTCACCCGGCGGCACGACGACTTCTCCCGGGTCGTCGAGTCCGTCCGGCTCTCGATCCGTCCGGCCGCCCCCGCGCCCTGGCGGCCCTTCCCCCGCGTCCGCCGCCTGCTGGGCCTGGACGAGACCGGGCCGGGTGCCGGACCGGACCGCGCCGCAGCCGAGCTGCCGGCCGAGATCGCCGAGGCGCCGCCGCACGAGCGGGCGCTGCGCCTGCTGCACACCTTCCGCCGGCTCGCCGCCGAGGACGCCCGGCAGGCCGCGCCGGAGTGCGCGGAGGGTGACGCCTGCCCGCCGCTGCTGCCGGTCACCGAGGAGCACGCGGGTGTGGTCCTGGCGAAGCTGTCCGTCGACGTCCTGGCGTCGAACGGCACCGTGCAGGTCGGCGCCGTGACCGTGGACCAGGACGTCCGTGCGGTGATCCTTCCCACCACCACCGTCCAGGAGTTGGTGTGCGGCCTCGCCCCCGCCCTGCTCGGCCAGACCTCGCAGCCGGACGCCGGAGGGCCGCGCCTGGAGCCCGGTTCGGTTCGCTGGTCGCGCGGCAACACCTGTCTCAGCTTCTGCGTCACCGCTCCGCTCGCCGACGGCTCGCTCGACCGCTCGATCGAGATCCACTCGCTCTCCGACCACGGCTACGGCTGGTCCACCGACGAGGTGCAGGCGGTCCGGCTGACCGACGGCGGGCTGCGGGTGGTGGCGGACCTCGACCAGGCGCCCGCCTACGAGTTGGTGCGGGTCCGGATCCGGGGCACCGGGCCGACGCCCTGCTACGGCCGGGAGCCGAGGGTGCCCTTCGCCGGGCTGCGCGGCGGCCCGCCGGGCACCCGCGAGGAGGGCCACGACGCCGTGGTCACCGCACAGTTGACCCGTACCGACGGGGCCGGGAGGGCCGACGCATGACGATCGCGCGTGAGCCGCTGGCGGACGGCACCGGCAGCAGCGGTGGCAACGGAACCGGCAGCGGGAGCGGCAGCAACACCGGTACCCCTTCGTCGGGTTCGGACGGTACCCCGGCGACGGCCGGGGGCGGAGTCGACCGGCTCAACCCCTTCGACGGCCTGTTCCTGCGCGCGGAACACCTCACCCGCATGCAGGACTACGCCCTGGCCCTCGCCACGGCCGTCGGCGCGGGCGGCGGGCCCGGCGTGGTGGAGGGGTTCGAGGTGGTCAACAGCCAGGGCGTGCTGCAGATCGGCGGCGGCCTGGCGATCGACGCGTACGGGCGGCCGCTGCGCTCCGGCCGGGCCGTCTCGCTGCCGCTGGCCGCCCTGACGCCCGACACCGACACCTTCTGGTGGGTCGAAGCGACCTCCGCCGCCTGGGAGTACGGCGAGAGCGCGGTCCAGGGGACGCTCTGCGACGACCCCTGCTCGGGTGGCGCCACCCGCCACCCGTACCTCGCCGAGGGAGTGCGGATCACGCTGACCCCGGCCACCGAGGGCTCGCTGGGCAGTCAGCCGCCCGCCGACCGGCGGGGCTGGCTGGCCTCGCGCCTGTTCGCCGCCGAGCGGACCGAGGCGTCCCCGTGGCCCTACGGTCCCGCCGGGTGGTCCGCCCTGCCGGGGAGTTGGGCGCCGCCGCCGGCCGCCCCGACCAGGCCGACGGCCGTCCGGCTGGCGGTGCTCCTCCCGGTCAGCGACGACCGCAAGGGCTGGGAGGTGGACGTCTGGGCGGCCCGGCGCGACCGGGGCGGGCCGCCGCCGCAGCGGTACTGGCAGGGCCGGCTCGGGATGCGCCCGTGGGACGTCTTCACCGCCCAAGTGCTCCAGTTCCAGGAGCTGTTGGCCGACCGCTCCCGGGCGCAGCCGCTCCCCGCCTCGGATCTGGCCTCCCTGACAGAACGCCTGGCCCGGCTGGACGAGTCCTACCTGAAGCGGCACACCAAGACCGAGCTGGGGGAGGAGATCGCCCGCATGGTCGAGCAGTTGGGCGCCGGCCTGCTCGGCGGTCCGCAGCCGGTCCGGCAGGACCTGCTCGGACTGGCAGGGTTGGGCATCCACGAACTCCCGCCCGCCGGGTACCTGCCGTGCAGCTACGGCACGACGGCCGATCTCGGTGCGGTGCTGGCCCGCCTGCTGGGGACCGAACTCGACCTGAGGATCTGCCACTACGGCCTGGCCGAGATCGCGCAGGCGGTCCAGGAGGCGCAGCACCGCGGGCGGATCCCGCTGGCGGGACCATGCCGCGCGGGCGTCGACATCCTGGTCCCGGTCGACCCGTGCAGCGAGCAGCAGGGAAGCTGGGTGGCGTTCGTGCGGCGCGCGGTCCGCTACTGCGGCGGGGGCTCGGCGGGCGCTGCTGGGGCAGGCGCTTCGGGGGCGGGCGCTGTGGTGGCGGCTGGGGACTGATGTGCTGCGCGGACTGGATTGAGGGGCGGTGCCGCAGGGTCGTCCGGTCGCTTCCGGTTGCTCCAGGTGACGATGGGGTGACGAAGTGCGCATACCATCTGCAGGTCGGGCTTCGAGCAGGAGGGCCGTCCATGCATGCACATTTCCTGGAGTCGCCGGTTCTGATCCCCGGGCAGGGGCAGGCGCCGACTCTGCATCTCTTCGGCGGGCCGCGGGTGGTCCAGGCGGGGCGGCGGTTGGAGGTTCCCGAAGGGAGTAAACGGCTGCTCGCCTTCGTCGCCCTGAACGGCGGTCGCGTCGAACGGCGGCATGCCGCAGGGATGCTGTGGCCGCTGGGCGACGACCTGCGGGCGGCCGGCAACCTGCGCTCCGCGCTGTGGCGGCTCAGAGCCGCCGGCATCGACATCCTCGACTCCGACAAGTACGCGCTCAAGGTGCGCGAGCACACGGTGGTCGACCTCTACGTGCTCTGCGACTGGGCCGGCCGGCTGATCGACGGCACCGCCACCGCCGGGGACCTCTGCGCGCTCAAGTGGCGGGCGGACGCACTCGATCTGCTGCCCGGCTGGTACGACGACTGGGTGCTGATCGAGCGCGAGCGGATCAGGCAGCGGCTGCTGCACGCGCTGGAGGCGCAGAGCCGCCATCTGGTCCGGGCCGGCCGGTACGCGGAGGCGGTGGAGTCGGCGATGGTCGCGGTCGGTGTGGAGCCGCTGCGGGAGAGCGCCCAGCGCTCGCTCATCGAGGCCCATCTGGCCGAGGGCAACCTGGTCGAGGCGCTGCGGAGCTACGACGCGTACCGCAGCCTCACCCGGCGCGAACTCGGCGTGGAGCCCGGCCGGGAGCTCGCGGCGCTGCTGCGGATGCACTGCGACTCCGGCCGCCGCAGACTGCGGACGGAGGCGCCCGGCCGGGTCTGACCCGGCCCGCTCGCCCGAGCCGGGCGGCTGCGACCAGGCCTGCCCGACCCGGGCGGCTGCGGCCCGCCCGGTCAGGTGCCGTACGTCAGCAGGGTCAGTGCCGTCAGGGTGATCGCGCTGCCGGAGGCCAGGAAGGCGTACTCCAGCCACCGGCGCTCGCGGCCGTCGACCAGGACCTGACCGGGGTCCGCGGGGTCGTAGGTGATCCACACCTGCCCGCCGTCGACCAGGCGGCGGGAGCGGCTGGACGGCACCGGCGAGAACACCTCCGCCACCCGGCCGTCGACGGTGGTGAACTGCAGCAGCGGGCGCGGACTGCCCGCCCGGTCCTCCTCGCCCAGCATCCGGTACCTGACCAGCGCCTGCGCGGGCAGCCCCACCCGGCGCAGCCGTCGGATCTCCCGCAGGCCGGCCCGCCCCGCGAGGCAGGCCACCAGGCCACCGAGCCCGGCGAAGAGTGCCAGACCGGCCCAGACCGTACCGCCCATCGCTGCGTCCCCTCCTCCGGTGAACTTCCCGTGAACTCTGCCGACTTCCCGGGCCGTGGAGACCCCGGCCGCTGTGGGTCTTCCCCCGGTTGCCGCCGGTGTCCCGTGGATTTCCGCTGATTTCCGGGGCGCCCCGAACCGGCGCCACCGCCTCCAGTCTGCGCCTGCCGCCGCCGGTCCGCCGCCCTGTCCTGCGGGTATCGGGCGCCGGGTGGGGCCGCGGCCGGGCCCGGAGGCGTCAAGACCGCGTCAGGGGAGCCGGGTTCATGGTCAACGCGACGTCAGGAGGTCTTGCGCTACGGTGAATCCGGCCTAGCGTCGATGGTGCCCGCTACGGGTCGAGGACGACCCGCAGAGCCCCCTCAGAGCTTTCCCTCGCAGCCGGAGGACCCGCTGTGACCAGCACCGAAACTGCCTCAGAAGAGCCCGACGACCATACCGCCCGGTACGTCCCGGTGCGGACCGTCGGAGCTGTCACCGTGCTCCGGTTCTTCCGCCGACGGGACGGCAGCCGCTGTGCGGGTGCCTTCAGTTCGGCTGCGGGCGCACACGAACTTCTCGGACCCGCGCAGGAGTTGATCGAGCTTGCGATGCCCGCACTGCGGGAGATGATCGCGCCACTGGGCGTCCGGACCATCGTCCTGGACCCGAAACTGGTCGCCCCCGCCGTCACCGACGCCCCGCAGCGCCCCGTCCCCGCGCTGGAGCCCCACCGGTGAGCGCACTGCCCGTACCCGCCCCCCGGCTGGACGAGCTGGACGTCGCGCTGCTGCACGCCCTGCGCGCCGACGGACGCGCCCCCGCGGGCACGCTCGCGGAACGGCTCTGCGTCACCGAGGCCGCCGTGAACGCCCGGCTACGGCGGCTGGCCGCCGACGGGGTCCTCACCGGAGTGCGTGCCGAGGTGGACCCGGTGGCCCTGGGGCGGCCGCTGCTGGCGGTGGTCCGGGTCCGCTACGGGCCGCAGCCGCTGGACTTCACCCGGTTGGCGGCACACTTCCCGGCGGTCCAGTCCGGCTTCGCGCTCGCCGGGGAGGCGGACCTGGAGTTGCACCTCGCCTGCATCGACGGGCGGGAGCTGCGGGCGGTGGTCCACGGCCTCCGCCGGGCCGGAGCGGCCCACGTCCACGCCGAACTCGTGCTGCGCCGGCTCACCACCACCGCCGCCGCCACCACCGACTGACCGGCCGTGCGGCCCGGCCCGTGCCGAGGCTGCGCCGCACGGCCGAGCGGCCGATGCTGAGCACATGTCCCACCACCTCAGCGGGCCCGACGGGCGTTCCCCCCGAGGCGACGCCCGGCTCGACCTCACCGACGTGTACGCCTTCGCGGCGCACGGCGGGCGCACCGTCCTGGTCATGAACGTCCACCCCGACGCCCCGGCCAAGGGTGCGGCCTTCCACCCGGACGTCGTCCACCGCATCGACATCGACACCGACGGCGACCACCGCGCGGACGTGGCCTACAGCTTCGTCTTCTCCGACCCGCAGGAAGGACCGCAGACCTGCACCGTCCACCGGGCGACCGGCGAGCAGGCCCGCGCGCACCAGGCCGGTGGGAAGCAGGTCCTCACGGGCGTGCCGATCGGCCTCGACCTCGAACCGGCCGTGGTCGTCGACCACACCTTCAAGTTCTTCGCCGGCCTGCGCAGCGACCCGTTCTTCGTCGATCTGGACGGCATCGTCCAGGGCTTCCGGTGGACCGGGGCGGACTGGGGCGCCGACAAGAACGTGCTGAGCATCGTGCTGGAGCTGACGGACGAGGACCTGGGCACCGACGGGCCGATCGGCGTCTGGGCGCGGGTGAGCCTGTACGAGGACGGCCGGCTCACCTCCGTCGACCGCGGCGCCCACCCGTCCCTGATCGCGTACTTCGCCGAGAACGAGGGCAGGGAGGACTACAACGCCGGTGAGCCCGCCGACGACCTGGCCGCCTACCTCGTGCCGTTCACCGCGGTCCTCCAGCGCACCGGCGGCTACGACCGGGCGTCCGCCGAGCGGACCGTGCGCACCGTCCTGCCGGACGTCCTGCGCTACGACCGCACCAGGCCCGCGGCCTACCCGAACGGCCGCACCCTGACCGACGACGTGAGCTCGGCCCGGCTCGCCATGGTCACCGGGGGAAGGATCACCAGCGACCACATCCCCGCCCACACCGATCTCCTCCCCGACTTCCCCTACCTCGGCCACCCCCACCCCGCCAGGACCGGCTAGGGCGCCCGGAACAGTCGGCGCCCCCGCCGGTGTCCGCCCCGGGAGAGGTGCCGCCGGGCGGGGCGGCGGATGCGACCTATCGTGGGACTGTCAGCGCGGCTCGTCGGTGAGCCGCCCGCGCCGGACGGCGCGCAGGTTGAGGGGTGGTCCCTCGTGGCTGGTGGTGGCGGGACGCTGCGCGTCTACCTCGGCGCCGCACCCGGGGTCGGCAAGACGTTCGCCATGCTGGCCGAGGGGCGGCGGCTGAGCGCCGGCGGCCTGGACGTGGCGGTCGGCCTGGTCGAGACGTACGGGCGGCGCGGCACCGAGGAGCAGCTCGGCGGTCTGCCGGTGGTCCCGCGCCGGGCGGTCCGCTACCGGGGCGCGGCGCTCACCGAGCTGGACCTGGACGCCCTGCTCGCCCGCCGCCCGGCCCTCGCGCTGGTGGACGAGCTCGCGCACACCAATGTCCCGGGCAGCCGCAACACCAAGCGCTGGCAGGACGTCCGGGAGCTGCTCGGGGCGGGCATCGACGTGGCCACCACGCTCAACATCCAGCACCTGGAGAGCCTGACCGACGTGGTCGAGCAGATCACCGGCATCGTGCAGCACGAGCAGATCCCGGACGCCGTGGTGCGGGCCGCCGACCGGATCGAACTGGTCGACCTCAGCCCGGAGGCGCTGCGCGCCCGGATGGCGCAGGGCGACGTCTACCCGAGCGACCGGATCGACGTGGCCCTGGACAACTACTTCCGGGCCGGGAACCTCGGCGCGCTGCGCGAACTCGCGCTGCTCTGGCTGGCCGACCGGGTGGAGGAGGAACTCGCCGACTACCGCGCCAGGCACGGCATCCGGGCCCCGTGGGAGACCAAGGAGCGGATCGTGGTGGCGCTCAACGGCGCACCGCAGGGCGAGCACCTGCTCCGGCGCGGCGCCCGCACGGCGGCCCGGGTGCACGGCGACCTGATCGGCGTCCACGTCCGCGCGGACGACGGCACGCTCCAGCCCGAGCCGCCAGAACTGACCGCCCAGCGCGCCCTGTTGCGCGAGCTCCACGGCAGCTACGTCGAGCTCAGCGGCACCGACGCCGCCCGGACGCTGGTGGACTTCGCCCGGACCGAGAGCGCCACCCAGATCCTGCTCGGACCGACCAGCCGGTCCCGGCTGCGGGAGCTGCTGACCGGTTCGGTGATCAACCGGGTGATCCGGCTGGCCGGTCCGATCGACATCCGCGTCCTGCCGCCGCCGTCCCCCGGCCAGGTCGCGCTGCCGGGCGGCCCGCGCCCCCGGCGGCCCGCGCGCGTCCCGGCCCGGCGGCGCAGGGCGGGCTGGCTGCTCGGGCCGCTCGGGGCGGTGGCGCTGGCCGGCGCACTGTCACCGCTGCGCGCCTCGCTCGGCCTGTCCGGGGTCCTGCTCTGGCTGCTGCTGCTGGTCGCCGGCGTGGCCGGACTCGGCGGACTCGCCCCGGCCGCCGGGACGACGCTGGCGGCGGCGCTCGCGGCGGACTACTTCTTCACCGTGCCCTGGCACAGCCTGGTGATCAGGCACGGCGCGGACATCGCCCCGCTGCTGGTGTTCCTGTGCGTCGCGGGGATCATCAGCCATCTGATCGACGGACTGACCCGCCGTTCCCAGGAGGCCGCGCGGGCCCGGGCCGAGGCACACGCCCTCACCAGGCTGGCGGGCGAGACGGTCCGGGGCGAGGGCCGTACGCTGCGCAGCCTGCTCGCCGAACTGCGCCGGGTGTTCGGGCTGGAGGCGGCCGGCATCCTGGCGCCGACCGGCGACGGCTGGCGCCCGGTGGCCGCCTCCGGCGGCCCGCTGCCCGCCCGTCCCGAGGACGCGCCGTTCGCCGCCGAACTCGACCAGGGCACCGTGCTGGTCCTGCTCGGACCGGTCATCGACGAGGAGAACACCCGGCTGCTGGGCCCGTTCGTCACCCAGCTACGGCTGGCCGAGGAGCACGAGCGGCTCACCCGGGAGGCGGCTGCCGCGCACTCGCTGGCCCGTAGCGACGCGCTGCACACCACCCTGCTCGAAGCCGTCGCGCACGACCTGCGCGGGCCGCTGGCCGCCATCAAGGCGGCGGCGGCACAGCTCGACTCGCCCGAGCCCGCCGCCGAGGCGGACCGGCGCGCCTGTGCCGGGACCATCACCGCCGAGACCGGCCGGCTGGACCACTCGGTCGCCAACCTGCTGGCCCTGAGCCGGCTGCGGGCCGGCCGGGCGCCGGTCGCGCTGCGCCCGACGGCCGTCGCCGAGGTGCTGTGCGCGGCCGTGGCCAGCCTGCCGGCCACCGGGGCGGAGCTCGCGCTCGGCCGTACCGAGGACCTGCCGCCGGTCCAGGCCGATCCCGGGCTGCTGGAGCGCGCGCTGGCCAACGTCCTGGCCAACGCGCGGGCCTGGTCGCCGCCGGGAGCCGCGGTACGGATCGACGCCGGGGCGGTGGCGGACCGGGTGGACGTACGCGTCGTCGACCGGGGTCCCGGCATCGCCCCCGAGGAGCGCGAGCGGCTGTTCCAGCCCCTGCGCGGACACCGCGTGCAGCCGGGAGGCGCGCGCGGGACCGGCACCGGGTTCGGCCTCGCGGTGGCCAAGGGCTTCGTCGAGGCGATGCACGGCGAACTGTCCGTCGAGGACACCCCCGGCGGCGGCGCGACCTTCGTGTTCAGCCTCCGCCGCGCCGACCACTGAGGTCACCGCGTGGGCGTCACCGTGCGGGTGCGCCCGCCGGGCGCGCCCAGGCCGCCGCCCGGCCGGACAGCCGGGGCATCGGCGCGCCGCTGCGCACGCTGACCTCCAGGCTCTCCAGCAGCTCCGACGGCGAGACGACCACGATCCGGCAGCGGGCGCGGGAGCGGCAGTAGCGCGCCACCGAGCCGTGCATGACGTGCTGCAGGCGGCTGCGCCGTCCGGCGCCGAGGACCAGCAGGTCGGTGGGCCGGTCGGCGGCCGCGACCAGGGCCGGCCCCGGTTCGGACCGCACCACCACCGGGCGGATCAGCACGCCGTCCGGGTAGCCGCCGAAGGCCTGCTCGAAGACGGTGTCCATCATCCGGTGGGCGGCATGCTCCAACTCCGGGAGCGGGCGCAGCCGTTCGGCCTCGGTGGGGTTCCAGGCCGCGACCGGCACCAGGACCGCGTTGCGCCGGGCGGCCTCCTCGACGGCGCGGTGCACGGCCGCCAGGCTGCTCAACGAGCCGTTGACCCCCACGATCACACGCGCACTCTCGATCATCGCCATCCGCTCCCATCGGCACCTCGGGTGAGGGCACTCGCCACGGGTGAACCTGCTACTGACTTCCCACCTCCATTCGAACCCCGGCCGGACCGCCCCGTACCGGTGCTTGACGCACGCCGTACGCCGCGCCCGGCAACCTTGACGCGGTCTTGACGCGGGGCGGCGGACACCGCGGGACGGGGGCGTCAAGCCGGTGTCAAGGTTTTCTGGCGGACCGTCAGGAAGGCGTCAGAGCCTCGGCGGGCCGGGGCGGCCGCGCGATTGGCTGCGGCGTGGCCCGTATCCGTCCCCACCCGTCCTCACCCGTCGCCGCCGCACTGCCGCCGCCGCTCCCGCTGCTCCCGCCGCAGGCCCGTCCGAGAAGGTCCGCCCCATGCTTCAGCAGGCTCCCGAGAGGGACGTCCCCACCCGTTCCGTCACCAGTCGTGCGCCCAACCCGCCCTCCGCACACCGGCATCGGGCGGCGAGCGGCCTCTTCGACCCCAAGCAGCTGATCACCTCCTTCCCGGAGGCGCTGCGCAAGCTGCATCCCCGGTTGATGCTGCGCAACCCGGTGATGTTCGTGGTCGAGGTCGGCTCGGCGCTCACCACCCTCTCGGCGGTCGTCTCGCCGAGCGTGTTCACCTGGCTGATCAGCGTCTGGCTCTGGCTCACCGTGGTGTTCGCCAACCTGGCCGAGGCGGTCGCCGAGGGACGCGGCAAGGCCCAGGCGGAGTCGCTGCGCAAGGCGCGGACCGGAACGGTGGCGCGCCGGCTGCTCCGGTGGCGGGTTGGTCTGGAGGACTGCCCCGAGGAGCAGGTGGCGGCCGAGGACCTGCGGCAGTACGACTTCGTGGTGGTGGAGGCGGGTGAGACGATCCCCGGCGACGGCGACGTGGTGGAGGGCATCGCGGCCGTGGACGAGTCCGCGATCACCGGCGAGTCCGCGCCCGTGATCCGCGAGTCGGGCGGCGACCGCAGCGCGGTGACCGGCGGCACCAAGGTGCTCTCCGACCGGATCGTGGTGCGGATCACCTCCAAACCGGGGCTGACCTTCCTCGACCGCATGATCGCCCTGGTCGAGGGCGCCGAGCGGAAGAAGACCCCGAACGAGATCGCCCTCAACCTGCTGCTCGCCACGCTGACCGTCATCTTCATCCTCTGCATCGTCAACCTCCAGCCGCTGGCGATCTACGCGGGCGCCGAGCAGACCATGACGGTCCTGGTCGCCCTGCTGGTGGCGCTGATCCCGACCACCATCGGTGCGCTGCTCTCCGCGATCGGCATCGCGGGCATGGACCGGCTGGTGCAGCGCAACGTGCTGGCGATGTCCGGGCGCGCGGTGGAGGCGGCGGGCGACGTGGACGTCCTGCTGCTGGACAAGACCGGCACCATCACCTTCGGCAACCGCCAGGCCACCCGCTTCGTCCCGCTCCCGGGCGTCGGGCCCGCCCAACTCGCCGAGGCCGCCCAGCTCTCCTCGCTCGCCGACGAGACCCCCGAGGGCCGCTCGATCGTGATCCTGGCCAAGCGGTACGGGCTGCGCGAACGGGCCGAGGGCGAGCTCGGGCGGCTGGAGTTCGTCCCGTTCAGCGCCCAGACCCGGATGAGCGGCGTCGACCTCAGCTGGCCGGACGGCAGTCCGACCGTCCGGGTGCGCAAGGGCGCGTCCGCCGCCGTCTCCGCCTGGGTGTACGAGAACGGCGGCCAGGTCCCGCCGCAGGCGCACCAGGCGGTCGAGATCATCGCCTCGGGCGGCGGAACCCCGTTGCTGGTCGCCGTCCACGACCGGCACGGGGCACGGGTGTTGGGGGTGGTCCACCTCAAGGACGTGGTCAAGGACGGCATCCGGGAGCGCTTCCTGCAGCTGCGCCGGATGGGCATCCGCACCGTGATGGTCACCGGCGACAACCCGCTCACCGCGAGGGCCATCGCCGAGGAGGCCGGGGTGGACGACTTCCTCGCCGAGGCGACCCCGGAGGACAAGCTCGCCCTGATCCGCCAGGAGCAGGAGGGTGGCAAGCTGGTCGCGATGACCGGTGACGGCACCAACGACGCGCCGGCCCTCGCCCAGGCGGACGTCGGTGTCGCGATGAACACCGGGACCATGGCGGCCAAGGAGGCCGGCAACATGGTCGACCTGGACTCCAACCCGACCAAGCTGATCGAGATCGTC